>NZ_JBFYGP010000006.1:0-206861 GCF_041079415.1 Microbacterium sp. 20-116
AACAGTCGGCGGCCTGCGCGGCGCGCGCTGCCTCCGCTGGGCGGTCGGTGACGCGTCGTCTGCCCGTTGAGTGTCCAAAACACCCGGACGTTCCGAAATTTCGTCCGGGTGTTTTGGACACTCGCGAGGTGCGCGGCGGGGGAACGCGCGCACCCGGTCAGGCGCGGCGGCGGCGTGCCCCGAGCAGTGCGGCGCCGAGAGCCGACAGAGCCAGGGCCAGGATGCCGAGAACCACGGGCGCCTCCGAGCCTGTGCCGGCGAGACCGCTGGCGGTGCCGCCGTCCGAGCTCCCCGGCCCGCCGATCGTTCCCGCGGGAGCACCGGGCGTGCCGGAGCCCGTGCCGGGGCCCGTGCCGAAACCGTCACCGTCGCCCGGGGCGGTGCCCGCTCGCACCGTGACGGTCACGGACTGCACCTGTTCGCGGTTGCCCGCCACATCGGTCGAGCGGAACTGCACGACGTGGTCGCCGGCGCCGGTGAGGGTCACGCGGGAGCCGGCGGTCCATGTGGTTCCGTCGAGCGAGTACTCGGTCAGGGCAACGCCCGAGGTGGCATCCGTCGCCGCGAACACCACCGTGGCTTCGGTGGGGGCCAGAGCCTGGAACACCGCGGCCGGCTGCATCAGGCGCCGCAGGGTCGAGGGCTCCTCGACCGAGGCCGCGGTGGTCGGGGCGGCGGTGTCGATGCGGACGGGCAGGGATCCGGCGACCTCGGGCACCTCACGGCCGTTCCACAACGCGCGGTAGTCGACGGTGTGGTCGCCGTCGGCGGTGATCGTGAAGTCGAGGTCGTCGCTCCACGCCCCGCCGTCGAGGCGATGCTGCACGACGACGTCGCTGTTGCCGTCGTGGTACAGCGAGACCGAGACGGGAGCGGTGGTGTGCCAGCCCGAGGCGTTCGGGGCCGTCTTCACTGCCGGGTCGATGTGCACGATGCCGCCGGCCTCGGGCACGAAGATCTCGGGGATCTTGAGATACGACCCGGGGGTCGCGAAGGTGAGGCGCAGACCCGTGGCGAGGACCTTCGGGAACGACAGCGTCGTCTCGGTGCCGTTCGTCACGGTGGGCGCGTCACCCGTGAGAGGCAGCGGCTTCCACTGGTTCTCGTGGTAGTCCCGGTACTCCAGCGAGACGCCGGCGATCGATCCCTCGATGTTCGTGAAACGCACCTCGTTCAGGCGGTGGATCTCGAACGTCTCCATCGTGAAGGTCGCGGTGTCCTTGTAGCCCGCGTCGGTCCAGGTCGACCATGCCGTCCCCAGTCGGCCGTCGCACGCGTTCGAGGCGGGCATCGTGGCCCACTTCGTCTGGTGGAAGGATGCCGACACCTGGGCGTCGCCGCCGCGGCACACGTTCACGGCCGAGGCGCCGCCCCACACGTCGACCTCCGAGATCGACTGCCACGTGTTCGCCTCGCTCGTCAGACGCAGTCGCAGAGCGCTCGCTGCCGGAAGCGTCCGGGCGTTGATCACGGCCGTGGGGGCCGGGGTGCTGGCATCCTGAGCGAGGGTCGCCTCGACCGTGGTGTCCTTCCACGCGCCGGCCGGGTCGCGGTACTGCACCTGGATGCGCGAGGGCCAGGTCGCGGTCGAGCCGTCCTTGTACGTGTGCACCACGATCGAGTCGAAGGTGCGGTCCGTACCCCAGTCGAACTGCAGCCAGCTGTCGCGCGGATAGCCGTTGCCGGTCCAGTCGTCCCAGCCCTTGGCCGTGGGATTGTCGTCGGTGAGCGTGCCGACGAGGTCGTTGCGGCTCGACGCGGTGACGGTCGCCTCGGGGGCGATGTCGGCGACGCCGGGCTCGGCGACGGTGATCGTGCGCTGGAACGTGCGACCGGCGGTGAAGCTCGCGTCGGCGGCGAGAGTGCCGGTGATGGTCTGGGGGCCGAGCGCGCTCGTGTCGATCGTCGACCACGTGACGGCGACCGGGGCGGTGCCGGCGGAGGTGGTGATGGGGACGCTGGCCGGCAGCTGCGGGGTGGCGCCACGTCGGACGTTCTGGGGGAGCGCGGCGGTGTCGGCCTTCCAGGTGCCGTGACCGAAGCCCTTGTCATCCCAGTAGGAGGCATCCCAGCCGTCGCCGTAGCGCGCGGGATCCTCCGCCGCGGGGTTGTGCATCTCCAACCGGCCGTTCTCGCCCACGGTGAGCGGGAGCCAGACGTAGGTCGAGTCGGACTTTCCCTCGTTCCAGCGATCGCCCATGTAGACGAACTTGCCGGGCTCGAGCTCGAACACGTTCGTCGTCTGCGAGCCGAAGGTCGAGCGGCGCACGTCGCCGATCGAGAGCAGGCCGTCGCCCCCGTCGGGGATGGCTTCGTACGAGACGGTCTCGTTCACGTCGTTCGCATCGACACCGCGGATCCACGTGCCCATCAGGTTCTTCGTGGTGTAGTACGTCTGCGGGTTGGGTGCCCAGCCGGTCGCCCCGGAGGTGACGACGCTGTAGGTGCCGTCGCGCTCGAAGATCGCGGGGGCCTCGAGGTGGCCGCATTCCTTGACGATCTGGAAGTCGGTGCCGCGCTTCGGCGCATCGGGCGTACCGTCGGCGAACACGTAGGGGTACCGGCCGTCCTCGGAGTACTGGTTCACGTCGAGGGTGTCGCGGTCTGTGGTGTGCGTGACGTTCGTGTAGCTGTCGTCGAGCGCGGCGACGTAGAGGCTGTAGTTCTCCTCCGACGAATACGAGATGTACGCCTTGCCGTCGTCGTCCTGGAACACCGTCATGTCGCGCGCCTGACCGGGCACCGCGTACTGCGTGCACGCCTGGTAGTCGGTGCGGTTGGGCATGCGGAAGGCGCCCGTCATGCGGAAGGGCCCCGCGGGGGAGTCTGAAACGGCGACCGCCGCCATCGATCGGGCATAGGTGCTGCCGCCGGGTTCGATGCGTCCGTCGGCGTGCCACCACATGACCCACTGGCCGGTCTTGTTGTTGTGCAGCACCTTGGGGCGCTCGAAGATCGCGGTGTAGTCGGAGTTCTGCGTCGAGTTCAGGTGGTAGGCCAGGGCATCGATCTTCTCGGTGCGCGGCTGGCCGTTCTCGTCGACGGTGTCGTAGAGGTCCTCGAAGTAGGGCGTGAGGAGGTCGTCGCGCGTCGAGATGCTGCGCAGGGCGTCTCCGAGGTTCGTCCAGTTCTTGGCATCCGTCGACCGGTAAACCGCCACGCCGGGGCTGTTCCAGTAGCCGTTCGTGCGGTCTTCGCCGTACCAGTAGTAGACGGTCTGGCCGTTCTCCTCGGTCGTGACGACCTGCCCGCCGTGCGCCTGGATGTGCCGGCCGTCGGTGTCGAACCACTTCGGCTGGAAGTAGTCGGTCGCGCCGGAACCCGGATCAGCGAGCGGCTGGAAGGTCGTATACGTGACGGGTGGGTCGACGCGGGGGACGCCGTCGTTCGGATCGGTTGGGACACCGGCTGCCGCGCTCGCCGCGAGGGGGGATGCCAGGGCGGTGGCGAGCAGAGCGGCCGTGGCGGCGGCCAGCAGGCGGGAGGTGAGCGGGCGTCGAGGCGTCATTGCGTCTGTTCCGATCCGCGCCGCGACGGTGCGGCGCTGGGCGACCCGGGGGTCGAGGGGGTGTTGACGTCAACACTATGGGCCGGCGGTGCGCGGCGTCCAGGGGGGATTTGCGTGGACGCTGGCCGGGGGCGGCGCGTCGCTCGCCGCCCGCGCACCCACGTCGAGTGTCCAAAACACCCGGACGTTTTCAAATTTCGTCCGGGTGTTTTGGACACTCAACAGGCGGGCGACGCGACACGGCGGACCCGGTGCGGAGCCACGGGAAGGGACGCGTCATGGCGCCGTTGCCGCCCGCGCACCCACGTCGAGTGTCCAAAACACCCGGACGTTTTCAAATTTCGTCCGGGTGTTTTGGACACTCAACAGGACGGCGGGCGACGCGACGCGCGGAGCCTGGCGCGGGGACACGCGAAGGCGCGGCGCGGGGGACGCGAAGGCGTGACGCGGGACACGCGAAGGCGCGGCGCGGGGACACGCGAAGGCGCGACGCGGCCCCACGTCACGACGTGAGTGTCCGAGAAACGCCGTCGGCGCGGGGGCCGACGCGGCGTGTCTTGGACACTCGACGGAGGGGGCGCGTTCCCCGCAGCGCGTTACAGCGCGTCGACCACCCGCGACGCCAGTCCCGCGTACGCGGCGGGGGTCAGCGCGAGCAGGCGCTCTTTCGCGGCGTCGCCGATGTCGAGGCCGCGCACGAACTCGGCCAGCTCGGCCCCGCCGACGCGGCGGCCGCGCGTGAGGTCCTTGAGCAGCGCGTAGGGGTCGGTGATCTGCGAGCGGCCCGCGGCGATCTCGGCGCGCACGACCGTCTGGATCGCCTCGGCGAGCACTTCCCAGTTCACGTCGAGGTCGGCCAGCAGCACGTCTTCGGCGAGCGAGATCTCGGTCAGGCCACGCTGCAGGTTGTCGAGCGCGAGCAGAGAGTGCCCGAAGGCGACGCCGATGTTGCGCTGGGTCGTCGAGTCGGTGAGGTCGCGCTGCAGGCGGCTCGTCACGAGAGTGGATGCCAGGGTGCCGAACAACCCGCCCGCGATCTCGAGGTTCGCCTCGGCGTTCTCGAACCGGATCGGGTTGATCTTGTGCGGCATGGTCGATGACCCGGTGGCGCCCGCGACGGGGATCTGGGTGAAGTACCCGAGCGAGATATACGTCCAGATGTCGGTGGCGAGGTTGTGCAGGATGCCGCCGGCGTGACGGGCACGGTCGTAGAGCTCGACCTGCCAGTCGTGCGACTCGATCTGTGTGGTGACCGGGTTGAAGCCCAGGCCGAGCGACTCGATGAACGCGCGCGTCAGCTCGGGCCAGTCGACGTCCGGCTCTGCGGCGACGTGCGCCGACCAGGTGCCGGTGGCTCCCGAGAACTTCGCGAGGTACTCGCCGGCATCCAGTTGACGGATGACGCGCTCGAGGCGCCACGCGAAGACGCCGATCTCTTTGCCCATCGTGGTGGGCGTGGCCGGCTGGCCGTGGGTGCGCGAGAGCATCGCGGCGTCGCGGTGCTGCTTCGCGAGCTCGGCGAGTGCGGCCGTGACCGAACGGAGCTTGGGCAGCCACACGCGTTCGACCGCGCGCTGCACGGTGAGGGCGTAGGCGGTGGAGTTGATGTCCTCGCTGGTGCAGGCGAAGTGCGTCAGCTCGGCGAGGGCGGTGAGGCCGAGGGTGTCGAGGCGGTCGCGCACGAGGTACTCGACGGCCTTCACGTCGTGGCGGGTGACCGCCTCTTTCTCTTTCAGCCACGCGATCTCGTCGGCGCCGAACTCCTCGTACAGCGCGCGCAGGCGGGTCCGGTCGTCGTCGGAGACGGGAGAGGTGCCGAACAGCGAGCGGTCGGTGAGTGCGAGGAGCCATTCGACCTCGACCTCGACGCGGGCGCGGTTAAGCCCGGCCTCCGACAGGTAGTCGCCGAGCTCTGCGACGGTGGCGAAGTATCGGCCGTCGAGGGGGCTGAGGGGCTGCGGGGGCAGAGAGGACACGGGTCTCCCGGGGATCGCGCGAACGGGTCAGCCCGCGGAACGGATGGCGGGCTCGAGCTGTCGGAACAGGGCTCGGCTTGCGCGTTCGATCATACCGAGCACCTCGTCGAACATCGGGGCCCCGGCGTAGTACGGGTCGGGGACGTCGAGGGTCTCGGCATCCGTCAGGAAGGACTGCAGCAGCGCGATCTTGTCGGCGTCGTCGTCGTCACGCGCCCACCCGCGGAGCACGCGTTCGTGGCTGCGGTCGAGGGCGACCACGAGGTCGTTGCGCTCGAAGTCGGCGTACTGGAACTGGCGGGCGCGGTGCGACGAGCCGTCGTAGCCCAGGCGCTCGAGGGCCGCGAGGGTGCGGTGGTCGGCGCGTTCGCCGACGTGCCAGTCGCCGGTGCCGGCCGACGTCGACGCGATGTGCGCTCCGAGACCGGACGTGTGGGCGATGCGGCGGAACACCACGTCGGCCATCGGTGAGCGGCAGATGTTGCCGCTGCAGACGAACACGACGCGGAACGGCGCGTCGGGGTTCGCGGTCATCCCTCCATCATGGCGGTGATGAGCCCCGCGCGCATCAGCGGCGTTCGCGCTCCTCGCGCCGCGGGCGCAGGATGCCGCCGAGCACGGCGTTGATGATGCCGATGACGAGCGCCGCGACGACCGTCAGCCAGAACTCGCCGGTGCGCAGGCCCCAGTCCCAGTTCTCGGTGATGACGCCCGTGAGCCACAGCAGGAAGCCGTTGATGATCAGCGAGATGAGCCCGAGGGTGAGGATGTAGAGCGGGATCGCGGCGATCTTGACCACGGTGCCGATGATCGTGTTCACCAGGGCGAAGATGAGCCCGACCAGCAGCAGCGTGAGCAGCACCTGGAACCACTCGCCCGGCGCGAACGGGATGAGCCGCACCTGCAGGGCGGGCAGCAGGGTGACGATCCAGATGGCGAAGGCGTTGACGGCGACGCGGACGACGAAGCGCATGCCCCCATCGTGGCACGCACCCGCTGGAGCACCACGGCCTTGTGGAGAGCTCGCGGCTCTCCCCATCGTGGGGAGGAGCGGGTCGGAAAAGTCGGACTGACGCGCGCGGCGGGCCCCCGGTTAGGCTCGCGGGGTGAGTGAAGAGCCGGTTCTGCCCCGTATCCGCCCCGAGATCGCCGCCCTGCCCGCGTACCGCCAGGGGCGACAGGCCAGCCCCGACGCCTTCAAGCTCTCGAGCAACGAGAACCCCTTCGAGCCCCTCCCCGGCGTCCTCGATGCGGTCGTCGCGGCGGGAGCGTTCAACAGATACCCGGATGCCACGGCCGCACGCCTGCGCGAGCGTCTCGCCGCGCGGTACGGCGTCTCGCCCGACGAGGTGCACGTCGGTGCCGGCAGCGTCTCGGTGCTCGCGCAGCTGCTGCTGGCGACCTCGGGCCCCGGCGACGAAGTCGTCTACGCCTGGCGCTCGTTCGAGGCCTACCCCTCGCTGGTCGCCGTCGCGGGCGCGAAGAGCGTGCAGGTGCCGTTGACGGCGGACTCGCGTCACGACCTTCCCGCGATGGCCGCCGCCGTCACCGAGCGCACGCGCCTCGTGATCGTCTGCAGCCCCAACAACCCCACCGGCCCGACCGCCGGCTACGACGAGTTCGCTGCCTTCGTCGACGCCGTGCCGCGCGATGTGCTGATCGTTCTCGACGAGGCCTACGCCGAGTTCGTCACCGACCCCGACTCGGTCGAGGGCAGCCGCGTGCGCGCCGTGCTCAACCGGCCGAACGTGGTCGTGCTTCGCACCTTCTCGAAGGCGTACGGTCTCGCGGGTCTGCGCATCGGCTACGCGATCGGCCACACCGGCGTGCTGAACGCCGCGCGCAGCACCGCGATCCCGCTCTCGGTCACCGCTGCCGGCGAGGCCGCGGCGATTGCGAGCCTGGATGCCGAGAGCGAGCTGCTGCACCGCGTGAAGGTCATCGCCGATCGCCGCGACCGGCTGGTCGACCGCCTGCGCGAGGCCGGGTGGGACGTCCCCGACGCGCAGGGCAACTTCGTGTGGCTCGCCGCCGGCGACCGCACGGTCGAGGTCGCCACCGCTTTCGAAGAGGCCGGGCTCATCGTGCGCCCCTTCCCGGGCGACGGCATCCGCATCTCGATCGGCGAAGAGGAGTCGCTCGACCGCGTGGTCGAGGTCGCCGCGGCCGCCGCCGTGCGCTGACCCGCGGGGGCGCCTTTGTCGATCGGGCACGTCGGATTCCGGCATCCGTTGTGCACCTCATGCGGTCGCGCGCATGGGTCGCGCGTTAGCGTGGGACCATGACCCCGCTCGACGATCCCGCTCTCGTGCGCGTTCTGGCAGCCGACGGCACGCTGGCGCCCACGCCCGCGGCCGAGCGCTACCTGCCGCTCATCGACGCCCTCAGCGACGCCGAACTCGAGACCTTCTACCGCGACATGGTGTCGATCCGCGCCTTCGACGTGCAGGCGACCAACCTGCAGCGTCAGGGCCAGCTGGCCCTATGGCCGCCGTCGTTCGGGCAAGAGGCGGCGCAGGTCGGCTCGGCTCGCGCGGCCCGCGCGCAGGACCACATCTTCCCCTCGTATCGCGAGCACGTGGTCACCCGCATTCGCGGCGTCGACCCGCTCGACATCATCCGGCTCATGCGCGGACTCACCCACGGCGGGTGGGACCCCACCGACCCGAAGAACGGCAACACCCACATCTACACGCTGGTCCTCGGTGCGCAGACCCTGCACGCCACGGGTCTGGCCATGGGCCTGTTGTTCGACGGCAAGAGCGGCAGTGGCGACCCCGATCGCGACGAGGCCGTCATCGTCTACTACGGCGACGGTGCCTCCAGCCAGGGCGACGTGCACGAGGCGATGGTCTTCGCCGCCAGCTTCCAGACCCCCGAGGTCTTCTTCCTCCAGAACAACCAGTGGGCCATCTCGGTGCCCGTCGCCACGCAGTCGCGCTCGCCGCTGTACAAGCGCGGCGAGGGCTACGGCATCCCGAGCCTCCAGGTCGACGGCAACGACGTGCTCGCCAGCTACGCCGTGTCGAAGGTCGCCCTCGACGAGGCGCGCGCGGGCGGCGGCCCCCGCGCGATCGAGGCGATGACCTACCGTATGGGCGCGCACACCACCAGCGACGACCCCACGAAGTACCGCACCTCCGACGAAGAGAAAGCGTGGGCCGGGCGCGACCCGATCGCCCGTATGCGTGCGTTCCTCGAGGCCCGCGGCGCCTCGCAGCAGTTCTTCGACGACGCGGATGCCGAGGGTGCCGCCCTCGCCGACGACGTGCGCGTGCGCACGAACGAGCTCGGTTCGATCCCCCGCGCGCACATGTTCGACAGCGTCTACTCCGAGGCGCACGCGCTGATCTCCGAGGAGCAGCGCTGGCTCGACGACTACGAGGCCTCGATGGAAGGGGGCGCGCAGTGACCGAGAACATGCCCATCAGCCGCGCCCTGAACGCCGGTCTTCGCCGCGCCCTCGAGACGGACGACCGCGTCCTGCTCATGGGCGAGGACATCGGCCCGCTCGGCGGCGTCTTCCGCGTGACCGAGGGCCTGCAGAAGGACTTCGGCCCGCGTCGCGTCATCGACTCCCCGCTCGCCGAGTCGGGCATCGTCGGCACCGCGATCGGCCTGGCGATGGGCGGTTTCCGCCCCGTCCTCGAGATCCAGTTCGACGGCTTCGTCTTCCCCGCCTTCGACCAGATCACCTCGCAGCTGGCGAAGATCACGAACCGCCACGAGGGCGCCGTGCGCATGCCCGTCGTCATCCGCATCCCCTACGGCGGGCACATCGGCGCGGTCGAGCACCACCAGGAGAGCCCCGAGGCGTACTTCACGCACACCGCGGGACTCCGGGTCGTCAGTCCGTCGAACGCGAACGACGCCTACTGGATGATGCAGCAGGCGATCGCCTCGCCTGACCCGGTGATCTTCCTCGAGCCGAAGGCGAAGTACTGGCAGAAGGGCGAGGTCGATACCGAGGCGCCCGCGCTGCCGCTGCACGCCAGCCGCATCGTGCGCCGCGGCACCGACGTCACGCTCGTCGGCCACGGTGCGATGGTCACGACGCTGCTGCAGGCCGCGGCGCTGGCCGAGAGTGAGGGCACGAGCTGCGAGGTCATCGACCTGCGCTCCCTGTCACCCGTCGACTACGGTCCGTTGCTCGACTCGGTGCGCCGCACCGGCCGCATGGTCTACGCGCAAGAGGCCCCGGGCTTCACCTCGCTCGGCTCCGAGATCGCCGCGACCGTGATGGAGAAGGCGTTCTTCGCCCTCGAGGCGCCCGTGCTGCGCGTGTCGGGCTTCGACGTGCCCTTCCCGCCCGCGAAGCTCGAGGGCACCTACCTGCCCGACGCCGACCGCATCCTCGAGGCCGTCGACCGGTCTCTGGCCTACTGACCCGCTCTTCCTCTCCCCGCCATGAACCGCGAGACTGCATCTCGCTGACGAAACAGCGACAACCTGCCACCGTTTCGTCAGCCGATTGCCGTCTCGCGAGCAAAGGACACCCCGTGACCGAGCAGACCTTCGTTCTCCCCGACGTCGGAGAGGGCCTCACCGAGGCCGAGATCGTGCAGTGGCGCGTGGCGCCCGGTGACAGCGTCGCCGTCAACGACGTGATCGTCGAGATCGAGACCGCGAAGTCGCTCGTCGAGCTGCCGTCGCCCTACTCGGGGACGGTCGGCGAGCTCCTGGCATCCGAGGGCTCCACCGTCGAGGTCGGCGCCCCGATCATCACGATCGGATCGACGGATGCCGGCACCCCGGCGCCCGCGGCCCCGGTCAGTGTCCCCGAGCCCAGCGACCCCGGCGGAGCGGTGCTCGTCGGTTACGGCACGGGTGGGGCGGTGTCGTCGCGTCGTCGCAAGCCCGCCGAGCGCCCCGTGAAGGCCTCGGTCGGCGTGGTCGCGAAGCCCCCGATCCGCAAGCTCGCGCGCGACCTGGGCGTCGATCTCTCGGCCGTGACGCCGAGCGGCCCCGCGGGTGAGGTGACCCGCGACGACGTGGTGAAGCACGCCGAGCAGGCGAGCGTCTTCCGCAACATCGAGACGCCCGCGTGGGGCGCGGTGCGTGAGGAGACGATCCCGGTGTCCGCTCCCGCGGCGCCCGCGCCCGTGGCATCCGCCCCTGCCTCCGACGCCCGCGAGGAGTCGATCCCCGTCCGGGGCGTCCGCAAGGCGACCGCGAACGCGATGACCTCGAGCGCCTACTCGGCGCCGCACGTGTCGGTGTGGGTCGACGTCGACGCCTCGCGCACCATGGAGCTCGTCAAGCGTCTCAAGGCCTCACCCGACTTCGCCGACGTCAAGATCTCGCCGCTGCTGATCATGGCGCGCGCCGTGATCTGGGCCCTGCGTCGCACGCCGATGATCAACGCCGCGTGGGTCGACACCGAGGACGGCGCGCAGATCTCGGTCCGCCACTACGTCAACCTCGGCATCGCCGCGGCGACCCCGCGCGGCCTGCTGGTGCCGAACATCAAGGACGCGCAGTCGATGAATACGCGCGAGCTCGCCAAGGCGCTCGAGCACCTGACGCTCACGGCGCGCGAGGGCAAGACGAGTCCCGCAGACCAGACCGGCGGCACGTTCACGATCACCAACATCGGCGTGTTCGGAGTGGATGCCGGCACCCCGATCATCAACCCCGGCGAGGCGGGCATCATCGCGCTCGGCGCGATCCGCCAGAAGCCGTGGGTCGTCGACGGCGAGGTGCGCCCCCGCTGGGTGACCACGGTGTCGGGCTCGTTCGATCACCGCGTGGTCGACGGTGACGGGATCTCGCGGTTCATCGCGGATGTGGCATCCGTGCTGGAGGAGCCGGCGCTGCTGCTGGACTGAGTTCGCGGATACGGTCCCCGGCGCAGCCGGAAGTCTGCTCGAACAGACGGCTGCTCACACCGGGCGACGTGTCGCGCGCCCGCCTCGAGACCCCGGGAACCGCGCATGTCGCGCACCTGAACAACGCCGGAGCGTCGGATGCGACGTGCTCTCGGGCACGGGACGCGAGTTCTTGCGCAGCCCCCGCGGCGCCGGCTTCCTGTACGTGCGCGAGAGCTTCCTCGACCGCATCGAGCCGCCCTTCCTCGACCTGCACGCGGCACGCTGGACGGGCCCCGACAGCTACGTCGTGCGCGACGATGCCCGTCGGTTCGAGAACTGGGAGACCAACTACGCGGGCAAGATCGGTCTCGGTGTCGCCGCCCGGTACGCGGCGGGCTGGCGGCGCGACGGGATCGGGCCTCGGCAGCACGGCATCGGTCCCCGACGATTCGCCGTGATGAGGCCGCCCGGCCGGCGAGAGTCAGGGCAGTGACGGGTGCTCCCCGGCGATGTTCGACGTCATCCGGCCGCTCGACGTCTGCGCCGCTCCGCGCGGCGTGCCTCACCCTGTCGTCAGGTGCTCGCGGGCGACCTCGACGAGGATCTGGTGCATCGCGCGCTCGCCCGGGGGCCGTACGCGGTCGCTGCGGTGGGCGACGACGACGCGCCGTGAGGGCGCTTCCTGGCCCAGGCTGACGATCCTCACGTCGGGCCGCGCGGACTGCACCGCGGTCCGTGGGGCCAGGGCTACGCCGAGTCCGACGCTGACCATCGCGAGCGCCTCCTGATAGTCGTTCGCCTCGAAGGCGATCGTCGGAGTGAACCCGGCTGCGCGCGAGCTGCGTTCCAGCACTTCGGCGACCGGATGGTCGCGTTTGCGAACGATCCACTCGTCGTGTCGCAGCATCGACATGCTGACCTGTCGGGCTCGGCCGAGACGGTGATCTTGCGAGACGACGAGCACGGTGGGGTCCTCGAAGAGCGGGGTCACCGACAGGTCGGGTTCGTCGATGCGGTTCCATTCGTAGTCCCACAGCAGCGACAGGCCGATGGTGTTCTCGAGCAGGGACGCCACGAGCTCGTCGAACCTCGCACTCTGCACGTCGAGCCGGACCTGCGGATAGTCACGGCGGAAACGGCTGATGGCGATCGGCATGAGCGTGCTGCCGATGGTCGGGAAAGTCCCGACCGCGATCCTTCCGCGGCGAAGGCCGGCGAGCTCGCCCAGTTCCGATTCGGCGGCTTGCAGACGGCGGAGGATGTAGCGAGCGTGCCCCGCGAGGAGGGCCCCGGCCTCGGTCGCGATCACGCCGCGGGGCTGCCGGCGGACGAGCGGCTGGCCGACCTCCTGCTCCAGGCGCTGCAATTGCTGCGAGAGAGCCGACGTGGAGTAGCCCAGCGTCTTCGCGGCAGCCGTCAGGGAGCCGCTGTCGAGGATGGTCACGAGCACGGAGAGGCGACGAACGTCGAGCATGGAACCTCCGACTTTTGTGTACAGCCTCCCGGCCTTCGGTAAATGTGCGTTAAGCAAACCTACATGCATAGCAGTGCGCTGAGGCCGTCGTCACAGCCCATATCCACTCGCAAAGAGCGTTTTTGCCGACCTAGTGAGGGTTAAGCAAGACAGTACCCCAATGAAGCAAGTGACTGTTTTTATGAACCTTCGCTCGGACGAGTATGGAGCCCGATCCACCGAGGAGGCTTTGATGCTCGACATTCCTGCGACGCTCATGCGAGGCGGAACCAGCAAGTGCTGGGTCTTCCGCCGAGACGACCTGGAACGGGTCGGCGCCCCGATCGACGAGGTGCTCCTGCGCTTGTACGGTAGCCCCGACGGACGGCAGATTGACGGGATCGGCGGCGGCACCTCCACCACCAGCAAGGCCGTCATCCTCGCACCCAGCCGGCGCGACGACGCCGACATCGACTACTCCTTCGCCCAGATCGGACTCGCCGATTCCCGCGTGGACTGGTCGAGCAACTGCGGCAACTGTTCCGCGGCGATCGCGCCGTATGCATTGCACGCTGGATGGCTCCGGCCGAGAGGAGAACGAACGGCCGTCCGCATCCACAACACCAACACGGGCCAGCTCATCGTCTCCGACGTGCCCACGCCCGGCGGAAACTTCTCCGAGTCGGGAGACGCGCGAATTGCGGGCGTCCCCCACGCGGGGCTCGCGGTCACGCTGTGGTTCGTCGATCCGGCTGGTCGAACGACGGGCAGCCTGCTCCCCACCGGTCGGACGGCCGAGTCGATCGGCGGCGTGCCGGTGACGCTCATCGACGCGGGCGCGCCGGTCGTCGCCGTGATGGCCGCATCGCTCGGGCTCAGCGGGTTCGAGAGCCCGGCCGACATCGACAGCCGCCCCGACCTCCTGGCCCGGATCGACGGCATCCGGCGCGAGGCGGCGGTGCGCATGCGTCTGGCCACGACTCCGCAGGAGGCGGCGAAGGCGATTCCGAAAGTCGCACTCGTGTCCGCTCCGCGCGGAGACGACCACGATCTCGGCGTGGTCATGATGTCGATGGGAAAGACCCACCCCGCCCTGGCGATCACCGGCAGCGTCGCCCTGACGCTGGCCGCGACCACGGAGGGCACCGTCGTCCATCGACTCGCCGCATCTCGCGAGCCGGGGGCCGTCTCGTTCCGGACGCCGTCAGGCGTCATCACCACCCAGGCGGGGCGCCGAGGCGAATCGCCGGCGGTCGGCGTCGTGCGCACGGCACGTCGACTCGCCGATGCGTCCGTCACGCTGCCGACCGAACAACTCGTCGGCTTCGCTCCGGCCCTGGCCGAAACCGCCGTTCTCGTTCCATGATCAATTCGGCGGACAACCGGTAACGCGGACGTTCGCCTCCATCCTCGGGAGACAAAGATGTCACCAGAACTCATTTCCATCCTCGCCCTCTTCGCGATGGTCGTCATCGCGACGCTTCGTCCGATCAACATCGGCATCCTGGGCTTCATCGGCACGTTCCTCGTCGGAACGCTCGTCCTCGGACTAGACGAGAAGCAGATGCTGGCGGGGTTTCCCGCCGACCTCTTCCTCACGATCGTCGGCGTGACCTATCTCTTCGCCGTCGCCAAGCTGAACGGCACCGTCGACCTCATCGTCGACCGTGGGGTGCGTCTCGTCCGGGGGCGCACCGCGCTCGTTCCCTGGGTGCTGTTCGGCGTCGCCGCACTCCTGACGGCGATGGGAACCTTCCCGCCTGCCGCGGTCGCTCTCGTCGCCCCTGTCGCGCTCAGTTTCGCGGCGAAGCACGGGATGGATCCCCTGCCGGTCGGAATGACAGTCGTGTACGGCGCGCTTGCCGGTTCGCTATCGCCGATCTCGGTGCTGGGGCTTCTCGTCAGTGGCATGGTCGGAGACGTCCCTGGGTTCTCCCCGATCGTGCTCTTCGTCACGGCTTTCGTGTACTCGACGCTCATCGCGGTCCTCACCCAGGTGTTCTTCGCTTACAAAGCCCGAATCACCGGTTCTCGACACAGCGCCTCAACGGCCGACGGATTCGTTGGGACGGGCGGTGCGGTCCGCGGCCCACGTGTGCCGGCCACCGGCAACATCTCGGTCGATAGCGTGTCGGGGGGCGCGACCATGACACTGACCGAAACCTTGCAGACCACGCGCCTTAGGGTGACACCCGCCCAGGTGCTGACCCTTCTCGCGCTCGTTTCGCTGGCCGTCGGCGCGATGGTCTTCCACCTCGACATCGGCATCCTCGCGCTCGTCGCGGGAACGATCATCGCCTTCATCGAGAAGCGCCACCTCACGGCGGCCGTCGAGGGCATCAGCTGGTCGACCATCCTGCTGGTCGCCGGAATGATCACGTACATCAGCATCGTCGAGGAGGCCGGTGCGATCGAATGGGTCGCCAGCGGCATCGGCAGCCTGGGTTCTCCCCTGATCGGCGTGCTCATCCTGTGTGTCATGGCCGGCATCGTCTCCGCCTTCGCGTCGTCGACAGCCGTCATCGCCATCTCGATCCCGATGCTGCTGCCTCTGATCGAGAGCAGCCCGGTCGCAGGAGGCATGGCGATCTCCGCGGTGGCCATCGCCGCGAAGGTGGTCGACGTCTCGCCCTTCTCCACGAACGGCGCACTCGTCCTCGCGAACGCGCAGAACGTCGATCCGGCTGCCTTCTACCAGCGGATCCTCCGCTACTCCGCGGTCATCGTGCTCGTCGGGCCCCCGCTGGCGTGGGGGGCACTGGTCGTACCCTTCTCGCTCTGACGATTGCAAGCTGTGCCGGGTGGCTGCTGACGCCACCCGGCTCCGTCATCGACGGCGAGATGCGCGATGATCCGTGCCGCCGACGCCGAAGACCCCGGCTGGGTTCCTCCCACGCGAACACGGCCTCCCACGCTGCGTTCGTCGAGATCGGCGACAACGACGACGCGCCGGCTGCGCGGCACGGTCTGCACCGCCGTTCACGCATCGGTGCGCGCACCTCCAGCGCAGAGCGCATGCGGGAGATCTTCGCCGAGCACGAGGTGATCGTCGAGGCGGTGATCGCCCCGGTGACGCTGAAGCAGCATCGGCGGCGGCGCTCGACCACGCCGAGAAGGCGCGCGCGATCACCTTGGCGCGCTCGCTCGCCTCATTTTCCGGGCAGGGAAGGCCGCTTCTCGATCGGCGTCGATCGCGTGGGAATGAGCAGCGCCAGCACCAGCGCGACCGCCGCGGCTCCGATTCCCAACAGGAACGACACCTGGAACGCCTGCGAGGTCGGGACGCGGGTGTCGCCGTCGCCGGTCGAGAGGGTCGCGAGCACGACGCCGACGATCGCGGCGGCCGTGCTCGTCCCGAGCGAGCGCGCGAGGGCGTTCAGGCCGTTCGAGGCGCCCGTCTCGCTCGGCGGCACCGCGCGCATGATGAGCATCGGCATGGCCGCATAACCGAACCCGATCCCGAAGCCGATGAGGATGTTCGCGACGACGAAGTGCCAGACCTCGGTCGAGAAGATCAGACTGAAGCCGTACGCGAGGATCAGCGAGATCGAGCCGGCGACCAGCAGCACCCGGGGGCCGATCGTGCGGGCGAGGGTGCCCGAGATCGGCGAGAGCACCATCATCACCAGGCCCGACGGCATGACGACGAGGCTCGCGGCCAGCAGCGACAGGCCGAGTCCGACGCCGGTGGCGACGGGCAGCTCGAGCATCTGCGGGTACGCGACGTTCGAGGTGAACAGGGCGAAGCCCATCGCGACGGATGCCAGATTGGTGAGCAGCACGGGGCGGCGGGCCGCAACCCGCAGGTCGAGCAACGGGTTCTCGACACACAGCTCGTACCAGCCCCAGACGAGCAGGATCAGGATGCCGCCGATGGCGAGGCTCAGCGTCAGCGGCGACGTCCAGCCCCACGAGTTACCGCGCGAGATGGCCAGCAGCACGCCGATCAAGCCGATCGCGAGGCCGACGGCGCCGAGGTAATCGAAGCGCCCCGCGGTGCGGAGCACGCTGACGGGG
Source organism: Microbacterium sp. 20-116 (assembly GCF_041079415.1). Lineage (NCBI taxonomy): Bacteria > Bacillati > Actinomycetota > Actinomycetes > Micrococcales > Microbacteriaceae > Microbacterium > Microbacterium sp. 20-116. The sequence goes on from NZ_JBFYGP010000006.1 coordinate 16,765, forward strand.
ACGATCCAGAGGATCAGGACGAAGACGAGCGCGCCGAGGGCGCCGGCGATCCAGAACAGCCAGTGCCAGTCGGTGTTCTCGGCCACGAGCGCGCTGATCGGCAGACCCAGGGCGCCGCCGACGCCGAGGGTCGCGCTCATGAGCGCGATCGCGCTGTCGACGCGGTTCTCGTGCAGAACGTCGCGCATGATCGAGATCCCCAGCGGCACCACGCCGACGACCGCCCCCTGCAGGGCGCGACCGATGATCATGCCGATGATCCCGGTCGACAGTGCGGCGACCACCGAACCGAGCATCATCACGACCAGCAGCACCAGCACGATGCGGCGCTTTCCGTACATATCGCCCAGGCGGCCGGCGATCGGGGTGATGACGGCCGCAGCCAGCAACGTCGAGGTCACGACCCAGGCGGTGTCGTCGCGCGAGGCGTTCAGCAGCTGCGGCAACTGCGACTGGATGGGCACCACGAGCGTGAACATGAACGACGAGCACAGGCCCGCGAGGGCCAGGATCGCGACGATCAGACCCTGCGGGCTGTTCCGGGACAATCTTTTACGCGCGTTTTCATCCCGTGACATCGCCCCCCAGGCTACGCCCGCACTGAGAGCCCCGGGCTGCGCTCCGCGGGTAGGCGGCGGTCGGGGATGATCGCCGATGCCTCGGCATCCACCCAATCCATTACCCCGCATGACAGCCCGTTACCGGCCGTAACGCCTCGACTTCGGCATCCGCTGTGTCCGTGGTGGCCTGGAGCTATGACTTCTCGCACCTCCCGCCTGGCCACGATCCTCGGCGCCTCCACCGCAGCCCTCCTCCTCACCCTCACCGGTTGCGCCGGGGGTGCGGCATCCGGAGGCGACTCCTCCCGCCTCGTGCTCGGAGCCGACGACGGCAACGAGACGCACTGGACGGTGCTGAAGCAGAAGCTCGCCGACGAGGGCATCGACCTCGAGGTGCGCACCATCAACGACGGCGTGCAGCTCAACCAGGGCGTGCAGGACGGTGAGCTCGACGGCAACCTCTTCCAGCACCTCATCTACCTGTCGCAGTTCAACGTCGAGAACAACGGCTCGCTCGTTCCGGTCGGCGCAACCGCGGTGTACCCGCTCGCGCTGTACTCCGAGCAGTACACCGACGTGAAGGACCTGCCCGAGGGCGCGAAGGTCGCGATCCCCAACAACCCGACCAACCTCGCCCGCGGCCTGCTCAACCTGCAGACGGCGGGGCTGCTCACCCTCAAGGACGGCGGCAACGCCCTCTCGACCCCGGCCGACATCGTCTCGACCAAGGTCGAGCTGCTGCCCGTCGACACGAACCAGACCGTGACCGCGCTCAAGGACGGCAGCGCTCAGGCCGCGATCGTCAACAACACGCAGGCGCAGAAGGGCGGGCTCGGCGACGAGCTCATCATCTTCAAGGAAGACCTGAACAACCCGCAGCTCGCGCCCTACATCAACGCCTTCGTCACCCGCGACGACAAGAAGGACGACCCCCGCTGGGCCAAGCTCGTCGCCGCGTACCACTCGCCCGAGGTCGAGGCCGCGGTCACCGAGCTGAACCAGGGCAACCTGCAGTTCAAGACCGAGTGGACCGCCGCGCAGCTGCAGGACGAGCTGACGAGCCTCGAAGACGCCCTCAAGGCCCAGAAGGGATGACCGCGGTCATCGAGCTGCGGGGCGTCACCAAGAGCTTCCGCACCGATCGCCGCTCCACCACCACCGCGGTCGACGACGTGTCGTTGACCGTGGAGGAGGGGTCGATCGTCGGCGTCATCGGATACTCCGGAGCCGGCAAGTCGACCCTCGTGCGCCTGCTGAACGGCCTCGAGCAGCCGACGTCGGGCACCGTCGAGGTGCTCGGCGTCGACGTGGGAGCAGCGTCCGAGGCGAAGCTGCGCGACCTGCGGCGCCGCGTCGGCATGATCTTCCAGCAGTTCAACCTGTTCACCTCCCGCACGGTGGCGGCCAACGTCGCCTACCCGCTCAAGGTCGCGGGCTGGAAGAAGGCCGACCGCGACAAGCGCGTCGCCGAGCTGCTCGACTTCGTCGGCATCGGCGACAAGGCGAAGCAGTACCCGCGGCGCCTGTCGGGCGGGCAGAAGCAGCGCGTCGGCATCGCCCGCGCGATCGCCACCGACCCGCGGATCCTGCTCGCCGACGAGGCGACGAGCGCCCTCGACCCGCAGACCACGGCCGAGGTGCTCGACCTGCTGCGCGAGATCAACCGACGCCTGGGCATCACCATCGTCGTCATCACGCACCAGATCTCGATCGTGCACGAGCTGTGCGACCAGGTGATCGTGATGGAGGGCGGCCGCGTCGTCGACAGCGGCGACACGTACCGCGTCTTCGCCCACCCGCGCGCCGAGCTGACCAAGCGCTTCGTCGCGGCGGTCACGCAGGGCGTCCCGTCGGGTGAGGCGCTGGCGGCACTCGCCGCGGGCGGCGGCGACCTCGTCAGCGTCGAGGTGAACGAGTTCTCGAGCGAAGACGTCTCCGAGGTGTTCCACCGCCACGGCGCGCGCCACTCCGTGGTCTATGGCGGAGTCACCGACGTGCTCGGCAAGCAACTCGGCACGCTCACGTACCGGGTGCACACCGAAAATCTGGATGCCGTCGTGAACGAGCTGCGTACGCATACCGACGTCGTCGTTCCCACCGTGGAGGCCCGCGCATGAACAAGTGGGACACCCTCACCCCGGTGCTGCTGCAGTCCATCGGCGAGACCGTCTACATGGTCGCGGTCTCGCTGCTCATCTCGGGCCTCGCGGGCCTGGTCATCGGCGCGCTGCTGTACGCCACGCGGCCGGGCAACCTGTTCGAGAACCGCGTGGTCTTCGCCGTCGCGAACCTCGTGATCAACCTCATCCGCCCGATCCCCTTCATCATCTTCCTCACCGCCGTGGCCCCGGTCACGCGCGCGGTGACGGGGACGACTCTGGGGACGGATGCCGCGATCGTGCCCATCACGATCATGGCCACGGTCGTGATCGCCCGCGTCGTCGAACAGAACCTCGTGGCGGTCGACCCGGGCACCGTCGAGGCGGCTCGGGCCGTGGGTGCGCGCCGCATCGGCGTGCTGTTCGGCGTCGTCATCCCCGAGGCCCTCGCCCCGCTGATCCTCGGCTACACGTTCATGTTCATCGCGGTCGTCGACATGTCGGCGATGGCCGGATACATCGGCGGCGGCGGCCTCGGAAACTTCGCCATCATCTACGGCTATCAGCAGTTCAACCAGCAGGCGACGTGGGTGACCGTGGCGATCATCGTCGTCATCGTGCAGGCGGGCCAGCTGATCGGCAACGCGCTCGCGCACCGCATCCTGCGCCGCTGACGCGGATCGGCTCGCACGGCGCGGCGCTCGCGCCTCGGCATTCCGGCGGCTGCCCACACACGCCGCTCTGCCTCACGGCGGGGCGGCGTGTTCACGACACCGGGCACAGAACACCGGATGCCGGGGACTCGGCGCGCATATCCGTCGCTCGGGCGGTCGAGGTCACGGTCGCGGCCTCGTACCCATTGCGTTCCGTCCGATACCGTTTCTTTCCCTATGGTACCTTTCGTTGGTCTACATCGGTCCGCGGCTGCCCGAGGTCTCGGCGCGAGCGGTGAGGGGTGGGCGCACTCGCGTTGAGTTACCGCAGTCAATGAGTCCAGATGAGAGGTCGGACGGGATGTCTAAGAGTTTGAGGTGGGGGCGACCGGTGCTGCCCGGGGTCCTGGTGGGGGTGCTCGCACTGTCTGTTCCGACAGCGGCCTCCGCAGCGGACGTCACTAGCATTCCGGTCGGCAAAGGACCGTTGTCGGTGGCGGTGTCCAAGGATGGGGCTGTGGCATACACCGCCGACTTGGATAATAAGACGGTGTCGCGGATCACAGATCTGGCGGCTGCGACTCCGAAAGTCGTGAGCATCCCCATTGGTGTGGGCCCCCGCGCGGTGGCGGTTTCTCCGGACGGGAATGCGGTTTTTACGGCCAACTCCGACGCGAACACCGTGTCACGGGTCACCAATCTGACCGCAGTGACGCCGACCGTCACGAGTATCCCGGTCGGCACGAGACCCTGGTCGGTCGTTGTGTCCCCCGACGGCGCGGCCGTGTATACCGCCAACGTGGGCGATAGCACTGTGTCGCGCATTACGAATCTGACTGCAGCGACTCCCACTGTCGCGAGCATTGGGTTAGGGAAAGGCGCAGTATCTGTGGCGGTATCTCCCGACGGGGCTACTGTCTACACGGCCAACGGCCGCGACAACTCGGTGTCGCGAATAACAAACCTCACTTCGACGAACCCGACGGTGGCTCACATCCAGATCGGCTCGAGCGTCGACGCCGTGGCGGTGTCCCCTGATGGGGCGACTCTGTACGCTGCCAGTCCCCAGACGTTGCATCGGATTACGAACCTGACCGCCGTCACCCCGACCGTGAGCGACATCTCCATCGGGGTCCAGGCGAAGTCGTTGGCGGTCTCACCCGATGGAGCGACGGTCTACACCGCTAATCCCTTCAGCAACACGTCGACGCAGATCACGAACCTGTCCAGTGCGACCCCCACCGTGACCAGCACCGGCGTCGGAAGCTACCCCTACTCCGTCGCGGTGTCCCCGGACGGATCCGGTTTCTACACTGCGGATTACTCGGACAATGCGGTGTCGCGGGTGTCGTCGACCGCCGCGCCGGCATTCACGGCGGCCGCGCCGCCCGCGGCAACGGCGGGATCGGCGTACTCGTACACGTTCACCGCGTCGGGTAGCCCCGCTCCGACGTTCTCGGTGGCGGCGGATGACACTCTCCCCGCCGGGCTGACCCTCGATGCCACCACTGGCGAACTCTCGGGTACTCCCACCTCTTCCGGGACCAGCACGTTCCGAGTCGTTGCGAAGAACTCCGCCGGTGAGGTCACGTCGGATCTAATCACGTTCACCGTCCGCGAGAAGCCCGTGTTCACAGCGGTGGCACCGCCCGCGGCGGAGGTGGGTTGGGCGTACTCGTACACCTTCACCGCGTCTGGGTATCCCGCCCCGACGTTCTCGGTGGCGCAGGGTGACACTCTCCCCGCCGGTCTGACGTTGGACGCCACCTCTGGTGAGCTTTTGGGTACTCCTGCTGCGGCGGGAACGAGCACCTTCCAGGTGGTTGCCGAGAACTCCGCCGGTCAGGTCACATCGGATCCGATCACGTTCATCGTTCAAGAGGGTCCGGCGTTCACCGCGGCTGCACCGCCTGTTGCGACCGTGGGAACGGCCTACTCGTACACGTTCGCCGCGTCGGGCACCCCCGCGCCGACCTACAGCCTCGCGTGGGGGAGCACTCTTCCCGCCGGCCTGAGCCTGAACGCCACCACCGGTGAACTCTCCGGTACGCCCACGGCAGAAGGCTCCAGTACGTTCCAGATTGTGGCCGCGAATTTGGCGGGGATGGAGACGTCTAATCCGATTACGTTCACCGTGCAGGCGTCACCGGTGTTCACCGCGGCCGCTCCGCCGGCTGCGGTGGCGGGTTCGGAGTATTCATATTTCTTCGCCGCGTCGGGTTACCCTGCGCCGACCTACAGCCTGGAGACGGGAGACGCCCTCCCCGCGGGCCTCACCTTGTATCCCGCGACCGGCGAGCTCGCGGGCATCCCCACGACGGCGGGCACGAGCACGTTCCGACTTGTCGCGACGAACGCTGCAGGCAAGGTGACGTCGGACCTGATCACATTCACCGTGCAGGATGACCCGGCGTTCACAGCGGCGACTCCTCCTGCGGCGGTCGAAGGGTCGGCGTATTCGTACACGTTCGCCGCGTCCGGTGTCCCTGCACCGACGTTCAGCCTGGCGACGGGGGACGCTCTCCCGGCCGGTTTGACGTTGAACGCGACGACTGGTGAGCTTTCCGGTACACCCACCACTGCGGGGACGAGCACGTTCCGGGTGGTCGCAACCAACGCCGCTGGTTCTGACACGTCGGATCCGATCACGTTCATCGTGCAGGCGCCACCGGTGTTCACCGCGGCAGCTCCGCCGGCAGCGACAGTCGGGACGGTGTACTCGTACACCTTCGCCGCCACGGGCACTCCTGCTCCGACTTTCAGCCTGGCGACGGATGATGCCCTTCCTGCGGGTTTCACCCTGGACGCGACCACGGGCCAGCTGACGGGCACTCCCACGGCTGCGGGCTCGAGCACGTTCCGAATCGTTGCGGCGAACGCTGTGGGGACCGTGACCTCGGATCCGATCACGTTCGTCGTGAGGCCGGCTCCTGCCCCCTCTCCGTCGCCCACGCCCTCGGCGGTAGCAGACAGCTCCGCGGTCTCGCCGGCTGCCGCACTGGCGGTCACCGGCATGGCGGGAGTATCGGTCGCCTTCACCCTCGCGGTGATCCTCGTCGCCGCGGGCATCGTGGTCCTTTTCACCCGCCGACGTCGCCGCAAGAACAACAACCCCACGCCGTAAAAGCCCCTGTGGCAACCGGCCCCGACAGGAGGGGCCAGCCCGCGGGCTGGCCCCTCCTCCATCGTTGATGTCGAGCTCGTCAGCGTCCAGAGGCGGAGGATCGACCGACCTATGTGAACTGACGGGTAGCGGGAGACGGCGTCTGCGGCGGCCGCTCCCAGAATCACGCGATGCGATCCCCGACGCGACCCGAGGCTGAGAACCTCGTATGCGCTACGCTCTGAGTTTGAGAACGATTATCAACGGCGATACGGTTTCCGTATGAACCGTCGCTTCCTCGCCCCCGTCCTTCTCGGGACCGTCTCCGTTCTCGCGCTCGCCGGTTGCGCCGGAGGCACCGCCTCCCCCGCGTCGTCGGACTCGTCCGCAAAGATCAAGGTCGTGGCATCCACTGACGTCTACGGCTCCATCGCTCAGGCGGTCGGCGGGGACTACGTCGACGTCGCCTCGATCATCACCTCGCCCAGCCAGGACCCGCACGAGTACGAGGCGAGCGCGCAGGACCAACTGACGCTCAAGAACGCCGGCCTCGTGATCGAGAACGGCGCCGGCTACGACGCCTTCATGGAGTCGCTCATCCAGGCCAGCGGCACCACGGCCCCGGTGCTCACCGCGGTCGAGTACAACCACGACTACCCCGGCTCGAAAGAGCACTCCGACGACGCGAGCCCGGCGCCCAGCGAGAGTGCCGACGACCATGGCCACTCGGACGAAGACGGCCACGCCCACATCGAGGGCTTCAACGAGCACGTCTGGTACGACCCGCACACGGTCGAGGACCTCACCGAGGCCATCGCCGAGCAGCTCGGAACGCTCGCCCCCGAGCACGTGGCCGACTTCAACGCGAACGCCGAGGCCTTCACCCAGCAGATCGCCGGCCTCGAGGACTCCCTCGACGCGATCAAGGCGAAGGATGCCGGCAAGAAGATCTTCGTGACCGAGCCGGTGCCCGTGTATTTGACCACGGCGGCGGGCCTCGACAACGCGACGCCCAACGAGTTCAGCGAATCGGTCGAAGAGGGCCAGGACGTCCCGCCCGCGACCCTGCTCGAGTCGCTGCAGCTGCTGGACTCGGGCCAGATCGGCGTCATGATCGTCAACCCGCAGACCGGCGGCGCCGAGGTGACGCAGGTGCAGAACGAGGCGAAGGCCAAGAACATCCCCGTGATCGAGTTCACGGAAACGCTCCCCGAGGGTCAGACTTACATCTCGTGGATGCAGAGCAACATCACGGCGCTGTCCGACGCGCTGGCGGCGTGAGCGCGGCCGCACCGCTGCGCGTTCGCGGCGCCGCCCTCGAGAGGGGTGGCCGTGAGCTGTGGGCCGGGCTCGACCTCGAGGTCGAGCCCGGCGAGCTCGTCGCCGTGCTCGGCCCGAGCGGCTCGGGCAAGACGACGCTGCTGCGCGCGATTCTGGGGCTCGAGCGGTTGAGCTCCGGCTCGATCGAGGCGCTCGGAGCCCCCGTGCGCCGCGCCGGTAACCGCCGCATCGGCTACATCCCGCAGCAGCGTCCGCTCCCGCGCGAGACGCCCCTGCGCGGCCGCGACATCATCGGTCTCGGGGTGGACGGGCACCGGCTCGGCCTGCCGCTGTCGCGAAAGAAGGACCGCGCGCGCATCGACGAGTTGCTCGAGGCGGTGGGGGCCACCGCCTTCGGTGACCGGCCGGTGGGTCTGCTCTCGGGCGGAGAGCAGCAGCGCCTGCGCGTGGGCCAGGCTCTCGCGGACGACCCCGCCCTGCTGCTCTGCGACGAGCCGCTCACGAGTCTCGACCTGGCCAACCAGCAGGCCGTCGTCCGGCTCATCGACCGTCACCGCCGCGAGCGGGACGCGGCCGTCCTGCTGGTCACGCATGACATCAACCCGGTGCTCTCGCGCGTGGACCGCATCCTCTACATCGCCAACGGCCGCTTCACCCTCGGCACACCCGACGAGGTGCTCACGACCGAGACGCTCTCGGCCCTCTACGGCGCCCCCGTCTACGTCGTGCGCGCGGGCGGTCAACTGATCGTCGTCGGAGCGCCGGATGCCGACGAAGCCCACCACCATCACCACGACGAGGACGACGCATGAACTGGTCCGACGTCGGCAACGCCCTGTTCGGCGGGGTGAGCCAGTACGGCGCGATCCTCGAGCTCGTGCAGAACTCCGTGTACGCGGGAGCCGTGCTCGGCCTCGTCGGCGGACTCATCGGCGTCTTCGTCATGCAACGCGACATGGCCTTCGCCGTGCACGGCATCAGCGAGCTGTCGTTCGCCGGCGCCGCCGTCGCCCTGCTCGTCGGTGTCGATGTGGTCTCGGGATCGATCGTGGGCTCGCTCATCGCGGCGGCTCTCATCGGAGTGCTGGGCGCCCGCGCGCGCGATCGCAACTCGATCATCGGCGTGCTCATGCCGTTCGGTCTCGGGGTCGGCATCCTGTGCCTGTCGCTCTACAACGGACGCAGTGCCACCCGCTTCAGCCTGCTCACCGGCCAGATCGTGTCGGTGCAGAGCGAGCAGCTGGGGTGGCTCGTCGTGATCGGCGTCGCGGTGTTGGTCGCCCTGCTGCTCATCTGGCGCCCGTTGCGCTTCGACTCGCTCGACCCGCAGTCGGCCGCGGCCCGCGGCGTGCCGACCACGGCGGTGTCGCTCGCGTTCATGCTGCTGCTGGGACTCATCGTGGCGGTCGCCGTGCACATCATCGGTGCCCTGCTCGTCATGGCGCTGCTGGTGACTCCGGCCGCGGCGGCGATGCGGGTGGCATCCGGTCCGCTGTCGGTGCCGCTGCTCGCGGCGCTGTTCGGTTTCGTCTCGGCCGTGGGCGGGGTGCTCCTGGCCGTAGCCGGGACGCTGCCGGTGAGTCCGTACATCACGACCATCTCGTTCGCGATCTACCTCGCGTGTCGTCTGGTGGGTGCGCGACGCGACCGGACGACCCGCGCCCTCTGAGCCGTCCGGCCGGGGCGGGAAGGGCTCCCCCCGCCGACTTCGAGCACGCCCAGCCGATTCACCGATCCCCTCGCTAGACTCGCGGCCATGGTCCAGCGCAACACGTGGCAGCGCGAACGCGTGCGGGAGGCTCTCTCCGGAGCCCCCGGCTTCGTCAGCGCCCAGTCGCTGCACGCGACCCTGCGCGACGAGAACACCGGCATCGGCCTGGCGACCGTCTACCGCACGCTCGCGGGTCTCGCGGCCCGCGGTGACGCCGACTCGCTGCAGAGCCCCGACGGCGAGAACCTCTTCCGTGCCTGCGAGACGCGCGGCCATCATCACCACCTGATCTGCCGCTCGTGCGGCAAGGCCGTCGAGATCGCCGCGACCGACGTCGAGGAGTGGGCACAGCGCACCGCCGCCCAACACGGGTTCAGCGAGGCCGAGCACGTCGTCGACATCTTCGGCATCTGCACCGATTGCGCCCGCGCCCGGGCTCGTGAGCGTGGCGACGAATAGTCGCACCACGGCTCCCACGCCGCAACGCTCGGGCGCCTCCCGCACCCTCGTCGCGCTCGGCCTGGGTGTCGTCGTGGTCACGGCGCTGTTCCTGGTCGACGCCTTCGCCCCCACGTTCTTCGCACAGCCGTTGCCGACCCGCGCGCAGGACGGTCTCACCCTCGCTCTCAGCGTGCTCATCGAGTCGCTGCCCTTCGTGGTCCTCGGCGTGGTGCTGTCGATCATCGTGCAGGTGTGGGTGCCCCCGGGAGCGATCGAGAGATGGATGCCGCGCGCGCCCTGGGCGCGCCGGGCGGTGCTGTCGCTGCTGGGGATGTTCATCCCCGTCTGCGAGTGCGGCAACGTGCCCTTCGCCCGCGGTCTTCTCATGCGCGGCTTCGGAGTGAGCGACACGCTGACCTTCCTGGTTGCGGCCCCGATCGTGAACCCGATCGTCATCATCAGCACCCACGCGGCCTTCGGATTCAGCGACGGCATCCTGGTGGCGCGCCTGATCGGCGGGTACCTGGTCGCCAACCTGATCGGCTGGCTGTACAGCCGGCATCCCGATCCCGACAAGCTGCTCACCGAACGCTTCCTCGAGACGTGCGAGATCGTCGTGCAGGAGCGCGGCGACCGTGGTCGGCGCACCCTCGCCCAGTTCGTCGTCGAGCTGCGCTCGGTCATGCCGGCCCTCATCATCGGCTCGCTGCTGGCCGGAGCAGTCCAGGTGCTCATCCCGCGGAGCGCCCTGCTGGCCATCGGGTCCGACCCGGCGCTGTCGATCGCCGCGATGATGGCGCTGGCGATCGTGGTGTCGCTGTGCTCGAACGTCGACGCGTTCTTCGCGCTGTCGTTCGCCTCGACCTTCACGCCCGGATCGATCGTGGCTTTCCTCGTGGTGGGGCCGATCATCGACCTGAAGATGATGGCTCTGCTGCGCACGACCTTCTCGACGCGCGTGCTCGTGGGCATGACGGTCGTCGTGGTGCTCTTCGCCTTCACACTCGGAACGGTGGTGAACCTCCTTGTCTAGAACGGGTGCTCTCGCCACGCGCTGGCTCGGGGTGGGCCTGACCGCGTGCCTGTCGATCACGACCATCACGCTGTGGGCCACCGGCCGTATGGCGCTGTACATCAACCCCGATTCGGCGTGGTTCGCCGTCGGCATGGCCTTCCTGGCGCTGGTCGGCTCGATCGCCTCGTTCGCCCTGCCGCTCGGCGCCGAGGCCGACCACGGACACGATCACGAGCACGGCCACGCCCCCGCCGCGGCCTCCGCCCGGCGCGAGGCGTTCGCGCACGCCGATCACGAGCACACCGATCCGCTCGACGCGCACGATCACGCAGCCCACGATCATCTCGCGGCCCGTCCGCGCCTGACCCCCGGCGGGATCGCGGCGTTCACCGGCGGCGTGCTCGCCTCGGGTGCGGTGATCGCGGTGCTGCTGACTCCCGCGGCGTCGCTGTCGACCGAGCTCGCGGTGTCGCGCGACGTGGGAGCCCCGCCGCTGTTCGCCGGCTCCGACGTGGTGACCCTCGCCGCCTCGGGCGACACCTCGAAGTTCGGCATCGGCGACTGGTCGGCGGTCTTCGCCCACGCCACCAACCCCGAGACGTTCGACGGAAAGCCCGTGACCCTCACGGGCTTCATCACCCCGGCCAACGACGGATCGAGCTTCGACCTCACCCGACTCGTCATCACGCACTGCGTGATCGACGCGCAGACCGCCCGCCTGCCTATCGCGGCCACCACCGACGCCCCCTCGACCGGGCAGTGGGTGACCGTCACGGGCACGGTGCGTTCGAGCGGCGACGGCAAGCTCGCGGTGCACGCCGACCAGGTCGCTGCCATCGCTGAGCCCTCGGACCCATATGAGTACTGATTCCCGTCGCGGCGGCGACTCCCGGCGTTCGCGCGCGCGTCGGCGGCGCGGACGCGGCTTCGCGATCGCCTTCGCCGCGATCCTCGTCGCTCTCGTCGTCGTCGGCGGCCTCGGCGCAGTGGTGGCCGTGGCCCAGGGGCCGCGCGTCACGGACGTGCAAGTCGATCCGGCGGCCGCCGTCGCGGCATCCGGCTCCCGCGTGATCCTCACCACGACCCAGTCCCTCGAGAAGGTGGACGCCTCGCAGGTCCAGGTGGACCCGGCGACCCCGTTCACCGTCGACACCTCGGGTCGCAGCGTCGGCGTGCGTTTCACGCTGCCGCTGCGCGACGACACCGACTACACGATCACCGTCAACGGCGTGAGCGGCCTCGGCGCCGGCCCCGCCTCGACCCTGACCGAGTCGTTCCGCACCCCCGCCCTGCAGGCCTACCTGATGCAGCGCGGCACGCCCGAGGGCGACACCATCTTCCGCACCGACCTGCAGGGGCAGGCGGGTCTGCCCGTGTTCGTGCACCCGCACATCGAGGACTTCCGCGCCACCGCCAACCACCTCGTGATCTCGGTGCGCGACGGCGACACCCCGCGGGTCATCGTGACCGACCCCGACGGCAAGAACCAGCGCGACATCGCCCTCCCGGGCCCCGGCTACGTCACCAACCTGCAGTCGGCCGACCGGGGCGAGCGCATCGGATTCACCTTCTCGGATGCCGACCTGGGCGCTGCCGGGGGACGCGAGAGCCGTCTGTTCACGGCGTCGGCGGCCGACGACGCCCCGCCCGTCGAGGTGGGGCTGAACGGCGGCGACGTGCGCATCGCCGACTACCGTTTCGTGCCCGACACCGACAGCATGCTGGTGCTGACCTTCGACTCGCGACTGCTGCTGACCGACGCGCAGGGCGGTAACGCCGCGCCTCTCGGCAGCGCCGTCTCGATCGACGGCATCGCGCGCGGATCGTCGGTCGCGATCGTGGAGCGCCTCGAGGGGATCCGCGAGATCAACCTCACCGACGGCTCCGAGCAAGCGCTGGTCGACCCCGTCGATCCCCCCGGCATGGCGGGGCGCGCGACGCCCCTGCCCGGGGCGGGCACGGGCACGATCCGCTCGTTCGCCGACATCAGCTCCGACGGGGTCTCCCGTTCCACGATCGTCTCGCACGTCGACACCGACGGAACCGTCCGTCAGCTGCTGAGCGTGCCGGGCTCGGACACCGTTCTGCAGACCTGCGTGTCTCCGAGCGGCCGCTACGCCGCCGTGCTCGTGGCTCCCCGAGCCGTCGACAACCCCTTCGACCGGTATCAGCTGCCGCTTCCGCAGCGTCTGCTCACGCATCTCGTCGAAGTCGACAGCGGCCAAGAGGTCGTGGCGCTGCAGGGCTTCGACCTCTCGTGGTGCCAGGTTCCCCCGCAGTGATGCGACCCGCGACCCGCGCCGACCTCGTCGACCTGCCGGTCGAGGCCGCGCCGCGGCTGCTCGGCGCCGTGCTCGAAACCGAGGTCGCCGGCGAGCGGGTCCGCGCGCGCGTGACCGAGGTCGAGGCGTACCACGGCCGCGGCACGGGCGACCAGCCCGATCCGGGCTCGCACGCGCGCATGGGACCGACCGCGCGCAACGCCACCATGTGGGGCGAGCCCGGTCACCTGTACGTGTACCTGAGCCACGGCATCCACTCGTGCGTCAATGTCGTCTGCGGCCCCGAGGGCGTCGCGGGTGGAGTGCTGCTGCGCGCCGGAGAGATCGTCGAGGGTGCGGACATCGCCGAACGCCGACGCCTCGAACGCCGCGGGGCCGTGCGCTCGTCGCGCGATCTCGCCCGCGGCCCCGGGCGATTCGCAGACGCGGTGGGTCTTCGGCATCCGATCCACGACGGCATCGACGCGGTCACCGGCGAGGTGCGCGCGGGCGCGCGAGCGCGGTTGCTCCTGCCCGACGCGCCGCCGCCGGGCGTGGCGATCGGACCGCGCGTGGGTGTCGCGGGCATCGCGGGCACCGACGCCTTCCCCTGGCGCTTCTGGATCGAGGGGGATGCCACGGTCTCGGCGTTCCGATGGGGGCGGGGCGCGGCCGAGGCGGCTGCCCGTCAAGGCGACACGCCGTCCGTGCTAGACTGACCCCTTGTCTGCGCGCACTCCAGCACGCAGTTCGCATCCCTCACTCTCGAACGTGGGCTTCGGCCGCGCTCGGACGGGGTGCAGACAAGGGATCTTGGGTGGCACCGTCCGGTGTCACGGTACAGAAGGAGACATCACCATGGCAGCAGTGTGCCAGGTGACTGGAGCGGTTCCCGGCTTCGGTCACAACATCTCGCACTCGCACCGCCGGACGAAGCGCCGCTTCGACCCGAACGTGCAGAAGAAGACCTACTTCGTTCCGTCGCTGGGTCGCAACATCAAGCTCAACGTTTCGGCGAAGGGCATCAAGGTCATCGACGCTCGCGGCATCGAGTCCGTCGTCCGTGACCTGCAGGCGAAGGGCGTGAAGCTGTAATGGCGAAGAAGGCTCAGGACGTTCGTCCGATCATCAAGCTGCGTTCGACCGCCGGCACGGGGTACACCTACGTGACGCGCAAGAATCGCCGCAACAACCCCGACCGCATCGTGCTGAAGAAGTACGACCCCGTGGTCCGCAAGCACGTCGACTTCCGAGAGGAGCGCTAAGCACATGGCTAAGAAGAGCAAGATCGCGCGCAACGAGCAGCGCAAGGTCGTCGTCGAGCGCTACGCCGCGAAGCGCGCCGAGCTGAAGAAGACCCTGGTCGACCCCAACGCGACCGACGAGGCCCGCGAGGCCGCCCGCGTGGGCCTGCAGAAGCTGCCCCGCAACGCGTCGCCCGCGCGCGTGCGCAGCCGCGACGTCATCGACGGCCGCCCCCGTGGTGTCCTCACGAAGTTCGGCGTCTCGCGCGTCCGCTTCCGTGACATGGCCCACCGTGGCGAGCTGCCCGGTGTGACCAAGTCGTCCTGGTAAGCACCAGACACCCGTTCGAAGGGCGGGGGTTCCGAGAGGAGCCCTCGCCCTTCGGCGTTTCCGGTGAGCGCCGCGCGCCCTTCAGGCGTCGACGGAGTTCAGCTGCTCGATGGCCTCGGTGCGACCGCTGACGCCGAGCTTGAGGTAGATCGACCGCACCTGGCTCTTCACCGTGTTGAGCGAGACGCCGCGCTCTCGCGCGATCTCGGCCAGGCTGAGGGGGCTTTCGAGCAGGAATGCCAGGGCGCGCTCCGTCGGTGTGAGGCACGGGGTGGCGTACGCCGGGGCGCTCTCGTTGTCGGGCGCCGCCACGCGGGCGAGGATCCCCTCGAGAGAGGCCATCAGGTGCCGCAACTCCGGGTTGTGAGCGACGACGCCCTCCATCAGTTGCCGTGTCTCGTCGTGCGGGAGCATGAGGAACGGTGTCGCCCAGGTCCCCGTGCGCTGCATGATCAGCAGGGCCGCCTCCATGCTCTGGTGAGCGCGGCGGGAGTTGCCGAGCCGCTGCTGGGCGAGGGCGCGGCGCAGCAAAACCGGTGTGAAGGTGCGCAGGCAGTGTTCGGTCTCGGATGCCACGCAGGCGTCGGTCTCGAGCAGCAGCTCGCGCTCCCGTCCGAGACGCAGCAGGGCCGTGGCTCGCTGCATCGAGAAGCAGATACCGTGACCCTCGGGGTTGTCGTAGGGCGCGAGGACCGCGAGAGCCTGTGCGTCATCGCCCTGCGCGACGTAGAGGTCGGACAGGATGCACAGCAGGAAGTGGCGCACCATACGGTGGCTCGCGCTTCGCAGACCCCCGTGGAGCAGTTCGCGGGCCTCGGCCCGCCCGTCGGCGAACTTGTGCCGGAGGAGCTTGACCATCACTCCGGCGGCTCGCGCCGTGTACGTCCAATACGGGTCGTCGCGTTGGGTGAGTGCCATCGCCGAGGGGACGGCGGCGAGGCGTTCGACGTCGCAGCGTGCCGACGAGGTCAGGATGTCGGCGAGGAAGAGCAGGTAGGCGGCCTCTTCCACGGGCCATCCTTCGGCCGCGAAGATCTCCTGCGCGCCGGACGAGGCTTCTTCGGCCGCGGTGTACTCGCCGTTGATCGCGTGCCCCAGCGCGATGACCGTCAGTGCCCGATACCGCAGAGCGGGTGTGTCGGCGAAGAGGAGCGCCTCGGCGCCGAACCGGGCGGCGTGCTGCGCCGAGCCGATCGCCGCGCAGTACTCGCCCGCGCTGGCCAGCAGCAGAGCCCGGCCGCGGGAAGAGAGGGCGGCGGGGCGTTTGAGGCGCACTTCGTCGAAGTACAGACGCACCACGCCTACGCCGTCGACGAGAGCGTCGCGCCGCGCTCGCGCCGCCAGCAGCGCCCCCACCGTCTGTGCGGAGGCGTCGGTCCACATCGCGGGTGGGGCCGGGGTCTCGGCCTCGGCCAGCAATGCGAGATGACGGGTGATCGGGATGCCGTGGCCCGGTGCCAGCCGGATCGCCGTCGTGACGACCGCGGCGTGGAGGGTCGCGCGCACGTCGATGGAGGATGGGGTTCCCGACATCGCACCTCCGCTTCGCGAGCGCCTCATGGCAGTTTTGGTCCTTTCTATGGTATTTCATACCGTTTCGTGAATTGCCTGATCAGGTACCCTCGAGCGCCGGTCGACTCCCGGGGTACCGCGGTTCCCGCGCGGGGAGCGGGCCTCGATCGCGCGCTCCCCGTTTCCGGGCGAGGTGCAGGGCCGCCGACGTACGAGGGCGCCGCGCAGCTGCCCCGGTCGCCCCCTCCGCCCCGTCGACGCCGCGACACGCCGGCGCGAAAGGGGGAAAATCCGTCAGAATCCGCGTAATTCCGCGGTTCGGTTGATACTGTCGAGGCGGTCTCCCGACCACCGAGGAGGATTTTCCCCTCGTCCGCGTAACGAGAGGCGACTGAGACGTCGCCTGGAGGACAACCACATGGCTGACAAGTCCATCACCAAGACCGAGCTCGTCGCGAGCATCGCCAGCGCGACCGGGCAGAGCCAGTCCGCCGTGTCGGGCGTGCTCGACTCCCTCTTCTCCACCGTCTCCGAGGCGGTCGCCAAGGGCAGCAAGGTTTCGATCCCCGGCTGGATCGCCTTCGAGCAGGTCGCGACGTCGGCTCGCACGGGCCGCAACCCCCAGACGGGCGAGGAGATCTCGATCCCCGCCGGCAAGCGCGTCAAGGTGACCGCGGGCTCCAAGCTGAAGGCCGCCGTCAAGTAAGACGACGTCGAATCACAGAGGGGGGTTGCCACGCGGCATCCCCCCTCTGTCGTCCCCGCGCGACGTAGGCTGAGGGGGTGAATCCCCGCCTGCTCCGCGTCGCGGGACCCGTCATCCTGGTCGTGGTCTCGCTCATCGCCGTCGCGGTGGGGCTCGCCTACGGCGGCGGAGCCGCGCCCACGCAGCTCGCCGACCCGGGTCCGGTCGTGCGGTGGGGTCTGCCGATCGCCACGGTCGTCGTCAACCTCGCCGCCGCCACGATGGTCGGCTCGCTGGTCCTGGCGCTCTTCGCCCTTCCTGCGGGGGAGCGACCGTTCGAGATCGCCCTCGACACGGCATC
This sequence comes from Microbacterium sp. 20-116, assembly GCF_041079415.1. Classification (NCBI taxonomy): domain Bacteria; kingdom Bacillati; phylum Actinomycetota; class Actinomycetes; order Micrococcales; family Microbacteriaceae; genus Microbacterium; species Microbacterium sp. 20-116. The sequence continues at coordinate 34,022 of NZ_JBFYGP010000006.1, forward strand.
CATCGGCGCTGCCGTCTTCACCGTCTCGGCGGCGACCACGGGGTATCTGACCTTCCTCAACGTCCTCAACGCGAAGCCGACGCTCGACGCGGTCTTCGGCCAGCAGCTCGGGCGCTTCCTCGTCGAGAGCTCGATCGGGCAGGCGTGGCTGATCACCACGATCGCGGGCGCCGTGCTGACCGTGCTCACCTTCGCCGTGCGCTCGTGGATCCCCACGCTCGTGGTCGCGATCCTCGCCCTCGCCTCGCTGATCCCGATGGGAACACAGGGACACGCCGGCGAGGAGGCCAGCCACAACGCGGCCGTCACCTCGCTCGTGCTGCACATCATGGCCGCCGCCGTATGGCTCGGTGGTCTGATCCTGCTCGTCGTGGTCCGCCCCGCGATGTCGCGAGGCCAGTTGCAGACCACGCTGCTGCGCTACTCCTCGATCGCCCTCGTCGCCTTCATCGTCGTCGCTATCTCGGGGACGGTGCGTGCCTCGATCGGTCTCTTGGGACTGCAGAACCTCTGGTCGGCGTACGGCGTGCTCGTACTGATCAAGGTGGGCGCCCTGATCGCGATGGGCGTGCTGGGCGCGTGGTACCGCCGTCGTCTCATCTCGCGCATGGCCGAAGAGCCCGGTTCCCGCCGCTTCTGGGGCGTCATCACGCTCGAGCTCGCCTTCATGGGCATCGCCAGCGGTGTCGCCGCCGCTCTCGCGCGCACGCCCCCGCCCGTGCAGCCCCCGCTCGTGGGGCAGACCCCGGCCGAGGTGCTGACCGGTGCGCCGCTGCCCCCCGACCTGACGATCGAGCGCTGGTTCACCGCGTGGGACATCGACCTGCTGTGGACGCTCGTGGTGGCTTTCGGTGTGTTCTTCTACCTGGCGGGCGTCTACCGGCTGCTGCGCCGCGGCGACTCGTGGCCGATCTACCGCACCGTGCTCTGGTGCCTCGGCATGCTGAGCGTCTTCTGGGTCACCTCGGGCCCCATCAACGTGTACCAGGACTACCTGTTCAGCATGCACATGATCGGGCACATGCTGCTGTCGATGGCGATCCCGCTCCTGCTCGTGGCGGGGGCACCGGTGTCGCTCGCTGCCCGCGCGATCCGCAAGCGCACGGACGGGACGCGCGGCGGTCGCGAGTGGATCCTCTGGGCGGTGCACAATCCGGTCGCGAAGGTGCTGACCAACCCCTACGTGGCGGCGGGCCTGTTCATCGGATCGCTCTGGGCGTTCTACTACACCGACCTCTTCCGCTGGTCGCTGTACGACCACGTCGGGCACATCTGGATGGTCGCTCACTTCCTGGTGACCGGTTACCTCTTCGTGCTGAGCCTCATCGGCATCGATCCCGTTCCGTACCGTCTGCCGTACCCGATGCGCCTGCTGATGCTCATCGCGATCATGGCGATGCACGCCTTCTTCGGCATCGCGATCATGATGAACTCGGGTCTGATGGTGGCCGAATGGTTCGGGGCGATGGGGCGCACCTGGGGGGCGACCCCGTTGCAAGACCAGTACGTCGGCGGTGGTGTCGCGTGGTCGGTGGGCGAGATCCCCACGCTCGTGCTCGCCATCGCGGTCGCCATCCAGTGGAGCCGTAGCGACGAGCGCCAGCAGCGCCGACGCGACCGCCACGTCGACCGCGTCGGCGACGTCGAGCTCGACGCCTATAACGAAGAGCTGCAGCGACTGGCCGAGCGTGACGCGCGGGTGGCGTCGCGGGGCAACTGACCCGTTCGCCGGGCTCAGTCGGACGAGCCGCCGACGAGGATCGAAGCGGTGCCGTCGGGCAGCACCGTGATCTCGCCGTCGACGCGGAAGGCAACGTCTTCTTCGACGGTGCGCACGCTGCCGTCGAAGATCGAGCGGATGTCGACCACGATGTGCGCCACGGCCTTCGCTGAGGGGATGCGCCACCCCGCCCCGTCGGGCACGACGGTCACTACCGGCTGCTCGACGATCGACCAGGTGGGGGCGTCATCGATGCGGTTGCGCACGGTGAAGCCGAAGGGGCACCCGGTCGGCTGCAGCACTTTCTGCTGGGCGCACGTGGTGAGAAAATCCTCGACACGCGACTGAACGACCGAGATGAACTCGTCGGTCGGCTGGGCCTGGACATCGACCGGGATGCCGGCCAGCGGCGCGTCGGCGAGCACGGCGACACCGGGAGTCGCCGAGATGGCGGTGTCGACGTTCACCGAGTAGAGCCCGGGTGAGAACACCAACAGGGGGACCGCGGCCGTGGGGTCCACGTCGGCGCCGTCGACCGAGACCTGACGTTTGTCGACCTCGAAGCCGTTGACGGCGAAACGCATCGACCCGTCGACCGTGAGTTTCATGACCGACAGCGGGCTCCGGGCGAACCGCCAGCGGGGGAGGAGGCCCTCGTTCGTGTCGTGCTGGATCGCGAAGGTGGTCTGTCCGCCGTAGCCGCCGGCCGTGTAGCTCACGGTGATCTGCGTCTGCTCGCCGTTCGTGCTCTCGCCGGTGATCTCGGCATCCGTCAACGCGGTGAGCGCATCGGGGCGCAGCAGTGCCTCGGAAGCGGTGGCCGGGAGACCCGCGGACTGCAGCTCGGCGGAATCGACGGCCACACCGGGGAGCGCGAGGGCCTCCGCCGTCCGGTGGTCCTGAAGCAGCTCGAGGTAATGCTGGACGAACGCGCGGGGGCTGTAGAACTCGCGATAGAGCGAGGCCCCGCCCGCGCCGAGGGCGGCGATCAGCAGGACGCCCACCAGGGTGATTCCGGCGATGGTGCGTCCTGGGCGCGCGCGCACGCCGCGAACGCCTTCGGGCGTCGCGGGGCCCCCGCCTGCGGTGTCCACGCCTCCAGTGTAGGAAAGGCTCCTGTGGAGGCGCCCCGCACGTCAGTCCATGACGAGCGACTGCACCACGGCCACCGCGGCGAGCTGACCGCTCGAGAGGGCCGCGGCGAGCGAGAACATCGGCCCCGGCAGATGGTCGGGGTGCGCCAGATCACCCACGGCGTAGACGTTCTCGACGCTCGTCCGGCCGAACGGATCGGTGCGCACGGCCCCCGACTCCTGCAGCTCGACGCCGAGTGCGTCGAGGAAGTCCGCGCGCGAGCTCCAGGTGGGCGCGACGAAGGCCCCGGCGACTTCGAGCACCGAACCGTCGGTGCGTGCGAGGGCGAGTCCGTCGGCGGTCCCGTCGACGCGGACGACGGTGGCGGGGTCGACGAGATGGACCTCGGATGCCACCGGCTCCAGCATCCGCCCGAGCACGGCGGCGTGGTCGCTGCCGTTGACGATCGCGACCGGACGGCCCGCGAACTCGTGGCCGTGGCAGAACGGGCAGTTCGCGACGCGGTCGCCCCACTGCTCGTCGAGCCCGGGGATGGCGGGGAGCCGGTCGGCGACCCCCGTGGCGAGGATCACGGCGTGGGCGCGGAGACGCTCGGCGCCGACGCTGACCGTCAGGGCGTCGTCTTCTCTCACGACGGCCGAGACGGCGGCATCCCGGATCTCGACGTCGGGGTAGGCGGCGATCTCGTCGCGGCCGAGGCGGCGGAGCTCGGCGGGGTCGCGCCCGTCGTTCGTGAGCAGGTTGTGCGCGTGACGGACGCTGCCATTGCGGTAGTCGCCCGAGTCCAGCAGCAGCGTGCACCGGTGCATGCGCCCGAGGGTGAGGGCCGCCTGCAGGCCGGCGGGGCCGCCTCCGATGATGATCGCGTCGTACACGACGTGCTCCTTTCCGCTTGCTTTCCGGACCATCCTGTGACTTCATGTCGACATGAAGTCAAGTGGCGTGCGCGCGGGCGAGTCGATCGGTGAGGCGGCAGCGCGGTTCGGTCTCGAGACGCACGTGCTGCGGCACTGGGAAGACGAGGGGCTCCTGCGTCCGACCCGGGATGCCGCGGGCCGACGCCGCTACGACGAGGCCGACAGCGTGCGGATCGCGGTGATCCTGCGCAACAAGGCGGCGGGGCTCTCGCTCGAGCAGATCCGCGTGCTGCTCGACGACGGAGCCCCCGACCGCCACCGGGTGCTCGAAGAGCACGTCGCCGAGCTCGACCGCCGCGCTGCCGACATCGCCCAGGCTCGCGCCATGACCGAGCATGCCCTGCGCTGTCGCTCGCACGACATCACCCAGTGCCCGCGGTTTCGCAGCCACGTCGCCGACGTGCTCTCGGGAGAGGCGCGCTGGCTGCTCGTCCACACCGAGCCGACGGGCGGGCCCATCCCCAGCCCGCCGCCCGAGTCGACCCGTGCGAACTAGCATGGGCCGGTGACCACGCCGCCCCTTTCCGCCGAGCAGCAGGCGCTGTTCCGGCTGATCGAGGACACCCGGGAGCACGTCTTCGTCACCGGCCGCGCCGGCACGGGCAAGTCGACCCTGCTGCAGCATCTGGCGTGGAACACGAAGAAGCAGATCGCCGTGTGCGCTCCCACCGGGGTGGCAGCCCTCAACGTCGAGGGTCAGACGATCCACTCGCTCTTCCGTCTGCCGATCGGGCTCATCGCGAACGGCGACATCGATCAGAACGACGCCACTCGAAAGCTCCTCAACGCCATCGACACCCTCGTCATCGACGAGATCTCGATGGTGAACGCGGATCTCATGGATGCCATCGACCGCTCGCTCCGCCAGGCCCGCGGTCGGCGGTCGGAGCCGTTCGGCGGCACGCAGATCGTGATGTTCGGCGACCCGTACCAACTCGCTCCCGTGCCGCCGCGCGGCGATGAGATGCGGTACATCCGCGACCACTACCGCTCGTTCTGGTTCTTCGACGCCAAGGTGTGGTCGGGCGAGGCTGCCAGCGACGGTCTCATCGACATCGGGCGCCACGGCGCCGACCTGCACGTCAACGAACTCGTCGAGATCCACCGGCAGTCCGACCCGGGGTTCAAGCAGCTGCTCAACGCCGTGCGGTACGGGCGCGTGACGGCCGAGATGGCCGGCATCCTGAACGCCGCCGGTGCCCGCACGCCGCCGCACCCGGCCGACGGCGAGCACCCGATCATCACGCTCGCGACCCGCAACGACCGCGTCAACACCATCAACCGCCGGCACCTCGACGAGTTGATCGGTCGCACGCAGACGGCCAACGCCGAGATCTCGGGCGATTTCGGTCGGGGCGAGGCGAACTATCCCGCCGAGATGGAGCTCACGCTCAAGGTCGGCGCACAGGTGATGTTCCTCCGAAACGACGCGGCGCAGTTCGGCGAGGCTCCGCGCTGGGTCAACGGCACGATCGGCACCGTGACCCGCATCGCCGGAGACAGCGTGCGCGTCGAGGTCGACGGTACCGCGCACGACGTCGAACCGGCCGTGTGGGAGAGATACCGCTACGCGTACGACCCGGGGACGAAGAACCTCTCGCGCGAGATCGTCGCCGAGTTCACCCAGTTCCCGTTGAGGCTGGCGTGGGCCGTGACCATTCACAAGTCGCAGGGCAAGACCTACGATCGCGCGGTCGTCGACCTCGGTGCGGGTGCCTTCGCCCCCGGGCAGACCTACGTCGCGCTCAGCCGCTTGACCTCGCTCGACGGCCTGTACCTGACGCGTCCGCTCAAGCCCGGCGACATCCGTGTCGACGAGGACGTGCGCCGCTTCATGAAGCAGGCGTGGTTGAGCAGGCAGGCGGCCGCGCAGGCCTGAGCGGTCACCCGCCGACCCGGGTCACGCGACCTGGCCGGCCTTGGCGCGCGTGAGGTCGGCGAACAGTTCGGTGGTGAAGCGGTAGGCCACGAGCACCTCGGCGATGACGCGCTCTTTCTCGCGATCGTCCCAGGGGGCGGCGTCGAGCTGCTCGCGGTAGACGGTCTTGAACGCCTTGGGGTCGGCGATGTCGCCGAACAGCAGGAAGCCGATGCCGTTGGTCTCGAAGCCGAAGCGGCGTCGCATGAGCCGGCCGATCGAGGGCCCGCCCGACAGGTCGCCGAGCAGGCGCGTGTAGTGGTGGGCGACGAAGCCGCCGGGCCACGTGGCGGCCACGCGGCGGATGCGCGAGACGTAGGCCTGCGTGGTCGGCAGTGGGGTGATCCGCTCGCGCCAGTCGTCGCCGATGAGGAAGCCGAGGTCGGCCTCGAGGGCGGGGAGGCGGGAGTGGCGCCCCTGGAGGAACACGGATGCCACGGGGTCGCTGCGCATGCGACCGGCGGCCTCTTCGAGAGCGGCGTAGATGAACCAGTGCTGGGCGATGAGGGCGATGTAGTCGTCGCGCGTGCCGGCACCGGTGAGGAGGTCGGTCATGAACCCGTCGCACTCGTGGGGCGAGTGCGCGTCGCTGGAACGCTCGCGCAGAGCTGTCGAGAACGGGACGACGGCGTTCATGCGGCCATCTTACGCACAGAGTTAGGTTTACCTAACCCCCATTTCGCCCAGAAACTCCTCTCACCCGGCCCGTCGTGATGCAGACGTGACGGTAACGGGTGCGCAAGCGCCGCTTTCGTTCAGGTGCCATGTGTTTGAATCTTTGGAGCGGGTGCTTCGTCGCGCGCGGAAATGCTGGGGGTTTCACATGCGGGCATGGCGTCGTTCCGCGGCCGTGGCGATCGCGGGAGCGAGCGTTCTCGCCGTCGTGCTGAGCGGGTGCTCGCCGCAGGGTTCGGTGTCGATCAACGTCCCCACCCAGGTGGATGCCCCTCTGCCCGAGGCGACGGTGACCGAACTGCAAGCGGCCGTCACCTCGGCCATGACCGCGACGGGGTCCACCGGTGCGATCGTCGGCGTGTGGGCGCCCTGGAGCGGTACGTGGGTATCGGGTCTGGGAACGCAGGGGCCCGGCGGTGCGGAGGTCACCGCAGACCTCGGGTTCCGCGCGGGCGATGTGACCGGCGCGATGACGTGCGACGTGCTGTACCGCCTCGCGGCCGACGGCACGCTGTCGATGAGCGACCCCGTGACGACCTGGGTCAGCAACCTCCCCGGCTACGACGACATCACCCTGCGTCAGCTCTGCGACGGCACCTCCGGCCTCGCGTCGTACACCTCGGTGCTCGACGGGGTCACGGCGAACAACCCCGAGCGCGTGTGGAACCCGCGCGAGCTCATGACCTACGGCATCGCGAGCCCGCGCACCAACGCCCCGGGCGCAGCCTTCGCCGATTCGGCGACCAACTTCGTCCTCGCCGGTCTCGCGGCCGAGCGCGCCGCCAACGAACCGATCGCTCAGCTCATCGCCGAGCGCGTCACCGAGCCGCTCGGACTCGACGCGACCGGTCTGCCGAACCCGGCTCCCGCCGACCCCGCCGACGCGTCGCTGCGCGGATATTGGTCGCAGCAGAACGCCGAGGGTGCCTGGAACTGCACCGACCCGCGCGACTACACGGACATGTCGTCGAGCTACGGCGGTGCGGCCGCGGGCGCGGTGACGAACATCACCGACCTCGGTCGGTACGCGCAGGCGCTCGCCACCGGAGCGCTCCTGCCCGCCGGAAACGACCGGTTCGCCGCCCCCGTGCCCGTCGGCGGCGACCAGCCGACGTGGTTCACCTCGGCCGGCGGCGCCTTCCAGGCCGGCTCGCTGATCGGGCAGTACGGTTCGATGCCCGGCTATCTGGTGGGGGCGTTCGCCGACCCGACGACCGGGATGTCGGTCGCGGTCGTTCTGAACAATTCCGGCGGCGACAAGACCACCGGCGCCTGGCTGGCGTGGGAGCTCGCGGCGATCGCCTCGAAGGCTCCCGCCGCCCAGGGGCAGACCGCACCCCAGGCGGGGTTGCCGTGGACCGCCGAGCAGATGCGCGACAACATCAACAGCAAGGCCATCTGCGCCGCTCCCGCCGGATGACCCGGCGATGACCGCGCGCGGCGGGCAGGGGTCGGCCGCCTCGCTCGTGCTGGTCGGTCTGGCGTGTCAAGAGGTCGGCGCCTCGTTCGCCGTGATGCTCTTCCCCCACACCGGGCCGCTCGGCATCGTCATGCTGCGGCTGCTGTTCTCGGCCGTGCTGCTGCTGGTCATCGCGCGCCCGCGCCTGCGCGGACACACCGGTTACGCGTGGCGCTCGGTCATCGGATTCGGCGTGGTGCTGGCATCCATGAACGGTCTCTTCTATCTCGCGCTGCAGCGTCTGCCCCTCGGCGTGACGGTGACGATCGAGGTACTCGGGCCCCTTACCCTGTCGATTCTCACCGCGACGGGGGTCGCGCGGTGGGTATGGGCGGGACTCGCGCTCGGCGGTGTGGCCGCGCTCGGCGCGGGAGGCTGGGATCGCCTCGACGCGCTCGGCGTGCTGTTCGCCTTGGGCGCGGCGGTGAGCTGGGCGCTGTACATCCTCGCGTCGGCGCGGGTCGGCCGGGAGTTCCCGCGGCTCGACGGTCTCGCGCTCGCGATGACCGTGGGCGCCGTGATCGCCCTGCCGTTCGGGATCGCCCAGGCAAGCTCGGCCCTGCTGCGGCTCGACATCCTGGCCATCGGGGCCGCGGTCGCGCTGCTGTCGTCGACCATCCCGTACGCTCTCGAACTCGTGGCGCTCCGGCGCCTGGCGGCCTCGGCGTTCGCGATCCTCATGAGCCTCGGGCCCGCCACCGCTTCTCTCGCCGGGTTCCTCCTGCTCGGCCAACACCTCTCGTGGCTCGAGCTCGCCGGGATCGCGCTCGTCATCACGGCCAGCATCGGGGCGGTGCTCGCCGCCGCGCGTCGCAGCGCCGGGGCGCGGCATCCGGGACCGGACGCCGACGAACCCCGGCGTCGCAGCGCCGGGGCGCGGCATCCGGGACCGGACGCCGACGAACCCCTGAGCGAGCCCGTCGGCTGAGCCGCACCCACCACGTTCCTCTTCGCCGCGGCCCGGGCGACGGAGGCGGCGGCTCGTTGTCGACGCCGCCGGGCGACTCTGGCGCGGGCAGTGTCGTGCGTGACTTGCTTCTCTGCGGTCGGCGCGATACGGTGAAACAGTCCTATCCGTACCGTTTCGCTCCGTCCCGTTCCTTCTGAGTTATGTTTACCCCCGAGACTGCGGGATCCGAGGCCGGCTGTGCGGAAGTGTCTCGCAACCTGAACGGGGCAAACGGCCTCACCCGAGGACGCACTCCCCAGCGAGCCGGTGGGGGTATCGAGCGTCGCACCTTACCGCCTCGCCGCTCCGTCGAGCCCCAGCGCACATTTTCGCGGCGGGAGTCAGCGGAGACATGTCACACACCCGGAGAGAATCAATGAGAAGCACTGGACGTCGTCCCTTTCGTAGGGCGAAGGTGCTGCTGTCCGTTCTCGCGTTGCTCAGCCTCGGCGTGGGTGCGGGAGGTTCGACGGGCGCGTACTTTACGGCAGCGACTTCCATAAAAGGGAACGCTCTGTCTTCGGCAACGCTCTCGAGCCCCGAAGGGCTGAGCGTCGTCGGGGGGAACGACTCGGACAGCATCTCCTGGTCGTCGGCGACCAACCAGTCCTGGGCGGTGTCCAACAACGTGTCCTCTGGTATCACTTACACCCTCAGTCGCGCATACCCGAACCAGGGCTACGAAACGGTCTACAGTGGCAGCGGTACGTCCTATACGGACCCAGGTGCTCAACAAACGGTCCTCAAGTACAAGCAGGTATCGTCCGGCTTTACCCACACACTCGGGCTCACCGAGGATGGGAGGGTCTATTCATGGGGTTCGAACAATGCGGGCCAACGCGCATACGAAGATACGTTCAAGTACAGCTTCCCAACGAAGGTCACACTCCCCGGTACCGCTGTCCAGGTAGAAGCGGGTTACGAATTCTCGCTTGCGCTCCTTCAGGATGGCACCGTGTACGCCTGGGGTCGGAACGACTACGGCCAACTCGGAGACGGGACGTCGACGCTGAAAAAAACTCCCACGAAGGTCAACCTGCCTTCAAATGTGGTGATTTCGTCACTCAGTCACCTTGCCCCGCGCTCCTTCGACGCGTTCGCCGTAACCACCGCGGGAGACGTTTACGCGTGGGGCCGGAATGGCAATGGCCAGCTCGGAATCGGTTCGGGAACCAATCAAAACACCCCCGTCAAGGTCGCTGGGACATACAAGTCGGTCGCGGCGGGAGATCTCCACACGCTGGCGATTGACAATTACGGTGACCTCTGGGTATGGGGTTACGGTAAAGATGGTCGTCTCGGCGACGGCGCGACCAACGGCTATGACAGGCCCACTCGGATGAGCAGGGACAAGGACGCCTCGTGGCTCCCCCCGTTCACAGATATTCGAGCGGGCCTGGCCTTCTCACTCGCCCTCGACAATTCCGGCAGGGTATGGATTACCGGAAGCATGTTCGACGACGTCACGCCTGGTCGAGGATATTTCGAACAACTTTCTCTGCCGGCACCAGCCGTCGCGATCGCGGCCGGACAGCACACCGCGTGCGCGATTCTGAACAACCAACAGCTGTGGTGTTGGGGTAGTAATGAGGGCACGAGCTCCCTGCTGGGAGACGGCACACAACAAACCCAGCGCTACCCCATTCGCAATCAAATGACCGGGAACCTCCCCGTGCAGAGCGTGACAATCGGCTTCTACAATGTGTTTGCCATCACGACCCAGCAAGACAGCGCGAAGAGCAATGTCCTGGCCTGGGGGTTGGACGATGACTACCAGCGCGGAACAGGCCAGGACCCCACGCCGAGCAACTCCACGAAACAGTACGCCGAATGGGTCTATCCAACCCTGGTTTGTCCGAGCGGCTCTTCCCGGAGGGGCTCGTACTGCACTATTCCCTCGGGAACGACGTATTCACTCAAGTACTCCTATTTGGGGTGGACGTCTCCGGTCAGCACGCGAACGAAGTGACGGTTTCGATACAGCGAAGTGGGGGTCGCCACAGGAAATGGTGCGAATCACGCGACTTCTCGCAGAGTGCGTGGGGCGTCTGGCGGGCCATCTTCGGGCGCCCAGCCGTGAGCGATTCCGTTCGCTGAGCGACCGCCACGTCCCCCGGGCAGATGCAAGGGGTCGGTCCCGCCTCCCCTCGGTAGTGAGGATGACGACATGAGCGACGACCAGCAGCAGACCAAGAAGGACTTCGACGAGGCGGTCAACATGACCGCGAGCGAGCTGAAGAAGTGGCTCGACACGGGCGAATCCAAATCCGTCGGACAGAAGAAGGACGGCGGCGAGTCGACCGGCCACGAGAGCGGGCGCCACATCGTGCGCATTCTCGAGAAGAAGAAGGCCGACCTCACCGACGACGACTATGCCCACATGCGGAAGGTCGTCGGGTACGTCAAGCGGCACAGCGCGCAGAAACCGAAGGGCGATGTCACCGACACCGACTGGCGGTACTCGTTGATGAACTGGGGCAACGACCCGAAGAAGTGAGCGGCGCCGGGGAACGGCCCGTATACATCGCGTAAGGATCGCGCGTCGTCGGGCCCCGCGTCATAGCCAGGCGGGGTACAACGGAACCATGCCCATCATCGACAGCGCCGTGTACGTCGACGGACACCGGATCGAGAACCCCGCGAGCCTCGACCAGACCTTCGAGTACATGGAAGCTCACGGAGGCATGGCGTGGATCGGGTTGCTCCGCCCCGCGCCCGAGGAGCTCGAGCGCGTCGCCGCCGAGTTCTCGCTGCATCCCCTCGCCGTCGAGGACGCCCTCGCCGGGCACCAGCGCGCGAAGCTCGAGCGGTACGGGGGCAACCTCTTCGCGGTTCTGCGCCCCGCCCGCTACATCGACGAGACCGAGACCGTCGAGTTCGGCGAACTGCACGTGTTCATCGGCCCCGATTACGTGGTGACGGTGCGGCACGCAGAGGTGCCCGACCTCGCGGCCGTGCGCAAGCGGCTCGAGAAGAACCCCGACCTGCTCGCGCGGGGGCCCGAGGCGGTGCTCTACGCGATCCTCGACGAGGTGGTCGACCAGTACGACCCCGTCGCCCGCGGCCTTCAGAACGACGTCGACGAGATCGAGGACCAGCTGTTCGGCGAGGGCGGTGCCGATCTGACGCAGCGCATCTACGAACTCGCGCGTGAGGTCATCCACTTCCAGCGGGCGGCCGAGCCCCTGCGCGACATGCTCGAGGCGCTGCTGCGCGGCGCCGACAAGTACGGCGTCGACCTCGAGCTCCAGCGGTCGTTGCGCGACGTGCTCGACCACGTGCTGCGGCAGTGCGAGAAGCTGACCGCCCTCCGGGCGATCCTCGACAACGCCCTCACCGTCAACGCGACGCTCGTGACGCAGCGCCAGACCGAGACCTCGCTTAAGCAGAACGAAGAGGTCAAGAAGATCTCGGGCTGGGCGGCGATCCTGTTCGCCCCGTCGCTCGTGGGCGGCATCTACGGCATGAACTTCAAGAACATGCCCGAGCTGGACTGGACCTTCGGTTATCCGATGGCCCTCGCGCTCATGGCCGCCACCTCGGTCGGTCTGTGGTTCGCGTTCAAGCGCAAGCACTGGCTCTGACCCGTCGCGCCGGGTCGCGGCATCCCGTCCGGGATGCCGACATGTCGGCGCGCTTGCTGGACAGACGCTGCGCAATTCGCACGATGGGTAGGTGACCGACTCCTCCCCCCGCTCGAGCGACGCCGCCGAGCCGCCCCGCACCACCTCGACCGTCCAGCTCGAGGACAGCGGCTATCACAAGCGACTCACGTCGCGTCAGGTGCAGATGATCGCCATCGGCGGCGCGATCGGAACGGGCCTGTTCCTGGGTGCTGGCGGTCGCCTGGCGCAGGCCGGCCCCGCGATCGTGCTGTCGTACGCCGTGTGCGGGGTCTTCGCCTTCTTCATCCTCCGCGCGCTCGGCGAGCTGGTGCTCCACCGGCCGACCTCGGGGTCGTTCGTGTCGTACGCGCGCGAATTCTTCGGCGAGAAGGCGGCGTTCGTCTCGGGCTGGTTCTACTGGATCAACTGGGCGACGACCACGATGGTCGACATCACCGCCGCCGCGCTCTACATGAACTTCTTCGGCAAGTACGTGCCGTGGATCGCCGCCGTCCCGCAGTGGGTGTGGGCGCTCGCCGCGCTCGTCACCGTGCTGGCCGTCAACCTGGTGTCGGTGAAGGTGTTCGGCGAGCTGGAGTTCTGGTTCGCTCTCATCAAGGTCGCCGCCCTCGTGGCGTTCCTGCTCGTGGGCATCTACTTCGTCGTCTTCGGCACCCCCACGGGCGCCCCCACCGGGTTCTCGCTGATCGCCGACAACGGCGGGTTCTTCCCCAACGGCATCCTGCCCGCGATCATCCTCATGCAGGGCGTGGTGTTCGCGTACGCCTCGATCGAGCTGGTCGGCACCGCCGCCGGCGAGACGAAGAACCCCGAGAAGGTCATGCCGCGGGCGATCAACTCGGTCATCTTCCGCGTCGCGATCTTCTACGTCGGCTCGGTGCTGTTGCTCGCCCTGCTGCTGCCGTACACGGCGTACACGAAGGACGAGAGCCCGTTCGTCACCTTCTTCGGGTCGATCGGCGTGCCGGGCGTCGACGTGATCATGAATCTCGTCGTGCTCACCGCTGCGCTGTCGTCGCTGAACGCGGGGTTGTATTCCACGGGCCGCATTTTGCGCTCGATGGCGGTCGCGGGATCGGCGCCGAAGTTCGCCGCGCGCATGAACAAGGCGGGCGTCCCCTACGGCGGTATCGCGATCACCGCGGTCGTCGCATTGCTCGGCGTCGCCATCAACTACGTCAACCCCAGCGACGCGTTCGAGACCGTGCTGAACGTCGCCGCCGTCGGCATCCTGGTCACCTGGGCGACGATCATCCTCTGCCAGATGAAGTTCAAGCGCCTCGCCGACCGGGGCGAGCTCGTGCGGCCGAAGTTCCGCCTGTTCTGGGCGCCCTACACGGGGTACGCGACGCTCGTCTTCCTCGCGATCGTGCTCGTGCTGGTGTTCATCGACTCTCCCGCGACGCTGCTGGTGGCCGTGCTCGCGAGCCTCGCCATCACGATCGGCTGGTTCGCCTGCCGCAAGCGCATCGCCGAGCTCGCCGCCGAGCGCGAGGGCTACACGGGCACGGTGCCGGTGGTGCCGAGCCCCTTCCCGCAGCCGCGCGAGAAGAAGGCGCGCGACACGAAGCGCTGAGCCCGCGGGCTCTCGGCGCGGCGCTCGGGCTTCGGCTCGGGCGCCGCGCTCTTTCATGGGGGCGTGTTCACCTCCGTTGAGTGTCCGAAACACCCGGACGTTTTCGATTTTGGTCCGGGTGTTTTGGACACTCGGGAGGGGGTGGGGCGCCGGATGCCGGCATCCCGTCGCTCGTGTTCCGGCGCGGGGCGTCGCCAGCCCGCGCCCCGGACACGATACGTTGAGTGTCCAGAACACCCGGACGTTTTCGATTTTGGTCCGGGTGTTTTGGACACTCGAGAGGGGGTGGGGCGCCGGGGCACGGGGCGGGGTTCGGGGTTCGGCTCGGGCGGCGGGTCAGGCGTCGGAGGGCCAGCCGCAGTAGGCCTCGGCGAGGTAGGCGCGGCCGTGCTCGGACTCCACGACGGTGCGCAGTTCGCCGATCTGGCGTCGACGGTCGAAGTCGGTGGCATCCGGGGCCACGTGCAGCAGGCTCGTCATCCACCATGAGAAGTGCTGCGCCTTCCAGATGCGGCGGCTGGCGGTCTCGGGGTACGCGTCGAGCAGGCGCTCGTCGTTCTCGAGCAGCAGCGCCTCGAGGGCGGCGGCGAGCAGGCGCACGTCGGCGATCGCGAGGTTCATGCCCTTGGCGCCGGTGGGCGGCACGGTGTGCGCGGCATCTCCGACGAGCGCGACGCGGCCTCGGCGCAGCTCGTGCGCGACGAAGCTGCGGAAGCGCAGGACGTCGCGCTGGAAGATCGGGCCCTGCTTCAAGGTCGTGCCGGGCACGCGCCTCTGCAGCTCGTCCCACAGCTGGGACTCGGAATACGCGTTCGTGTCGGTGTCGGGGTCGCACTGGAAGTACATGCGCTGCACGGTGTCGGAACGCTGGCTGACCAGGGCGAAGCCGTCGGGGGAGTTGCTGTAGATGAGCTCGTCGCTCGAGGGTGGGGCCTCGCACAGGATGCCGAACCATGCGAACGGGTACTCGCGGAAGTATCCGCCGGTGCTCGAGCCGGTGACTGCGGCGCGAGCGACGCTGCGCGAGCCGTCGGAGCCGACGACGAAGTCCGCCTCGATCTCGAGGGGCTGCCCGTCGGCGTCACGCGCGATGACGCGGGGGCGGGCGGTGTCGGCGTCGTCGACGCGCTCGGCCGTGACGCCGAAACGAAGATCCTGCCCGGCGTCGAGCCGCGAGGCGATCAGGTCTTTCAGCACCTCGTGCTGCGGGTACAGCCAGACGGCACGGCCGACGGATGCCGCGAAGTCGATGCGGTGACCCTCGCCCTCGAAGCGCAGTTCGACGCCGTCGTGGCGGTGCCCCTCGGTGCGGGCACGCGAGGCGGGACCGAGGGTGTCGAGCAGTTCGACGGTGCCCTGCTCGAGGATGCCGGCCCGGATCGTGCTCTCGATGTCGTCGCGCGAGCGCTGGTCGATGACGACGGACTCGATGCCCGCTCTGTCGAGCAGGTGCGAGAGCAGGAGCCCCGCGGGGCCGGCGCCGACGATGGCGACGCGGGTACGGACGGTGGTGGTCATGGCGTCTCCTTCGACGGTGGCTGTGTCGATGGTGCCCCTCGCTCCGCCGCTGCGCCGCGGTGTTCTCATTGAACGGGATAGCGCTCACGCCCGCGACGAGTCCGCTCCCGCCGCCTCTTCGCCCCGCGGACGACCGAAGTCCACCCCGCGCGACGAGAACGGGGTCAGCGGCGGTAGCCGAGGGCGCGCTCGGTGTCGCGGGCGGCGCGGTGCAGCTCGACCAGGGCGAACGGGGTCTCGGCGTCGCGGGGGAGCACCACCGACAGGGCGGCGATCACCGCCCCCGTCTCATCGCGCACGGGCACGGCGACTCCCGTCGAGACGCTGTCGACGTAGCCGGGGGCGATGACCCGGCCCAGGCTGCGGATCTCGGCGAGCACGCGGCGCAGGGCCGCCGGGTCGACGATCGTCTCGGGGGTGACGGCGCGCAGGGGTCCGGCGAGCACGCGCTCCCGCAGATCGTGGGGGGCGAAGGCGAGGAGGACGAGACCCGACGACGACGCGTGCAGGGGAAGACGCCCTGCGATGCGCGTGATGTTCGCCCCCGAGTCGGGGGCGCTGAGCCGCTCGAGGAAGAGGGCTTCCTCCTGCTCGAGGATCGCCAGCTGCGTGTGTTCGCGCACGCGCGTCTGCACCCGCTCCATCGCCGGCAGTGCTGCTTGGCGCAGGCGCAGGGCGTGAGAGGACCGCGTGGCCAGTTCCCAGAGGCGCATGCCCACGCGGATGCGGCGCTCTTCGTCGCGCTCGAGCAAGCCGGCATCCACCAGCTCGTTCACGATCCGATGCGCCGACGAGCTCGGCAGACCCGCCCGCCGTCCGATGTCGGACGTGGTCTGCGCGGTGCGCGTGGGGGTGAAGGTCTCGAGGATCCGCACCAGGCGGTCGGTCACCGAGTCGCCCGAGGGGGAGTTCGCCATGGGGTCAGGATGCCATGATTCCCATTCAGCGGGAACCGCTCGCCACTGCTGGGGACGGTGTCGGAGCATTGTCTGGTCGAAGGAGACCCCATGTCGAACCCTCCCGCCGCCGCCCCCGAATCGCTGCTGGCCGCACCCGATCAGGCCACGCAAGACGAGATCGTCCGCGAGATCCGCGCCCGTCACGCCGAACTCGACGCGCTCGAGGCCGCGGGCACGCATGTCGCCGCGACCGCCCACGACTTCCCGGCGTATCGGTCGAGCGTGCTGCGGCATCCGACCAAGAATCCGAAGCTCGTCGACCCCGAGACGATCGAACTGTTCTCGCCCGCGTTCGGACAGCGAGACGTCGCCGCGATCGAGTCCGACCTCACGCTGCAGCACGCGGGCGAGCCGCTGGGGGAGCGCATGAGCGTGCAGGGGCGCCTGCTCGATTCGTGGGGCCGGCCGGTGGCGAACCAGCTCATCGAGATCTGGCAGGCCAACGCCGCCGGGCGCTACATCCACCAGCGCGACCAGCACCCCGCCCCGCTCGACCCGAACTTCACCGGCGCCGGGCGCGCGGTCACGAACGACAACGGCGAGTACCGGTTCACCACCATCAAGCCCGGGCCCTATCCGTGGAAGAACCACCGCAACGCGTGGCGGCCCGCGCACATCCACTTCTCGGTGTTCGGCTCGTCGTTCACGCAGCGGCTCGTGACGCAGATGTACTTCCCCGGTGATCCGCTCTTCGCGCTCGACCCGATCTACAACTCCATCCACCGTCAGAAGGACCGGGACGCCCTCGTGGGCGTCTACGACCACGACCTGACCTCGCCCGAGTGGGCGACGGGCTACCGCTTCGACATCGTGGTCGACGGGCCCGAGCAGACCTACTTCGAGCAGGAGGGCGACGAGTGATCCCCGCCAAGACGCACCGCGCCACCCCCGGCCAGACGGTCGGACCGTTCTTCGCCTACGGCCTCGAGTTCGACAAGCAGCATCAGGTCGTCTTCCCGCACTCGCCCGGGGCGATCGTGCTGAGCGGCACCATCCTCGACGGAGCGGGAGCGCCGATCCCCGACGCCCTCATCGAGATCTTCGGGGCGGATGCCGACGGCTCGGTGCCGCGCGCGCGAGGCGCGTTCCGCCGCGACGGTCACACGTTCACCGGCTTCGGCCGCGCCTTCACCGACGACGAGGGGCGCTACTCGTTCTGGACGCGGGAGCCGGGCGGCATCTGGGGGCGCGCGGGATTCTTCGCCGCGATCGTGTTCGCGCGCGGCCTGCCCGACAAGCTGCACACCCGCATCTACTCGCCCGCCGACCAGGACGCTCTCGCCGCCGACCCGCTGCTGTCGTCGCTCTCGAGCGAGGAGCGCGCTAGCCTCGTCGCGACCCGGACGCCCGACGGGTACCTGTCGCACGACATCCGACTGCAGGGCGAGAACGAGACGGTGTTCCTTGCGTTCTGATCCCCTTCCGCGCATCGACCTCGGCCTGCTCTCGCCGGTGAGCGTCGGTCATGACGCGCTGCTGTCGGACGGGTTCGTGCTGTCCACGATGATCCGCGTCGAGTGCGCGCTGGTCGCGGCGTACGTCGAGGTGGGGGCCGCCCCGCGCGGGGCGCGGGTCGAGATCGACCACGTCTTCGGGATCGACGAGAAGGGTGGCGCGTCCCCGCGCGGGATCGACGTCGACGCCCTCGTCCGCGACGCGGTCGCCGGGGGCAACCCCGTGATCCCGCTCGTCGGCGCGCTGAAGGCGCAGGTGCCCGAGGAGCATCGAGCGTGGATCCACCGCGGGGCGACGAGCCAGGACATCCTCGACACAGCGCTGATGGTGGTCGCGCGGCGCGCGGTCGAACAGACGCGTCGTTCGGTCGAGAACGCGGCCGTCTGGGCCCGACAGCTCGCCACCGCGCACGCCGACGAGGTGTCCGCGGCCCGTACCCTCACCCAGCACGCCGTGCCCACCACGATCGGTGCGCGCGCCGCGATCTGGGCGCGCGGACTCGAGCGCGCCGTCGTGCGGCTGGATGCCCTTGTCTTCCCCGCGCAGCTCGCGGGTGCGGGGGGGACGCTCGCGTCGTTCGTCGAGATCACCGGATCGACGGATGCCGCCGATGCCCTTCCCGCGGCTTTCGCCCGGGCCCTCGAACTCGACGCCCCCGACGCGCCCTGGCACGTGGCGCGTTGGCCTGTGACGGAGATCGGAGACGCCCTCGTCCAGGCCATCGATGCGCTCGGCAAGATGGCCGCCGACGTCGCGACGCTCAGCCGCACCGAGATCGGCGAGGTCTCGGAGGGCGTGGGCGGAGGATCGTCGGCGATGCCCCAGAAGCAGAACCCCGCCGAGGCGGTGCTCACCCGCTCGGCCGCCCTGCGCGCACCGCACCTGGGTGCGACCCTGCACCTCGCCTCGGCCCTCGCGGTCGACGAGCGCCCCGACGGCGCCTGGCACTCCGAGTGGCCGACACTGCGCGAGCTGCTCCGGCTCGCGGTCGGCGCGTCGGCGCACGGATCGTCCCTGCTCGCGCACCTGCGCGTCGACGCGGCCGCCGCCGCCGCCACCGTCGGTCTGACCGGCGGGCGCATCGTCAGCGAGCGCCTGCGGGGAGTGCTCGTGCCGCTCATCGGTGCCGAGCGCTTCGCGGCCCTGCTCGATGGTGACGACGACCTCGCCCCGCGTCTGCGCGCGCTGCCCGAGGCGGCCGGTCTCGACGTCGACACGTTGCTCGACCCGGCTCGGTACCTCGGCCTCGCCCCCCGCCTCGCGCGTGGCACGGGTCACGCGGGCGGCGGCACGGCACGCAGCAGGGGAGTCGACGCATGAGCCTCGTTTCGCTGACCGAGCCGGTCGGACCCGCCGACGCGCCCCTCGTGGTGCTGGGGCCGTCGCTGGGCACCTCGACGATCCTCTGGGAGGACGTCGTGCCCCTCCTCGCCGACGACTACCGCGTCTGCGCATGGGACCTCCCCGGCCACGGCGCGGGGCCCCGGGCGCACGAGGCGTTCACCGTCGGAGACCTCGCGGATGCCGTGGCCGCCGCCGTACCCGAGGAGACGTTCCTCTACGCCGGGGTGTCCCTGGGCGGTGCGACGGGGCTCGAGCTCGCGCTGCGGCACGGCGAGCGTCTTCGAGGCGCCGCGATCGTGGCATCCGGAGCCGTCCTGGGAGAACCCGCGTCGTGGACGGACCGGGCGGCGCAGGCCCGGGCGCAGAGCACGTCGAGCCTCATCGTCGGCTCGGCCCAGCGCTGGTTCGCCCCCGACTCGATCGCGCGGCGTCCCGAGTTGACCGGGCGTCTGCTGCACGTCCTTCAAGATGCCGACGACGACGGCTACGCGCGCTGCTGCGAGGCGCTCGCCGCGTACGACGTGCGGCCCGTGCTGGGCGAGATCCGCGTCCCCGTGCTCGCCGCCTGGGGGTCGTTCGACGCCGTCGCCCCCGAGGCCAAGGCGGTCGAGATCGCCGAGGGTGTGGCGGACGGCCGTGTCGCGCGCATCGACGACGCCGGCCATCTCCCGCCCGCCGAGCAGCCCGAGGCCGTGGCGGCGCTGCTGCGGTCGTTCTTCGTATCTGCGACCGGAAAGGACGCCTGATGCCCACCGACCAGGAACGCCACGACCAGGGCATGGCCGTTCGCCGTGCCGTGCTGTCGGACGAACACGTGGACCGCGCGACGGCGGCGACGACCGAGCTCACCGCCGACTGGCAGGACTTCATCACGCGCGTGGCCTGGGGCGACGTCTGGTCACGGCCCG
Organism: Microbacterium sp. 20-116; assembly: GCF_041079415.1. Taxonomy (NCBI): domain Bacteria; kingdom Bacillati; phylum Actinomycetota; class Actinomycetes; order Micrococcales; family Microbacteriaceae; genus Microbacterium; species Microbacterium sp. 20-116. The sequence continues at coordinate 54,141 of NZ_JBFYGP010000006.1, forward strand.
GTCTGGATCGCCGCTCCCGTTCGGTCGCGGTGCTGAGCTCGCTCATCGCCCACGGCCACCACGAAGAGCTCGCGATGCACCTGCGGGCGGCACTGCGCAACGGCCTCACGATCGACGAGATCCGCGAGGTGATCCTGCAGTCGGCGATCTACTCGGGTGTGCCGGCGGCCAATACGGCGTTTCGCATCGCGACTCAGGTGTTCGCCGAGGACGCGTGAGAGGTCGAGAGTCGTTGGAGCCAGGGACGCTCCCCCTCTCGCGCGGACGGGCCGGGTCCCCGGCATCCCGCCGATAATGGGGGAGTGGAGGTCTGGGAGACGCGAGAGTGGTTCGCCGACTACCTCGACGCCCTCAACAGGCACGACCTTGAAGCCGTCCGTGGGTTCTTGCACCCCGCGGTGCGCCGTGCGCACCTGCCCGCGGGGGCCGAGGCGTGGATCGCCGATCTGGCGGAGCTGCTGCACGGCTTCCCCGACTGGCAGTGGAAGCGCATTCAGCTGATCGTGGAGGACGACCGTCTGGCGGTTCATCTGCGGGGCGGGGGAGCGCACACCGGCGCGTTCGCGCACGTGATGCCGACCCGCCGACGCGTGAACATCGCCTCGTTCGCGATGTACCGCATCGAGAAGGGGCGGATCGCCGAGGCGACCGGCACCGACGATTCCGCGCAGATCCGCGCCGCGTTGGTCTGACGGGGACGCGGCCGTTCGACGCCTCCGCCCGGTGGCTCGTCCGTCGGGCGATCTGTCAAGGGCGCCTCGATGTCGGAGGGGGCCGGTACGGTCGCATTCGCCCGTTTCCATCCCGGGCAGAAAGAGGGGCGACCATGGTGTCTCACGACCGCCCCGGCGCCGGAGTCGTCTGGGCTCGCGTCGAAGACGGCTTCCACGTCGGCAGTAAGAGCGGGGTGTTCCTCGGCTACATCGACCGCCAGAGCGGCGGCGGGTACCTGGCGTACAACGGTCGCTCGCGCCTCGTCGGTCGCTTCGAAGCCCTGACCGCCGCGATGGCCGCCGTGACCAACGACCAGCCCCCGCACGACGCCGAGATCACGCTTCGCGAGGTTCGCGTCCCCGCGCCGCGGTCGATCGACGGCGGGAGGGCCTCGTGAACTCCGACCTCGTGTCCATCTCGTACGTCAGCGCGGCGTCCGATCCGTTCGACGACGACCGCCTCAACGACCTCCTCACGCAGAGCCGCCGGTCGAATCACGAGCACGATCTCACCGGCATGCTGCTGTATCGCCGCGGGCGTTTCTTCCAGGTGCTCGAAGGGCCGCAGGATGCCGTGGACGAACTCATGACGAAGATCCGACGCGACCCGCGGCACACGGACGTGCGCGTGCTGCTCTCGGAGCACATGGACGAGCGCCGCTTCACGGAGTGGACGATGGGGTACGAGCCGATCGGCGTTCCCACGACACCCGCGCCCGAGGGCTTCCGCGACACCTTCGACGACCTCGAGGCCGACGACGAAGACGCGAGCATCCGCGCCGTGCGCGAGCTCACCGTGTGGTTCCGCGCGCGGACGGCGAACGGCGCCTGACGCAGCGGCCGGTCCGGGGCGCGCACGGTAGCGTCACGGGGTGACTTCCCACCCGGCAACCGTGCGTTCCTTCGCTCGCGTCGTCGCCGGCGCGATCGTGCTCGTCGTGGTGCTGTTCGCCTACGTGCTGCGGATCGCGGCGGGCGACGCCAACCCCCTCGACTACTTCGGATACTTCACCAATCAGACGAGCAGTCTGACGGCGCTCGTGCTGATCGCCGTCGGAGGAATCGGCCTGGCGAATCGAGCCCTGCTGTTCCCGCTCGCTCTCGCGTGGGCGATCGGCGCGGCCTGTCTGATCGTGGTCGGAGTCGTCTACAACGCTCTGGTGCCCGGAACGGGGTCTGCCCCGCCGTGGGTCAGTGCGGTGTTGCACGTCGTGTTCCCGGTCATCGTCGTCCTTGACATCGCGACGGCTCGCGACCGGCCCCGGCTCGCGTGGCGGCACCTCTGGTGGGTACTGCCGTACCCGCTGCTCTGGATCACCGTCGTCCTCGTGCGCGGGGCGACCGACGGGTGGGTTCCCTACGGCTTCCTGCTGCCCGAGCGCGGCCTCGCTTCGCTGGTGCTGCACATCGTCGGCATCCTGGCTCTGCTTCTCGTCGCGGCGGCGGGGGTCTGGGCGCTCAGCCGACGGCGGATTTCGCGAGCGTCGCGGTCATAGGGGCGGATCGAGGGCGCCCAGCGCGGCATCCATCCGCTCCGCCAGGTACGCGTACCCGGTGTCGTTCGGGTGCAAGCCGTCGCCGGCCATCCAGCTGTCGGGCGAATCGGCGTAGTGGCCGTCGAGCCAGTGGCTGGCCCCCGCGATGTGGTCGGCGCCGATCCGCGCGGCGGCGTCTTCGACCCAGCCCGCGATGACGTCGACCGATGCCGGGCGGTCGGCGGTGTACCAGAAGGGCTCGACGACGACGATGCGCGCGTCGGGCACGCCCTCGCGCAGGCGCTCCAGGTCGCTGTCGATCGTCTCGCGGATGCGGTCGGCCGCGCGGTCGTAGCTGAAGTTGTCGTTCAGGCCCATCGTGACGAAAACGAGGTCGGGATCGTCGGCGATGACCTGGGCGGGGATGTCGTCGAGGCCCGGTCCCATCGAGGCGCGGCGGTTGACGAACCCCAGTCCGTTCTCGCTCCGGTTGATCTCCTGCCACCCGCGCTCGGCCGAGATGATCGTCGACCAGCGCTTGTCGGTGGCGCTCGCGCCCGTGCCGCGCGTGTACGAGTCTCCGTAGAACGACACGACCGGGCCGGTCGCCGCGGGGGCCGGTGTGGCGGGGGCCGGCGCCTCGGCCGGGGCTGCGCACCCCGAGACGATGAGGAGGAGGGATGCCGTGGCGATCAGGCTGAGGAATCGTCGCGCGCGCATGAGCCCATTCTCGGCGGCCCTCAGTGCTCGGGGGTCGGGGGAGCCGATTCTGCGGAGAGGCGTTCGACGTGGCGAGCGATCCGCGCCGCTCGGGTGGCCGGCGTCGCGGCCGTGACCACGGGGTGCAGGACGGAGTAGCGCTCGGTCTTCGTCAGGGCGTCGAAAGCGCGCGCGGCCGCAGGGGCGGCGTCCAGCGCCGCGCGCAGATCGGCCGGTACCTCGATCGCCGCGGAGCCCTCGTACGCGCGCTCCCAGCGGCCGTCGGCGTGAGCGCGTGCGATCTCGTCGGCCCCGCGGGGCCGCATGCGCCCCTTGTCCGTCAGGCGGGCGACGTGATCGACGTTCCGCTTCGACCACATCGATCGGGCGCGGCGCGGGGTGAAGTGCTGTCGGAAGGTGTCGGCATCCCGGGACTGCTTTCGCCCGTCGATCCACCCGCTGCAGAGGGCCTCGTCGAGGGCCTGGGCGTAGGTGAGGGACGTGGGCGAGGTCGTGCCCTTCTTCGCGAGCACCAGCCACACACCATCGCTGGTGTCTTCGTGGGCGTCGAGCCACGATCGCCAGCGCGCGGCGTCGTCGACGATCAGCTCGGGGGCTTCGGTCATGATCGTGATCCTCTCGGCGGGCTCACCGGACCCTAGCGCGGACCTCCGACACGAGCGCCCTATCGGAGCGCGCGCCCCGGGGCAACCGGCCCCCTCCGATGCGCTCGAGAGGAGAACATCGCTGAATGCGCAGTGTGACCTATGCCGGTGAGACCGTGACCACGACCGATGACGTGGCGGAGGCGCTCGTGCAGCTCACCGCGTCGATCGCCGCCGAAGGGCAGGCGGAGGCGGTGAGCATCCCGATCGTCACCGAAGGCGGCGAAGAAGAGGCCGAGCTTGTCATCGGCGTCGGCAACGACGTGCTCAGCGCCCCGGCCGACTGGGAAGGTCAGGAGCCCGACTTCTCGTGGGCGGCCGAAGAGCTGCGCCAGCACAAGCGTTTTCCGCAGGCACCGGCCATCGCGGTCGAGCAGCCGGGCGACGATGCGAACCCCGACGCCTTCTGGGACCCCGACCTCGACGGCTTCACCCGCGCCTGAGCCCAGACGACCGGGCCCCGCACCCGCGGGGGGGAGCTCGTCAAGCCCGCCTCGCCGGCCGCGCTCGGACGTAGCGTGGGCCATCCGCATCGGACGCGACCGGTTCATCGCCTCGATGCGTGAGCCCCGGACAGTTCGGGCGGCCCGCCGTTTCGTGGAGCCGCCCGAACGCTCGGCACCGGGAGGATGGGTGCATGCTGCACTCTCTGGTCACCGGCGCCTCACGCGGAATCGGGCGCGCGATCGCCGTCGCGCTGAGCGCCCGCGGCGATCGGGCCGCCGTCCACTACGGTCAGGACCTCTCGGCTGCCGACGAGACCCTCGCGCTGCTGCACGGTGAGGGGCACGTCCTCGTGGGAGGAGACGTCTCCGACTCGGAGACCGCGGAACGCATCGTCGACGACGTCCTCCACGCGTTCGGACGCATCGACGTCCTCGTCAACAACGCGGCCCTCGCGCCCGGCCCCTCGACTTCGCACCCCATCGCGACCGTCGACTACGCCACCTGGCACCGCACCTGGGAACGCATGGTCCAGGTCGATCTGCAGGCGCCCGCCAACCTGGCCTTCCTCGTCGCGCGCTCCCTCATCGAACGGGGGCTCCCGGGGTCGATCGTGAACGTGGGCTCGCGCGGCGCCTTCCGTGGCGAGCCGGAGTTCCCGGCCTACGGGGCGGCGAAGGCGGGGCTGCACGCGATGGGGCAGTCCCTCGCGGTGGCGCTCGCTCCGCATGGCATCGCGGTCACGAGCGTCGCTCCCGGGTTCGTCGGCACCGACCGGCAGCAGGAGAAGCTGGCCGGAGCGGCGGGCGACGGCATCCGGGATCAAAGTCCCTTCGGTCGCGTCGCCACTCCCGAAGAGGTGGCGGATGCCGTGGTGTACCTCAGTTCGCCGGGTTCGCAGTGGGCGTCGGGTGCGGTGCTCGATCTGAACGGGGCGTCGCACCTGAGGACGTGAGGCCGGTCCCGCGCGGGAGGAAGCGAGCGGCGGGTCGGGGCCGAGGGCGGCGGCTCTCATGGACGACGCGGGGCTCCGCCGCGGGGGTGTGCACGACGAGGGCTGTCGAGGCGGGTTCCGCCTGCGCCGCGAGCGCCGCGTAGACGTCGCCCCAGGTGAGCGTCACGTGTCGGTGTGTCCGATCGAAGGCGGCCCGTCGACCGGCGTCGGCGAGACGTTCGGCGTGATCGCGGAGCGGCGAGGGGGCGACCATCCACGTCCCGGCACCGCTGATCCGCCAGGACTCGCGGACGCGCCGCGCGAAGGGGCGGCTTCTCCATGCCAGCCAGGCCCACGGCACGAGCCACACGACGGCGCCGAGTGCCACGCTTGCCGCGACGGAGCTGGTGTGATGCGCGGCGGCGGCCGCGGCGATGCCGCAGAAGAGGCCGACGTAGGGCCAGATCACCGCCGCGTTCCACACGAGTCGCTCTTCGGGCCTGCCGTCCGGGGGGAGCACCCGCAGGTGCTCGACGACGAGCCCGTGACCGCTCAGTCGCCGTTCGTAGAAGCCCCAGGTTCCGCTCGCGTGAAAGGGGAAGCCGTTGTTCGTTCGCACACGACGATGCTGCGCTCGACGCATCGGCGCGGGAAGGATCCTGACGATATCCATGCGCCCCGTCGACTCGTCGACACGGGCGAACGACTGTCTCCACAGCTGTGGATAACTTTGTGGAGAGCGTGTGTGGAAACTGTCGCAGCCTGTGCAAACACGTGTGGATAAGGCCCGGATTCGTTAACGTGTTCGAAACTACACACGCGTAATTCCGCGGCGCCGGTCGTCTCCGGAGTTTCCTAGCCCTGTGGAAAGTCCCCCTCGGATGCCGCGCCCGCGGGCTCAGCCGAGAAAGGCGAACAGGAGCCGGACGAACCCCCACGCGCACATCGTGACCCAGAACAGCGTCCACCCGAGCAGGGTGTAGCCCCAGACGGCCTGGCCCACGCTCATGCGACCACGGCGGAAACGGACGCCGAGCACGATGCCGACGACGAGCGCACCCGCGACGACCAGAGCCGCGATCTGCTGCTGCCAGACGATGATCAGCGGGAGCGCGAGGATGACCGCGAACGCCGCCGCGTCGTAATTGACGCCGGAGGACGCCGCCTGCACGCCCTGCAGCACGACGAAGGCGACGAGCGCCAGCGCGATGACCACCACCTGCAGCCATCCGAGCGCCTTCACCCAGAACGGCAGGCCTCGATCATCCGTAGCATCCGGATGACGTTCCGCGACCTCTGTCATGACGTTTCCCCCTCGTCGCGTCCAGTCTGCCCGCGCGGTGAACGGCCGAGGGGGAGGGGTTGACGGGGGAAAGACAAAGCCCTCCCAAACGGCCTGAGGCCGCCCGCGAGGGCTGTGGAGGGGCTGACGGGAATCGAACCCGCGCTATCTGCTTGGGAAGCAGATGTTCTGCCATTGAACTACAGCCCCGTGCGCCTTGCGGCAGCCCGGCCAGCATAACAGCGTCTGCGTGGCATCCCTCGGCATCCGGGATGATCACGCGATTCGAGCGCGGGGTCGGCGCCGTCGAGACCGCGGGAGATTCGCGAGGACGCACACGTTCGTCGCCCATCGCACGCGGTCTCGACAAACGGATGCGGTTTCGACACCGGCCTCGGCGCCGAAACCCGACCGACGTGACACGTGCCCCGCCTCTAGGCTGGGGCCGTGCTGCTCTCCGATCGCGACATCCGGGCCGAACTCGACGCGAAGCGCCTCGGCCTCGAGCCCTTCGACCCGGCCATGGTCCAGCCCTCGAGCGTCGACGTGCGTCTCGACCGCTACTTCCGGTTGTTCGACAACCACAAGTACCCCTTCATCGACCCCGCCGAGAACCAGCCCGAGCTCACGCGTCTCATCGAGGTCGAGCCCGACGAGCCGTTCATCCTGCACCCGGGCGAGTTCGCCCTCGGGTCGACGTTCGAGCGGGTCAGTCTGCCCGACGACGTCGCCGCGCGCCTCGAGGGAAAGTCATCGCTCGGGCGTCTGGGGCTGCTCACCCACTCCACCGCGGGGTTTATCGACCCCGGGTTCTCGGGCCATGTCACTCTCGAGCTCTCGAACGTCGCGACGCTGCCGATCAAGCTGTGGCCCGGGATGAAGATCGGGCAGGTCTGCTACTTCCGGCTCACCTCGCCGGCCGAGAACCCGTACGGCTCCGGGCCCTACGGCAACCGGTACCAGGGGCAGCGCGGCCCGACGGCCTCGCGCTCGTCGCTGAACTTCCACCGCACCGACGTCGGCTACACCGACGCGGGTTCCGCGGGACGCTGACCGAACGACGACGCGGCGGGCTCCCGAGGGAGGTCCCGCCGCGTCGTGTTCTCGATGATCACTCGGATGCCGCGGACTCGCGCCCACGGGTGAACCCGGCGTCGAAACCGCGTTCGTAGGCGCGCTCGACCGCCCGGTGTCCGCGGCCGTGTCCGCGCTCGTGCCGGTGGCCGTGCTCCCCGTGGCGGGGCGCGGTGCCGGGGGCGGAGTCGTCGGAGGCGCTGTCGCCGTCGGAGAGGTGCCCGTCGGTGTACCCGCCGTGGCGGGGGCCGAAGCCGTGGTGGGCATTGCCGCCGTCTTCGCGTCGGTGGTCGCGCTCGCCGCCGCCGAAGCGGGGGCCGCCGCGCATTCCGGGACCGAAGCCGCGGCCGGACCCGGGGCCGAACGGGCCGGGACCGAAGCCGAAGCCGCGGGGGCCGCGCGGGCCGGCGTCCTCCTCGAGGCCGAGGGCCCCGGAGATCGCGTCGAGGGCGGCGGTCAGGCGCTCGATCTCTTCGGCGGGAACTCCGGCGAGAAGCGCCTGGCGGTCGGCATCCACTCGATCGAGGATCTGGCGACCCTCGTCGGTGAGCGTCCAGCCGTCGCCGGCGGGGGCGATCCATCCCCGGTCGGCGAGGGCGCTGATGCGCTTGCCGCCGCGGGCGATGCGGTCGCTGATCCACGGGGCGTCGAGGCGTCCGTCGATCACGGAGAGGACCGCGACGGTCTTCGGGTGCAGGTCGCTGTCGCGCAACTGCGCGAACAGGCGGTGGTGCAGCGCGTGGCCGACCGTCGTGAGGCGATGGGCGAGGCTGCGGGGGTCAGAAGGTGCGGGGGTGTTCATGGGGGAGTCCTTTCGTGGGCGGTCGATCCGCTATTGCATGTCATGTGACAACAAATGTACTGTGACATGTATTCCCGATGCTTGTCAAGAGACATGTAAAATTTCCGCATGGCCACCGACCCCGCCGACGAGATCGCCGCCGCCCTCGGGCGCCTGCGCGGACGACGCCCGAGGCCGCCGTTCCCGGCCGAGGCGCACCACCACCCGCGCGGCGACCACGGTGGCGGGCACGGCGGGCCCTGGGGCCGCGGCGCTCCGCCGTGGGCCGCCGATCCCTCGCACGGACGCTTCGGCGGGCCGGCGCGCCTGCGCATGCTCGACGCCCTGGTCGCGGCATCCGGTTCGCTCTCGGTCAGCGAGATCGGCGAGGCCGTCGGCGTCGACCAGCCGCGGGCCTCGCGCCTCGTGCAACAGGCCGCGCAGATGGGTCTGGTCGCGCGCGAGCCCGACCCCGACGACGCTCGTCGCACGCGCGTGCGCCTCACTCCCGAGGGCGAGAGGCTCGTGTCGGGTTTCCGGGGACGAAGGCGGGATGCCGTGCGCTCGGCACTCGAGTCCTTCAGCGACCCCGAGCGCGTGGAGTTCGCCCGACTCTTGGCGAAGTTCGCCGATTCCTGGCCCCGCGACTGAGGCCGCGGGGCGTAGCTCGCGGCATCCGGCACTTTGCCACGCAGTCACGCGCTCCGCACGGGTCGCACGGTCGGGGTCGCCGGGCTCGCGCGAAGCATGTGACACGACCGGCGCCCCGGACCTCGGCCGGCGCGGGATCAGGCGATGACGGCCGGCTTCGCCTTCACCGGGATCAGCAGCAGCAGCCCCGCGCCGAGGATCAGCACGATGCCCAGGATGCCGAGGCGCGTGTCGCCCGTCAGCCCGACGAACAGCGCGAACAGGCCCGGAGCGAGGAACGACACGGCGCGACCGGTCGTGGCGTAGAGGCCGAAGATCTCGCCCTCGCGCCCCTCGGGGGCGACGCGCGCGAGGAACGACCTGCTCGCCGACTGCACCGGACCGACGAAGGCGCACAGGCCGAGGCCCACGATCCAGAACGCGGTCTGCGAGGTGCCGATGAACAACACCGCGCTGCCGAGCACGATGAGTCCGATGAGCGAGGCCATGATGACGCGCTTGGGCCCGAACCGGTCGTCCAGGCGTCCGGCCGCGAAGGTGCTGATACCGGCGACGACGTTCGCCGCGACGGCGAAGTACAGCACCTGCGTCGAGCTGAACCCGAAGACCTGCGCGGCGATGATCGCCCCGAAGGTGAAGACGCCCGTCAGCCCGTCGCGGAACACCGCGCTGGCGACGAGGAACACCAGGACCTGTCGGCTGTCGCGCCACAGTGATCGCAGCGTGGCCCACAGCAGAACGTAGGAGCGGAAGAAGCTGACCTTCACCCGGCGCTCGCGGGCCGGGATCTCGGGTACGCGCAGCAGCACCGGAATCGCGAAGACGGCGTACCAGAGGGCGGATGCCACCACCGCCAGGCGGATGTTCCAACCGCCGTCCTTGGTCACGGCGAGGAGCCCACCGGCATCCGGATCCCCGAAGCTCTGGATGAACAGCACGAGCAGCAGGATCAGCAGCGCGATGCCGCCGACGTAGCCCATGCCCCACCCGAAGCCGGAGACGCGGCCGATGTTCTCGCGGGTCGAGACCTGGGTGAGCATCGCGTAGTAGTTGACGCTCGCGAACTCGAAGAAGACGTTGCCGACCGCGATGAGAGCGGCTCCCAGCACGAGGAAGTGCGGAGTGCCCTCGACGAACACCATCGCCGCCATCGCGATCACCACGAGTCCGGTGTTGATGCCGAGCCAGAGCTTGCGACGGCCGGTGCCGTCGGATCTCTGGCCCAGGACGGGGGCCACGAGCGCCACCACGATCCCGGCGATCATCAGGGCGACGCCGACGAGGGTGGCGTTGTCGGCGAGGGCGCGCACGAGGGCGGGGTCTTTGTCGTTGCCGTCCGCGGCGGCCACGATCGCGGGGTCCACGAAGAGCTGGCTCGCCAGATACGTGCTGAAGACGAAGGTCGTGACCACGGCGTTGAAGGCCGCGGAGCCCCAGTCCCACAGGGCCCAGGCGAGCACGGGACGGCGTGCGGAGACGCCGGTCGGGGTGGCGGCGGGGGGAGGCATGGGGGTCACGGTAGGGCCCTTCGGTGAACACCCGGTAAGGCCGGGATCAGGCCACGCCGTCGTCGACGTGCGCGTTCAGGTTAGACCCCGGCCCGCGCGTGGGCGCGGAGGAGACTACCGTGGAGTCATGGCATCCGAAACCCCCGTCGACTCCGCTGAGGCAGAGACCACCCCCGAAAAGCTCACCTTCGCCGATCTGGGACTGGATGCCGCTGTGCTCAAGGCCCTGAAGGACGTCGGGTACGAGACCCCCTCCGCGATCCAGGCGGCCACGATCCCGGTCCTGCTGCAGGGTCGCGACGTCGTCGGCCTCGCCCAGACCGGAACGGGCAAGACCGCTGCCTTCGCGCTGCCGGTGCTGTCGCAGATGGAGACCGGCCACAAGAACCCGCAGGCTCTCGTGCTCGCTCCCACCCGTGAGCTGGCCCTGCAGGTGTGCGAGGCGTTCGAGAAGTACGCCGCCCACATCAAGGGTGTCTCGGTGCTCCCCGTGTACGGCGGTCAGGGCTACGGCCAGCAGCTGTCGGCCCTGCGCCGCGGCGTCGACATCGTCGTGGGCACCCCCGGTCGCATCATGGACCACCTCGACAAGGGCACCCTCGACCTGAGCGAGCTGAAGTACCTCGTGCTCGACGAGGCCGACGAGATGCTCAAGATGGGCTTCGCCGAAGACGTCGAGACGATCCTCGCCGACACGCCCTCGACCAAGCAGGTCGCGCTGTTCTCGGCGACCATGCCGGCGCAGATCCGCCGCATCTCGGCGCAGTACCTCAACGATCCCGAAGAGATCACGGTCAAGACCAAGACCGCGACCTCGACGAACATCACGCAGCGTTACCTGATCGTCTCGTACCAGCAGAAGATCGACGCCCTCACGCGCATCCTCGAGGTCGAGAACTTCGAGGGCATGATCGTCTTCACCCGCACGAAGAACGAGACCGAGACGGTCGCCGAGAAGCTGCGCGCCCGCGGCTACACCGCCGCCGCCATCAACGGCGACGTCGCCCAGGTGCAGCGCGAGCGCACGGTCAACCAGCTGAAGTCGGGCAAGCTCGACATCCTCGTCGCCACCGACGTCGCCGCCCGCGGCCTCGACGTCGACCGCATCAGCCACGTCGTCAACTACGACCTGCCGATCGACACCGAGTCGTACGTGCACCGCATCGGCCGCACCGGTCGCGCGGGTCGCACCGGTGACGCGATCAGCTTCGTCACCCCGCGCGAGCGCCGCATGCTCACCGCGATCGAGAAGGCCACGCGCCAGCCGCTGACCGAGATGTCGCTGCCGAGCGTCGACGACGTCAACGCCACGCGCCTGACCCGTTTCGACGACGCGATCACCACCGCCCTCGAGGACACCGCGGCCATCGCGACGTTCCGCGACGTCGTGGCCCACTACGTCGCTCACCACGACGTGCCCGAGGCTGACGTGGCCGCAGCTCTCGCCGTGGTCGCCCAGGGCGACACCCCGCTGCTGCTCGAGGCCGAAGCCTTCCGTCAGCAGCGTTTCGACAACGATCGGCCCGCGCGCGAGGGCGGTTCGCGTGACGGCGGTTCGCGCGATGGCGGCCCGCGCCGCGACACCTCCGGCCGCTTCGCCACCTACCGCATCGCGGTCGGTCGTCGTCAGCGCGTCGAGCCGCGTCAGATCGTCGGCGCCCTCGCGAACGAGGGGGGTCTGCGCCGGGGCGACTTCGGCGCGATCCAGATCCGCCAGGACTTCTCGCTCGTCGAGCTCCCCGTCGACCTGTCGAGCGACACGATCGGCCGCCTCGCCGACACGCGGATCTCGGGTCAGCTGATCGACCTGCGCCTCGACCAGGGTGGTCGCTCCGCCAAGCGCAGCGACCGTCCCCAGCGCCGCGACCGCGATCGCGACTGAGCCCCGGCATCCGTTCGACGCCCCTGCTGCCTTCCGGTGGCGGGGGCGTCGTCGTCTTCGGGCGGTGGAGACTCGGATCAGGCCCCGCCGAGTTTCTCGATGGTCGGCCAGAAGGGGGCTCCGTGTGCGGTCATGTCGAGGAGGGCTCGACGCACCGCCGAGGCATGAGCCGCCCGAGCGACCGCCGTCAGCTCGCGCCCGTGAGCGGTCGCGGTGATCCGGCGCTCGCTCGAATCGCCCCCGCGTTCGACGAGGCCGCGATCGTGCATGCGCGCCAGGTGCCGCGAGAGGCGGCTGCGTTCCCAGCCGAGCTCATCCGAGAGGCGCTGCTGGCGGATGCTGCCCTGCCCCTCTTCGATCACTCGCGTCAGCACCGAGAAGTCGGCGCTGGAAAGGCCGGTTGCGTCGGCGATCGCGGATGCGACGGATGCCGAGACGTTCTCAGTCGCGCGTTTCCAGGCGATCCATCGACGCATCTCGTCGTCATCGAGTCGTGAGGCCATGCGTCGACCCTACCGCTGTGTTGACATAGCAACACGAAGCGCACACTATGTTGACATGACAACATCTCGAATCGCCCTCATCACCGGAGGAACCGCAGGAATCGGACTCGGATTGGCCCGCCGATATGCGGGGGCGGGGGCGCGGGTCGTCGTGGCGGCTCGACCCTCCGCGCGCCTCGCCGACGTGCCGCAGGTCATCCCGGGTGCGACGAGCATCGCCGTCGATCTCGAGGCGCCCGAGGGTCGAGACGCGCTCGCCGACGCCATCGTGGAGCGCTACGGCCGGCTTGATGTGCTGGTGAACAACGCCGGCATCCAGCGGCGCGTGAGCGTGGCCGAGGATGCCAGCCCCTGGCCCGAGCGGCAGCGCGAACTCGACCTGCTGTTCGCGGCCCCCGTGCACCTGACGACTCTTCTGCTGCCCGTGCTGCGCGCGGCCCCGGCTGGGCAGGTCGTCAACGTCACCTCGGGCGGGGCCTTCACTCCGCAACCCTTCGCGCCCGTCTACAGCGCCATGAAGGCCGCTCTGCACGGGTGGACGGTCACGCTCCGCCACGCGCTCGCCGACACCCCGGTCGCCGTGACGGAGCTCATCCCGCCGGCGGTCGCCACCGGGTTGGCGGGGCCCGGGCAGGCTCATGGCCTGGGGGTCGACGACTTCTGTGATGCCGTCTTTCCGGGGCTCGAGGCGCGCGAGGTCGAGGTCGGTGCGGGGCCGACCGCGACGGAGGAGTTCCGTCGCCTCTTGGCGGACGGCGCCCGCCGCTTCGCGGCCTCGGCGACGCGATTCCCGGTGGCGCGTTTCTCGGGCGCGGGATCGTAAGTTGAGCCAATTCATATCAACTCTTCTTGACGACCCGAAGGGCGTGCGTTAGCCTTGAGTCATCGCGGCTCAACCCGCGCAGAGACTTTTATCCAGAACCCCGAGTGCGGCAACGGCCGTGCTCACAAGCAAGGAGACACATATGCCCCGTGCAGTGGGAATCGACCTCGGTACGACCAACTCCGTCGTGAGCGTGCTCGAGGGTGGCGAGCCCAAGGTCATCGCCAACGCCGAGGGTTTCCGCACGACCCCCTCGGTCGTCGCTTACACGAAGGATGGCGAGGTGCTCGTCGGCGAGACCGCCAAGCGCCAGGCCGTCACCAACGTCGACCGCACCATCTCCAGCGTGAAGCGCCACATGGGCACCACCTGGACCTTCGACGTCGACGGCAAGAAGTGGACGCCGCAGGAGATCTCGGCCCGTATCCTCCAGAAGCTCAAGCGCGACGCCGAGGAGTACCTCGGTGACAGCGTGACCGACGCCGTCATCACGGTGCCCGCGTACTTCAACGACGCCGAGCGTCAGGCCACCAAAGAGGCGGGTGAGATCGCGGGCCTCAACGTGCTGCGCATCATCAACGAGCCCACCGCGGCAGCCCTCGCGTACGGCCTCGACAAGGGTAAGGAAGACGAGCTGATCCTCGTCTTCGACCTCGGTGGTGGAACGTTCGACGTCTCGCTGCTCGAAGTGGGCAAGGACGACGACTTCTCGACCATCCAGGTGCGCGCCACCTCGGGCGACAACCGCCTCGGTGGAGACGACTGGGACCAGCGCGTCGTCGACTACCTCATCAAGCAGTTCAAGGACACGACCGGCGTCGACGTCTCGGGCGACAAGATCGCCCTGCAGCGGCTGAAGGAAGCGGCCGAGCAGGCCAAGAAGGAGCTGTCGAGCTCGACCTCGACCAGCATCAACCTGCCGTACCTGTCGCTCACCGACTCGGGCCCCGTCTCGCTCAGCGAGACCCTCACCCGCGCGAAGTTCGAGGACCTCACCAAGGACCTCCTCGACCGCACCCGCAAGCCCTTCTCCGACGTCATCCGCGAGGCCGGCGTCAAGGTCGACGACATCGCCCACGTGGTGCTCGTCGGCGGCTCGACCCGCATGCCCGCGGTCGCCGAGCTCGTCAAGAAGGAGACGGGTAAGGATGCCAACAAGGGCGTGAACCCCGACGAGGTCGTGGCCGTGGGTGCAGCCCTGCAGGCCGGTGTCCTCAAGGGCGAGCGCAAGGACGTCCTGCTCATCGACGTCACCCCCCTGAGCCTCGGCATCGAGACCAAGGGCGGCATCATGACCAAGCTCATCGAGCGCAACACGGCCATCCCGACCAAGCGCAGCGAGACCTTCACCACCGCCGACGACAACCAGCCGTCGGTCGCGATCCAGGTCTTCCAGGGCGAGCGCGAGTTCACCCGCGACAACAAGCCGCTCGGTACCTTCGAGCTCACCGGCATCGCCCCGGCCCCCCGCGGCATCCCGCAGGTGGAGGTCACCTTCGACATCGACGCGAACGGCATCGTGCACGTCTCGGCGAAGGACAAGGGCACCGGCAAGGAGCAGTCGATGACCATCACCGGTGGTTCGTCGCTGCCGAAGGAAGACATCGAGCGCATGGTGCGCGAGGCCGAAGAGAACGCGGCCGACGACAAGAAGCGCCGCGAGTCCGCCGAGACCCGCAACCAGGCCGAGACCCTGTCGTACTCGATCGAGAAGCTGATCAAGGAGAACGAGGACAAGCTCCCCGCCGAGGTCAAGACCGAGGTGCAGGGCGATGTCGACGCGCTCAAGACGGCTCTCGCCGGCGACGACGACGACGCGGTCAAGACCGCGTTCGACAAGCTGAACGCCAGCCAGGGCAAGCTCGGCGAGGCCATCTACGCCTCCTCGCAGGCCGCGGGCGAGCAGGCCGACCCCAACGTGGGTCAGCCCGGCAACGGTGAGACGCCGAACCCCGAGGAAGACGTCATCGACGCCGAGGTCGTCGACGACGAGCCGACCGACGAGAACAAGAAGTAAGCGATAGAACATGGCACACAAGGACGACGAACAGCCCACGGGCTCGGGCGCCGGTCCTGACGAGACGGGGCCGGAGGAGAACACCTCCGGCCCCGCGCCGTCGGGCGAGCAGTCCGAGACGCAGGAACCGGATGCCGAGGGCCTGACCATCGACGACATCCTCGGGGCCGAGCAGACGCCCGAGGCCGCCGCAGAGGGGGCTTCCTCCGACAAGGAGGCCTCGCTGCTGATCGACCTCAAGCGCCTGCAGGCCGAGTACGCCAACTACCGTCGGCGCACCGAGGACCAGCGCGAGCGCGAGATCGAGCGCGCCAAGGGTGAGGCCGTGAAGGGCCTGCTACCCGTCATGGACGACCTCGACCGCGCCGCCAAGCACGGCGATCTGGTCGAGGGCACCCCGCTCGCGGCCATCGGTGACAAGGTGCGGGCCGTGGCCGAGCGCCTCGGCGTGGTCTCGTACGGCGCCGTCGGCGACGTGTTCGACCCGCAGCAGCACGAGGCGATCTTCCAGGCCCCGACTCCGGGCGTGACCGAGACGACGATCCTCGAGGTCGTCGAGGTCGGCTACCGCCTCGGTTCGGTCGAACTGCGACCGGCGAAGGTCGTCGTCGCCGTGCCGGCCTAGGAGGAGGACGAATGGCGAGTCAGGACTGGTTCGACAAGGACTTCTACAAGGTCCTCGGTGTCGACAAGAGCGTCAGCGCTGCCGATCTGAAGAAGACGTACCGCAAGCTCGCGCGCCAGTACCACCCCGACTCGAACCCGGGAGACGCGAAGGCCGAGGCGAAGTTCAAAGAGATCAGCGAGGCCTACTCGGTGCTCAACGACCCCGAGCAGCGCGAGGAGTACGACCAGATCCGGGCCATGGGCTCGGGGGCGCGCTTCTCGGCTCCGGGGGCCGGGGGCGGGGGCGGCTTCGACGACGTCTTCAGCCGCTTCGGCCAGGGGCGTCAGGCGCCATCCGGCGGCTTCGACGACTTCTTCACGATGTTCGACCAGCAGGGCGGCGGCTTCGGCTCCGGCCGGTTCGGCCAGACGACCGGAGGGTTCCGCGGCTTCGGCGGCCCGCAGAAGGGCGCCGACGTCACCGCGCGGACGACGCTCGACTTCGTCACCGCGGCCAAGGGCGAGACCATCACCCTCGCGGGCGAAGACAACGTGCCGTTCAAAGTGAAGATCCCGGCCGGCGTCTCGGACGGGCAGAAGATCCGTCTGCGCGGGCGGGGGCGCAAGTCGCCCGACGGCGGCGAGAGCGGCGACATCGTCGTGACCGTCGCGGTGCGTCCGCACCCGGTGTTCACGAGGGACGGCCTCAATCTCCGCCTCACCGTGCCGGTCACCTTCACCGAGGCGGCGCTGGGCGCGACCATCGAGGTGCCGACGCTGGGGGGCGACCCCGTCCGCCTGCGCGTCGCCCCCGGAACGCCGTCCGGCCGCGTGCTGCGCGTCAAGGGACGCGGGATCGAGACCGCGAAGGGCTCCGGCGACCTGCTCGCCGAGGTCCAGGTCGCGGTTCCCACTCATCTCGACGACGCCGCTCGCGAAGCCCTCGAGCGGTTCCACGAGCTCGAGCCCAAAGAGAACCCCCGCGCCGACCTGATGGCCAAGGCGCGATAACACCGCGCGCGTCGCCGAGGTTCTCGGCATCCGATACGACAGGATGCCGAGAACCCGGCACCGCACCCGGCACGACGAAAGAGGTGAAGACGTGTCCGAGAGAGAGATCGACGAAGACGCTCCGATCTTCGCCATCGCCGCGGCCGCCGAGCTGTCGAACATGCACCCGCAGACCCTGCGGCAGTACGACCGGCTCGGTCTCGTCGTGCCCGCGCGCACACAGGGCGGGTCACGGCGGTACTCGAGCCGCCACGTGCAGCAGTTGCGCGAAGTCGCACGGCTCTCGGGCGAGGGCATGAGCCTGCCGGCCATCGCCCGCCTGCTCGCCCTCGAGGAGCGGGTGCACGAGCTCGCCCGCCGTGTGAACGACCTCGAACGTCAGCTCACGATCGAGCGGCAGTCCCGCCCCGGGGCCCGTGTCTTCGCGGCCGGGGCGACCGGATCGGTCGTGACCCTCCGCCACGGAGCCCGCGTGCGCCGCGCCACCGACATCGTGCTGTGGCGGCCGCGCGACATGCACGGCGACTGACGCGCCGTCTTCTTCTCGGTCTCTCCCGGAGCTGTCGGCCGATAACACCCGTCTTGCTCCGTCGGTACGACGACACAGGGGTGCGCCTCGGTAACAGGGCGGTTCCGTCGAGATCTCCCCGTGTCGAACGCGACGCCCGTTCTCCGGACGGTTCCCCGGGTCAGGCCGGGTCGAGTCGCAGGACCGTGGGCGACTCGCCGAGCTTCATGTCGTCGACCACCCGGATCGTGCGCGCCACCTCGTCGACCGACGCGATGACCGTGCCGAAACGCTCGCGATCCGAGCACACGGCCGTCACGGTGACGAAGTGCGAACCCGTGTCCCACGTGTAGGTGGCGAACGGCGGCGTCTTCGGATCGCTCGGGAGCGGCATCGCGAGCTTCTCGCCCACACCGAGATGGGGGTTTCGAAACGACTCGGTGTCGTCGTACTCCATCGGCATCATCGCGCGAGCCGTTCGCAGCTGCGGCGTGGCCTCTTGCAGCTGCGCCATCACGACGAGCAGCTCGGGGTCGCTCTTCCAGACCCAGACGAGCACGCGCCCGGCCGCGCGGCGCATGAGAAGGGGCGCCGCCTGGCTCAGGATCCAGGCGAACGCGCCGCCGCCCGGCTTCGGAGCGGCGCCGGCGGCCTGATTGGCCTGGCTCAGCAGCATGCCGATCGCGGCCTTCCGGTGTCGGCGGCCGCGGAAGCCGAGCGAACCCGTCACGGGTACCCAGAGGTCGGCGGGGGCGTCGGCCTGCAGTCGGGACATGCGATCAGCCTACGATCCGGCGCCGGGGAGCGGGATGCCGACTCCCGGCGTTCGCGGCGGGAGAACGCCCCCATACCGGAGCGGGTGGCCGTTGTCGGAGGTCGGTGCCAGTCTGGGTCCAGCGGTCATCGCGACCGCGTCGATCTCTTCGGAGGGCCTCGTGCTCGGCAAACTCCTCATCCGCTATCTCTCGCGCTATCGATGGCTTCTGGTCGCCATCCTGGTGTTCCAGGCGGCGTCCGCGATCGCGACGCTGTACCTCCCGCGCCTGAACGCCGACATCATCAACCTCGGCGTCGCGCGCGGTGACACGGGCTTCATCTGGTCGCAGGGCGGGCTCATGCTCGTGATCTCGCTCGGGCAGATCGTGGCATCCGTGATCGCCACCTACTTCGCCGCACGGGCTGCGATGGCTGCGGGCCGCGACATCCGCCTCGACGTGTTCGAGCGCGTGAGCGGCTTCTCCGAGCGCGAGCTGTCGCAGTTCGGCGCGGGCTCTCTCATCACGCGCAACACCAACGACGTCCAGCAGGTGCAGATGCTGGCGATGATGGGCGCGACCATGCTCGTCAGCGCCCCGCTGCTCGCCATCGGCGGCATCGTCATGGCCCTGCAGCAAGACGTCGGTCTCAGCTGGCTGATCGCCGTCGCGGTGCCCGCCCTGCTCGTGGCGGCCGGGCTCATCATCGCTCGCATGGTGCCGCTGTTCCGCAGCTACCAGACCAAGCTCGACGCGGTGAACCGCGTCATGCGCGAACAGCTCACGGGAGTTCGCGTCGTGCGGGCCTTCGTCCGTGAGCGCATCGAAGAAGAGCGCTTCCGCGAGGCCAACACCGACATCCTCGTGGTGGGCCGCAAGGTGGGCTCCCTCTTCGTGCTGCTCTTCCCGTTGGCGATGCTCGTCCTCAACGTCACGGTGGTCGGTGTCATCTGGTTCGGCGGCATCCAGGTCGATGCCGGCGGTGTCGAGATCGGCACGTTGTTCGCCTTCATCCAATACGTGGCGCAGATCCTCGGCGGCGTCCTCATGGCGAGCTTCATGACCGTGATGATCCCGCGCGCCGCCGTCTCGGCCGAGCGCATCGGGGAGGTGCTCGACAGTCGATCGACGCTCGAGCGTCCGGCGAATCCCGTCGAGCGACTACCCGAACCCGGCGCGATCGTGTTCGACGACGTCGCCTTCGCCTACCCGGGCGCGGAGTCTCCCGTCGTCTCGGGGATCAGCTTCACGGCCCGACCCGGCGAGACCGTCGCGATCGTCGGCTCCACCGGTGCGGGCAAGACGACACTCGTCTCGCTCATCCCACGCCTGTTCGACGTCACGTCGGGTGCCGTGCGCGTCGGCGGTGTCGACGTTCGACAGGCCGATCTCGACGTGCTGTGGAAGAGCATCGGGCTCGTGCCGCAGCGGCCCTTCCTTTTCAGCGGCACGGTCGCCTCGAACCTGCGGTTCGGGCGTGAAGAGGCCACCGACGACGAGCTCTGGCATGCCCTCGACATCGCTCAGGGTCGTGACTTCGTCGAGGCGATGGAGGGCCGGCTCGAGGGGCGCATCGCACAGGGCGGGACGAACGTGTCGGGCGGTCAGCGCCAACGCCTCGCGATCGCGCGAGCCATCGTGCACCGCCCCGCGGTGCTGGTGTTCGACGACTCGTTCTCGGCACTCGACCTCAGCACCGACGCTCGATTGCGACAAGCGCTGTGGAAAGAGCTGCCCGAGGTGACCAAGATCGTCGTGGCGCAGCGCGTGTCGACCATCACGGGCGCCGACCGCATCGTGGTGCTCGAAGACGGTCGCATGGCCGGTCTCGGCACGCACGACGAGCTGCTCGCCACGAGCGCCACCTACCGCGAGATCGTCGAGTCGCAGCTGGGGGTCGAGGCATGAGCACTCCCGACACCCTCACCGAGGAAGAGCGCGCCGAGGCAGAACTCGCCGAACAGGCGCGACTGAACTCCGGCAGCTGGGACAGCGTCGCGCCCGGGAAGGCCTCGAACTTCGGCCCCAGCTTCCGCCGCCTCGTCGGGCTTCTGCGGCCGCACGCCGCGGCCTTCGTCTTCGTATCGATCCTCGGCGCCCTCGGCGTCGTCCTCGCGGTGCTCGCACCGCGCGTGCTGGGGGATGCGACGAACATCATCTTCGAAGGCGTCGTCTCGAAGGGCCTCGCCCAGCAGTTCGCCGCCGGCACCTCGCAGGTCGAGGTCGTCGACGCACTGCGCTCCGCCGGTCAGAACGACATCGCCAACATCGTCGGCGCGATGGACGACTTCTCCGTGGGGGCCGGGGTCGATTTCGACGCGCTCCGACGCGTCATCGTGACGGTGCTCGCGATCTACGTCGGCTCGTCGCTGCTGTCGTGGATCCAGGGCTACGTGATCAACGTCATCATGGTGCGCACCATGTGGCGCCTGCGCGAAGACGTCGAGGCGAAGATCAACCGCCTGCCGCTGTCGTACTTCGACCGGGTCCAGCGCGGAGAACTCATCTCCCGCGTGACCAACGACATCGACAACATCACGCAGACGATGCAGCAGTCGCTCTCGAGCGCCCTGACCTCGATGCTGACCGTTGTGGGCGTGCTCATCATGATGTTCACGATCTCGTGGCAGCTCGCGCTCGTCGCCCTCGTCTCGCTGCCGCTCATGGCGGTCATCTTCGGCGTCATCGGGCCGAAGTCGCAGAAGGCCTTCGGCGAGCAGTGGAAGAAGGTCGGTCGCCTGAACGCCCGCGTCGAAGAGTCCTTCTCGGGTCACGCCCTCGTGAAGGTCTACGGCCGCGAGAAGGACGCGCGCGAGAAGTTCGAGGCCGAGAACGAGGAGCTGTACCGGGCGAGCTTCACGGCGCAGTTCCTCTCGGGCATGATCATGCCGGGCATGATGTTCGTCGGAAACCTCACCTACGTCGGCATCGCCGTGCTCGGCGGACTGATGGTGGCCGGCGGGCAGATCCGCCTCGGTGACGTGCAGGCCTTCATCCAGTACTCGCAGCAGTTCACGCAGCCGTTGTCGCAGCTGGGCGGAATGGCAGCGGTCGTGCAATCGGGCACCGCCTCGGCCGAGCGCGTCTTCGCGCTTCTCGACGCCGAGGAGCAGGACCCCGATGCCGCGGACGCCCCGACCCACGTCGACGGACGCGGTGTCATCGAGTTCCAGAACGTCCGGTTCTCGTATACGCCGGAGCGGCCGCTGATCACCGACCTGTCGTTCCGGGTGGAGCCCGGGCAGACCGTGGCGATCGTCGGCCCGACCGGTGCGGGCAAGACCACTCTGGTGAACCTCATCATGCGGTTCTACGAGCTCGACGGCGGGCGCATCCTGCTCGACGGGCAGGACATCGCCGAGCTCCGACGCGACGACGTGCGTTCGCGTACGGGCATGGTGCTGCAGGATCCCTGGCTCTTCGCCGGATCGATCCGCGACAACATCCGCTACGGCCGCGAGAGCGCCACCGACGACGAGATCATCGAGGCCGCCGTGGCGACCCGCGTCGACCAGTTCGTGCACTCGCTCCCCGAGGGGTACGACACCGTGCTCGACGAGGACGCAGCCAACGTCTCGGCGGGCGAGAAGCAGCTCATCACGATCGCGCGGGCGTTCGTCGCGCGCCCGTCGGTGCTGATCCTCGACGAGGCGACCTCGTCGGTGGACACCCGCACCGAGCTGCTGCTGCAGCAGGCGATGGCCGCGCTGCGCCAGGGGCGGACGTCGTTCGTGATCGCGCACCGCCTGTCGACGATCCGCGATGCGGACCTCATCCTGGTAATGGAGCACGGCGACATCGTCGAGAAGGGCACGCACGACGAGCTCATCGCGCTCGAGGGGGCGTACTACCGCCTCTACCGTTCGCAGTTCGAACAGGCCACGACCGACCTCGACCCGGTCTCGGCGGAGGGGCAGCGCGACGGCGACCCGCAGCGCTCACCGGCGACGGATGACGCCGTGGTGGTCTCGGCGATGGCGGTGGCGGCATCCGAGGTCCCCGCCGCGGCGGGCACCGATGGTCCGCCGCGTCCGGCGCAGGGCATTCCCGCCTCCGAGCCCCGACCCGACGAGTGACGTCACCGCTTCGCGTCAGCTCTCGAAGCCCGCTCGGTTCCGCGCCGGGCGGGCTTCGTCGTCCGTCCGGGATCCGGGGGACCATCGGCGCCACCCGTGAAGTGGCCCGGGGCCCCCGAAATTCGCTCGGGTACAGTGGGGAAGCGCATGCACCTTCCCCTCGCCACGACCGCCGCATAGATAGGCCTCACCCCTCGTGACCACTCCTGCGACGCCCGCCGATCCTCCCGCGCCCGCCGCGTCGACCGACTCCTCGACCGCGCCCGAAGCGGTGCCGACCCCCGATCGGCCGCTGCGGATCCTCATCGGCGCCGACACCTTCCTCCCGCACGTCAACGGTGCCGCCCGCTTCGCCGAACGTCTTGCGGCGGGTCTCGTCGCCCGCGGACACGAGGTGCACGTCGCGGCCCCCAGCGCGCAGCACGGCAGGGTCGGCACCGGCACAGAGGTCATCGAAGACCAGCCGATGACGGTGCACCGGCTGCCCTCTCACCGCTTCCTGCCGCACGACTGGCTCACCTTCGTGTTCCCGTGGCGCGCGAAGCACTACGCCCGCATCCTGCTCGACGAGATCAAGCCCGATGTCGTGCACATCCAGTCGCACATCATCATCGGTCGCGGTCTCGCCCGGGAGGCGCGCAAGCGCGGCATCCCGGTGATCGCGACGAACCACGTGATGGCCGAGAACATCCTCGATTTCACGACCCTGCCCGACGCGCTCGACCGCCTCTTCGTGAAGCTGGCCTGGGCCGACGCGGAGCGCACGTTCAAGATGACGCGTGCGGTGACGACCCCCACCCGCAAGGCGGCCGACTTCCTCGAGTCGACGATCGACATCTCGGGCGTCATCCCCATCTCGTGCGGTATCGACCGCTCCAACTACCGGCCCGACTTCACGCCGCGCGACGCCAACCGCATCCTGTTCGTCGGGCGCCTGACGACCGAGAAGCACATCGACGTCGTGCTGACGGCGTTGTCGCAGCTCGACCCCGCTCTCGATGCCACCTTCGACATCGTCGGCGGCGGCGACCAGCGCGCCAAGCTCGAGACCCTCGCGCAGCAGCTCGGAGTCGCCTCGCGGGTGACGTTCCACGGACACGCCTCCGAAGAGGACCTGCGAACGCTGTACTCACGGGCCAGTGTCTTCGCCATCGCCTCGATCGCGGAGCTGCAGTCGATCGCCACGATGGAGGCCATGGCATCCGGCCTGCCGATCGTCGCCGCGAACGCCGTGGCCCTCCCGCACCTCGTGCACGAGGGAGACAACGGCTACCTCTTCGAGCCGGGCAATGCCGAAGAGCTCGCCGCGCGCCTGACCGACGTGCTCAGTGCGGCTCCCGACGAGCGAAAGCGTATGCAGCAGGCGTCCCTCGATGCCGTCGCCGTGCACGACATCAACCGCACGCTCGACACCTTCGAGGCGCTGTACCGCGGTCGACCGCTGCCGGAGTAACGCCCGTGCACGTCGTGATGTTCGCCGACCAGCACCTCGAGTCGCTCGGCGGCGCGCAGGTGTCGATGCGGTTGCAGAAGCGCTTCCTCGAGCGCGCGGGTCACGTCGTCACGGTCGTGGCGCCGCGCCTGCATCGACCGGCCGACCACGACGCGGCCTACCTCGACCTGCCGTCGATCGCGATCACCCCTGACCGCGAGTACGCGCTGACCTGGCCGGGCGCCCGGACGGACAGATTCCTGGATGCCGAGATGGGCGCGCGGCTCCCGGTCGACGTCGTACACGTGCAGGCCGACTTCTGGGGCGCGTTCATCGGCCACCGTTACGCCGCTCGCCACGGCCTGCCGGTGGTGCACACCATGCACAACCGCGTCGACGTGGGGATCGAGGCGACCGCGCCTTTCCCCGGGCTCGTGCTGCGCGCGCTCAACGCCTGGGCGCGGCGAGTGCTTCCGGACGCCGTCGGGTCTCGAGCGAGTGCGCCGATCTCGGACGGCTCAGTCGAGTCTGTGCGAGGTCGGCGAGTGGCACCGAGCCCGGCGACCCCGCGCCCCGCCGACGGGTGGGCGTTCCTGCGACAGCTCGCTCGCCTTTCGCGAGCCGTCACCGCCCCCTCCGGCCACTTCGCCCGCCGCCTCGAGACGCACGGCGTGGCCGATGCGGTCGACGTCATCTGGAACGGCATCGACGACGATGTGCTCGACGCGGCACTGAGCGCCGAGGCGGGGGTTCGCCGGCCCGGCCGCCCGCGGTTCATCTGGCTCGGCCGCATGAGTCCCGAGAAGCGCCTTCTGCCGTTCCTCGAGGCGGTCGTCGCCTCGGGAATCGACGCCGAGGTCGAGATCGTCGGCGGCGGGGCCCAGCTGCGCGCCGCGCGACGACTGATCGAACGGTCGTCGCCCGTGGCCTCGGTGATCTTCTCGGGCCGCCTGCCCTACGCCGAGACGCTCCGGCGTCTCGGCGATGCCGACGTCGTCGTGCAGACCTCGATCGGGTTCGAGACCCAGGGCATGACGGTGTTCGAGGCGGCCTCGCTGGGGACCCCCGCCGTGGTGAGCGACCCCGACATCGCCGCCGAGCTCGGCTCGGGCGTCTGGGCGGTTCGGGATGCCACGGTCCCGGCGCTCGCGGAGGCCCTGCGCCGTGCCGCGGACGACGTCGCCGCCGGCTCACCGATCGTGCCCGATCCCTCCATCGCCGAGCGGTTCCGTCAGTCCTCGCGCACAGCGGCGATGGTCGACGTGTACGCTCGCGCGGTCGCCGCGGGACGCTGAGGCGACCGGTCCGAGCGGATCGGAAGACCCCGCACGCGCGCGGACGGAGCGTGTCGCGACGCGCCGGGTTGCCGGCATCCGGGATCGGGGTGTGTTTCCCTGTCTGCGACCGTGCGCGCGGCGGTGACCGTCACGGTGTGGGCGCGACGGCGGGGCCGGTCGCGGCGTGCCGGGCCTCGGGGGCTGCCGCCCGCAGCGTCTCGAGCGGCGCCTGGTTCTTCGCCGCGCGGGGCTCTCGCGGGGCCTCGCCCCTCGCCGCGCGGGACTCTCGCGGATCCGCACGCCGGGGGTCCGTGGGAACCCGGCCGTAGCCGTCGGTGCGGACGAGCCACACGGTTCCGGCGATGCCGGCCAGAGAAAGGATGCCGAGGGCGATGAAGTAAGCCATGGCAGAAAAGCTACGGGTAGAGGAATGGTGCCCACGAGTGGCATGATGGACGCCTGTCGTCAGATTTCTGCCACACCGGAGGTTCGCATGCGCTCGGTCGCCGTCGTCATCCAGCCCGGGTTCGCCCCGTTCGAGTTCGGTCTCGCCTGCGAGGCGTTCGGCTTGGACCGCAGCGATGACGGCATCCCGAACTTCGACTTCCGAATCGTCGCGCCCGACCCCGGTGTCGTGCCGTCGAACATCGGGTTCTCGGTCAACGTCGAACACGGACTGGATGCGGCCGCCGACGTCGACATTCTCGTGCTCGCGCCGATACCGCGCGCGCAGTGGGGAGCCGTCGACCCGCGCGTGATCGAGGTCGTCCGTCGGGCGCACGAGCGCGGCGCCTGGCTGCTGAGCGTATGCAGCGGGTCGTTCGTGATCGCGGCATCCGGGGTCCTCGACGGCAAGCGGGCGACGACGCACTGGCGCTACGCCGACGTCATGGCGCGGATGTACCCCGAGATCGAGGTGGATCCCGACGTGCTCTACGTGCAATCCGGGAACATCATCACCAGTGCCGGCACCGCCGCCGGGCTCGACGCGAGCCTTCACCTGCTGCGTCAGGAGCTGGGCTCCGAACTCGCCAACCGCATCGCCCGTCGCATGGTCGTGGCGCCCCAGCGCGACGGAGGCCAAGCGCAGTTCATCGCCTCGCCGATCCCGATCGATTCCTCGCTCTCGCTCGCCCCGGTCACCGAGTGGATGCTGCAGAATCTGGATGCCGAGCTCTCGGTCGATCGGCTCGCGGCGCGCGCCCACATGTCGCCGCGCACCTTCGCTCGGCGGTTCAAGGCGGACCTGGGGGTGACCCCGGCCGCGTGGCTCGCGCGTCAGCGTCTGCTGCACGCCCAGCGGATGCTCGAGCAGACCGACCTGGGCCTCGATCGGATCGCCGCGGCGTGCGGTTTCGGCTCGGCCGCGGTGCTGCGCCAGAACTTCGCCCGCACGATGGGGCTGACCCCCACGGCGTACCGCGCGCGTTTCTCGTGCGGCGAGCCCGTGGCATCCGGGGCTGATGTTCCCGCGCGGGATGAGGAACCGATCCCGGCCTGAGTTCGCCGGGTCGGGTTCCGGTCTCCACGGGTCCCGGCCGGTGGTCTGGCCGGTGGGCCGGTGCGCCGGCCCGGACAGGTGCCCCGGTTCTGTGCCTCGGCCCGGTGTGCCTGGCTGGTGTCCTGGCCGGTGATTCGGCCGGTGGGCCGGTGCGCCGGCCCGGACAGGTGCCCCGGTTCTGCGCTTCGGTCCGGTGTGCCTGCCCGGTGTCCCGGTGTCCTGGCCCGGTGTCCTGGCCCGGTGTCCTGGCCCGGTGTCCTGGTGGTCCGGCTCGGTGTCCTGGTGTGCCTACCCGGTGTCCCGGTGTCCCGGTGTCCCGGCCCGGTGTCCTGGTGATCCGGCTCGTGGCACGGTCGGTGGCCCGTCTCCGGTGGGCCGACGGCCCGACGGCCCGTGCCGTCGTGCGGAGTTCGCGGCCGACGCCTGTTCCGGCGGGCGTGGCGGCGGCGTGTCGGACGGAACTCCGCGCGACGGTCCGTGGCGACGTGTGCGGCGGGGTGTGGTTTGTGCCCGAAGCCGAGCCGCGGGGCAGGGCCGTCGGGCGGAGAACGACGCCGACACGCCGTTTCGCCGCCGCCCCCACCGGCGTGGCGCGGCAACGCTCCGCATGACGGCCCGTCTCGGCCCGCACGTCGACCTCAGCCTCGACCTCGACCTCGACCTCGACCTCCACCTCGACCTCGGCCGGTTCTCCCCCCGTGTCACGGCCCCGTCTCGGGCGCCCCGACCCCCATTGCCCCGTGACTTCACCGCTGCTAAACTTGAGTCAACGCAGCTCAACTTTTGAGGCGGCGAACAGACTTTCAGGAGAACACATGAACGCCACACAACAGCCGGGGCAGGAGGACGCGCGCAGCGCCCTCGAGCAATTCGGCATCAACCTCACCGACCGGGCTCGCCAGGGCAAGCTCGATCCCGTGATCGGGCGCGACGGCGAGATCCGCCGCGTCAGCCAGGTGCTGACCCGGCGCACGAAGAACAACCCCGTGCTCATCGGCGAACCCGGCGTCGGCAAGACCGCCGTCGTCGAGGGGCTCGCGCAGCGCATCGTCGCTGGCGACGTCGCCGAGAGCCTCAAGAACAAAGAGCTGGTCTCGCTCGATATCTCGGCTCTCGTCGCGGGGGCGATGTATCGCGGCCAGTTCGAGGAGCGCCTCAAGAGCGTCCTCAAAGAGATCACCGAGTCCGACGGCCGCATCATCACGTTCATCGACGAACTGCACGTCCTCATGGGCGCGGGTGGCGGCGAGGGGTCGGTTGCGGCCAGCAACATGCTCAAGCCGATGCTCGCGCGCGGCGAACTGCGCCTGATCGGTGCGACGACGCTGGACGAGTACCGCGAGTTCATCGAGAAAGATGCGGCGCTCGAGCGGCGCTTCCAGCAGGTCTACGTCGGCGAGCCCACGGTCGAAGACACCGTGGCGATCCTGCGCGGCCTCAAGGAGCGGTACGAAGCTCACCACAAGGTCGCGATCGCCGACGCGGCGCTCGTGGCCGCGGCATCCCTGTCCAACCGCTACATCCCCTCGCGTCAGCTGCCCGACAAGGCCATCGATCTGATCGACGAGGCCGCCTCGCGGCTGCGCATGGAGATCGACTCCGCGCCGCTGGAGATCGACGAACTGCGCCGACACGTCGACCGCCTCAAGCTCGAGGAACTAGCGCTGAAGAAAGAGAAGGACGACGCGTCGAAGGAGCGCCTGGCGACTCTGCGCGAGACCCTCTCCGCCGAACAGGCCAAGCTCGACGACCTGCAGGCCCGGTGGGAGCGCGAGCGCGCCTCGCTCAACCGCGTCGGTGATCTGAAGACCCGGCTGGATGCCGCTCGCGTCGACGCCGAGCGCGCGCAGCGCGAGGGCAACCTCGAGCGGGCATCGCGACTCCTCTACGCCGAGATCCCGGCTCTCGAACGCGAGCTCATGGTCGCCGAGCGCGAAGAACCGGCGGGCGACCGCATGGTCAACGATCAGGTCACCGACGAGGACATCGCGGCCGTCATCGCCGCGTGGACGGGGATTCCGGTGGGGCGCCTGCTGCAGGGCGAGACCGAGAAGCTGCTGCACCTCGAGCGCGAGCTCGGCAAGCGCCTGATCGGACAGAAGGATGCCGTGAAGGCGGTGTCCGACGCGGTGCGTCGCTCGCGCGCGGGCATCAGCGACCCGAATCGCCCGGTCGGCTCCTTCCTCTTCCTCGGCCCGACCGGCGTCGGCAAGACGGAGCTGGCGAAGTCGCTCGCCGACTTCCTCTTCGACGACGAGCACGCCATGGTGCGCATCGACATGTCGGAGTACGGGGAGAAGCACTCGGTCTCGCGCCTGGTCGGTGCCCCTCCGGGGTACGTCGGGTACGAGGCCGGCGGGCAGCTCACCGAGGCCGTGCGTCGGCGCCCCTACAGCGTCGTGCTGCTCGACGAGGTCGAGAAGGCGCACCCCGAGGTGTTCGACGTGCTGCTGCAGGTCATGGACGACGGTCGCCTGACCGACGGCCAGGGCCGCACGGTCGACTTCACCAACGTCATCCTGATCCTGACCTCGAATCTCGGGTCGCCCATCCTCATCGACCCGACCCTGTCGATCGACGCCAAGCGCGAGCAGGTGCAGGCGCTCGTGCGCCAGGCCTTCAAACCCGAGTTCGTGAACCGCCTCGACGACATCGTCATCTTCCAGGCGCTCAGCCAGGACGACCTCGCACAGATCGTCGAGCTCGCGGTCGACGCGCTGCACAAGCGCCTGCGCGAGCGGCGGCTGAGCCTCGCGGTCACACCCGATGCCCGGTCGTGGCTCTCCGAGCGCGGCTACGACCCGGTGTACGGCGCCCGGCCGTTGCGCCGTCTGATCCAGACCGAGATCCAGAACCGCCTCGCCATGGCGATCCTCGCCGGAACGGTGCGTGACGGCGACGTCGTGCGGGTCGATGTGGCCAGCGACGGCGACTCGCTCGTGCTCGTCAGCACCGGCCCCGCGCAACCGGAGCCGGGCGACGACGACGTCATCGAGGCGGAGATCGTCGAGTAGCGGGAGCGAGGGGGATGCCGCGTCGAGGGCGTGGCATCCCCCCTCTGCGTTCGAGGATGCGGCGCGTCTCCCGCTCGCTCGACACTCCGTGCATA
This sequence comes from Microbacterium sp. 20-116, assembly GCF_041079415.1. NCBI lineage: Bacteria > Bacillati > Actinomycetota > Actinomycetes > Micrococcales > Microbacteriaceae > Microbacterium > Microbacterium sp. 20-116. Next base: position 83,867 of record NZ_JBFYGP010000006.1, read on the forward strand.
AACGCCGTCTCTGCTCGCTCGACGTCCCGTGCATGAGCGCCGTTTCCCGCTCTTTCGACCCCCGCGCAGAAACACGCTCTGCTCGCAGAAACGCGAGCAGAGCGTGTTTCTGCGCGCAAATAGCGTTTATGCGGGCGGGGGGGGAGACGGCGACCCGGTCCCGGTTGCCCCGCGGGGCAGCCCGGACTCCGGATCACCCGCGCCGCGCGAACGAGAACGCTCCCCGCCCGGAGGGACGCCGTACGAGGGCGGTCCTCCCGGCGGGGAGCGTGAAAGGGCGGATGCCGTGGCTCAGTCGTCGACGAGCAGCGACTCCTCGACCGTGCGACGCTGGCGCGGCGCGAGCTCGCGCTGACGCAGGCCCTCTTCGGCGGCGTCGACGTCGCCCAGGGCGCCCACCGCGATCACGGTGACGGGGGTGAAGCGGGCGTCGATGTCGAACGCCGCGCGCAGGTCGTCGGCGACGAAGCCGCCCATCTGGTGGGTGGCGAGGCCCTCGGCGTGCGCCTGCACGGTGAAGTGGGCGGCGGCCTGTCCGCTGTCGTACAGAGCCCAGGTACGAGCCTCGCCGTCTTCTGTCTCGGTCTCGGCGAGCACGACGAGAAGAGCGCCGGCCGCGGGAGCCCAGGACTGGTTGAAGCCCATCAACGCGGCGACGACGCGCTCGTGCGCGGCGGTGCCCCGGCGCGCCACGATGAAGCGCCACGGCTGGAAGTTCATACCCGAGGGAGCCCAGCGGGCGGCCTCGAGGGCGGACCGCAGGGCCGACTCGTCGATCGGCGTCTCGGGGTCGAAGACGCGGGTGCTCCAGCGCTCGGCGAGGACGTCGAGGATGGGGGCGTCGGTGGGGGCGGTGCGGTCGAGGGTGAGAGACATGGGGACTCCTGAGAACGAGGGCTGATCCGGGACGCCGTTGACCCGAACCATTGAACGCCATGAGACGGCGAAGTGTTCCCGTGTGAACCTATAGGTCTGCCATGAGCCGCCGGTCCGCAACCGGCGGCGTCGAGGCCCCGGTGCGCGCGGCGGCGTCGGTCAGGCGTTCCACGACGCGGGACCGGCGGTACCCGCCGGGTACTCGTCGAGCGGGACCTCGCCCTTGCGCCACGCGTCGATGACCGGCTGAACGATGCGCCAGCACTGCTCGGCCGCATCGCCGCGGACGGCGAGCATGGCGTCCCCATCGAGGATGCCGGAGAGGACTTCGCCGTAGGCCTTGAGGGCGCCCTCGCCGAGGTGGGCGGAGAGGTTCACGCGCTCGAGGTCGAGAGGGTCGTCGGCGCCGTTGATGTTCAGGCCCAGGCTGATCGTGTCGGGCCCGAGCGAGAACACCATCTGGGAGGGCTCGCTCTCGCCGATGAACCCGTCGGGAAGATGCCGGACGGGCTTGAACGTCACGGTGACGGCCGGGTCTCCCGCACCGAGTGCCTTGCCCGAGCGCAGCAGGATCGGAACACCCTGCCAGCGGGCCGTGCGCACCTCGACGGTCATCTCGGCGAGCGTCTCGGTGTCGCGCGAGGCATCGACCCCGGGCTCGTCGACGTACGACGAGAAGTGGCGGTCGCCCACGTCGCCCGCGGTGTAGCGCGCGCGGCGCGAGTTCGCGACCGGGTCGTCGTCTTTCACGTGGGTCGCGCGCAGCACCGCCGAAGTCGCATCGCGTAGATCGAGTTGATCCAGGGATGCCGGGGGCTCCATCGTGACGAAGGCCATGACCTGCAGGAGGTGGCTCTGGATCATGTCGACCAGGGCACCGGCCGCGTCGTAGTAGCCGGCGCGGCCCTCGAGGCCCAGGGCTTCTGGGAAGTCGATGCGGATCGAGGCGATGTCGTCGGCCGACCAGACGCTCTCGACGATGCGATTCGCGAATCGCGTGCCCAGCAGGTTCAGCACGGTGGAGCGGCCGAGGAAGTGGTCGATGCGGAACACCTGGTCTTCGGGCACCAGGGTCGCCAGCTGCGTGTTCAGCGTGCGGGCGCTCGCCTCGTCGGTGCCGAACGGCTTCTCGAGGGCGAGGATCGTTCCCTCGGGGATCGTCACGTCGCTGAGCGCGAGGCACGCCTTCTCGGTGACCGCCGGGGGCACCGCGAAGTACAGGGCCGGTCGGCCCTCGGCGTCGTCGAGCAGCTTCTGCAGATCGGCGGCCGTCGTGATGTCGGCTCGAGAATAGGTCGTCTCCGAGACGGAGGCGAAGGCGCCGTCGGCATCCATCGTCTGGAAAGCCTTCTCGACCACCTCGCGCCAGTGCTCGTCGGTCCAGTCCTCCATGCCCGCCCCGTGCAGACGCACGGACCGGTTCGGCTCGCGCGAGAGCAACTGGCCGAGGGCCGGGAGCAGCAGTCGCGAAGTGAGGTCGCCCGAAGCGCCCAGGATGATCAGGGTGGTGTCCGCAGCCATGGGGTCACCGTAGCGCTCGCCCCCGACATCGCCGTGCCGCTTGCAGCGGGCACAGGGAAGTCACTAGCGAGATCGATCGACACGATGTCGGCGGTACCTGCCACAATCCGAGGGTGACGACTCCGATCGAGGACTACGCGGTCCTCAGCAACTGCCGGTCCGCCGCTCTCGTCTCCTCCGCGGGGAGCGTCGACTGGTTGTGCCTGCCGCGGTACGACAGCGGGTCGATGTTCGGCGCCCTTCTCGGCGATGAGTCCCACGGCGCCTGGACGCTGCGTCCCGCCGACCCCGAGGCGCGGGCGACCCGGCGGTACGACGGCGACACCTTCGTGCTCGTCACGCGGTGGGAGACCTCGACCGGCATCGCCGACGTCTACGACGCCATGCCCGTCGACGAGGGCGTGGAGGCCCTCATCCGCCGCGTGGTCGGGGTCTCGGGCGAGGTCGATTTCGTCAGCGAGGTGCGTCTGCGCTTCGACTACGCCCGTGCAGTGCCGTGGGTGCGTCAGATCGGCGGCGGCGACGAGCACGTCATCCTCGCCGCGGCCGGCCCCGATTCGGTGACGATCCGCGGACCCCGCCTCATCGCCGTCGACACCGCCCACCGCGGCCGTTGGACGACGGAGCCGGGCCGAAGCGTCGACTCCGTCCTCGCCTGGGGCCCGTCGTGGCAGGAGCCGCCCGTCGCCTTCAACGTCGAGGCGGCGCTCGAGCGCACCCGCGAATGGTGGGCCGCGTGGGCCGACCGCGTGCAGGCCGCCGGTACCCACGCGGCGCTGGTCACGCGCTCGCTCATGGTGCTGCGCGCCCTCACGCACTCCGAGACGGGCGGAATCGTGGCGGCGGCGACGACTTCTCTCCCCGAGGCCTTCGGCGGTTCCCGCAACTGGGACTACCGCTACGTCTGGCTGCGCGACGCCGCTCTCACCCTCAGCGCCTACATCGACCACGGCTACCTCGATGCCGCGCACCGCTGGCGCGACTGGCTGCTGCGCGCGATCGCGGGCGACCCGTCCGACGTGCAGATCATGTACGGGATCGCGGGGGAGCGCGACCTGCCCGAGCGCGAGATCCCCAGTCTTCCCGGCTACGGCGGCGCGGCCCCCGTGCGCATCGGCAACGGCGCGGTCGACCAGTACCAGGCCGACGTCATCGGCGAGGTGATGGTCGCGCTCGAAGCCGCGCGCAACGCCGGCGTCGAAGAGACGACGTTCTCGTGGTCGCTGCAGCGGGCGCTCCTCGACCAGCTGGCGACCGAAGTCGACCGCCCCGACCTCGGGATCTGGGAGATGCGCGGCGAACCCCACTTCTTCACGCACTCGCGGGCGATGGTGTGGGCGGCGTTCGACCGTGGCATCCGGGCCGTCGAAGAGGGCGGGCGCGACGGCGACGTCACCACATGGCGCACCCTGCGCGATCGTGTTCGGGCCGACATCGACGTCCGCGGTGTGCATGCGGGCGGTTGGTTCACGCAGCACTTCGACACCGACGAGGTCGATGCCTCGCTTCTCGTGCTGCCGCAGGTGGGTTTCTGCGCCTACGACGATCCGCGCATGCTCGCCACCGTCGCGCGCATGGAACAGACCCTCATGCCCGACGGATGGCTGCTGCGTTACCGCACCACGGGCGTGGACGGCCTGACCGGCGACGAGCATCCCTTCCTCGCCTGCTCGTTCTGGCTGGTGGGGCAGTACGCCCACAGCGGCCGCCGCGACGAAGCCGTCGCGCTCATGCACCGGCTGACGGCCGTCGCCAACGATCTCGGCCTGTTGTCCGAGGAGTACGACCCCACGACCGGTCGTCAGGCCGGGAACACCCCGCAGGCGCTCTCGCATCTCGCCCTGGTGGGGGCGGCCGACGCCCTCGACGCCACGGCGCCCCACCGAGAGGCCTGAGCCCGCCCCGACCGCACCGGCACGGCCCTAGAGTCAACGCATGGACGACGACGTCGAGCTGCGCCGGCTGCGCGAGCGCGTGTACGGGGCCGAGGGGGCGTCCGCGACCCCCGCGATGATCGAGCGTCTCGCCGAGCTCGAGGAGCAGGTCCGCCGCTCCGGCTCCTCCGCCGCCCCCGAGTCCGCGGGTTCGACGCCTGCCCCCGTCGCCCCCGTCGCCATGCGCTCCGTCCCCGGAGCCGCGGCCCCTCTCGAGGATCCCCCGACCCCTGGAGCCGCCGGCCCTAACGAGGATCCCTCGACCCCGGATGCCGCCCCCCTCACGCCCCGGCGCGTTCTGCGCCTCGTGCTCCTCTCCGTCGGCGCTCTGGCTCTGCTCGGTATCGGCATCGCGATCGGTGCGAGCGTGGCCCCCACCATGGCCGCGACCCCCAATCCCGCGTCGGCGGCCTATCCCGAGCTGACCTTCCCGCAGACGATCGAGGACGTCATCTCGGCCGACATCCTGCGCGACAGCGGGATCGACGCGGGGAGCACGCGCTACATCGCGACGGTGAGCGACTTCCGCATCTACCTCGCCCAGCCCGACGATGGCGACGGACGCTGCATCGTCGCCTTCACCTCCACCGACAATCGACCGTGGTCGGCCGGCTGCGCGAGCGGGGCGCAGGAGGGAGCCGCGATCTTCGGGGTCGACGAGACCCTCACCGTCGCGATCGGGGATCCCGATGATTCCGATGTCACCGGCATCCCGATCCGTTTGTCACCGAGTGTCACGGCGTACGTGACGCAATAGCGAAGGCGAACGACGATGTTCCACGCCGATGGCGCCTACTCCGGGTTCGCGGTCGACGACCTCGAGGCGGCGCACCGTTTCTATGCCGACACCCTCGGACTCCGCGTCGAGGTGCTCGAGGGATCGGGCTTTCTCACGCTGCATCTCGGTTCCGGGGGACGCGTGCTCGTCTACGGCAAGCCCCACCACCAGCCGGCCTCGTTCACGGTGTTGAACTTCCCCGTGGCCGACGTCGAGGCGGCTGTCGACGACCTGCGCTCCCGCGGCGTCGACACGAAGATCTACGACGACGCCCACTTTCCCGCCGACTCCCGCGGCATCATGCGCGAGGGCGGTCCGCTGATCGCGTGGTTCCGTGACCCGGCGGGCAACGTCCTCGCCGTCCTCGACGAATGACGGATGGCTCAGCCCATCGCACGGAGGTCGGTTCCGGTCGCATCGAGGCGGAAGGACTGGTCGCGGTAGTCATCACGCAGTCCGAACGATATCTCCGGCGCCTCGACGCTGCGGTTGAAGGTCGGGCTGTCCAGGTCGGTGTCGGTCGTGCGGTGGATGAACACCGATCCGCCGTCTGTCGGTAGCCCGCTCTGGGCCGAAGCGTTCTCGATGGCCGGCCAGATGCGGTCGAGAGCCACGTCGGACCACGAAAACTGTTCCTCGGCGAGCTGGGGCTGGCTGCTCGCGGGCCCGTCGTGGCTGACGCGGCCCCCGCGGTAGGTCCACTCGTCGGTCTCGATAGCGCCGGCACGGACCGGGGCGTTCACGATCACGGCATCCGCGATCACGGTGATCGACACCACTCGATCGTGACCGATCGCCTCCTCGAGCGACCTCTCGGCGCTGAGGAGGGTGTCGGGCCGGCGCATGTCGACGCTCCACCGTCCCTCCGACCACGCGTCGACGGTCAGGCCGAGACCCTCTCGGAACGGCAGCAGAACGGCACCGGCGGCGAGGGCCGCGACCACGGCGAACAACGCGAGTCGAAGGGGACGTCCGCGGCGGCCGATACCGATGAGAGGCCCGCGGCGACGGCCTTTGTCGATGCGCGTTCCCGGGGGGATCGATCGGACCTCGACCTCGGTACGTGTCGGGATGACGAGGCGCTCGATCTCGGCGGGCGAGAGTTCCCCGTCGACGAAGGCGACCTCGGGGCCGCCCTCGAGCAGGATCGCGACATCGCGTTCGATACCGGACTGGTAGGCCGGCAGCTCGATCAGCGGGACGATCGTGCGGATCGTGGTCGCCCACGCGTCGCCGGTGAGCTCGACCACCGTCACATCGATGTCGCAAACCGGCTGCTCGTTGATGAACGTCCCGGTCTGGCGAACCGAGTCGATGCGGGCGCGTCCCAGGCGGCGGGCGTCGCGAGCCTCGTGGACGGCGGCGGCAGAGGGGAATGACGCCGAGAGACCGCTCGCCAACCGGGTGACGGTGATTGCGAGGATGAAGACCGTGAGCGCGATGCCGAAGATTGGCATCCCGGTGTCCGGATTTCCGAGCAGGGCGACGATCAGAGCCCCGATCACCACTCCCAGGGCGGCGGAAGCAACAAGGCGAAGCACCCGAAAAGCCTAGACGTCCCGGGTGAGCGTCGGGAAAAGGGGGCGGGATGCCGGGGCTCCGGGATCCCGCAGAAGGGCGGGGGTCACCGTGGCCACGGCAACCCCCGCCCGGCTGACCGGACCCGAACCGGTCAGCCCCGCAGAGCCTCGCCGAGCTTGACGCGCGCCCCCATGCGCAGCAGCGAGTTGCGGTAGATGCGGGCGGCGACGCCGATCGCGAGCACGCACGAGGCGAGCAGAACGAGGAGCGAGAGCACGGGTTCCCACCACTGCGCGTCGCCGAGGTACATGCGCAGCGGCATCCCCACCGGAGCCGAGAACGGCACGTACGACATGATCGTCAACACGACGGGGTTGTCGTTGAAGAAGATCACCAGGAAGTACGGCGCCATGATCAGCATCGTGATCGGGGTGGTCGTCGCTCCGATGTCCTCCTGCCGCGAGACCATCGCGGCGGCCGCGGCGAACAGCGCCGCCAGCAGCACGAAGCCGAAGAGGAAGAAGATCGCGAACCACGCGATCGGGGCGCCGAGGGCGTCGAGCACCCCCGCTTGGCCGGTGACGGCGAGTCCCACGACCGCGACGGCGGCGAGCAGCACGATCTGCGCCATCGCGAGGATCGTGTTGCCGAGCACCTTGCCCGCCAGGAGCGCCCGCACCGGAATCGCCGAGATGAGGATCTCGACCACGCGCGTCTGCTTCTCTTCGACGACGCTCTGCGCGATGGTGCCCCCGAAGGTCGTCGCGGCGATGAGGAAGACGAGGCCGAAGGCCAGCGCGATGAAATACCGCAGCACGTCGGCGGCGGTCGAGCCGGGCTCGAGCCGGTCGACCGGCGGGGTGTCGCTCAGCATCTGCAACAGGGTCGAGGGGACGCTGTCCTTCACCACGACGGTGAAGTCGAACGCCGAGTCCGACGAGTCCGAGATCAGGGCGGCATCCACCGTCCCGTCCGCCACGAGAGCGCGAGCGGCGTCGTCGCTGTCGGCAACCGTCACCTCGAGTCCGTCGAGGCCCGACACATCGCCCTGCGTCTGCGAGGTGACGGCGACGGGGATGCCGCTGCCGCTGGCGTTCGAAGCGGTGAAACCGCCCCAGAGCACCGACGCCAGGGCGGCGACGATGAGGATCGCGGTGGAGATGACGAATGCCTTGCTGCGCAGCTTCGAGCCGATCTCCCGCTCGGCGACCAGCCAGATGCTCTGCACCTCGCCGGGCGCGCGGTGCGGTGCGGTCTTTCGTGCCGGTGCCTGCGCGGTGGTCACGGTGCTCACTGGATGACCTCCTTGAAGATCTCGGCCAGGGTGGGCCGCTGGGGGGAGAAGCTGGCGACGTCGCCGCGTCCGACGGCTTCGCGCAGAACCCGCTGGGCGACGAGGTCGTCGTCGGCGTCGAAGAGGGCGTAGCCGCCGTCGAAATCGATCACGCGCACGCCGGGCTCGTCGCGCAGCCACCCGGTGTCACCGCGCGAGACCAGCTCGTACCGGTGGGTCGCGTGCTCGGCGCGGAGGCCCTCGCGGCTTCCCGCCGCCCGGATCGTGCCGTCGGCGATGATGACGAGGTCGTCGCAGAGACGCTCGACCACGTCGAGCTGGTGGGAGGAGAACAGCACGGCCGCGCCCTCGGCGGCCTTCTGCTGCAGGACGCCGGCGACCACGTCGACCGCCAGCGGATCGAGACCCGAGAAGGGCTCGTCGAGGATCAACACCTCGGGCTCGTGAACGAGCGAGGCCGCGATCTGTGCGCGCTGCTGGTTGCCCAGCGAGAGCGTTTCGATGAGGTCGCCCAGGCGCTCACCGAGTCCGAGGCGCTCGAGCAGGGCCGTGGCTTTGGAGGTCGCCTCGGTCTTGCCGAAGCCGTGGAGCCTCGCGAGGTAGGCGATGTGCTCGGCCACCTTCATCTTGGGGTACAGCCCGCGCTCCTCGGGCATGTACCCGAAGCGACGGCGGTCGGAGGCGGTGACCGGGGCGCCGTTCAGCTCGACGGTGCCGGCGTCCTTGCCGAGCACGCCCAGAGCGATGCGCATCGTCGTGGTCTTTCCCGCGCCGTTGCCGCCGACGAAACCCGTGAGGCGCCCGGGGGCGACGTCGAAGCCCACCCCGTCGAGCACGCGGCGTCCGCCGTAGCTCTTGGTGATGCCGTCCAGATGGAGCACGATGCATCCCTTCTTCTCGATGTCTCCCACGCTAGGGATCCGGATGCCGCGTCGCCTCCGCCCCGGGACGGTTCTGCGTGTCCGCCGCAGGGGGGAGGGCCCCTCCACCGCGGGGCTGCGGCAAGGCGCCCAGATCACCCTCGATCGCCGAGACGACCCGCGGTGGCGGCGGTACGGCGCCCGGCCCCGCGGGCGCGGCGGCCCGGTGGGCGCGGCGGTTCGGGCGCGGCGCCCAACCCGACCGGCCCCGGCCCGGCGGGCGCCCGCGCCGCCGTCAGGCCAGACCGTGCCGGTGGGCCAGCACCACGGCCTGCACGCGGTCGCGCGCGCCGAGCTTCTGCAGCAGGTTCGACACGTGCGTCTTGACCGTCGCCTCGCCGATGAACAGGCGTGCGGCGATCTCGGCGTTGCTGAGCGCCTCGGCCACCAGCCGCAGCACTTCGCTCTCGCGCTCGGTGAGAGGCTCGGTCAGACGCAGCGGCTCGATCGTCTCGGAGGAAGTGGATGCCGGCACCTCGGCACCCTGCGAGGCGAAGCGCTCGATGACCCGGCGCGTAACCTCGGGTGCGAGCAGCGCGTCTCCGGCCCCGACGATGCGCACCGCCGAGACGAGCTCTTCCGGGCCCGCGTTCTTGAGCAGGAACCCGCTGGCCCCGGCGGCCAAGGCCGAGAAGAGGTAGTCGTCGCGATCGAAGGTCGTGACGATGAGCACCGCCGCGTCGGAGGCGGGGTCGGCGGTCAGCTGGCGAGTGGCTTCGAGGCCGTCCATGCCGGGCATCTGCACATCCATGCAGATCACGTCGGGCCGCAGGCGCGCCGCCGCCGCGAGTGCCTCGAGCCCGGATGCCGCCTCGCCCACGACCTCGATGTCGGGCTCGAGCGACAGGATCGTGCGGAAGCCGGCGCGCATCATGGCGTGGTCGTCGACCAGCAGCACGCGCACCTCAGACATGTGCCACCCCCGCCGGTGTGAGGGGCACGCGCACGCGCACGAGGTAGCCGCCGCGCGAGCGCGGCCCGATCTCGATCGTCCCGCCCGAGACGGCCGCGCGCTCGCGCATGCCGAGCTGCCCGAGCCCCGGCGTCGACGAACCGCGGCGTCCCGTGTTCGAGATCTCAAGCTCGACGGCATCCGTCTCGAACCTCAGGCGCACGTCCGCGCTGGCATCCGGCCCCGCGTGGCGGCGCGCGTTCGTCAGCGCCTCCTGCGCGATGCGGTACAGGTTCACCTGCACGAGGGGAGGGGGATCGCACGCGGGATCGCCGACGACGGTAAAGGTCGAAGGGAGCCCCGCGGCGGTGGCGTCGTCGACGAGGGCCTGGATCGAAGTCAGCCCGTGGGTGGTGGGCGCGGTCTGGGGGGCGGCGTCGCCGTCGGGCGTGCGCAGGGTCTCGAGAAGCTGGCGCAGCTCGTGCAGCGAGGCACGCGCGGAACTCTCGACGCTCGCCAGGGTTTCGCGAGCGGCGTCGGGGTCACGCGTCAGGAGCGACCGGGCGACCCCCGCCTGGACCCCCATGAGCGAGACGTGGTGGGCGACGACGTCGTGCAGTTCGCGCGCGATACGAACGCGGTCGAGGGCGACGGCCTGTGCCGCGGTCACCTCGCGCTCGGTCTCGAGCTCGGCGGTGCGTTCCTCGAGGGCCGCGCGCTCTCGCATCTGCTGGTGCGAACGGTCGCCGAAGTAATAGGCACCCCCGAAGAAGAGGGCGTTAATCCCGATCATCAGCAGTTGGTAGGCGACGAACGGCGAGAAGGCGCCGGCGCGCGAGAACGCGCCTCCGGTGATCCCCTCCACCGGTTGCGTGGCGTCTTGGAACATCACCACGAACAACCAGGCGAACATCCCCACGATGATGGCGACGCGCACGATCGTCGCGCGGCGGCGGCTCGTCTCCCACGCGCCGACCGTGTACAGCGCGATGAACATGGCGATGTTCCCGGCGTAGATCTCGGGGATGCGGAGGGTCACGGCGAGGAAGTACGCGAACGACACGATCACGGCCACCACCGACGGCCAGCGCCGACGCAACGCGATGGGGGCGGCGAGCACGAACACGTAGCCCACCGCGAGGGCGAGCGAGGCCTGCTTGTCGCCGTAGAGGCCCGACACCGACGACAACACCGCGCTGAGCAACCCGCCGAGCAGCAGCACGACCGCGAGCACGATGTCGTTCCGCTGTTGCGCGCGCGTGATCCGTGGCATCCCTCCACGCTAGAGGCGACCGCCGACACCTGCATCCCCCGCACGGCGGAGTCAAGAGGAGGGGGAATACAGGTTCGACCGTGATGCTTGCACGTGAATGAATCAGGGCGCTCGGCGCCCCCGTCGTCCAGAAAGAGGATCATCGTGACCGACTACACGATCGGCTACATCGTCGGCAGCATCTCCAGCACCTCGATCAACCGCCGTCTGGCGAAGGCACTCGAGAAGGTCGCCCCCGAGGGCGTGACCCTGAAGGAGATCCCGATCAAGGACCTGCCCTTCTACTCGCCCGACTACGACGGGAACTTCCCCGAGGTCGCGACGGAGTTCAAGAAGGCGATCGAGGATGCCGACGGCGTCTTCATCGTGACCCCCGAGTACAGCCGGTCGATCCCCGGCGTGCTCAAGAACGCCCTCGACTGGTCGGCGCGCCCCTACGGCGAGGCGTCGTTCAACGACAAGCCCACCGCCGTCATCGGCACCTCGCAGGGCGGCATCGCCACGGCCGCGGGCCAGCAGCACCTGCGTGCAGTGCTCCTGCACTACAACGCCCTCGTGCTCGGCCAGCCCGAGGGGTACATCCAGTCCACCCCCGGCCTGTTCGAAGAGGACGGCACCGTCACCGACGAGGGGACCGCCGCGTTCCTCCGCTCGATCATCGAGGCGCTGGTGACGCTGGTCGAGCGCACCGCTCCCGCCGAGGTCCCCTCGGTCTGACGCTCCCGCACGGCGGGGTCGGGGTTCGCTCCGGCCCCGCCGTCGTGCGTTGCGGGGTGCACTCTTCGCGCGCACCATGCGTTCTCGAGGGGATCGGGTACCGCGGCGGCCCCGCAGAATCGGGTGGATGCAACGGACGCGGGCCATCCGGCGCCTGAGCTCCGAATCTGTTGCCGTGGGTTCGAGTCCGGTGCCTCGCGGGCACGCCGATCGGCCCACCTGAGCGGGTGAATGTCTCCGGATGCCGCGACCTCGGCGTTCAGCCGAAGATCATCGGCAGGTCGTCATCGTCGTCGGCGTCCGACAGCTCGAGGTCGGCGACGACGGGGACGTGGTCGCTGGGGACCTCGCCCTTGCGTTCGTTGCGATGGATCTCGGCGCCGTGGACGGCGTCGGCGAAGGCGCGCGAGCCGAGGATGAAGTCGATGCGCAGACCCTCGTTGCGCGGGAAGCGCAGCTGCTTGTAGTCCCAGTAGGTATAGCCGGTGGGGATGAGCGGTCGCACCACGTCGGTGAGCCCCGCCGTCTCGAACGCGGCGAAGGCCGCCCGCTCGACCGGCGAGACGTGCGTGCTCGCACCCTGCACGATCGTCGGGTCGCCGTTGTCGTCGTCGGTCGGGGCGATGTTGAAGTCACCGGTCAGCGCGAGAGGCAGGTCGGGGTCGGCCGCGAGGGTGTCGGCCGTGTACTGCCGCAGCTTGTCGAGCCAGTCGAGCTTGTAGGTGAAGTGCGGGTCGTCGAGCCCGCGACCGTTGGGCACGTACAGGCTCCACACGCGGACGCCGTTGACGGTGGCGCCGATCGCGCGGGCCTCCTGCGGGAGGTCGGGCCCCTCTTTGCCCTTCTCGAACCCGGGCATGCCGGGGAAGCCGATCTCGACGTCCTCGAGCGGCTCACGGCTCGCGATCGCGACGCCGTTCCACTGGTTCAGTCCGTGCGCGGCGACGTGGTAACCGGCCTCCTCGAAGGCGGCGTACGGGAACTGCTCCGTCTTGCACTTGATCTCCTGCATCGCCAGCACGTCGATGTGCTCGCGCACGCAGAACTCGACGGTGCGGGTGACGCGGGCGCGGACGGAGTTGACGTTCCAGGTGGCCAGGCGCATGGCATCCAGCCTACTTTCGTGCGCCGACATCGCCGTGCGGGCGAGACGGTCGCGGCCCGTCGCGCGGAGTCGGTGGCCGACATGCCGTTCGGGTCGCCGATGGGGCGGCGTGCCGGGGCCGAACTCCGCGGGACGGCGGGCGGCGCGCCGGGTCGGTTGGTGGGCCGTCGTGCGGAGTGCGCGGGCGGCGCGCCGGGTCGGTTGGTGGGCCGTCGTGCGGAGTGCGCGGGCGGCGCGCCGGGTTCGCCGCAGCAGGGGCGGAGTGTCGGGGGAAATCTCCGCACGACGGATGCCGCAGACCCGCGCCCCGCAGTGGCCCGGTCCGCGGCGGGGCAGGGCAATAGAATCGACGCCGTGACCACCGCCTCCACGCCCGAGCTCGAAGCCGACCGTCAGGCCCTCATCGGCCTCATCAAGGACGAGGCGGTGTTCCACGGCGACTTCACCCTCTCGAGCGGCAAGAAGGCGACGTACTACGTCGACATGCGCAAGCTCACCCTCGACCACCGCGCCGCCCCCGCGATCGGCCGTCTGGTGCTGGACCTCGTGAAGGACCTCGACGGCGTCGTGGCCGTCGGCGGGCTCACGCTCGGCGCCGACCCCATCGCCAACGCCGTCATGCACGAGTCGGTGCACGCCGGAACCCCGCTCGACGCGTTCGTCGTGCGCAAAGAGCCCAAGGACCACGGCCGCGGTCGCCAGATCGAGGGCGCCGATGTCGAGGGCAAGCGCGTCGTCGTCGTCGAAGACACCTCGACCACCGGCCAGTCCGCCCTCAAGGCCGTCGAGGCGCTGCGCCGCGCGGGTGCCGAGGTCGTCGCCGTCGCCGTCATCGTCGACCGCAAGACCGGAGCGCAGGCAGCGATCGAGGCCGAGGGCCTGCAGTGGCTGGGATCCATCGACCTCGACGACCTGGGCCTCGCCCCGCAGTAAGCAGTCCCGCTCCGCCGGACCCTCGGCTGGTGCGTCGGTGGGTCGACGCGCTGTTACGAGAACAGGGTGATGCGACGAGAACAGGGCGTTTCGTGGGGTTTCGTCCTGTTTTGGTGGCGTCTCCTGTTCTGGTGACGGGGTGGCGGATGCCGGCTCTTGGGCGCCCGGCCGGGGTGCAGCCGCCGGGGTGCGTCGGGGCGTCGCCGCGTTGTTACGAGGACAGGGTGGTGCGACGAGAACAGGGCGTTTCGTGGGGTTTCGTCCTGTTCTGGTGGCGTCTCCTGTTCTGGTGACGGGGTGGCGGATGCCGGCTCTTGGGCGCCCGGCCGGGGTGCAGCCGCCGGGTGCGTCGCCGCGCTGTTACGAGAACAGGGCGGTGCGACGAGAACAGGGCGTTTCGTGGGGTTTCGTCCTGTTCTGGTGGCATCCCCTGTTCTGGTGACGGGGATGGCGGATGCCGGCACCCCGGCGCCCAGCCAGCGCGTAGCCGCCGACCGCGTCGGCGCGCCCCGCGCCGGACCCGCCTCAGTATGACCCGCCTCAGGCCGACCCGCCTCAGGCCGACCCGCCTCAGGCCGACCCGCCTCAGGCCGACCCGCCTCAGGCCGACCCGCCTCAGCCCGACCCGCCTCAGGCCGACCCGCCTCAGCCCGACCCGTCTCAGGCCGGCCCGTCGCCCGGCACGCCTCAGCCCGGCCCGCCTCAGGCCGACCCGTCTCCCGACCCGTCGCCCGGCCCGTCGAACGGGTCTCGCCGCCCGCCGCCGCGCCGCGAACGGCGCCACTGCACGATGAAGGCCACGAGCGTTCCCGCCGTGATGAAGAAGGCGACGATCAGCCAGAGCGTACGGTCGTCCATGGTGTCTCCTCGTCGGGGTCAGAGACCCGCTTCGAGGCCTTCCTCACCATCGGCGAGGTCGGACTCGAGGGGCTCCTGGCGCACGAGCTCGGCGACCGAGCCGAGAATCTCGTCGGGGCGGAAGGGGTAGCGCTCGATCTCTCGCTGGTCGCTGATGCCGGTCATGACGAGCACGGTGTGCAGCCCGGCTTCGATGCCGGCCACGATGTCGGTGTCCATACGGTCGCCGATCATGCCGGTGTTCTCGCTGTGCGCACCGATGCGGTTGAGGGCCGAGCGGAACATCATCGGGTTCGGCTTGCCGACGATGTACGGCTCCTTGCCCGTGGCCTTGGTGATGAGTGCGGCGATGGCTCCGGTCGCGGGCAGCACGCCCTCGGTAGAGGGGCCCGTGGCATCCGGGTTCGTGGCGATGAAGCGGGCGCCCCCGCGGATGAAGCGGATCGCCTTCGTGATCGCTTCGAAGGAGTAATTGCGGGTCTCGCCCACGACGACGTAGTCGGGCGTGGTCTCGGTCATGATGAAGCCCGCCTCGTGCAGGGCGGTGGTGAGCCCGGCCTCGCCGATGACGAAGGCGGATCCGCCGGGCATCTGCGACCGGAGGAAGTCGGCGGTGGCCAGAGCCGAGGTCCAGATCGAGGACTCGGGCACGACGAGACCGGACGCCCGGAGTCGGGCACTGAGGTCACGCGGAGTGTAGATGGAGTTGTTCGTCAGCACGAGGAATGGGGTTCCCTCGGCCCGCCACTGTGCGAGCAGTTCGGACGCCCCGGCGATGGGCGTGTTCTCATGGACGAGGACGCCGTCCATGTCGGTCAGCCAGCACTCGATATCGCCTCGGGTCCGCATAAGGCCCAGCCTAGACCCGGCCACCGACACGCTCCCAGGGGTGGTGCTGCGCGGACGAGCGTGGGCGGGCCCGACCGAAAGTCGTGGCCCGCCCGACCGCGGATGCCGACTTACTTGAAGGTGTCCTTCACGTCTTCGCCGGCCTTCTTCGCGTCGGCCTTGACCTGGTCGGCCTTGCCCTCGGCGGCGAGCTTGTCGTTGTCGGTGGCGTTGCCGATCGCTTCCTTCGCCTTGCCCACGATGTCCTGAGCGGCGTTCTTGATCTTGTCGTCGAGACCCATGATCTGACTCCTCTTCGTCGTTTCGGCGTCGGCGGCGAGGGGATCTCGTCGCGACGGAGCGGGTTGCTCACCGATGAGACGCACCCCGAGCGCGATTCGTCACGCGACGTCGCGAAAAACTTCTCGCCGCGGGTATTCCGTTCACGGAATGCACCCGTGACGGACGCGCCCGATCTCGTTAGGGTCGAAAGGTGACGCGAACCGAATGGGACCCCGAGAACCTCCCGAACCTCTCCGGGCGGTCCTATCTCGTCACGGGCGCCACTCGCGGGCTCGGCTTCTTCGCGTGCGAGCAACTCGCCGCCGCCGGCGCCCACGTGCTGCTCACCGGCCGAAACCCCAACAAGATGTCCGCGGCCAAGGCGGCCATCAAGCGTTCGACTCCGGATGCCAGCATCGAGACGCTTCTGCTCGACACCAGCAACATGGGCTCGGTGCGTGCCGCTGCCGCCACGGCCCGCGCGCGCGGGCGGCTCGACGGGCTCCTTCTGAACGCCGGCATCGTCCACCCGCCGAAGGAGCGCCAAACCGCCGGCGGCCACGAGCTCGTCTTCGCCACGAACGTGCTGGGCCACTTCGCCCTGGCCGGCGAGCTGCTCAAACCCCTCGCCGCTGCCCGCGGCCGCATGGTCTGGGTGGGCAGCATGTCGACGTCGCTCTGGCGGCACGTACCCACCGATCCCGAGCTGCACGAGGGATACTCGCCGTGGCGCGCCTACGTGCAGTCGAAGGCCGCGACGACCGCGTTGGCCCTCGAAGCGCAGAAGAGGCTTCTCGCCCACGGCGTTCCGATCCAGAGCCTCGTGGCCCACCCCGGCTACTCGACGAGCGGCCGCACGCGTGGCGTGCGCGGCGTCAACGAGCCGAGTCGGCTCACGCGCTTCCTCGACAACCTGCAGGCGCCGATCACCCAGTCCAAGGAGCAGGGCGCCTGGGCCCTCGTCCGCGCTCTCGTCGACCCGTACGCCGAGGGCGGCGCGATGTACGGACCGGCGCTCGTCGCCCGCGGAGCCCCGCGCGTGGCGACCCCGGCCCGCCGGACGCGGGGCAGCGAGCTCGGTGCCGACCTGTGGCGCGCGTGCGAGACGGCGACGCACGTGCGCTGGCCCTTCGATCGGGCTCGGCGCGCGGCATCCTGAATCCGGCCTCGCGCCACCGCTGAGCGGAGGAGGACCGAGGGAGAACCTCACGAGGGTCCTCTACTCGCCGGATCCCCTCCCGCGCACCGGCCGCAGCTCGCGCGAGCGGTCGACGGCGCACGCCGGGCGAGCCCCCGACTCTCAGCGCGTGAGCCAGACCGAACTGCCCGCGCCGGCCGGCAGCGTCACCTCGACGCCGTCGGCGCGCACGACGTCGTCGCTGAGCACTTCGAGCTCGTGCCCGACATCGATGCCGTTCTCGACGAGCGCCCGCAACAGTTCGGGGTCGCGGTCGCTCACGCGAAGAACGCGTCCGGCGTGTCCGGCCGACGCCTCGGCGAGGAGCACGAAGGGTTCGCGGTGCACCGAGCCGTCGGCATCCGGGATCGCGTCTCCGTGGGGATCGAAACGCGGGCGGCCGAGTCGCTCGTCGATTCCCTCGAGCAGGCGGTCGCTCAGGGAGTGCTCGAGCACCTCGGCTTCGTCGTGCACCTCGTCCCACGAGTAGTCGAACTCGCGTACGAGCCAGGTCTCGATGAGGCGGTGCCGGCGGATCACGCCCGCAGCCCGGAATCCGCCCGCGGGGGTCAGCGACACCGGTCCGTACGGCCGATGCGTGACCAGACCCTGCGCGGCGAGCTTCTTGACCATCTCTGTCACGCTCGAGGGGGCCAGGCCCAGCACGCTCGCGAGCTGCGAGGGCGTGATCGGGCTGTCCTGCCACTCGGTGTGGTGGTAGATCGCCTTGAGATAGTCGTCGGCCACGGGCGATTCCACAGCGTCAGCCTAACCGCCGGTGAAGACCAACCACAGGAGCAGGGCGTTGAGGGCGATGAGGAACACGGATGCCAGCACCCCGGCCGCCGTGGTCGCCGCGCGGTTGCGATAGTCGCCGAGCACATCGCGTCGACGGGTCAGGGCCACGAGCGGGACGAGTGCGAACGGGATGCCGAACGACAGCACGACCTGGCTGAGCACGAGCGCGAGGGTGGGGTCGACGCCGAGGGCGAGGATCACCAGCGCGGGGACGAGAGTGACGAGCCGGCGGGCGAGCAGGGGGATGCGCGCGTGCAGGAGCCCCTGCATGATCTCGGCGCCGGCGTAGGCGCCGACCGAGGTCGAGGCGAGACCGCTGGCGAGCAGACCCACCGCGAACAGGGTGGCCACGAGCGGGCCCAGTCCCGCGCGCAGAGCCGCGTACGCGCCTTCGAGGCTGTCGGTGCCCTCGACCCCGGCGAGGTTCGCGGCGGCGAGCAGCAGGATCGCGAGGTTGACGGTACCGGCGACGGCGAGGGCGATCGTGACGTCCCACCGGGTCGCTCGCAGCAGGCGCGGGGTCGAGATGCCTCGGGCTTCGGCGAGGGCATCGGCGCGGGTCTGGGCGGTCGCGTCGGCGAGGGGGTGGGTGCCGTCGCCGCGCGTGGCCGGATCGGCCCCCGCGGGTGCGAAGCGATCGCGGGCGAGGGCGGAGTGCGCGTAGATCGCGTGCGGCATGATCGTCGCGCCCAGGATCGAGGCGGCCAGCAGGACGGAGGTGCTGCCCTCGAACCGCGGAACGAGACCAGCGATGACCCCGGCGGGCTCGGGCGGGGCGAAGAACAGCCCGAAGGTGAAGCCGACGGCGATGATCAGCAGCAGCCCGATGAGCACCGTCTCGAAGGCCCGTGCTCCGCGCCGTGTCTGCACGAGCAGGAGGCACATCGAGATGACCCCCGTGATCGCCCCGCCCCACACCAGGGGGATGCCGAAGAGCAGATGCAGAGCGACGGCACCGCCGATGACCTCGGCGACATCGGTGGCCATCGCGACGAGCTCCGCCTGCAGCCAGTACGCACGACGCGCCCAGGGTCGGCGGATGCGGTGCCCGAGCGCCTGCGGGAGGCTCTCGCCCGTGACGATGCCGAGCTTCGCGGAGAGGTACTGGATCAACCAGGCCATGACATTGCCGAGCACCACGACCCAGACGAGCAGGTAGCCGAAAGTCGCGCCCGCGGTCATGTTGCTCGCGACGTTGCCCGGATCGAGGTAGGCGACGCCGGCGACCATGGCCGGTCCGAGCAGCCAGAGTGCGCGCCCGGATGTGTGGCGGCGATCCACGGCATCCATATTTTTCGGCATCCCGAAACCGTAGCAATATTTCGGGCAACCGAAAAGTGGCGACGACGGGTGCGGCGATCACCCGTCGGGCGCGAGGCGGTCCCGGACGCGGCCGGTACGACGCGCGGCCTCGCGCCCGTGCCCTCGACCCGCGGCGGACGAGAGTGCGTCGCGGTGGGCGGCCTGTCCGCGGGGGAGGGTGCCCATCACGGGGCGGCGCGCAGCGCGCGGGTAGCCTGAGGACGTGACGCATGCCGACGAGACCGCGCCGGCGCCGACCGACGCCGCCGAGCCCCGATCCGCGCATGCCGACGATCCGGCGCCGCGGCCGGACGACGTGGCTGCGGCACCCGCGCACGGCGTCGGTCCCTGGCCCGGCGGCCCGGACGCCTGGCCCGACGACCCGCGTTACGACCGCGAGCTGCTCGAGAACGGCGACACGCGCAACGTCGTCGACGTCTACCGCTACTGGAGCATGGACGCGATCGTGGCCGACCTCGACGTCAAGCGGCATCCGTTCCACGTCGCGATCGAGAACTGGCAGCACGACCTCAACATCGGCTCCATCGTGCGCAGTGCGAACGCGTTCCTCGCGGCCGAGGTGCACATCGTGGGCAAGCGCCGCTGGAACCGTCGCGGCGCCATGGTCACCGATCGCTACCAGCACGTCCGTCACCACGAAGACGTCGCCGCCTTCACCGCCTGGGCGCGCGAGGCGGGACTCCCGGTGATCGCCGTCGACAACGTCGAGGGGTCGGTGCCGGTCGACCGGGCCGAGCTCCCGGAAGCGTGCGTGCTGCTGTTCGGTCAGGAGGGGCCCGGGCTGTCGCCCGAGGCGATCGAGGCGGCCACCGGCGTGGTCGAGATCACCCAGTACGGTTCCACGCGCTCGATCAACGCCGCGTCGGCCGCCGCCGTGATCATGTACGAGTGGTGCCGTCGCTGGGCGTGAGCTGCGCCTTCGTGACGCCACCGTGTGAAACGCGGGGTCTTTGTCGGTAACGCGCTGCCGCTCGGCGGCGAGACGGTTGTTTACTGACGGCACCCGGTTGCAAGACCCGCGGGGAGGAGGAAGCGCCCCGCCGCGAGTCGCGCAGCCTGTTCTTCGCCGGTGGCAGCCGGTGAAGGACGCGACACCGAATCACACTCCTGGAAGGAATGACCATGACGACCACGGATTCAGCGACGACGGACCTGGCGGACCGCTGGCGGGACGCACCCGCTCCACACGATAGCGCCGGCTGGATCGCGCGCGCCCGCGAGGTGGCCGACATCCTCGCCGTCGACGCGGTCGAGCGCGATCGGGCGAATCAACCCCCGTTCACCGAGGTCGCGCTCCTCAAGGCATCGGGCCTGGTCACGCTGCTCGGCCCCCGCGCGCACGGCGGCGCCGGCGAGACGTGGGAAACGGCGTACAAGGTCATCCGCGCGGTGGCCCGCGGCGACGGCTCGATCGGCCAGCTGCTCGGCTACCACTACCTGTGGGCGTGGGCGGCTCGGCTCGTGGCGACCGACGCCCAGATCGCCGCGGTCGAGGCGCTGTACACCTCGAACGCCTTTCTCTTCGGCGGGGCGGTCAACCCGCGCGACTCCGACCTCGTCATCCGCGAAGACGGCGACGATCTGATCTTCTCGGGGCACAAGTCGTTCTCGACCGGCGGCCGTGTCTCCGACCTGACGGTGCTCGAGGGCGTGCTCGAGGGCACCGACACCCATATCTTCGCCATCGTCCCCACCGCGCAGGAGGGCATCGTCTTCGCCGGCGACTGGGACAACCTCGGCCAGCGCCTCACCGAGTCGGGGTCGGTCGAGATCCGCGACGTCCGGGTGCCGTGGGCGGATGCCGCGGGCTTCGTCGACAAGCAGTTCCAGCCGCTCGTCTATAACACCCTCAATGTGCCGGCCATCCAGCTCGTCTTCGCGAACTTCTACCTCGGCATCGCACAGGGAGCCCTCGAGACCGCCGCGGCGTACACGCGCCACCGCACCCGGCCGTGGCCGTACGGCGGAGACGACAAGCAGCGCGCGACCGACGAGTGGTACCTGCTCGAGGGGTACGGGACGCTGCAGTCGAAGCTGTGGGCAGACGAAGCGCTGCTCGACGCGGTGGGCGCCGAGATCAGCGCCGTCCTGCACGCTCCGCGCGAGGAGCTGACCGAGCACCGTCGCGGAGAGATCGCGGTGCGCATCGCCGCCGGAAAGCTGCGGATCGTCGATGACGGTCTCGAAGTGGCCTCGAAGGTCTACGAGCTCACCGGGGCTCGCGCGACGTCGAACGCCGTCGGCCTCGACATCTTCTGGCGCAACCTCCGTACGCACAGCCTGCACGACCCCATCGCCTACAAGAAGCGCGAGGTCGGCGAGTACGTGCTGCTCTATCAGGTGCCGGTCCCCACCTGGTACACGTGATTTCCGGGGGCGGGGCGCCCACCGGCGTCCCGCCCCGCGCTCCGTCGAGGCCGGGGCCGGCCACAGGACGTCAGGCGCCTGCCGTCATCCAGCGCCGCCCGCGCACCCGCAGTCCGAGGGTGAGCGCCCGCGCCACCATGTAGACGCCGAAGAACGCCGCCGCCAGCCACGCCAGACCGACGGCCCCACCGCCGGCGAACAGCGCCACCAGCACGAGCGCCGGCGCGTAGGGCACGAGGTTCAACAGTCCCGCCAGAGCGAGGTAGCGTGCATCGCCGGCCCCGATCAGCACGCCGTCGAGCACGAAGACGAACCCGGCCAGGGGCTGTGCGACGGCGAGCACCAGCAGCGCCGGTTGGATGAGCGCGGCGATCTCGGCATCGCCCGTGAAGATCAGGCCGATGACGCCCGAGGCGGCGGCGAGCACCGCCCCCACCGCGACGCCGAACCAGATGCCCCAGGCGCTCGTGCGCGAGAGCACCCGGCCGACCGCGTCGGTGTCGCCGGCGCCCAGGGAGCTGCCGATCAGCGCTTGGGCCGCGATCGCGAGGGCGTCGAGGGCGAACGCCGCCGTCGAGAAGATGGTGAAGGCGATCTGCCATCCGGCGAGCTCGGCCGAGCCGAGCCCCGTCGCCACGGCGACCGTGGCCAGGAACGCCGCGCGAAGGCTGACCGTGCGCAGGAAGAGCCACCCGCCCGAGCGGACGGTGCTGCCGAGGCTCTCGCGCTGGAACCCGAGGGATGCCGTGTGCACCTGCGCCAGCCGCCGCGCGACGAGCACGTAGGCGCCGACCATTCCCCACTGCGCCACGACCGTGCCGATCGCCGAACCCGCGATGCCCCATCCGAAGCCGTAGATGAACAGCGCGTTGAGCAGCGCGTTGGCGCCGAAGCCGAGGCCGGCGATCCAGAGCGGAGTGACCGTGTTCTGCATGCCGCGCAACAGGCCGGTGGCGGCGAACACCACGAGCATGGCGGGCAGACCCCACATCGAGATCGCGAGATAGGTGCGCGCGTTCTCGGCGACATCGGGCGCGGCGCCGAAGAGGTCGACGATCCCGGGGGTCGCGAGAGAGCCGGCTGCGGCCAGGAGGGCACCCAGGCAGAGCGCGAGCCACATGCCGTCGATCCCGACGCGCACGGCCCGGCCGTACTCGCCCGCACCGTAGCGCCGCGCAACCGCGGGCGTCGTCGAGTACGCCAGGAACACCATGAGCCCGACGATCGTCTGCAGCACGGCCCCGGCGATCCCGAGGCCCGCGAGGGGAGCGACACCGAGGTGGCCCACCATCGCGGCGTCGACGATGAGGAACAGCGGTTCCGCGACGAGCGCGCCCAGGGCCGGCAGAGCGAGCCGCAGGATCGAGCGGTTCAGCGTCGCGGGCTGCGGGGTCGTCACGGTCCGAGCCTAGGGCGGGCCTCCGACACCGCCGCGGCGGCGCACCTGCGAGGGGCTCGGGCCGTTTCGAGCCCGCATGCATATCGGACACATATCCTGTCTCCATGACCGACACCCCCCGCTCCGGTCTCGCGCTCGACGAGCTCAGCGACGAGATCCGCCCTCAGGACGACCTGTTCCGCCACGTGAACGGCAGCTGGCTCGAGCGCACCGAGATCCCCGACGACAAGGCCCGTTGGGGCTCGTTCCACCTCATCGCCGAGCAGGCCGAGGCGGACGTGCGCACCATCGTCCAGGAGTCGCAGGATGCCGAGCCGGGCAGCGAAGCCCGCAAGATCGGCGACCTGTTCGCCAGCTTCATGGACACCGACCGCATCGAGGCCGCCGGTCGCGAGCCGCTCGCCGCGCAGCTCGACCGTGTCGACGGCGTCGCCAACATCCCCTCCCTGCTCCGGCTCATCGGCGAGCTCGAGCGCGACGGGATCAGCGGCCTGCTGACGCTCTTCGTCGAGCCCGATCCGGGCGACCCGACCCGCTACGTGCCCGTCGTCTACCAGGGCGGCATCTCGCTGCCCGACGAGAGCTACTACCGTCTCGACAACTTCGAAGAGACGCGGACCGCCTACCGTGCGCACATCGAGCGGATCCTGGAGCTCGCCGGAGTCGCCGAGGCCGCGGCATCCGCCGATCGCACTTTCGCCCTCGAGACCGACATCGCCGCGCACCACTGGTCGCGCGAAGACAGCCGCGACTCGGTGAAGACCTACAACCTGAAGACGTGGGACGACACCCTCGCCCTCGCGGGGATCGACCTCGAGCCGTGGCGCGCGGGGGTCGCCCCGGGGCACGACGAGGCGCTCGCCGAGGTCGTCGTCTATCAGCCGAGCTTCATCGAGTCGCTCGGCGCCCTGCTTGTGGAGGAGCGCCTCGACGACTGGAAGGCCTGGCTGCGATTCAAGGTCGTGCACGCGGCCGCCGCCTTCCTCTCCGAGGCCTTCGTCGCCGAGAACTTCGCGTTCTACGGCACGCAGCTCACCGGCGTCCCCGTCAACCGCGAGCGCTGGAAGCGCGGCGTCAGCCTCGTCGAAGCGGCGCTGGGCGAGGCGATCGGAAAGGTCTACGTCGAGCGCCACTTCCAGCCCGCGGCGAAGGACGCGATGGACGGACTCGTCGCCAACCTCATCGAGGCGTACCGCCGCTCGATCCAGAGCCTGTCGTGGATGACGGACGAGACGCGCGAGCGCGCCCTCGCCAAGCTCGATACCTTCGTGCCGAAGATCGGTTACCCGGTCCGCTGGAAGGACTACTCCGAGCTCGAGATCACCGCCGACGACCTCGTGGGCAACGTCCGCCGGGCGCACGTGTGGGAGCACGACCGTCAGCTCGCCAAGGTCGGCCAGCCGATCGACCGTGACGAGTGGTACATGACCCCGCAGACGGTCAACGCGTACTACAACCCGCTCATGAACGAGATCGTGTTCCCCGCGGCCATCCTGCAATACCCCTTCTTCGACGCCGACCGTGACGCCGCGGCCAACTACGGCGGGATCGGCGCGGTCATCGGACACGAGATCGGGCACGGCTTCGACGATCAGGGCAGCCGTTTCGACGCCGACGGGTCGCTTCGCGACTGGTGGACGGATGCCGATCGCTCGGCGTTCGAGGAGCGCACCAAGGCCCTGATCGCCCAGTACGAAGCGCTCGTCCCCCAGGGGCTGAGCGAGGAGCACCACGTCAACGGCGCCCTCACCATCGGCGAAAACATCGGCGATCTCGGAGGGCTCGGCATCGCGATCGCCGCGTACCGCCTGTTCCTCGAGAGCCAGGGCGAGACCGATCTGAACGGACCGGTCGTGGACGGGTACACCGGAATCCAGCGGTTGCTGCTCAGCTGGGCGCAGATCTGGCAGCAGAAGGGTCGGGATGCCGAGACCATCCGCCTGCTCACGATCGACCCGCACTCGCCGAACGAGTTCCGTTGCAACCAGATCGTGCGTAACATCGACGCGTTCTACGACGCGTTCGAGGTGACCGAGGGCGATGCCCTCTGGCTCGACGCCGACCAGCGCGTCACCATTTGGTGAGGTCCTGTTTGTTGCTCTTCTGACGCGGAAGGAGCCACGCTCGTGGGCATGCCCCCGGTTCCCGAGTCCGCCCCGCCCGACCCCGTCGGCGGGCCGGTGGAGTCGTCTCGTCGCGACGCCCCGGCCCTCCGCGGAGCCGGACGCAAGGGACCGAAACGTCTGCCGCGTCGCGCCGCCGCGGGGCGTCGGTCGTTTACGGCGACCCTCCGCTCCCTCGACGAGCTCGCCTCGTCGGGCGCCAAGGTGTCGGTGCGCATCGACGACCTCGACGGGGGCTCGACGGAGGTGCTGGCGGGCGACGACTTCGTCACTCTTCCCGTCGGCGGCCTCGGTGTCGTTCCGTTGCTCATCGAGGCCGCGGCGTCGTTCGAGTCCGGCCGTCTCGACCCGCTCGAGATCATCGATCGGGCGACCGTCCACGGCGCGGCTCATGGCGGGGTCTGGCAGCACCTGAAGGCCCCGGCACTGCCCCTCGCCGACGTGGCGGTGCTCGCGGCTTCCTCCGGCGACGCCCTCGCCGTCAATGCCCTGCTGCACCGGGTGGGCCTGCAATCGGTGCGGGCGCGCGTCGAGCAGCTGCGGCTTCGCCGCACGGCCCTGCTCGACCGTTTCCGCGACGACCGCGGCCCCGACGACGCCCCCCACCTGGCACTGTCGACGGCTCGCGAGATGGCGCAGGTGTTCGCGGGGCTCGTGAACTCCACGATCGTCTCGCCGCAGGTCAGCGCGCAGGTCGCGGAGTGGCTGAGTCTGAACCACGACCTGTCGCTCGTGGCATCCGCCACCGGCCTCGATCCTTTCGCGCACGAGAACGACCAGCACGGGCTGCTGTTCATCAACAAGACCGGGCGTGCCCCGGGTGTCCGCGCCGAGGCGGGGGTGCTCGGCGGACCCCGCGCCGGAATCTCGTACGCGCTGATCGTGAACTTCGACGACCTCTCGATCGCCCACCGCCTGCGTGCGCACGACGCCTTCCGCGTGCTCGGCGTCGAACTGATGGAGTACGTGTACTGAGGGTGATCAGGCGGTTCGCACGCGCCACACGCTGCGCGAGCAGGCCGCGAACACCGTCGCCAGCACGATGATCGCCGCGCACCCGAGAAGCACGGGGGTCGCTCCGAGCTCGTGCGCCAGGGGCCCGACCAGGATCTCCCCGAGCGGGACCGCCACGAACGATCCGACCATGTCGTACGAGTACACGCGCGACAGCGCCTCGCGCGGAACCTGCGTCTGCAGCGACTGATCCCATGCGATCGCGAACAGCTCGATCGCGGCCCCTCCGACGGCGAACGCGCCCACGAGGAGCGCGAGCGTCGGTTGCACCGCGAGGACCGCGACCGGAAGGGCGACCAATGCCATGCCCGCGACGCCGAGACCGAGGGCGTGGCGCGGGCGCCATCGCAGGGCGATCACGGCGCCCACCGCGAGACCGGCGGTCTGTGCAGCGACGACGAGTCCCCATCCGCCGCGACCGAAGGTCTCGTCGGCCACGAGAGGGCCGAGCACGGTGGTGGCCCCGACGAACGCGGCGTTGAGCACGGCGAACTGCAGCACGACGATCCAGATCCACCGGCGGCTCGCGAACTCGCGCCACCCCCCGCGCAGGTCGGCCCAGACCGATGCCGCCGCGCCGGGGTCGACGGCATCCGTTCTCGCGGGAAGGCGCAGGCGGGTGAAGAACACCGCCGCGACGGCGAAAGCCGCAGCGTCCATCGCCAGGCCCCACCCGGGCCCGACCGCGGCGACCACCACCGCACCGACGGAGGCGCCGACGATGCCGCCGCCGTTCAGACCGAGACGCAGCAGAGCGTTCGCCGGCCGCAGCAGGGCGACCGGAACGGTGTCGGGGACGAGGGCGGCCGCCGCCGGAAGGCTCACCGCCGCGACGGCGCCGTTCACGACGCTGAGCAGGATGAGGATCGGGATGCCGGCGGTTCCGGTGAGCACGAGCACGGCGATCGTGCCCTGGGTGGCGGCGGCCGCCAGGGAGGATCCCACCAGTACCGCCCCGCGGGGGAGGCGGTCGGCGAGCACGCCGCCGAAGAGCAGCATCGCGACGTTCGCGACCGAGCGGGCGGCCACGACGAGACCCAGGTCGGCGGCCGACCCGGTCAGATCGAGCACGGCGAAGGCGAGGGCGATGGGTGCGACGGCGTTGCCGATGATCGCCGTGGTGCGTGCGGCGAGCAGCCAGCGGAACGGCGCGTGGGCGAGGGGACCGGTCATCGGGGGTGCCGGAGCGGGAAGAGGGCGGTCGTCATCGACACCGGTCGCGTCCCGGCGGTCCGCGGAGGTCGGGCCGCGGCATGCAGGAGAGCCGATGCCTCGCCGATGTGCCGGACGATGCGGGCCCAGACCTGCGGGTCGACCCAGAGCTCGGCATCCGCGGTCAGAGCCGGCCCATCGATCCGGGCGCGTGCGCGGCGCCGGAGCTCGTCGATCAGCGCTTCGACGTACTCCTCTTCGCTCTCGGGCGAGCGCTCGCCGGTGTGAGCGTCGGGATCGTATCGTCGGGACGAGCTCTCGTGGCGGTATCGCCGTGCCTCTCCGCCGCGCAGCCGCACCACCTCGACGACGCGGATCAGACCCGCCCGCTCGAGTACGCGCAGGTGGTAACTGGCCGACGCCTGCGAGACGCCGAGTTCGCGCCCGGCCTCGGCGGCGCTCATCGCCGCGCCGGTGAGCAGCGACAGCAGGCGCAGGCGCAGGGGGTGCGCGGTCGCGCGCAGCTCGTCGATCCGGGACATCCCGCCATCGTGGCGCGTCCGACCGCGACCGTCAAACGTCTCTTTGGGGGTCGGGCAGATGGTCCCGCACCTCGCGCCCGAGCGCAATCCCCGCTGTCGCGCCCCGACCCGCTGGGACGCTGGTGGCCTCGAAGCGAAAGAAGGGACCGAAGCCATGTCGGACACCACCCCCGCGAGCGATCCGTTCGCCAGTTCCACCGGGCCCGAGGCGCACTCCATCACCGACTGGACCGACCTCGGCCGCGAGATGTGGTCGTACCTGACCGGTCGCGGCGCCGCCGTGAACTACTCGTTCGTCGACATGACCGTCGAGGTGCCGCGCGACATCGGCCCCGACGCTCCCCGTGCGACCTGGAAGCTCAACGGCACCCTCCGCGTCACCACGAGCGACGACACCGCGGCCGGGTCCGACCCGTACCGCGGCAACTGAGGGGCGGCGCCGTCATGGTGCGCCTCGACATCGACCTCGCCTTCTCGGAGCACGAGGGACAGGATGCCGACACCCCGCCGTTCGAGGGTACGATCACGGCCGCGGGCACCGAGGTGCGCATCGTCGTGAGCGACCCCTCGCGGCTGCCCGGCAACGGCCGACGCACACTCGCCGAGCTGTCCACGGTGGCCGACGCCCTGGCATCCCGAGGCATCTCCGTGAGGCTCGAGGGCCCGGACGGGCCGATCCTGCACCTCGGGGACGTGAAGAAGAGTGCTCTTCAGCGGGCGATCACCGGGTCGCGCCACATCCGGCTGGGGTCGGTGGGGGCGGTCGCGCCGCTGCTCACCCGCCGCAACAAAGGGCGGGCGTTGACGTTCCCGATCCCGCCCGAGACGCCGCTGCCGCTGGTGCCGACGGTCAATCGCACGGTGCGACGGCGCATCACGACGACGCACTACACGCCCGGATCCGGCCGCCCGCGCCTGATCTTCGCGGTGGGCGACGCGACGTGGGACGGCTCGCGCCCGCGCGAGTTCGACCTGCTGCCGACCACGACGGTCATCGGGTCGGGCGAGGGCGCAGACCTGCGCCTGCCGGGGCTCGCGCCGGTACACGCCGAGATCCGGCACGAGGGCGACGACGAGTACGTGCTCTACGGCTTCGACGCGGTCGGGGGCGGCGGGGCGCGAGAACAGGGCCCGGGGCGTTCCGGCGGCGGTCGCATCCTGCGCACGGGCGCGCGCATCGAGCTGGGTGACTGGCGACTGGCGTACTTCCGCGCCGAGTTCGCCGACCACGGCCGACCGTACGGGGGCCGCCAGGGCGGCGAGCTCTCGGATCAGCGCAAGCAGCCGCCGCGCGGCGGCTCGGGTCCACTCAGTCGGGCGACCGATCCGGAGTAGCGCTCACGCGCCGGTCGTCCCGCGGGCCCCTTCGGCGTCGAGACGGCATTTCGCTGACGAAACCGTTGCAGCGTGCAACCGAGATGTCAGCGAGATGCCGTCTCGCGGTGGTCAGGGGCTTCTCGCGTCGGCGGAGGGGCACACGCCCGGCCGTGCTCACGGGAGCCGCACGGCGCGTGGCCGCCA
The DNA here is from genome assembly GCF_041079415.1 of Microbacterium sp. 20-116. Classification (NCBI taxonomy): domain Bacteria; kingdom Bacillati; phylum Actinomycetota; class Actinomycetes; order Micrococcales; family Microbacteriaceae; genus Microbacterium; species Microbacterium sp. 20-116. Next base: position 113,015 of record NZ_JBFYGP010000006.1, read on the forward strand.
GGGCGCGGCATCCGGGGTCTAGAAGACGATCGTGTGGTTGCCGTGGCGGATGATGCGGTCCTCGGCGTGCCAGAGCACGGCCCGAGAGAGCACCTGGCGCTCGACGTCGGCGCCGCGACGCGCGAGCTCGGCGGACGAGTCGGCGTGCGTCACGCGGACGGTGTCCTGCTCGATGATCGGGCCCTCGTCGAGATCGCTCGTGACGTAGTGCGAGGTCGCGCCGATGAGCTTGACGCCGCGCTCCTTCGCCTTCTTGTACGGCTCCGCGCCGATGAAGGCCGGCAGGAACGAGTGGTGGATGTTGATGACCGGCACGCCGATCTTGTCGAGGAAGTCCGGCGAGAGGATCTGCATGTAGCGCGCCAGCACGACGAAGTCGACGTTGCCCACGAGCAGCTCGAGGATGCGGGCCTCGGACTCCGACTTGTCGGGACCGGGCGTCGAGGGCACGTGGAAGAAGGGCACACCGAACGAGCGCACGTCCTCGGCGGCCGTGGTGTGGTTCGACACGACCATGGGGATGCTCACCGGCAGGTCGCCGCGGCGGTGGCGCCAGAGCAGGTCGAGAAGGCAGTGGTCCTGCTTCGACGCGAGGATCGCCATGCGCTTCGGCGTCGACAGGTCGGTGAGCGTCCATTCGAGCTCGAAGCCCTCGCCGAGGGTCTTCGCGAGATCGGCCTCGATGTCGGGCAGAGCCACCGACAGGTTCGGGCGGTGGAACACGACCCGCTGGAAGTACGCGCCTCCGCGAGGGTCGTCGGAGTACTGGTCGAAGGCGACGATGTTGCCGCCCTGACGGGCGATAAGCGCCGACACCGCGGCGATGATGCCGGGGGTGTCGCTGCCGTGGACGATGAGGCACGCGTGATCGGGCTGCAGGTGGGGGCTCGCGGAGACCATCGGACCATTCTGCCGTGCGCGGGTGGCGTCTCCGACCACGGGTGCGGAGCGGTCTGCCCGCGCTCGGAGGGCCGAGGCCGCCCGTCCCGCTCGGGCGACGGTGAGACCGAGGTGCCCGCCCCGCGGACTCAGAGACGCACGACCACCTTCTGCGCCGAGACGCCCGCGCGCTGCCGATCGAGAGCGTCCTGCAGCGCGCCGAGGCCCTCCCCGACGACGAGCGGCGCCGGCGCCGGGCGCAGGGCCCCCTCGGCCAGCATCCGCGGCACCACCTCGCCCCAGAGGCGCGGACCCATGGCGTCGTCGCGCAGGCTGCTGCCCCAGACGAAACCCGCGCGGATGCCGAGGCGCCGGGCGCGCAGGTTCGAACGCACCGTCCCGAGCCCGATGCGAGCGAAGACCGGCAGCATGGCCGGGAACAGGCGGCGGCTCCCGACGAGGGAGTCGAGCGAGATCGGCGTGCTGGCCATGGCCAGCCGCTTCCCACCCGTCCGCGACAGCACCTCGAGGCACGCGTCGGTCGAACCCGCGCCGAGAGCGACGGCGCCGACGACGGAGCGTCCGGCCACGGCCGCGACGAGGTCGTCCACCGCCGAGGGGGAGCGATGATCGACGACGTCCCCCGCGCCGAGCGAGCGCACGGTCTCGGCGTTCTTCCCGGATGCCGTGGTCACCACGTCGTAGCCGGCTGCGCGCGCCAGTTGGATGGCGTTCATGCCCACGCTGGTGGATCCGCCCCAGATCACCACGACGCCGTTCTCGGCAGCTGACGCCGGGTCACCCGGCATCCGGAGTCCGAGATGCTGCGGCTGGAACAGGGCGCAAGCGGCCGTGGAGAGGCCGAGCGGGAAGACGGCGGCCTCCTCGTCGGAGAGATTCTCGGGGGTCGGGGCCGTGAGGCGCTCGAGCAGGGTCGTGTAGTCCTGGAAGGCCCCCTCGCGGAGCGGATCCCTCCCGCGGTCGGTGCCGGTCGCGAGTCCGAAGACGCGCTGTCCGACGTGGAATCGCGTCACGTCCGCGCCGACCGCGACGACCTCGCCCGCCACGTCGGAGCCCAGGACGGCGGGGGTGCGCAGCCACCGATAGGTGACGCGACCGGTGCCCTGGATGACCCAGTCGACGGGGTTGATCGCCACCGCGCTCACGCGCACGAGCACCTCGTCGGCGGCCGGCATCGGGGTCTCGAGGGTGGCGGGGCTGAGCGCGGTGCGAGGGGCGGGGAGTGTCGCTGCGGCGTGGACGGGCATGGGGGCACCTTTCGTGCGATGACACGGAGTGTCTTCACTATAGACGTGATGACACCAGGTGTCGTCACGTAGGATCGCGGCATGGCCAGATGGGCACCCGATACACGAGAGCGTCTGCGCGCGGCGGCCATGCAGCTCTTCGCGGAACGCGGCTTCGAGGCGACGACGGTGCCCGACATCGTCGAGCGAGCGGGGGTGACGCGCCGGACGTTCTTCCGTCACTTCGGCGACAAGCGCGAGGTGTTCTTCGGAGATGACGAGATCCCCCGGCTCGCCGCCGAGATGCTCGCGGCCGCTCCCGCCGAGACGCCGCCCTTCGCGATCGCCTGGGCCGGATTCCAGACCCTCGCCGCCGAACGGTTCGAGCCCCGCCGCGACGAGATCGTGGCCGCGCGGCGGCTCATCGAGGCCGAGCCCTCCCTTCGCGAGCGCGATCTGCAGAAGCAGGCCGATCTGCGCGCCGCCGTGGCCGAGGGCTATCGCGCACGGGGCGTCGATGCGCTGCGAGCGCGCGTGCTCGCGGGCGTCGCGGTCGAGCTGCTGCAGACGGCTCTGGAGCAGTGGGCGGACGACGAGGCGCGCACGCCCCTGGTGCAGCACCTCGAACGAGTGCGCGACGAGATGGCGGACGTTCTCGACGCCGGTCCGTCTGCGTAGACGACCCGCGGAGGATCCGGCCTGCGCCGGGGCGCGATTCGTGCACTGGTGCGGTCAGTGCGCGCCCCAGTGCACCGATCGCGCCCCGGTGCGGAGAGTGCTCACCCCGCAACACGGGCCGGCGCACCGGTCGCGCGCCGAGCAGGACCGCCCCGCCGCCGATGTCGGTGGGCGGCGATAGCCTGGAACGCGTGATCAGCTCCCTCCGCCTCGACCGGCCGGGGTGGCGCACCTGGACGCTGTGGGGCGTGGGCGTGCTCGCCTACGTCGTGTCGATCATCAACCGCACCTCGCTCTCAGCCGTCGGGGTCGACGCGGCCGTGCGCTTCGGGGCGGATGCCTCGGCGTTGTCGATGTTCGCCGTCATCCAACTGTTCGTCTACGGGGCGATGCAGATCCCCGTCGGGCTCCTCCTCGACCGCTTCGGCGCGCGTCCGATGATCGCGATCGGCATGGTCCTGATGGCCGCGGGCCAGCTCGTCATGGCGTCGGCGGATGCCGTGGGGATCGGCATCCTGGCCCGTGTCCTGATCGGCGCGGGAGACGCGGCGATCTTCCCGAGCGTGCTGCGCGTGATCGCGACGTGGTTCCCCGCCCAGCGGGCGCCCGTGCTCGTGCAGCTGACCGGCATCATCGGTCAGCTCGGCCAGATCGTCGCCGTCGTCCCGCTGGCGGCCCTGCTGCACGCCACGAGCTGGAGCGTGGCCTTCGGCAGTGTCGCGGGTCTCGGTCTGTTGTTCGCGGTGCTGACCTTCCTGATCATCCGCAACCGTCCGCCCGAGCGCCGATCCGACCCGGTCGACACGTCCGTCGACACGCAGACGGGTGCGATCCGCGTCGTGCGGTCGGCGCCCGACCTGCGGCAGGGCTTCCGCGAGTCGTGGGCGCACCCCGGCACGCGCCTCGGCTTCTGGTCCCACTTCGCCACGCCCTTCGCGGGGACGGCGTTCATGCTGCTCTGGGGATTCCCGTTCCTCACGGCGGGCGAGGGCCTGGCGCCGGCCACCGCGTCGCTCGTGATGACCTCGCTCGTGCTGTTCAGCATCCTGAGCGGTCCCGTGATCGGGGCGCTGTCGAGTCGGCATCCCACCCGTCGCTCTCGCTGGCTCGTGCTGCCCACGGTCGTGTTCCAGGCGGTCGTGTGGATCGTGGTGATCGTCTGGCCGGGGCCGGCGCCCGTGTGGCTGCTCATCGTGCTGATGTTCGCGCTGTCGACCGGGGGACCGGCTTCGATGATCGCCTTCGACCACGCACGGACCTTCACGCCCAGTCACCGCCTCAGCACCGCGACCGGAATCGTCAACGGCGGCGGGTTCTTGGCGGCACTCCTGGCGATCCTCTTCATCGGTATCGCGATGGACGTGCAGGGGGCGGGCAGCCCCGAGACCTACTCGCTCGACGCGTTCCGCCTGGCTTTCCTCACGCAGGTGCCGCTGTGGCTCGTGGGGGGGATCGCGATCGTCATCGAGCGTGGGCGCACCATCCGTCACGTCGGCGGCGTGCTGCCGCGGTGAGCGGGACGGGCCGCGATGCGAGGATCGACAGCATGAGCGCGATCGACATCCGCCCCCTCGACACCGTCGACGGCATCCACGAGGCCGCGCGCGTGCTGGATCGCGTGTGGGGCGAGGACGGGACCATGCCCGCCAACATCCTGCGGGCGCTGGAGCACGCCGGCAACTACGTCGTGGGACTCTTCGACGGCGACGAGATGATCGGCGCGTCAGCGGCCTTCTTCGGTCCACCCGCCGAGCGGTCGATGCACTCGCACATCACCGGGATCGTCCCGGGGTATCAGGGCCGCGGCCTGGGCCGGCAGCTGAAGAACCACCAGCGCGAGTGGGCGCTCGAGCGCGGCGTCGGCCGCATCACGTGGACCTTCGACCCGCTCGTCGGCCGCAACGCCCACTTCAACCTCGCCGTCCTCGGCGCGCGCGTGACCGACTACCTCGTCAACCAGTACGGCGAGATGGCCGACGCCGTCAACCGCGGCGACGAGTCCGACCGGCTCCTCGCCGTCTGGGCCCTCGCAGAGCCGCCCGCGCCCACCCCGACGGATGCCGAGATCGCGGCCGTCGTGCCCGTGCCCGACGACATCGAGGGTCTGCGCGCCCGCGACCTGCGGGCAGCCGCCGAATGGCGTCGGCGTGTGCGCGACGAGGTGCGTGGGCACCTGGCATCCGGTCGCCGGATCGGCGGCTTCGACCGCCGGGGCTACCTCATCGTCTGAGGTTCAGGCGTCCGAGACCGGCTCGTCCCTCTCGGCCGCCGGGTCGCCCTGTCCCGGACCCGGGCGGACGGCCGCGTCGTCGCGCACGTCGATGCGCGTGACGCCGTCGTGCTCGCTGACGTCGAAGCGCGGGGCCGCGTCTTCCTCCGTCGCCTTCGGCGCGCTCGTCAGCTGGTCGTGACGGTTCTCTTCGAAGCTCTTCTCGTCGCTCATCGTTCTCACTCCTCGCCGGCCGAACGCCAGGCGTCCGACTCCATGTGCGATCCCGCCTGCGGGCCCATGTGCAGCATCCCGCCGTCGACGACCCAGCTCGCGCCGGTGACGTAAGCGCTCGCCGGCGACGCCAGGAAGCGGATCACGTCGGCGACCTCGTCGGGCTTGCCCGGGCGGCCGAGCGGGATGCCGGGGCGGTGGGTGCGATCGGCATCTTCGGCGGACATGTCGTTGATGGGGGTGGCGATCTCGCCGGGAGCGACCGCGTTGGCCGTGATGCCGTACTGAGCGAGTTCGAGCGCCATGGTCTTGATGAGGCCGCCGACGCCGTGCTTGGCCGCGACGTAGGGGGCCGAGCCGACGCGGGGCTGGTGCTCGTGCACGCTCGAGACGACGATGAGTCGGCCGCCGCGACCCGCCTTGACCATGCGCTTCGCCGCGGTGTGAAGGGCCAGGAAGGCACCGTCGAGGTTGAGCGAGATGTCGGTGCGCCAGGTGTCGAAGTCGAGGTCGAGGAAGCTGCCGCCGATGCCGCCGCCGGCGTTGTTGACGAACACGTCGAGACCGCCGAGCTCGTCGGCCATGGCGTTCACGGCATCCGGGACCGCGTCGAAGTCGGTCGCGTCGAACTGCGCGACGGTCGCCCGCACTCCGCGCTCGCGGACGGCGGCGGCCGTCTCTTCGGCACCGTCCTTGTCGGAGTGGTAGGTGACCGCGACGTTCATCCCGGCGTCGGCCAGGGCGAGCGCGGTGGCCGCGCCGATGCCCGAGTCGGAGCCGGTGACGATCGCGTGGCGGGGGGTGAAGTCGTCGCTCATGCGGCCGACGCTACGCGCGGGCGCGGGCCGACCGGCCGCCCTTGCCACGGCCGGGTGCGGACGTTATGGCCCGGCACGCCCGCGAACCGTCGGCGAGGGCCCGCTAACCTGCCCCCATGCCCCTCACGTGCCCCGCCTCCCTCGTGACCCTGGATGCCGTGGAGCTGCGCGTGCTGCACATGCCCCTCGTCTCGCCGTTCACCACCTCGTTCGGCACCGAGACGGTGCGCGAGGTCATCGTCGTCACGGCCGAGACGGCCGAGGGCCGCGGCTGGGGCGAGGTCGTCACGCAGCAGGCGCCGCTGTACTCGAACGAGTACACCCAGGGCGCATGGGACGTGCTCACCCGGTATCTGGTCCCGGCTCTGCTCGAGCGCCGCACGTTCGCGCCCGACGAGGTCGCCGGCATCCTGCGTCCCTTCGTGGGGCACCGCATGGCCAAGGCGGGGCTCGAGCTCGCGATCATCGACGCCGCCCTGCGTGCCGAGGGCCGCAGCTTCGCCTCGTCGATCGGCGCCGAGCGCGACCGCGTGCCCTCGGGCGTCTCGGTCGGCATCCAGAGCGCCCCGACAGCCCTGGTCGACACCGTCGGCGGGTACCTCGACGAGGGGTACGTGCGGATCAAGATCAAGATCAAGCCCGGCCGCGACGTCGACGACACGGCCGCCGTGCGCGAGGCCTTCGGGGCGATCCCGCTGCAGGTCGACGCGAATTCGGCCTACACGCTCCAGGATGCCGACACCCTCGCCGAACTCGACCGTTTCGGGCTCCTGCTGATCGAGCAGCCCCTGCAAGAGGACGACCTGGTCGATCACGCGACCCTCGCCCGGAGGCTGACGACCCCGGTCTGCCTGGACGAGTCCATCGTCTCGGACAAGGCGGCGGCGGACGCGCTCGCGCTCGGGTCGGCGGCGATCCTCAACATCAAGGCCGGACGGGTCGGCGGCTACGTCGAGGCCGTCGCGATCCACGATCGTGCGCGGGCGGCGGGGATCCCGGTCTGGTGCGGAGGCATGCTCGAGACGGGGATCGGCCGTGCCGCCAACGCCGCGCTGGCCGCGCTCCCGGGCTTCACGCTCCCGGGGGACATCTCGGCATCCGCCCGCTTCTACGCGCACGACATCGTCACCGAACCCGCCGTGCTGGAGGACGGGCACGTGCGGGTCCCGACCGGTCCGGGCCTGGGCGTCGAGATCGACGCGGCGGCGCTGGAGCGGTTCACCGTGCGACGCGAGAGGGTCGTGCGGTGAGGCGGCGCGGCGGTGAGAGCAGCGGCCGCGAGGGGCTCAGCGAGACCTCGGGCGAAGACGTCCCGTGGGGTCGTCCCGCGGTTGACGGCATCCCCCTTCCTCCGTTCCGGGATGCCGCCGCGCACAGGTCGTACCTGCTGTCGTTGCAGACGTTCATCGCCCTCCTCGACGAGGGAGAGCCGGCGCCCGCGACCATCGCGCTGCTCGCCGCCCTCGCCGCCGAGATCCCCCGGGACGACGCCGGGGTTTCCACGCAGTTGTCTCCGCTCGCTCTCGACGTGAGCCTGTCGACGTTCTTCCCCGCGCCGTGGACGCCGAAGGCCCTCGCCGGAGCACTCGCCGTGCGCGGCCCGTTCGCTCCGAGAGGGGGGTGGGGAAGCTGGGCGTGGGGCGGCGATCCCGACTATCGGGCGACCATCCACCGCGGTGGATGGTTGATCGAGCGGCACGAGCGCGGCTCCCGCACCCGAGCGACTCTGGCGCACGAGGGCGATCTGGTGCTGCTGTGGATGGACATGTTCCGCAACCGCTTCCCCTACCCGATCGCGCACATGCCGTCGACGGGGGCGGAGAGCCCCGCGGCCCTGGCCGCCGCAGCGCGCGCCACCCGCGGCGCCCATGCGGCGAACACCGCGATGCCGTACCTGCAGAACTGGCGGGCGGAGCGCGATCGGGCGCTGACCGGCGGGCCGGAAGAACACGGGCCGCTTCGATAAACTGGATGCCGCGCACTCGCGCTCGATCCCCACAACTTTCCCGACCATTGGAGCCACCGTGGCCGAACAGTCCCGCCTCGACAAGGTCATCGCCCTCGCCCGCCATCGCGGGTTCGTCTTCCAGGCCGGTGAGATCTACGGCGGTTCGCGGTCCGCGTGGGACTACGGTCCCCTCGGCACGGAGCTGAAGGAGAACATCCGTCGGCAGTGGTGGCAGACCTTCGTCCGCGGTCGTGGCGACATGGTGGGCCTGGACTCGAGCATCATCCTGCCCAAGCGCGTGTGGGAGGCCTCAGGGCACGTCGCCACCTTCACCGACCCGCTGGTCGAGTGCCTGCAGTGCCACAAGCGCTTCCGCGCCGACACGATCATCGAGGACTTCGAGGCGCGTAAGAACCGCAAGGCCGAGAACGGTCTCGCCGACGTCCCGTGCCCCAACTGCGGCACCAAGGGCCAGTACACCGAGCCGAAGTCGTTCTCGGGCCTGGTCAAGACCTACCTCGGCGTCGTCGACGACGAGTCGGGCCTGTACTTCCTGCGCCCCGAGACGGCGCAGGGCATCTTCGTGAACTTCTCGAACGTGCTCACGGCATCCCGCCGCAAGCCCCCGTTCGGCGTCGGCCAGGTCGGCAAGGCGTTCCGCAACGAGATCACGCCCGGAAACTTCATCTTCCGCACGCGCGAGTTCGAGCAGATGGAGATCGAGTACTTCACCCCGCCGGCCGAGGCGAACGAGTGGTTCGAGCACTGGGTCGAGGCCTGCTGGAACTGGTTCATCGAGCTGGGCATCGACCCCGAGAACATGAAGCGCTTCGACGTCCCCGAGGACGACCGCGCGCACTACTCCGCCGGCACGATCGACGTCGAGTACCGCTTCGGCTTCCCGGGCAAGGAGTGGGGCGAGCTCATGGGAGTCGCCAACCGCACCGACTACGACCTCAAGAGCCACTCCGAGGCCTCGGGCCAGTCGCTCACCTTCTTCGACCAGGCCTCGGGCGAGAAGTACACGCCCTACGTGATCGAGCCCTCGTTCGGTCTGACGCGCGCGATGATGGCCTTCCTCGTCGACGCCTACCGCGAAGAAGAGGTGCCCAACGCCAAGGGCGGCACCGACACCCGCACGGTGCTCAAGCTCGACCCGCGTCTCGCGCCCGTCAAGGTCGCCGTCCTGCCGCTCTCGCGCAACGAGCGCCTGTCGCCGTTGGCCCGCGAGGTCGCCGACACGCTCCGCGCGGCCGGCTGGAACATCGACTTCGACGACGCCGGCGCCATCGGCCGCCGCTACCGCCGCCAGGACGAGATCGGCACGCCGTTCTGCGTCACGGTCGACTTCGACTCGCTCGACGACAACGCCGTGACCGTGCGCGACCGCGACACGATGGGCCAGGAGCGCATCGGCCTCGACGCGCTGCAGGGCTACCTGGCCGAGCGCCTGCGCGGAGCCTGACCCGCGAGAACGAGAGACCGGATGCCGTGGCCCGAGGCCGTGGCATCCGGTCTCTCGTCGTCTCGGGGGAGTCGTGACAGCGCCGTGACAGCGCCCCCGCCGCCGTGACAGCGGTGCGGCAGAGCCTCCGGCGCATCCTGTCGTCATGACCACTTCCTCCACCCGCACTCCGGCCGTACGAGCCGAGGGGCTCGTCAAGACGTTCGGCTCGAACCGCGCCGTCGACGGCGTCGATCTCGTCGTCGAAGCCGGCACGGTCTACGGGGTCCTCGGCCCCAACGGCGCCGGCAAGACCACCACCATCAGCATGCTCACCACGCTGCTGCGACCCGACGGCGGCCGCGCCGAGATCTTCGGCCACGACGTCGCCCGCGAGCCGCACGTCGTGCGCCAGCTCATCGGCCTGACCGGGCAGTTCGCCTCGGTCGACGAGAAGCTCTCCGCGACCGAGAACCTCATGATCTTCGGGCGCCTGCTGGGCCTGTCCCGCGGTGATGCGCGCCGCAAGGCGAGCGAGCTGCTTGAGGAGTTCGGGCTCGCCGAGGCCGCATCCCGACCGCTCGCGAAGTTCTCCGGCGGCATGCGTCGCCGGCTCGACCTCGCGGCATCTCTCATCGCCCAGCCGCCGCTGATCTTCCTCGACGAGCCGACCACGGGCCTGGACCCCCGCACCCGCGGACAGATGTGGGACACGATCCGCCGGCTCGTGGCATCCGGATCCACCGTCGTGCTCACCACGCAGTACCTCGACGAGGCCGACCAGCTCGCCGACCGCATCGCCGTCATCGACCGCGGACGCGTCGTCGCCGAGGGCACGGCGCTCGAGCTCAAGGCCTCCGTCGGGCAGGCCTCGCTCGTGCTGCGCCTGCGGCCGGGCTCCGACCTCGACGCCGCCCGCGCGACCGTCGGACGGGTCCTGGATGCCACGGCCATCGTCTCTCCGGAGGCGGCGCGCCTCACGGTGCCGATGTCCGACCCCGACCAGGTCACCGACCTGCTCGTGGCCTTCCGCGAGGAGGGACTGCACCTGAGCGAGTTCAGCGTGCAGCAGCCCACCCTCGACGAGGTCTTCCTCACCCTCACCGGCTCGGGTGTGCCGACCGGCGACACCGCGGCGCGCGAGAGCGCCGACGACCTGGAAGGAGTCCGCTCATGAGCGCCCTCACTCTCGAACGCGACCTGCCTCGCACCGCGAGCCTCGCCCAGACCCTGCAGAACACCGTCACGATGGCGGGCCGCGGCCTGCTGAAGATCCGGCGCACGCCCGAGCAGCTCATCGACGTCACCGTGCAGCCGATCCTGTTCACCCTGATGTTCACGTACATCTTCGGCGGCGCCATCGCGGGAGACGTGCAAAGCTACCTGCCGATCATCATCCCCGGCATCCTCGTGCAGACCGTCATCACGACCTCGGTCGTCACCGGCACACAGCTGCGCGAAGACATGGACAAGGGCGTGTTCGATCGGTTCCGGTCGCTGCCGATCGCCCGCATCGCGCCGCTGTCGGGGGCGCTCCTCGCCGACACCGTCCGCTACGCCATCGCCACCGTGCTGACGTTCACGATGGGCTTCATCATGGGTCTGCGTCCGGCCGGCGGCATCTGGGCCGTGGTCGCCGCGGGCCTGCTCGTCATCGCCTGCTCGTGGGCGATCAGCTGGATCTTCGCGTTCTTCGGTGTCATCGCACGCAGCGCTTCGAGCGTGCAGGGCATCTCGATGCTGATCCTGTTCCCGCTGACGTTCCTGTCGAACGCCTTCGTGCCCTCGAACACGATGCCCTCGTGGCTGCAGTGGTTCGTCGACGTGAACCCGGTCTCGCACCTCGTCACCGCGGTGCGCGACCTCGTCAACACGGGCGCGGCGGGCTCCGACGTGATCATCTCCCTCGTCGGCGCGGCGGTGATCGTCGCGGTCTTCGCCCCGCTCACGGTGCGCGCCTACATGCGCAAGGCCTAGTCGAGAAGCGCGAGAAGGGTCTCGGCATCCACGTCCGAAAGAGCGGGACGGATGCCGGCAGCGGGCGCCGGGGTCACCTCGGCGCCCGCTGCCATGCGCTCGCGCACCCACACGGCGAACGGGGTGCGTTCGTCGGCGCCCCCGCGGACGGCGTCCGCCCGGGCGAGCGCCTCCTCGGCGCGGTCGAGGCGGTCGACGGCCGCGTTCCACCCCGCCACCGTGAGGAGCACGATGGCGATGATGGGATGATCCCGCGAGTCGACGGCGCGCATGAGCCCCGTGCGCAGGGCTTCGCGGGCCTCATCGTGTCGCCCCAGGAGCAGCAGAGCCTGGGCTCGTTGCGCGTCGATCCACGCGAGGAACTGGTCCGGGATGCCGGGTTGTCCGGCCAGGTCCATGCGTTCCATCTCGCGCAGGGCTGCCTCGCCGTCGTCGGCGGCGATCTCGATCTGGGCCGCGGTCATGCGCGCCTGCCCCAGTGCGCGGACGGATCCGTCCGCCGTCGCCGCGCGATCGATGTCGGCCGCCCGCTGCCGGGCGTGGTCGAGACGGCCGAGCCGGAGCAGGATGCCGACCGCCTGGGCCTCCTGCTGAAGAAGATCAGGCGTGGAGGTGAGGCCGCGGATCGCGTCTTCCGAGCGGTCGATGACCGCCAGCGCCTCGTCGAGACGGTCGGCGAGCACGAGCCACTCCGAGCGCAGCTGGCTGGCGAAACCCGTGCCCCACGGGTCGCCGAGCATCTCGAACATCTCCAACGCCTTCGCGCTCTCGACGCCCAGTACATCCATGTCGCCGGCGTTCTGCGCGGCTCCCGCGCGCAGAGCGTGCAGGATCGCGCGCGACCACGGGGGAGCCTCGGCGAGCTCGTCATCGCTCACGTCGACGTGCCAGGTGCGGGCGTTCTCACCCTCTCCCGCGAGGATCACGGTCGCAGCCAGCCGCAGCAGTGGGGCCACCAGCGCCGTCACCTCGGAGGGGTGCGCCGACGCCGCGGCTTCGAGCTCGGTGCGGCGGGCAGCATACGCCTCGCCGGTCACGGTTGCGGATCGACCGAGCTCGGGGAAGGACGCGGAGAAGAGGGCGAGCGACTCGACCACCACCCGGGCCTCGCTGTCGAGCGGGGCATCGGGGTCGGCGAACTCTCCTACGGCACGGCGCAGATCGTCGCCGCGTTCGCGCACCGCCCACGGCCACAGCAGGCTGCGCAGCAGCGGGATGCCATCTCTCCGATCGCTCGAGTCGACGTAGGTGCGCAGGGCTGCGGCCAGGTTCTCGTCGTTCGCGTCGAACCAGGCGAGGGCTTCCCGCAGCCCCGGCCCGCGCACGTTCTGCTCCCATCGCGCAGCGAGCCGGGTCAGGACTCCAGCCGCTCGCGCGCGGAACGACGCCTCGTTCCCGTCGTCGCGCAGGCGTTCGAGGCCGTACTCGCGCACGGTTTCGAGCATGCGGAACCGACCCTCGCGTCGGACGAGCAGCGAGCGGTCGACGAGGGCGTCGAAATCCGCGGCATCCCTGTCGAAGGCGCGAGCCACGGGGGCAGCGTCGGCCGCTCCGATCCCGTCGGCGAAGACCGCGGCGACCTGCAGGGCGGTGCGCTCGCCGTCGCTGAGGGTGTCCCAGCTCCAGTCGATCAGCGCGCGCAGGGTGCGGTGCCGCTGCGAGCTGAGCCTCGGCCCGTTCGACAGGAGCGCGAAACGGTCGTCGAGGCCCTCGTCGATCTCGGTGAGGGTCAGGGTGCGCGATCGCGCGGCGGCGAGTTCGATCGCCAGCGGCAGTCCGTCCAGGCGTCGCACGATGCGCTGTGCGGTCTCGCGCTCGTCGTCGTCGGGAACACGTCCCCGCGCCGACCGCACACGCTGGGCGAAGAGCGCGTCGGCGTCCGCCGGGGGGAGCGGCCCGAGGTCGACGAACGCCTCGCCGGCGATGCCCAGCGGTTCGCGACTCGTGGTCAGCACGCGCACTCCCGGGCTCATGCGCAGCAGATCGAGGGCGGCCTCGGCAGCCTCGTGGATGACGTGCTCGCAGTTGTCGAGCACGATCACGACGCGTCGACCGGTGACGGCCTCGGCCACGCGCTCGGCTGCGGTCAGGGGTGCGCCCGCCGATTCGGGCAGGCGGATGCGACGACCCACGGCACCCGCGATCGCCGTCCACACGTCTCCCGCGGCGGCCGGGGCGAGCTCGACGACGATCGAGTCGGCGACCGCGCGCGCCGTCTCGACGGCGAGGGTGGTCTTACCCGCGCCGCCGGGACCGATGAGGGTGACGAGACGATCGGTCGTCAGACGTTCGCGGATGGCATCGAGCTCGACCTCGCGACCCACGAGGGCGGTGAGGGCCGCGGGCGTGACATCGGCAGCGGGGAACGGCCCTGTCGCGGGCGCGGGCGCGGCGGTGACCAACCGCTCGGCGTGCGATCGGTCCTCGAGCAGGTCGCGGACGAGCCAGTCGAATCCGTCGTGCGGGGTCCACACCTCACCGTTCCACAGGGCCAACGCTTCCCGCGCCGGTGCGGCATCGCTCGTGGCACGAGCCTGAGCGACGAGATCCTGGAAGCGCGTGATGTCGATCTCTGTCCGCGGCAGGTCGAGTCGATAGCCGCCGGGGGGCGATGAGACCGCGCCGGCGGGGAGCGTCCGACGCAGACGCGAGACGAGGGATTGAAGAGCGGCGCGGGGATCGTCGGGGGTGTCGAGGCCCCAGATGTCCTCCGCCAGCGCCCGGTAGCCCACCGTGGTGCCGGCGTCGACGGCGAGGCGCAGCAGGAGCGACTGCTGCCCGCGGCCGGGCACGGTGGCGTCTCCCTCACCCGTGTCGACGCTCAAGCCGCCGAAGAACCGCACCCGCACGGTGTCCACCCTAGGTCGCGGGGTGCAGCGTCTCGCCCGGATCGCCCCTGTGTCCGGCCGTGCTGTCGCGCACGACGAGACGCGGGTGGGCGACTCGGACGGGATCGGCGAGGGTCTCGGCATCCCAGACCTCGACGAGCAGCTCGAGGCATGCCGCACCGAGCTCGCGCGCGGCGAGGTCGATCGAGGTGACCGGCGGTGACAGCAGGGCGTGGGCGGGCTCGTCGACGCACGCAGCGACGAGCAGGTCGTCGCCGACCCTGCGCCCCGCGCGGGCGGCGGCGGCGAGGGCGGTCGCCGCCGATCCGCTCGGGGCGATGACGACGGCGTCCACGGTGGGGTCGGCGACGATCTCCGTCACCACGGTGGCGATCTCGGCCGCCGTCGGCACGAACGACACGGTTCGTGACAGGCCGTCGAGGCCGTGCTCGCGGGCCCAGCTCTCGTAAGTTTCGGCGAGTTCCCGGCTCCACGCGGTCCCGTCGGGAGGGAGGACCGCCGCGATGCGCTGCGCCCCGCGCTCGCTCAGGTGCGCGAGCAGACGTCGCAGGGCGGCGGCGTGATCGATGGCGACGCTCGCACTCGTGCGTCCCATCCCGCCGAAGACGTGTTCGCCGCTGACCACGGGACGACCGGAGTCGAGCAGGGCTCGGATGCCGGCATCCTCGATCGAGGCGTCGACCACGACATATCCGTCGACGAACGATGCCGGGGCGCCGCTCGCGGCGTCGTCGCGATGGGGGAGCAGGATCACCGACAGTCCGCGGCGATCCGCGGCATCGACGACTCCGAAGGCGAAGTCGGTGTAGTACGGGAGGTGGGTCGTTCCCGCCGGGAGGTGGAGTCCGACGGCCCCCGATCGGGCGGTGCGGAGGTTCCGCGCGGGCATGTTCACCGAATAGCCGAGGTCGCGGGCGACGGCCGTCACGCGGTCGCGTGTCTCAGCAGACACCCCCGATTTCCCCCGGAGTGCGAAGGACGCGGCGGCGATCGAGACGCCCGCGCCGGCGGCCACGTCGTGGAGCGTCGGCTTGCGCGGGGTCACGAGCAGTGACGTTACCGGACGCGGGATCGGGGTGACCGTGCGGCGAAGTCTTGCGGGTTCGCGTACTTAAACGTTTAATGTCAGGGAAACACAACGAGCACGGAGACCGAAACACACGGTCCCTAGCCTCGGGTCACCGGACGCGCTCGACGACGACGCATCCCGGCCCATCCCGTGTCCGCCGCTCGCCGGCTCCCCCGAGAGGTTCCCGTGTCCACTCCCGTTCAGACCACTCCGACATCCGTCGGCGCCGCCCGGCTCCCCATCCGTTTCCCCACCGCCTCCTCGACGTTCCTCGTCGGTATCGCGGGCTACCTCGGCGTCAACATGTCGCCGTACATGATCGCCGCCGTCCAGGCCGGTATCGGTGCAGACGTGCTCACCGCGAGCTGGATCGTCACCGCCACCCTGCTCCTCACCGCCCTCGTCGGCCTCGCCGTCGCCCCCGCGTGCGCGGGACCGCGCCGCCGCCTGGTCGCGCGGGTCGGCCTGATCCTCGCGGTCGTGGGTTTCGGTGCTGCGGCGCTCCTCCCCGCCCTCGTCGTGACCGGGCTGCTGGTCGGCGGTGTCGGCGCGGGCGGGGCCGTCGCCGCCGCGGGTGCCGCGCTCGCCGCGTTCCGCAACCCCGATCGCGTGGCGGGCCTGAACGGTCTCGCCAATCGCGGCCTGATCACGATCATCCTCGCCGTCGTCCCGCTCATCGGTCTCGCCCCGCTCGACGTCTTCGGGTCGATGGCACTGTTCAGCCTCATCGCCCTTCTGACGGTCTCGTGGATGCCGGCAGCCCCGGCCGCCAGCGTGCACGCGGCGGCGGCGGTCGGCGAAGCCGTCCCCATCGAGGTGCCGCCCACCGGAACCCTCCGCACGGCCGCGCCGCCCTCGCGCGTGGTCACGATCGCGGGCTTCGTGCTCCTCGTGGTCTTCGCCCTGTGGGCCGCGAGCGAGGATTCGCTGTGGGCCATGGCCGGGGTCATGGGCGCCGACAACGCCGGTCTGACGCCCGAGGGGCTCAGTCTCGCGCTCAGCGGTGCCACCGCCGGCGGCCTGCTCGGCACGATCGCCCTCGTCGCGGTCGGCGATCGCCTGGGTCGAGGCATCCCGCTCGTCGTGCTGCTGGTGGCCGGCGGCATCCTGAAGATCGTCGAAGGCTCCGTGTCCGACCCGACCCTTTTCGTCGTGGTCTTCATCGCGTGGAACACGATCTACGCGGTCGCCTTCATGTACTTCGTCGCCACCGCTTCGGCCCTCGACGTCGACGGTCGGTGGTCCGGTCCGTTGCTGGCGACCTACCTCGTCGGCTCGGCGCTCACGCCGGTGATCGGCGCATCCCTGGTGGGGCTCCTGGGATACCAGGGCTTCGCCCTCACGCTCGCCCTGGCGAGCTTCGTCCTGGCCGTTCCGGCCGGCATCATCGGCGTGCTCTCCCGACGGCTCGAGCGCGCCGCGAAGGAGGCAGCATGACGCGCACGCTCTACCGCGGGGGGCGGATCTTCACCGCCCACACCGATCCGAGTCGGCAGTGGACGGATGCCATGGCCGTCGACGGCGAGACGATCGCCGCCATCGGATCCGAGGCGCTGGCGTTCGCCGCAGACACGGTGGTCGACCTGGAGGGAGCCGTGGTGCTCCCGGGCTTCACCGACGCCCACACCCACCTGCTGATGATGGGCGCGGCCCTGGCGCAGGTGCCGCTGACCGACGCGCGTTCGCTCGATGCGATCCAGGCGCTCCTTCGCGAGGCGCGCGACGCAGCGCCCGATGCGACGGCGATCTGGGGTCGCGGGTGGCTCTTCGACTCGGTCCCCGGCGGGGCTCCGACCGCGGCGATGATCGACGCCGTCGTCTCCGACGTCCCCGTGTACCTGGATGCCAACGACTACCACTCGTGCTGGGTGAACTCCGCCGCTCTGGCCGAACTCGGCATCACTCGGGACACTCCCGATCCGCTCGGGGGCGAGATCGGCCGCGACGTCGACGGGGAGCCGAACGGCATGCTCTTCGAGACAGCCGCGATCCGGTACGCCTGGGCTCGCCGCGACTCCTCGACGACCGACGCCGAGCGCGATGCGGCGGTCGATCGCGTCATCGACGCATACGTGCGCGCCGGCGTGGTCGGCGTGGTGGACATGGCGTTCAACGAGCACGGCCTCGCCGCCTTCGAGCGGGCGGCGGAGCGGCACGGTGGCACGCTCCCGATCCGGCTCGCCGCGCACTGGCTCGTCGAGAACACGGGCGATCGCGAACAGAACCTCGCGCAGATCGACCGCGTGATCGAGCTGGTGGAGCGCACCCGATCGTCGTGGGTGCGGGTGGTGGGTATCAAGCTCATCCTCGACGGCACGATCGACGCGTGCACGGCGGCGATGGGCGCGCCCTACGCCGACGGATCGAACGCCGCACCCATCTGGCCCCTCATCGACCTCGCGCCGGTCGTGGGCGCCGCCGACGCCGCGGGCCTGCAGATCGCCATGCACGCGATCGGCGACGCCGCGAGCGACGACGCACTCACCGCGCTCGAGCGCGCCTACGCCGCCAACGGCGAGCTGCCCCGGCGCCACCGCATCGAGCACCTCGAGTACGCCGCTCCCGGAACCGCCGAGCGGATGGTACGCCTCGGGGTCACGGCATCCATGCAGCCCGTGCACGCCGACCCGGCGATCTACCCGAACTGGGCCGCCATGCTGGGCGACGAGCGCGCCGACCGAGCCTTCGCGTGGCCGGAGTACGAGCAGGCGGGGACGCTGCTGGCTTTCTCGACCGACGCCCCGACCGCCCCGTACGACGCTCTCGCGAACATGTACGTCGCGACGACCCGGGCCTCTGCGCTGGACACGTCGGTTCCGGCGGTGCATCCCCAGTTCGCCCTGCCGCTGGCCGACAGCATCGCCCACGCCACGCGCGACACGGCGGCCTCGGTGGGCGACGGCGACTGGCGCGGGCGGCTGGCCCCCGGTTTCGCGGCGGATTTCGCCGTCCTCGACGCCGACCCCTTCGCCGAGGGCGCGGCCACGCTGCTGAGCGCGCGCGTCGTGCGGACCGTGCGGGCAGGAGAGACGGTCTTCGAAGAGACGACAGGGGACTCCGCGCCGCGCCACTGAGCTCGCAGCCCCGGTTGGGGAGGAGGGACGCGGTGGACAACCTCGGCGCCGCCCTCGCACTTCGCTAGCCTGGGGCGACGACCGACGCCGAGGGGGCACGATGACGGAAGTCGACGCTGGGGCACAACTCTCCGGGTTCGCATGGCCGCCGGGGCCGGGCGCACTCGTCGACACCTCGCGCTGCCCGTCGTGCTTCACGCCGATCGCCGCATCCCCGTGTGCCTCCTGCGGTCTCGACCTGACCGATGCGCGCACGGCGCGTGTGCTCGAACTGTCCCAGCGGATCGTCGCGCTCGTCGACGAGCGCGCCGACGTCCTCATGCGGGTGCACCGTGATGCGGAGGCCGCGGCTGCGGCAGCCCGCGCAGAAGACGAGCGGATGCCGGCTCCCCCGACGCCCGAGCTCCACCCGGTGCTGCCATCCCCGGTGGCGGCGCCCCCGGGCGACTCGATCGCGGCTGCGCCCGCACCGCTCTCGACGACGGCATCGGCTCCGGTCGCAGCCGCCGACGTGGTGTTCGCGCCACCGTCGGGGCCGGTGATCCCCCCGGGGCCGCTGGTCCAGCCGGGACCAGGCTCCCCGGCCGTGCCTCCGTCCGACGGTGTTCCCCCCGTGGAGCCGTCCTCACCCGTCCCCGCGGGGCCGTCCGCGCCCCGGCGTTCGAGCGTCCAGGTCTTCCTCCTGTCGGTCGGCGTGGTCCTCCTCGCCGTGGCCGCGGCCTTCTTCCTCACCGTCGCGTGGATCAGCGGCGGCCTCGTCCTGCGCTCCGTCATCATCGGACTCGTCACGGCCGCGATCATCGCCACCGCGTCGTTCCTGCGCCGACGCGGTCTCGGTGCCACCTCCGAGGGCATCGCGCTGCTCGGGATCGCTTTCGTGGCTCTCGATGTCTGGGCCGTCCGCGCCAATGACCTGGGCGGGGCGGCGAGCCTCGAACCGAGCGTGTACTGGGGCGCGACGACGGTGGTCGCGGGTGCCGCGTTCGTGGGCTGGTCGCGTCTGTCGCGCCTGCGCGCTCCGCTCTCGGTCGCCGTCGCGGCCCTCGCGGTCGGGCCCGCGATGCTGGTCGCCGGTCTCTTCACGCGCGATGCGGCCCTCGGGTGGTACGCGTGGGGGCTGGTGCTGCTGCTTCTGGCCCTCGCGGCACCGTTCGCGCCGCTCCTCGCTCGGGCTCCTCGCCCGGCGTTGACGATCGAGATCGGGGTCGTCCGGGGTCTCGCCGCCGTCGGTGCGGTCGTCGCGATGACCTCCGCCCTGATCGTCGACCCGCGCAGCACGGCGACCCCCGCGGTCCTCGGTGCGGTGCTCGCCCTCGGTCTCGCCCTCCACGCCCGGTCGTTCGCGCGCCGAGGTGCCGCGAGCCTGGCGCCGACGGCCGCGGTGGCCGCGGTCGTCGTCCTCGGGGTGGAGATCGCGGGCACGGTCGTCCGTGCGGCCGACGCGACCCTGTCGGTCACCGTCCCGGTGCTCGTCGCCTCGGCCGTCGCGCTGGGGCTCGACGCCGCCGCGCGTCGCGCCGCTCCGGGCCTCGGGCGGACGACCGTCGTCGTCGCTTCTCTGGCCGCGGCGATCGCCGCCGCCGTCGCCGCGATCCTGCCGCTGGTCGCCGCGATGAATGCTGTCGGAGCCGTGGTGGGTCGGTCGATCGTCGTCTTCGGGCGATCCGCCCTCGACCTCGATGCCCCGGATGCCGTCAGCACGGCGGCCGTGATCGCACTCGCGGCAATCGTCCTGCTCGCGGTCGCGGTCTGGCGTCTGTCGGGATCGTGGGCGCAGCGCCGCACTCCCGCGCTGATCGCCGGGGCGGCCGTCGCTCTGCTCGCGGGACCTCAGCTGCGTGTCGTGATCCTCGTGGTCGCCTGGTACCTGGCGCTCGCCGTGGTCGCCGTCATCGTCCTCCGCCGCCGTCGCGGCGACATCTCCCTCGCCGCGGTCGGGGGTTTCCTCGCCCTCGGCGCGGGGTGGTTGTCGTCGTTCTCCTCTCCGCTCGCGTGGGGGCTGTCCAGCGTCGTGGTCGCCGCCGTGCTCGCCGCGGTCGCCGGCGCGCATCCCGGTATCCGGGTGCCGTCCACGGTCGGGGTCGTCCTGTTCCTGTCGGGGAGCGCCGTCCTCGTTCCCGGGGCGCTGCGCGCCGGAGCCGACCTCGTCATCGCCGGCGCCACGCCGACCACGGTTCCTCTCGCGATGGCATCCCTGTGTCTCGTCGCCGTCGTCGCCCCGCTCTGGCGACGGCGGGGTCTCGACGTCGCGCAACGCAGCGCCGGCGTCGTCGCCGCCCTGTCGGCGATCGTGGTGGTCGCCGCCCCCGCGCTGTGGTTCCGCACGGGCACCGCGGCCGACGGCTGGATGCTCGTGTGCGCGCTGGTCGCCGCGGTCGCGTCGGCGGCTGTCCTCACGACGCCGTACCGGCCGTGGCGCGTCGCGCGGCCCTTCGCGGCGGTCATGACGCCCCTGCTCGTCGCGGGCGCGGCCGGTTCTGCGCTCCGGCTGATCGAGCCGCTGCCGCTGGTGCCGGCGATCGTCTATGCGGCGATCGCCCTCGTCAGCGCCGCGGCGGCCCTGCGCCTCCTCCGCGCGGACACGTCCACCCGTGCCTGCCTCGACACGGGGGCCGCGCTCGTGGCCGCCGTGTCGATCGTCGTCGTCCCCTCGCAGGGAGTCCGGTGGCTTCCGCTCCTGCTCGCGGCGGTGACCGCTGTGCTGTGGGCGACCGACGGCGACGGTCTCTTCCGCTCTCGCGGTCCGCGCCGGCACCTCATCTGGCTCGCGCTCGTGCTGGGCACCCTCGCGCTGTGGACGCGACTGTTCTGGCAGCAGACCGAGACCGTCGAGCTCTTCACCGTGCCGGTCGGCATCGCGCTGCTCGGCATCGCGGCCGGTCACGAGCGCGCTCGGCGGCTGGGAGGGGATCTTTCCGCGGTCACGCCCGCGGTGATCGCCGCCGCGGGAACCACCGTCGCGCTCGCTCCCAGCGCCCTTTCGGCCCCGGGAGATCTCGTCCACGTGCTGGCGGTCGCGGTCCTCTCGGCCGCGGTCCTGGTGGTCGGGGCCTGGGTACGTCCGCCGCGGACCCCCGACGAACTCCCCGTCGCGGTCGCCGCCGCCGGGGCGCTCGCGCTCGTACTGCTCACGGTCGCGCAGCTCGTCCCCTCCGTCGACCGGGGCGGCATCGGCATCGCGGATCTCGTCGTCGTGGTGTCGGTCGCGGCGATCGGCGCAGCCGCCGCGGGCGTCGCGCGACGCCCGGCCCCGTGGGCGGGGTCGTCCGCGCGCAGCGCTCTGGTCGGGGCCGCCGCACTCCTCGCGCTCGGATCGGCTGTGCTGGTCGCCGTCGACGGCGGCCCGATCGGGCGCATGGTGTTCGCGGTCGTGCTGCTCGGTGCCGTCGGCGTCGCCGCCCTGCGCGTGCGCCACCGGCTCGGGGGAATGCCGCTCGCGATCACCGCGCACTCCGGAGCGGGCCTCGTCGCCCTCATCGGCGTGGGGGCGGATGTCCGCCCGATCGAGTGGGCGACCGTTCCTCTCGCGCTCGTGTGGATCGCTGCCGCTTTCTTCGACCGTCGCCGCCCGGTCGCCCCGGCCTCGGTGCTGTTCGCCGTCGGCGGTGCGGCGGTCGGACTCCTGCCCTCAGCGGCGCTCGCCGACGCGTCGCTGGTGCGCGCGATCGGCGTGACGCTGGCGGCGATCGCCGTGCTGGTGGTCGGGGCTGTTCTGCTTCGCGGCGCGCTCGCCCCGCTGGCGACCCCGCTGATCGCCGTCGCCTCCCTCGGGCTGATCGTGGCCGCGTCGCTGCGCGGCCTGCACGAGCTCGCGACGGCGCTGTTCGACCTCTGGCTCGTCGCCGCGACCGTTCCTCTGGTGGTCACGGCCGTCCTCCTCCGCCGTCGGCGCACAGACGTCCTGCCCGGGCTGTCCCAGGCTCTCGCGATCGCCGCTCCCGCTGTCGCGGTGGCTCTCACCGCCACCCGTCTCTCGGCCACGGGCGAGGGCCCCCTGCGTCTGGTCGTGACGCTCGTCGCCGTCCTCGCCGTCGGTCTGTGGTGGCGGGATGCGGCCGTGCGGTGGGCCGCGATCGGCCTGTCGGCCGTCCTCGCGCTCCTGGCGATCGTTCTCGGCAGTGCCGATCCCGTGGAGGCGGCCACGGCGCCGCTCGCTGCGGCGCTCCTGGTCCACGGCATCCGGACTCTCCGTCAGCGTCCAGCGTTGCGGACGTGGCCGGCACTCGGTATCGGTCTGGCGCTGCTGCTCGTCCCCTCGCTGCTGTTCGACTTCTCGAGCGGCAACGCGCTGTGGCGCGTCCTCGCTCTCGGCGTCATCGCTCTGGCGACGCTGCTGGTCGGTGCCCGGTTCCGGTGGCAGGCCCCGGTTCTGCTCGGCGGCATCGTGCTGATCGTCCACGCCGTCGCCCAGCTCTGGCCGTGGATCACGTCGCTCTACGAGAGCGCCTCCGGCCTGTGGTGGCTGTGGCTCGGCATCGCCGGTGTGCTCCTCATCGTGATCGCGGCCACGTACGAGCGCCGCATCCGTGAGGTGAGGGCGGCCGCCCTCGCGATCAGGTCTCTCCGGTGAAGGAGGCAGCGCCTACGTCGTCGTCGCGTCCTTCGCGGCCGCTTTCGCGGCCCGCTTGGTCTCGCGCACCTTGGTGAGCGACTCCGGGTCCACGATGTCGGCCACCGAGCGGAACGAACCGTCCTCGCCGTAGGGGGCCGACGCTTCGCGCCATCCGGCTCCGTCGAAACCGCGCTGCTTGCCGAGCAGGGCGAGGAAGATCTTCGCCTTCTGCTCGCCGAAGCCGGGCAGCGCCTTCAGACGCTTCAGCACGGTTCTGCCGTCAGGGTCGTCGCGCGTCCAGAGATTCTCGGCCTTGCCGCCCCAGTCCTGCTCGATCGCCGCGCACAGCGCCTGCACGCGCTCCGCCATCGACCCGGGGTAGCGGTGCACCGCGGGTGACTGCGAGAACGCGGCGGCGAAGTTGTCGGGGTCCTGGTGCGCGATCGCGCCGGCATCCATCGACCCTGTGCGCTCCTGGATCTTCAGCGGTCCGGCGAACGCGGTCTCCATCGCGACCTGCTGGTCGAGCAGCATGCCGATCAGCAGAGCGAGCGGGTTGCTCGACAGCAGTTCGTCGGCGGCGGGGTCGTCGGTGATGCGCAGGCTCATGTGCTCATTCTCGCGCGTCTCGACGCGGGCGCGCGAGAGCGCATCTCGCTCCCGAGTCGGCGTCAGGTCGCCACCGCTACGTCAGCCGGATGCCGTTTCGTCGCCCGCCGCGGCTGCGTCGGGCTCGGCGATCCATTTCCGCGCGAAGGGCACGGCATCCATCGAAGCGAGGTCGGCGGTGACCTCGGAGATCTGTTTCTCGAAGTGCGAGACGCTGCCCGGCTTCAGTCGTTTCACGAGCGACCTGTCGACCCGGCGGATCACCGTCTCCGACACGGACGGCGCGTCTTCCTCAATCTGCAGCAGCCCCAACACGAGCGTCGCCGCCCACCGCGGAGCATTCCCGCGCCGACGTTCTCCCGCGACGACGTAGACCTCGGATGCCGGTGTGCTCACGGCATCCATCCTGCCCGACGCGCGCGTTTCGACGAGGGATCCGGCTCCGACGCAGCCGGCGCGGAGACCCGCTCCCCGCACCGAGGACCGCGGCGCGATGAGGGGTGGGAGGGCCCTCAGCCCGCGTCGGCGATGTCGCGACGCTCGGCGGCCGCGGGGTCGGCGACCTCGATGCCGAACAGCGCCGAAAGAGCGTCGATGTACTCGTCGGCGCGGCCGGTCTCAGCGAGTTCGTGCGCCCGGGTGGTCGGGGTGTGCAGCAGCACGCCGACGAGGTGACGAAGCGCCTGCTCGGTCTGACCGCCCTCGTCGCCGCGGGCGCGCACGCGGGCGACCTCGGCGTCGAGCACGCCGAAGACGTGCGCGCGCAGGGCCACGACGGCGGGGGTGATGTTCTTGCGCTCGCCGACCGAGGCGAAGCGGCGGGCCGCGTCGCGCACGAGATCGCGTGCCGCGTCGGTCGCCTGAAGCTCCTCGAGTGGGGCGTGCAGGCGGATCGTCTCGAGGTCGAGCAGGTCGACGCCCGGGACGGTGGCGACATCGGGGTCGACGTTGCGGGGCAGACCGAGGTCGATCACGAGTCGGCGCGCGGTGTGGTCGACGGGGCACACGCCCGCGGCGCCGTCGACGGCGGTCTCGTACGCGCCCCGACCCGCGGCGAAGGTCGCGGCGCTGAGCACGTGGTTCTCGCTCGTGGTGCAGGTGATCACGAGATCGGCGTGGGCGACGGCGCTCGGGAAGGTCTCCGCCGAGACGGCCCGCAGACCGTGCTTGACCGAGAATTTCGCGGCCCGGCCCGACGGTGAGTAGACCGAGATGTCTTCGGCGCCCTGGTCGCGCAAGGCTGCCACGGTGGCGGCGGCGTAGGCGCCGGTGCCGACGAGCAGCACCCGCTGGGTCGACCAGTCGGCGATGCGACTGTCGGCGAGTTCGAGGCCCAGGCGTACCAGGGAGCGTCCGGCGCGGCCGATCGCGGTGGAGTTCTTCACACCGCGCTGGGCTTCGGACGCGCGCTGGAACAGGCGCTCGAGTTCGGCGGAGGTGGTGCCGAGCTGACGCGATTCGTTGAGAGCGCGTCGCACCTGACCGGCGATCTCGCCCTCGCCGACGACGACGGATTCGAGCCCGGATGCCACCGAGAACAGATGCTCGGCCACATCGCTGCCACCGAGGACGGTGTAGGAGCCCTCGAGCTCGCTGGCCGGAACGCCGGTCGCGGACTCGATCGCCGCGAGGGTGGCCTCGATGCCGAGGGCGACCGCGGCGGTGACGGGCTCGTCCATGTCGACGTACGCCTCGAAGCGGTTGCAGGTCGCGACGACGACGGCGCCCTGGACGCACTCGTCGTGCTCGGCGATCAGGGGGGCGACGGGTGTCGCGGGTACGCTGAGCCGCTCGAGGAGATCGAAGGACGCGGTCTTGTGACTCGCGCTGACGCACAGCAGCACATCCATATTCTACGCTCGCGCTCCCCGGGGTATTCCGGGCGGCCTCTCGACGTCAAGGCATCCCCCGTCTTCCCCAGGCGCGGGTGGAAGGATGGATGCCATGGCCTCCCTCGACGCGCCCCTGCTCCGTGCCCTCCGTGGCGATCGTCCCGAGCGGCAGCCGGTGTGGTTCATGCGTCAGGCGGGGCGCTCGCTGCCCGAGTACCGCGAGCTTCGTGTGGGCACCCGCATGCTCGACGCGTGTCTGACTCCCGACCTCGCGGCGGAGATCACCCTCCAGCCCATCCGTCGCCACAAGGTGGATGCGGCCATCTTCTTCAGCGACATCGTGGTGCCGCTGCGTCTGGCCGGCGTCGATGTCGTGATCGAGCCGGGTCGCGGTCCGGTGTTCGCCGACCCCGTGCGCACCGCGGACGACGTGGCGCGGATCACCGCGATCGACCCCGACGACGTCGCCGCCGCGGCCGAGCCGGTGCGCGAGGCGGCCCGGCGCGTCACCGCCGAGCTCGACGAGGCGGTTCCCCTCATCGGGTTCGCCGGTGCCCCCTTCACCCTCGCCGCCTACCTCGTCGAGGGTGGGCCGAGCAAGGAGCACCTGCGCGCCCGCGGCATGATGCACGCCGATCCCGCGTCGTGGCACCGCCTGGCCGGCTGGCTCTCGAAGGTCTCGCGCGCCTTCCTCGATGCGCAGATCGCGGGCGGAGCGCAGGCCGTGCAGCTCTTCGACTCGTGGGCGGGGTCGCTGTCACCCGCGACGTTCCGCGAGTTCATCGCTCCGCACTCGCACGCCGCCCTCGAGGGCATCGAGGTGCCCCGAATCCACTTCGGCGTCGGCACCGGCGCCTTCCTCGACGACATGCGCCTCGGCGGTCTCGCCGACGCGGTGGGTGTCGACTGGCGGATGCCGCTCGATGAGGCGGCAGCCATCGTGGGTCCCGACGTCACGCTGCAGGGCAATCTCGACCCGGCGTTGCTGGGGGCTCCGTGGCCGGTGCTCGCCGCCCATGTCGACGACGTGCTCGCCCGTGGTCGCGCGGCGCGCGCGCACATCCTCAACCTCGGTCACGGCGTGCCGCCCGACACCGACCCCGAGGTGCTGACCCGCATCGTCGCCCGCGCCCACGGAGAAGACGCGTGAGCGAGCCCCTCGACCGGCTCGTCCGCCACGCTCACGAGACGCGGGTCGTCGTCGTCGGCGGCGGCATCTCGGGTCTGGTCGCGGCGCGCGAGTGCGCGAAGGTCGGCCTGCAGGTCACGGTGCTCGAGGCGTCCGAGGTGTTCGGCGGAGTCCTCCGCAGCGCCGAGGTCGGCGGGATGACGCTCGACGTCGGCGCCGAGAGCTTCGCGACGCGCGGCGGCATCGTGCGAAAGCTCCTCGACGAACTCGGTCTGTCAGACGACATCGTCTCGCCCAACCCGGCGGGCGCGTGGGTCGCGGGTGTCCCGGGAGTCGGGGCGGCGCCGCTGCCGAAGGGCGGGGTGCTCGGCATCCCCGACAATCCCTTCGCCCCCGACGTGCGACGCGTCATCGGCTGGTCGGGTTCGTGGCGCGCGTACCTCGATCGGCTCCGTCCCCCGCTGACGATCGGTCACGCGCACAGCCTCGGAAAGCTCGTGCGGTCGCGGCTGGGTGCGCGGGTGCTCGAACGCCTGGTCGCTCCGGTCACGAGCGGGGTCTATTCGGCCCGCCCCGACGACATCGACATCGACCTGGCGGCCCCGGGACTGAACGCGGCACTGACGCGGACCGGGTCGCTCACGGGCGCGGTCGCCGACCTGCGTGCGAGCCGTGCCGCCGCGCGGTCCGCCGATCAGCCGGCATCCGACGTCCCCATCGTGTCGGGCGGTGCCGCGAAACCCGCCGCCCCGGGTGGCGCTGTCGAGGGAATCGCGGGAGGCATGTCCCGCCTGGTCGACGCTCTCGTCGCGGGCCTGCGCGAGAATGGCGTCGAGCTGCGCACCGGGGTTTCCGCCCGTGCGCTGACCAAGACCGACGACGGCTGGACGGTCGCGACCTCCGCCGACGACGAGCCGCTGGCGGCCCGGGCCGTGATCGTCGCCCTTCCCGAGGGGCCCGCGCGCGAACTGCTGGCGCCGGTCGTTCCGGGCCTCGAGGTGGGTGACCCGGTCGCCCCCGTCGTCGAGGTGGTGACCCTGGTCGTCCATGCCCCCGCGCTCGACCGGGCACCGCGCGGAACGGGCGTCCTCACCGTTCCCGGAAGCCACGTCGCCAAAGCGCTCACGCATTCCACGGCGAAGTGGGATTGGGTTCGGGATGCCGCTGAGCCCGGCATCCACGTCGTGCGCGTCTCGTTCGGAGCACAGGGCGAAGAGCCCGCGACCGCGGCCCTCGACGACGAAGCGGCCGCAGCCCTGGCCCTCTCGGAGGCCTCGGCGATGCTCGGCGTCGAGTTGTCGGCATCCGCTCTGCGCGATGCCCATCGGGTGCGCTACGTGCAGTCGCAGCCCGCCGCGACCATCGGACGGGCGGCCGAGACCGCTGCCGCGCGGGGCGCCGTGCGCGCGGTGCCGGGTCTCGGCGCGACGGGCGCGTGGATCTCGGGCACGGGCCTCGCCCAGGTCATCCCCGATGCCCGCGACGAGGCCGACCGCGTCCGCAGCGACGCGCTCTGGTCCACCTGACCGCGATCGCCACTCGACCATGCCGCGCCGCCTGTCAAGGGTGGATGCCGATCGCGGCATACGTGACTACTGTGAGATTCGACCAGCACTGGATCGAGCGTGAGGAGACCCCATGAGGGGCAAAGCAGCACTCGTCGTCGGACTCGTGGCGGGCTACGTGCTCGGTGCACGCGCAGGCCGCGACCGGTACGAGCAGATCAAGACTCAGGCCGGCAAGGTCTGGGACCAGCCCGTCGTCCAAGGACAGGTCGAGAAGGTGAAGGCGTTCGGCGTCTCCGCTCTCAAGTCCGTCCCCGGCGTGGTGTGGAAGGGCGCGAAGTCGGTCACCGGCGCGGCGTCCGGTTCCGGCACCGTGCAAGAGCGCGCCGAGCGCGCGGGACGCGCCGCGAAGCAGTCGGCCCACGAGGTGGCCGATGTCGTCGAGGATTCCGTCGACGACGCCAAGCAGGCGGAGAAGGCGGCCACCACGCGCGCGCAGGCGGCCAAGAGCGGCTCCACCTCGTCCGGGAGCTGACGCATGACCACTCCGCGCGGATTCCGCGATCGTTCCGACGACAGTCTGTTCACCCTCATTGGCGACATCCCCGAGTTGGTGCGCAACCTCGTCGTCGCCGAGATCAACGGCGCGAAGGCGTGGGCGCAGCGCACGGCGAAAGACGCCGGGATCGGCGCCGGATGGTTCGTCGGCGCTCTGATCGTCGTCTTCTGGGCCGTTCCGGTCTTCTTCGCGTTCGTGATCGCGGGGCTGTCGTCGTGGTGGCCCGTCTGGCTGTCGGCGCTCGTCGTCTTCGGCGTGATGATCGTCGTCACCGCGATCCTCGCCCTTCTGGGCTACCTGCGCTTCAAGAAGCTCTCGAAGCGCGAGAACCCCGGCAAGGCCATCGCCGAAGACGTCCGAATCGTGAAGGAGGCCCGCGATGAGTATTGATCGTCCCGTCCCCGTTCCGCGTACCGCGGTGCCCCTCGGCATCACCGACCCGGTGCAGTCGGCCCGCGCCGAGCTCAAAGCCGCTCTCGCGGCCATCGAGGTCAAGGCCAACGCCCCGCGTCGCGCGAGCGAGGCCGTCGAGCGCAAGGTGCAGGAGGTTCGCCGAAAGGCCCAGCAGAACCCCGGTGCTGCTGCTGCCGTCGTCGCGGGCGTCGCCTCGCTCGTCGGCCTGGCCGTCTGGGGCATCGTTCGCGCCTACGCGCGCTGAGATCGCGCGAAGCGGCCCGTCTTCCTCCGGGAGGGCGGGCCGCTTCGTCGTTCCCGGGCGCCCGTGCCGGCCCGTCGTGCGGAGTTCGTCTGCGGCGCGCCGGGTTGTGCGGCCGTGTGGCGGTGAGTCTGCCGTGATCTCCGCGGGACGGTTCGGGACCGGATGCCGAAACCCTGCCGCCCGGCCCGAGGCCGGGATCCCGCCGCCCGACCGGATGCCGAAACCCCGCCGCCCGACCGGAGGCCGGGATCCTGCCGCCCGACCGGATGCCGAAACCCCGCCGCCCGACCGGATGCCGAAACCCCGCCGCCCGGCCCGAGGCCGGGCCCCCGCCATCCCGCCTACGGCTCGTTGGCGAAGAGCCCCCGCAGCAGGTCTTCGAAGTACTCGGGTGTCACGGCGATCGGGCCCGCGTAGGCGTGGTCGAATCCGGCGATCGCGTACAGCAACAGGGCCACGAACAGCGCGAGCATGCTGGACATCAACAGGTGCACCCGGAGGTTTCGCACCTCGATCAGGCCGAGGAGGATCGCGTTGAGCACCGCGCCGACGCCCAGCACGATCCAGAGCACGCTCGGCAGCGCGAGGTGGGTGAGCGCGATGCGGTCGCGGCGGTTCTCCACCAGCAGCTGGAACTGATCGAGGGACTGCTGCACGTAGAGGGTCTCGGCGGCCGTCGTCGGCTGCACGGCGCCGATCGCCCGTTGCATGGCCGAGACATTGGCATCCGTCTCGGCCGGAATCTCCAGACGCCGCTGTCGTGGCCAATCGAGGTCGATGACGTTGCGGGCGTACTGGGTGATCTGTGCCTGCAGTTCGTCGCCTTGCGGGTCGGGGAGCAGCGCCGCGGTGCGGTACAGCGAGGCGAGCGACGACGACTCCTCGAGCACGACGCCGTCGACCTCGGTGAAGTTGCCGTAGGCCGCCGTGGCGATGAGCGCGAGGGTCACGCCGTAGAAGACGCCGTAGACGCCCACCGCGTAGCTGAGCACGCGGTCCCACTCCTCACCGCGCGGTGCTGCCCGGCGTACCCACCTCCGCAGGGCCAGCAGGATCGCGCACGAACCTCCCACGACCAGGACGATGAACAGCGGCAGCCCCAGATACATGGGGAGGTCGTACAACCACATCGGCAGGCCTCTCGAAGGGCGTACCCCGACGCCGTCGTCGCACAGTACCAACGGGGGAGCGGCGTGCGCACGTGGCGGTGGTTCGTCGGCGAGTCAACCGGTTTGGACCGCCGCCCCGACCGGACGAGACTGGGAGTATGTCCGACGACAGCTCCTCCTCTGTGTACACGTTGTGGGCGGTTTTCCGCCGCGATCCCGAAAACGCGGTCACCGCCACCGACGCGACCGAACTGGCCGATCTCGTCTCGCTCATCGAGGCCGACGGCGTCACCGTGCGCGGTTTCTACGACGTGAGCGGCCTGCGCGCCGACGCCGACCTCATGGTCTGGTTGTACGGCGAAGACCCGCAGGCCCTTCAGCGCGACCTGCGGCGCCTCCGCCGCACCGACCTGCTCAAGAACCTCCTCCCCACCTGGAACGCGATGGGCGTGCACCGCGACGCGGAGTTCAACCGCTCGCACGTGCCCGGCTTCCTCCGCGGTATCGAGGCGCAGCAGTGGCTGTGCCTGTACCCCTTCGTGCGCAGCTACGAGTGGTACCTCCTGCCCGAGGCCGAGCGCCGCGAGATGCTCATCGAGCACGGCAAGAAGGGCTCGGCGTACAAGGGCGTCATCGCCAACACGGTGGCGTCGTTCGCCCTCGGCGACTACGAGTGGCTCCTCCCCATGGAAGCGGACGTCCTCACCGACCTCGTCGACATGATGCGTGACCTGCGGTACACAGAGGCCCGTCGCCACGTGCGCGAGGAGGTGCCGTTCTACACCGGTCGGCTGGTCACTCTCGACGAGATCCCCGAGATCCTTCAGTGACCGCGCCCCTGCGTCTCGGCACTCGCCGCAGCAACCTGGCGATGACCCAGTCGCAGATGGTCGCCGATGCCGTCTCAGCGGTATCCGGTCGTCCCGTCGAGCTGGTGCCGATCGTCTCGGAGGGCGACGTCAACCGCGCCTCGCTGTCGCAGCTGGGCGGACGCGGGGTGTTCGCGAACGGTCTGCGGGAGGCGCTCGCCGCGGATCGCTGCGACTTCCTCGTGCACTCGCTCAAAGACCTGCCGACCCAGCAGCCTGACGGTCTGGTCATCGCGGCGACGCCCGCGCGGGCAGATGCGCGCGACGTGGTCGTTACCCGCGACGGCACCCCGCTGGGCGCTCTCGCCGCCGGTGCGCGTGTGGGCACCGGCTCGCCCCGTCGTATCGCCCAGGCGCTGCGCCACAACCCGGGAGTCGACATCCGCGACATCCGCGGCAACGTCGACTCGCGTCTCGCACGGGTGCGCGATGGAGAGCTGGATGCCGTGATCCTCGCGGCCGCGGGCATCTCGCGGCTCGGCGGCGACCTCGGTGGCCTTCTCGCCGAAGAGCTCGGTCTGTCGGAGTGGCCGACCGCTCCGGGGCAGGGCTCGCTCGCCGTCGAGACCCGCGACGACATCGATCCCGAGATCTACGCCGCTCTCGCCCGGTTGGACGACGAACTCACCCGCGTGGCCATCACGGCCGAGCGCACGGTCCTCTCGGCGCTCGACGCCGGGTGCAGTGCCCCCGTGGGCACGCACGCCTCGCTTGCCGAGGGCGACCTGCGTCTGCGCGCGATCGTCTACGCGCTCGATGGGACACAAAGGATCGGCGTAGACCGGACGGTGCGTCTCGACCCGGGGTATGGTGGGGACACTACGGGCAGTGGCAATGGAGCGGATGCTGCCGACGACGGGGGACCGATCGCGCAAGCGACGCGAGCGGGCCGAGAAGCCGCGCGTCGGTTGCTCGAACGCGGGGCGGCCGACCTGGTACCACGAGAGTCGACCACATGAACGAAGGCCACCAGCACACGCCGAACCCCTCGACGGGCAGCGTGCCGAAACCGCTTGCCGGTCGACGCGTCCTCGTTCCCCGAGGAGGCCCCTGGGGCGACGGCGTCGCCGCGAGCCTTCGACAGCTCGGCGCCGTGCCCGTCATCGCGCCGCTGATCAACTTCGCACCCACGAACGATCAGGCGACCCTCGACGAGGCCCTCGCCGATCTCGCCGCCGGCGCCTTCGACTGGCTGACGCTCACGAGCGCCACCACCGTCGACGTGCTGTACGCCTACAAGGCGGTCATCCCCGCCGAGACGAAGGTCGCGGTCGTCGGTGAGACCACCGCGGCCGCTATGCAGGCCGTCGGCTACCACGTCGATCTCGTCCCCGAGCGCGACAACTCGGCCCAGGGCATGGCCGAGCAGATGATCGAGCTCGAGACCGAGCCGCGGAAGGTCCTCACCCTCCGAAGCGAGATCGCCAAGCCCGTGCTCACGCGCCTGCTCATCGAGGCCGGGCACGATGTCCGCAGTGTCGTCGCCTATCGCACGGTCGGGGTCCCGGTCACCGAGAAGATCGCCGGCGACGTGCAGTCGGGGCGCATCAACGCGATCCTCGTCACCAGTGGCTCGGTCGCCGAGCAGGTCGTCGAGCAGTTCCCCGAGGTTCCGGCATCCACCGTCATCGCCGCGATCGGTCCGCGCACCGCCAAAGACGCCAAGCGCGCCGGACTCAGCGTCGACGTCGTGGCCGAGACCCAGACAGTCGACTCCCTCATCGACGCCGTCGCCCGCTTTCCCCTGAACACCGACGAATCGACCCCATGAGCTTTCCCGAGCACCGCCCGCGGCGTCTGCGCCGCACCCCCGCCGTCCGTCGTCTCGCTCGAGAAACGCACCTCGTGCCCTCGCAGCTCGTGCTGCCGATGTTCGTGCGCGAGGGAATCACCGAGCCGAGCCCGATCGGTTCGATGCCGGGCATCGTGCAGCACTCGATGGACTCGCTCCGCCGTGCGGTCGCTGAGGCGGCCGAGCAGCGCATCGGCGGGGTCATGCTCTTCGGCGTGCCCGAGACGCGCGACGCCGTGGGCTCCGGGGCCGACGACCCGAACGGCATCCTGAACCTCGCCACCGAGGCCGTGGTGGCTGAGGTCGGCGACGCGGTGGTCGTGCAGACCGACCTGTGTCTCGACGAATTCACCGACCACGGTCACTGCGGCGTGTTGCGCGAAGACGGCGCCGTCGACAACGACGCCACTCTCGAGCGCTACACGGCGATGGGTCTGGCGCAGGCGCGCGCGGGCTCGGCCATGCTGGGCCTGTCGGGAATGATGGACGGCCAGGTCGGTGCGGTGCGTGAGGCGCTGGATGCCGAGGGCTTCACCGACACGCTGATCCTGGCCTACTCGGCGAAGTACGCGGGCGCCTTCTACGGCCCCTTCCGCGAGGCCGTCGACTCGCAGCTGAAGGGCGACCGCCGCTCGTACCAGCTCGACCCCGGCAACGGCCGCGAGGGCGTGCGCGAAGCGCTGCTCGACGTCGAAGAGGGCGCCGACGTCGTCATGGTCAAGCCGGCCCTGCCGTACCTCGACGTGCTCGCCGACGTGAAGGCCTCCGTCGACGTCCCCGTGTGGGCGTACCAGGTGTCGGGCGAGTACGCGATGGTCGAGGCCGCCGCCGCCCACGGCTGGATCGATCGCCGGGGCGCGATCATGGAGAGCCTGCTCGGCATCCGCCGTGCCGGTGCCGACGCGATCCTGACGTACTGGGCGGTCGAGGCCGCCCGCTGGCTGCGCGCCGAGCTCTGAGCCCTGTCTTGCGGGGTCGTCGGGTGGCCGTGAAGCGCCCGGATCCGACCCCTTTCCCCGTGCTGCCCGGAAGAATGGATGCCATGACCGATCTCAACGACCAGTGGTTCGCCCGCGCGAAGGACGTCATCCCGGGGGGCGTGAACTCGCCCGTTCGCGCGTACGGCTCCGTGGGTGGCACGCCGCGGTTCGTGCAGTCGGCCTCCGGCTCTCGGATCACGGATGCCGCGGGTCGCGAGTACGTCGACCTCGTCGCGTCGTGGGGCCCGGCGCTCCTCGGTCACGCGCACCCCGAGGTGGTCGGGGCGGTGCAGTCCGCGGCATCCCGTGGTCTGTCCTTCGGCGCCCCGACGGGGGCCGAGGTCGAGCTCGCCGATCTCGTCGCACAGCGCGTGCAGGTCGGCGACCTGAAGCCGATCGAGAAGGTGCGCCTGGTCTCGACCGGCACTGAGGCGACGATGACCGCCATCCGCCTGGCGCGCGGTGTCACCGGTCGCGATCTGCTGATCAAGTTCGCCGGGCACTACCACGGGCACTCCGACGGGCTGTTGGCTGCGGCGGGCTCGGGCGTCGCCACGCTCGCGCTGCCCGGATCCGCGGGTGTTCCCGCTCCGATCGCCGCGCAAACGCTCGTGCTGCCGTACAACGATCTCGACGCGGTGCGCGAGGTGTTCGAGGTGCACGGCGAGAACATCGCCGCGATCATCGTCGAGGCCGCCTCGGCCAACATGGGAGTCGTTCCGCCGCTCCCCGGCTTCAACGCCGCGCTCGCCGACATCGCGCACAGCCACGGCGCCCTGTTGATCATGGACGAGGTGCTCACCGGTTTCCGCGTGCACCCCGCCGGATTCTGGGGCCTGCAGGCCTCGCAGGGCGAGCGCTATCTGCCCGACATCCTCACGTACGGCAAGGTCATCGGCGGCGGCATGCCTCTGGCCGCTCTCGCCGGTCGCGCCGAGATCATGGACCATCTGGCGCCCCTGGGCCCGGTGTACCAGGCGGGAACGCTGTCGGGGAACCCGCTGTCGGTGGCTGCAGGCCTCGCGACGCTCCGCCTCGCGACGCCCGAGGTCTATGCGGCGGTCGACGCCGCGGCCGCTCAGGTGTCGGAGGCGCTGGACGCCGCGCTGACGGCCGAGGG
This sequence comes from Microbacterium sp. 20-116, assembly GCF_041079415.1. Lineage (NCBI taxonomy): Bacteria > Bacillati > Actinomycetota > Actinomycetes > Micrococcales > Microbacteriaceae > Microbacterium > Microbacterium sp. 20-116. The sequence continues at coordinate 148,155 of NZ_JBFYGP010000006.1, forward strand.
CGTCGTGCACGCCGTCCCGCGCGCGGGGTCGCTCTTCGGCGTCGCGTTCCTGCCCGAGGTACCCCTCGACTACGCCACCGCCCTGACGCAGCAGTCGTACCGCTACGCCCCGTTCTTCCACGCGATGCTGGATGCCGGCGTCTCGCTGCCCCCGAGCGTGTTCGAGGCCTGGTTCCTCACCGCCGCCCACGACGACGTCGCCCTTGACCGCGTGCTCGAGGCGCTGCCGGTGGCGGCGAAGGCGGCCGCGGAGGCGCTGGATCCGACGCTGCTCGCGCAGTAGGGATCATCCCCGAGGGGGATGCGTTTCGTCCTTTGCGATGATGCGCGGGGCAGGCCCGGTCGCGAGGCTGGAGTCATGCTCCCCGCACGCACTCAGCCCACCGCCTTCTCGTCGCTGCTGTCGCGGCTCGCGTCGTGGTGGCCCACCTCCATGGCCCCGCGGCGTCGGCGCGCGACGTGGCAGCCGTGCCCGCGCGGCCAGGTCTGATCAGCGCCAGGTCCAGCTGAGCAGGGCCGAAAGGGCCCGGATGCCGGCCTCGCCGACGTCGCCGTACTGGCTCGCTATCGCGCGGACGGTGCGGTCGGCCCACGCGGCGAGATCCGTGGCGTCGGCGCCGGGGGTCACGGCATCCATTCGCTCGATCAGGCCCTCGACACGGTCGCGGAGGGCTCGGTCGGGGACGGATCCGGGATGCCGGCCGGGGACGGCGGAGCCGTCGGCCCAGATGTAGGCGGTGAGGGCGGTGTCGAGGGTCATGGTGTCTTCTGAACGGTCTAGAACGGAGAGGTCTGCGGTACTACGAAGGGCCAGCGCCAGGTGAGGGCGTCCAGGGCGTCATCGGAGAGGCGGGGCATGATCAGCCCCAGACGGGCTCGGACGCGGCCGAGGAGCCCGTCATCGGAGGGCGCCACCTCGTGGAAGACGATCGATGCGGAACCGCGGACGAACGCGGCCAAGACCGGCTCGAGCGTCGGGAAATCTTTCGGGAATCGCGCCGCCACAGGGGCGACGTCGTCGATTGGTTCCGGCGTCACGCCCCACCCGGTGAAGAGCACGATCGCCTCGCTCAGCTGTGCATCGTCGACGACGGGCGCTGACGCGATGCGCTGTTCGGGGAAGCGCGCTCGGGCGTCGGCGACCGTGGCGGGATTGCGGAACCTGCTGTTGGCGGTCCACCAGGTCTGGCAGAAGTCGCACCGGTACAGGAAATCGTCGGGCGACGTCGCGACGATGAAGGCGGGCTGACCTTCGCGCATCGCCAGGTCGAGGCACGCGGGGCAGCCGAGGGGTTTCGGCTGCTCCGGGTCGTGAATGCGGGCGGAGAAAGATCGCATTAGGACTCGGTGTGGGCGCCGCTCTCTTCGTCGAGGAAGAAGAATGGCTCCACGAACTTGCCCGGGGTGGTGATGGTTGACGGCTCACCAGCCTGTGCCAGCTGCAAAAGCTCATGCACGGCGGCGACAAGGGCATCGAGAGTCGGAGGGAGATCAGCCCTCGGGTCCGGCTCCGCCAGTTGCTCGACGATGACCACCGGACGACCGTCCGGGAGACGGGTGTGGGCCACCTCGAGGAGGACGACCTCCGGGGGAAGAACCACCTCCTGCTCCGCGGGATGCGCGGAGAACGCCGCGATGTCGCGTCCGGTACGGCTGACGATGGCGGCAATCGCAGGCGTGGAAAAGTTCTCGGTCGCGATCCGCGGGTCTTTACTGGTGGCGGTGACGCCACGGGTCCATCGAGCAGGCGCGAGCTGCGGGACCGAGGGGAGTCCGTGGAACACGATTCCTGTGTAAGTCGGTAGCTTCTCGAGCGCTTGCAGGAAGCGCGTCGCCGCTTCTGCGGGATCGAACATGAGTGCTCGTGTTTCGTGCGTGTTCGTCAGCGGTGCGGCTACAGCCCCAGCGACCGGCGCAATTCGTCGTCGAAGTTGCGCGTGACGCGTTCGGATTCTGCCTTCTCTCCGGGAGTCAGGCGCACCCCCGGGCGATGCGTCCTGCGTACTTGTTCGAGGATGAAGGCGCACGCCTCCGACTCCGATGCGAAACGCGCCAGTTCAGACCACTGGCCACGATCCTGCGCCCCAACCGCGAAGGAGGACGGCCCGTCTTCCCGGAGGATCAGATCACCGGTAACAGGATCGCCGTCGCCCACGCGTGGGTGTTGAGGGCTCGAGATGGGAGCAGAGCCGAACTCATCGCGGAGCAGACCGCACAACTGCTCGAATGTCAGGTCTTGCATGCTCAATTCTCGACTTTCGTGAGGTACCCGTGTTCCTCAAGCCACTGGACGGGCTTCGGGAGGTGGAACTGAACGCCTCCACCGGGCTGCTCGAACCATGGCGCGATGGCACCGGCGCGCGGCATCCCGGACTCTTCGTCGAAGGGCTTGGTCACCCGGTACTGGAAATAAGGCTGACCGACCGAGTCCGGCGGGATCGCTCGCTCCGGGAACGGCGTGCCCGAAGGCGACGTGTATCTACCGTACGGCTCGCCGTAGCGGTCCATGATGTAGCCCTCGGGGAGGTCGACTTCCTTCGGGGCCCTCCCCGCCGACAGGTCGAACCCGTCATCCGGCGGGTAGCGCCATCCGCCCGTCGATTTGTCGTAGTTGACGCTTTCAGGGTTCCAGTACTTCTCAACGAACTCAGACTCCGAGAGGTCGCCGAAGCGCTGATATGAATCGGGGATGTTGGTGTGCCCCGGGGTTGCGTCGGTGACTTCCGAGGGACCGAGGTGATCCGATGGATTCCGGGCGACCGGCGGCGGATCGGGAAGCGGCGAGGTCGGCTCGTGCGGGTGTGCGGAAGGCGCGTCGGCGGCGGGCCTGCCGCCGGCGGCACGGCGGGGCACCTTCTCGAGGAGACTCGCCCCCTTGCTCATCAGCGCCCGCAACTCGTTCAACAGGTCCCCGAGCTTGCCGCACGAGCGCAGCAGGCCGGTGAGCTTGCCGCTGATCTTGGCGGTCCAGCTCGCAACGCGGGAAGAGACCTGGCTGATGATCCAGGGGGTGGCGAGGCCCACGGTGACGACGGCTTCGGTGGCCCACGAGATCGCCGAACCGACGAGCTGCGAAAGGATGTCGCGGACGAGGTCGTGGACGACTTGGACGATCGTGGAGGCGATCTGCAGTCCGGTGGCCATGGCGCCCGCCCATAGGCCGGAGGCGCGGATGTGGGCGGCTGCGTCGGTCTGGAACCGGCGGTAGGCCTCGATCGCTTCGCCGGCCATGTCGTCGAGGTCGCTGACGACGCGGTCGAGGTAGTCGGCGGAGCTGTTGAGCTGGTTCTGGACGTTGGTCCACGTCTGCGAGAACCCGGCGACGGCGCCGGCATCGCCCGTGAGGTCGTTGAACCAGCCCTTGATCGGCTCGAAGTGGTCGATGAGCCAGCCGAGGCCGGCGGCGATGAGCGAGCCGAGCGGGTCGATGGCGGTGGCGACGGTATCGACGACGGTGCTGAAGGCGGCGAGGCCGCCCTCGACCCAGTTGCCGGACTCGATGGCGGATGCCAATTGGGTCCCGGAATCGAGGAGCCCGGCGCCGCTGAACGGCGTCGCTGTGTCGACCGGACCGGCGACGAGCGCGTTGCTCACAGGCCCGTCTCCAACGCGCGGATCGACTCGAGCACCTTCTGCTCGTACGCGTCCATGTCGCTGCCGACCCCGACGATCTCGGTGGCGGAGCGGCGCACCATGTCTTCGGCGGCACCGATCAACGACCGAGCGGCGTCGGCCACCATCGTCGCGGGCGGCACGAGGAACGAGCACAGCACCCCGAACGCCTCGGCGTTCAACCCGCCAGATGACCCGGCGTCACGGGCGACGGAGATGTCGGATGCCACGGCGCTCAGTCGCGAGGCGTGCGAGCCGATGAGCTCGGAGTCGACGGCGATGCGATCGGCCACGCGCGTCAGACCCGGAAGCCCATGGGCTGGGCCGGGGGCTCACGATCGAGTTCACCCGCGAGGTGACCGACGATCGGAGAATCAGCCCCGAACGCGACCCGGGTGATCTCCAACGCCTGCTCGCCTGCCAGCACCTGAGCGCGCCCGGCGGTCTCGACGATCAGTTGCTCCAGCGCATCGGGACGCAGCTCGTACGCCGCATCGGCGAGGCGGATACCGGCCAGTCGACCCGCTGCGTCGACGGTCACCGTGACCTCGCGACGCGGAGAGGTCGCCGAAGCGCGGACCGCGTCGATGTCCGCCTGCACCTGCTGCGCCTGCGCTGCCCGAACCTGCGCTTCGGCCACCTGCTGCTCGATCCGGGCGATGGCCGCCTCGGCTTCACGAGAGGAGAAGAGGTCTGTCACTCGGGTGATCGTAGCCCTCAAGTCCATGACCTGGGTCAAAGATGTGAGAACTTTCATTTTCGCGCCGTTCGTGCTGGCGCCATCTGGGTGAGGTGTTTCAGTCTTCTATGCGCGCTTCGGGGAATGCCGCTCGAGCGGCATCCGGTGACACGGGGTTCTGGTAGCGCTGCGTTCCGATCCACCACGTCCGGCAGAAGTCACACCGATACAACAGGTCGGACGGAGACGTGGCGAGGACAAATCGCGGTTGATACGGCTTTCCCGAGTGCATCAGGCAGGTCTGACATCCGAGATCCTCGCTCATTCATGGCTCCTCACTCGAGTGATCGTAACTCCAGGGCGATCGACGGTGACACCGGCGGCGAGCACCGCAGATCGGGTGGAAGACTGAACCAATGCTTCTCTCCCAGCCCCGTGTCGTCGTGCTCGCCGGTGGAGTCGGGGGGTCGAAGTTCACCCTCGGCGTCCGCGCCGCCCTTCGCCGGCTGAACGCTCCCGAGGCCACCGTCATCGTCAACACGGGCGACGACCTGTGGCTCTCGGGCGTGCGGTTGCAGCCCGACGTCGACTCGATCACCTACGCCCTCGCCGGGGTGAACGACACCGAGCGCGGCTGGGGTCGCGCGGGCGACACCGAACGCGTCAACGAAGAACTCCAGGCGTGGGGCGCGGGCTGGCCGTGGTTCACGCTCGGCGACCTCGACCTCGGCACCCACCTGGCCCGCACCGGGTGGCTTCGTGACGGACACACCCCGACCCAGGTGCTCGCGCGCATGGCGGAACGGTGGCCGCTCGGCATCCGGATGCTCCCCATGACCGACAGCGAGGTCGACACCCACGTGCTGCTCGAGGACGGCGGGCGAATGCACTTCCAGGAGTGGTGGACGCGCCATCGCGCCAAACTCACGCCCCGCGCCTTCGAGAACCCCGGGATCGCGGATGCCGTGCCCGCCCCGGGCATCGCCGAGGCGATCGCGGGGGCCGATGTCGTCCTCATCGCGCCGTCGAATCCCGTCGTGTCGATCGGGCCGATCCTGGCGGTTCCCGGGATTCAGGATGCCGTCCGGGAGACGTCCGCGAAAGTCGTCGGCGTCTCGCCGATCATCGGCGGGCGGGTCGTGCGCGGCATGGCCGACGTGTGCCTGACGGCGATCGGGGTCGAGACCTCCGCCGCGGCAGTCGCCCGGCACTACGGCGCGCGGTCGGCGGGCGGCGTGCTCGATGCGTGGCTGCTCGCGGAGGAGGATGCGGCTGCGGCCGCGGACGTCGAGGCCGCCGGTATCCGCGCGGTGGTCGCCCCGTTGTGGATGCGAGACGAGGCGACCTCGGCCGCGATCACCGAGGCGGCACTGGGGGTCTGAAACGCGACGGTCACACTGAGCGTGGGCGGAAGCAGCAGGTCTGCGGGCCCCAATCCCCTCACCCCCCCGCACAGGCTCGTACCCTCGGGCGCCGCGTCCACGACCGTCGTGGTCACGGCGCTGGAGCCGGTGGCCGTCCCCGCTGGCAAGTCGGCGACCGGATGCAGGAGAACCTGCCGTTCGCCGATGAACGCCCCGGTCTCGGGATCGATGATGATGTCCTGGCGGAAGCCGCCCTCGGTCTCGTCGCGGCCAATCGCGGTGCCGGTCCGGCCGTTCAGCGTGGCCTGCTGCTCGGTGATCGTGACGCCGGGGATGAGTGCTGCGGTGTCGTAGAAGACCGAGCGCAGTTCGGCCGAAACGGTTCCGGAGCGGAGGCGATCGGCGATCCACACCAGGGCCTCTCCATCGCGCGACGGTCCGGCAGCCCCGTTGTCCTGATAGATCTTCTGGAGCAGTTGCCGTGGGTCGCGAGGGAGCGCGGCGGCGGTGTCGGCATCGAGGGTGACGACGGAGTAGCCGCTCTCGGTCTTTCCTCCCGGGAACGCTTGACGTGCGTCGTGTTCGAGGCCCCCTGCCTCAGCGGCGAACGTCTCCGAGCGGGGGCCGAACGTCTGCACGGGCTCACGCGCGCACCGAACCTCGATCCAGTCAGCTGATCGGTCGGCTGGCACCCAGAGGGCTCGCAGATCGCGTTCGAGAAATGTCGTCAGGTCGCCGTCCCGGAGGTTGCCGTCGTTCTCGCGGCGGGCCTCCTCGGCATCCGCCTCGGTGGTGCCCATGGCGGCGTACAGAGCGTCGGTGCGCACCTCGAGGTACTGTCCCGGACCGACGACGGGGTCCGTCACGCTGCGTGCCGCCGCGGCGGCTGAGCCCAATACCGCCGCTGCGGCGGGGTCCGCACCGACCGGGGCGCCGAGGGCGCCGCCGAACACGAGCACCCCGGTGAGGGCGCAGGTTGCCGCCACAGCCGAACCGACCCAGATCCACCGCTGGCGTGGATGACGGCGAGCGGGGGGAGCGGCGGGCGCGTCGATTGCGCGTAACAGCGCGGCGCGGCCGCGGATCACGTCGTCAGGATTCCGCTCGGGAACGTCGGCCCGGACGCGGTTCAGCAGCGAGATCTCATCCACGGTGGTGCTCTCTTTCTCGGCTCGGAGCCGGGGTGATGTGCGGGGTGATCGCAGCGCGGACCTTTCGCCGCGCGCGGCTCAGACGTGAGCGGACCGTTCCCAGGGGAATGTCGAGGGCTTCGGCGATCCCCGCATAATCGAGGTCTCCGAACGTATGGAGCAGCAGCACGTCACGGTCGCCGCGTGACAGGTCGGCGAGCGCGGTGCCGAGGTGCGGGGCGAGTCCATCGGCATCCATCCGCTCCTCGGCGGTCTCGATGTCGTCGACGTGCACTCGTGCGATGTCGGCCGCGAGCATTCCTCGCCAGGCCCGGGCCTCGAGGCGCGAGTGCTTCTGCATCAGGACGGTGGCGATACCGAGGAGCCACGGGCGCGCGTCGAGGCCACCGGTGAACGAGGCCCGACGCGCGAAGGCGACGAGGAACGTCTCGGACGTCACGTCTTCGGCGAAGGCTACGCCGAGGCGTCTGCCGACGTAACGGTGCACCACGCGCTGGTGCCGGTCATAGAGATCGGCGAAGACGGCCCCGTGTGTCAGGGCCGCACGATGATGTCGCCGTCGTGGGTGCTCACACTGGGTATTGTCCGATTCGCGGAAAAGGTTCTCGATTCGCTCGTCGGATTTCGGGAATGCGGTCGAACGCTCGGACACCCAGCCCGCTCAGGCCGCTGCCCCCGCCAAGACCGCCGCCGTCCGCGGCCCCACGCCCAGCGCCACGGCCTCGGAGAGCTGCGCGGCGGTGTCGACGTCGCGGTGCAGCGTCGAGTCGCGCGCGACGCTCAGGTCGGTGCAGCCGAGCAGGCGGTGGCGTGCGGCGGAGTCGGGACCGAAGGCCGAGACCCACACCGCCCCGGCGCGTGCAGTGATGAGCGTGGAGCCCGTGCCCTCGGCATCCGTGACCAGACCTCGTTCGACGGATGCCGCGCGCTCGAGCGCGGCGTCGAGATCGGCGGGCCGCAGGGCGGGGACGTCGCCGAGCAGGGCGGCGCGGGGCGAACCGACACCCGCGACGGCTGCCCCCAGAGCAATGGCTGCGTTGAGACCGCGGGTGTCGCCCTCGGGCACGACTTCGACGGTGCGCGAGCGGCGGAACTCGGCGCGGACGCCCTCGTCGTCGGTGACGACGATGACGCGTGACACCAGGTCGGCGGCGGCTGCGGCGGTGATGGTGTCGAGCGCGATGGCGCGCGCGAGGGCCTCGCGGTCGGTACCGACGTCGGTGAGACGCGTCTTGCCGACCGCGGCGGGTTTCACCGGGACGACGATCGTCCAGCCGGAGGTGTCGGGGGTGCTCATTGCCTCCATTGTGTGCCGAACCCCCGACATTTCCGCGCGGGGGTAGCGGGGTGCCGCAAAAGATGCACGGCCCGCCCCGCCGCCCGCCTCAGCTGAACCGCTTGCGCAGGCGAGGGAGGATCTCCTCGCCGTACATGCGCAGGAACTCCTCCTGGTCGTGGCCGGGGTCGTGGAACACGAGGTGGCGGAAGCCGAGGTCGACGTACTGCGCGATGCGCTCGACGTGCTCGTCGGGGTCGGTCGAGACGATGAAGCGCGACGCCGCCCGCTCGATCGGCAGTTCGTTCGCGAGCCGCTGCATCTCGATGGGGTCGTGGACGCTCATCTTCTCTTCGGCGGTGAGGGCGAGCGGCGCCCAGAAGCGCGTCTTCTCCATCGCGGTGTCGTGATCGGGGTGGTACGACACCTTCACCTCCATGAGGGTGTCGACGTCGTCGCGCGTGCGGCCCGCCTTGGCGAGGCCGTCGTCGAGGGCGGGGAGGAGCTTGTCGGTGTAGAGCTCGGGATCCTTGCCGCTCGTGGTGATGTATCCCTCGGCGATGCGACCGGCCAGGCGCGTGGCGGCGGGGCCCGAGGCTCCGATGTAGATCGGCACCTTCTGCTCGGGGCGGTCGTAGATCGTGGCGTCCTTGACCGAGTAGTAGGTGCCCTCGTAGGTGACGCGTTCGCCGGCCCACAGCTCGTTGATGATCGCGATCGCCTCTTTGAGTCGCTGGAAGCGCTCGGGCGGCTCGGGCCACTCGAGACCGAGCGTGACCTCGTTGAGGGCCTCGCCCGTCCCGACGCCGAGCACGACGCGGCCGGGGTACATCACGCCGAGGGTCGCGAACACCTGCGCGATGACGCCCGGGTGGTAGCGGAAGGTCGGGGTCAGCACCGAGGTTCCGATGATGACGCGCTCGGTGCGCGCACCGAGGGCACCGAGCCAGGGGAGGGCGTTGGGGGCGTGACCGCCGTCGTGCATCCACGGCTGCAGGTGATCGGAGAGGAAGACGGAGTCGAAGCCCATCTTCTCGGCGAGCACCCCGAAGTCGAGTAGCTCGTTCGGCCCGAACTGCTCGCTCGAGGCCTTGTAACCGAATCTGAGGGGAATGCTCATGCGTGGCTCCTCTTATGTGTCAGCTGCGCACGGGGCTGTGCGCGGGTTCGAACTCCGACCCGTCGGCGCCGGTGAGGCGCTCGCGGAACGCCTGGACGGTGCCCGGCCATAGCAGGGTCAGCCGCCCCGAACGCTCGTCGACGTACCAGTTGCGGCATCCGCCGGTCATCCAGGGAGTGGATGCCGCGGCGGCGGCGATCTCGTCTGTGTAATCCGCCTCGGCCTCGGGGCGGACACGCAGCACCCGGTCGGGGCGGCGGTCGCGCTCGGCGAGAGCGCGCACCACGTAGGCGGCCTGCTCCTCGGCCATGAGCACGGCGGAATTGTGCCCGAGGCTGGCATTGGGGCCGTTGAGGACGAAGAGGTTCGGGAAGCCCGCGACCACGGTGGAGCCGAACGAGGTCATGCCCTCCGACCAGTGCTCGGCGAGGGTCGTCTCGTCGCCGCGGACGAGATCGGCGTAGGGCTGCTGGGCCGCGGCGAATCCGGTGGCGAGCACGAGCACGTCGGCCTCGTGGGTCTCTCCCCCGGCGGCGGTGAGCGTGGAGCCGTCGACGCGCGAGAGGGCCGTCGGCTCGAGGGTCACGGCCTCCGAGGCGACGGCGGGGTAGAACGCGTCCGAGAGCAGCACGCGCTTGCAGCCGAAGGCGTAGTCGGGGGTGAGCGCCGCGCGCAGTGCAGGGTCGGCGACCTGCGCGTGCAGGTGTGCGACGGCGGCATCACGGGCGGTGGCGGATGCCGCGGCGTCGCCCGAACGCGAGGCGAAGCGCTGCTCGCCCTCGGCGTAGAGCTCAGCCCGTAGGCGCGCGAGGGCTCCGGGATTTTCGGCGAGCCGATCGCGCTCAGCGGCGGGGATGTCTCCGCCGCCCCGGGGCATGATCCAGGCGGGCGTGCGTTGGAACAGCGTGACGTGGGCGGCGGTGCGGGCGAGTTCGGGCACGAGCTGCACGGCGCTCGCTCCGGTCCCCACCACCGCGACGCGCATCCCCGTGAGGTCGGCGTCGTGGTCCCAGCGAGCCGAATGGAACAGCGGCCCGGGGAATGACTCGAGCCCGGCGATGGCGGGGACGTTCGGCTCGGTCAGCCGACCGCACGCGAGGACGAGGGCACGGGCGACGAGCGGCTCGGCGCCGGTGTCGATGCGCCACACTGCGTCCTCGGCATCCCACCGCGCTCCGAGCATCGGGGTGCGAAGACGCAGTCGATCGCCCAGGGCTTCGCTTTCGGCGACGCCGCGCAGGTAGTCCTGGATCTCTCCGCCGGGGGCGAAGGTGCGAGACCATCGCGCGTTCGGGTGGGCGGCGAGGCTGTACAGGTGCGCCGGCACGTCGCAGGCGACACCCGGGTAGGTGTTGTCGCGCCAGGTGCCGCCCACGTCGTCGGCGCGTTCGAGCACGACGAAGTCGTCGCGCCCGGCGCGGCGGAGGGCACCGGCCATGGCGAGGCCGGCGAACCCTGCCCCGACGATCGCGGCGTCGAGGATCCTCACGCGCGCGGCCCGTCGGCGGGGAGGGCGTAGCGGGTGCCCCCGCTCGTTTCGATGTACGGGGCGGACGGGTCGGGCAGCGGCACCGCCACCCGGTAGTCCGTCGTCCGCAGTCGGAAGGGACGCATGAGGCTTCGCGCGATGCGCTCGGCTGCGGAGACCGGCAGCTCGAGCCCGTGCTCGATACCGGTATCGGGCAGGACGCGTCCGTCGTAGAGCGTTCCGCCCAGGTCGTCTCCGCCGGAGCGCAGCAGCGCGGCCGCCGTCTCGCGACCGACGCGGGTCCACGGGATCTGCACGTGCGAGATGCTCCCCGACAGCGCGAGGCGCGACACGGCGACCATCGCACGATGCTCGTCGACCGGGCTGCGGCCCTCGACGAGCGCCACGTCGCCGCCGGGCAGGGGAATCGGTACGAACTCGGCGAAGCCGCCGGTCTCGGCCTGGATCTCGCGCAGGCGCCGCAGATGCGCGATGCGCTCCTGGGCGGTTTCGACATGCCCGTAGAACAACACCGACGTCGAGCGGAACCCCGACCGGTGAGCCGCGGTGATCCCCTCGATCCACCTGTCGATCTCGAGATCGAACGGTGCGACGAGGGCGCGCACACGCTCGCTGAGGACCTTCACGCCCGTACCCGGAACGGTGTCGACCCCGGCCTCGCGCATCGCTGCGAGGGCACCGTCGAGACCGAGACCCCCGCGCTCGGCCAGGTCGCGGACATCGGCAGGGCGATAGGCGTGGACGTGGATGCCGGGAGCTGCGCGCTTCACCGTGCGCACGAGGTCCAGGTAGGCGGCGGGATCTTCGGCGGGCACGAGCGAGCCCTGGATGCAGATCTCGGTGGCCCCCAGGGCCGCGGCGTCGGCAGTGATCTCCGCTGCGTCCTCGAGATCGAACTCGCCGCTGCCCGTACGGCCGGCGCGCCGGAACCCCTTCGAGGTGAGGTTGCGGTTCTGCACGAGGGTCACGGGTTCGCCGACGGTGTACCGGCGGGCGTCATCGGCGGCCGCGGTGAGCTCGTCGAGCTCAGCGCCTTCCGCGCGCAGGAGTCGTACCCAGTCGTCGTCGTCGAGATCGGAGGCTCGGGATGCCGCCCGCTCGGCCAGCCGCTTTACCCCGGGGTCGTGGTCGGGGGCGCCCCGGCGAGCGGAAGAGGATTCGCCACGGGAGGACGCTTCGGCGCGTAGGGATCCTCCCGCTGCGGAATCTCCTTCCGTCGAGACGTCGTCCGCGCCCGTTGCGCGGGCATCGGTGCCCCGCGGGATCACGTCGGCCGCGAGCCCCGTGGCATCGGCCAACGCCAGAACCGGCTCGTGCAGCGCCGGGTCGATCCAGCGAGCGGCATCCGCGACGTACTCGGGGTGTGCGGTGAGACGCTCGCGCAGGTAAAAGCCGCGGGTCGCGGTCTGGGCGGCGAGGTCGTCGATCTGCGGCCACGGTCGCTCGGGGTTGACGTGGTCGGCGGTGAGGGGCGAGACCCCGCCCCAGTCGTCGATGCCCGCCTCGATCAGCAGCCCCAGCTCGCGCGGGTCGGAGAGGTTCGGCGGGACCTGGATGCGCATATCGGCGCCGAACACGAGCCGCGCGACGGCCACCGCGGCCAGGTAGTCGTGCATGTCGGCATCCGGCGCGCCCTGCATCGCGGTGCGGGGCTTCGCACGGAAGTTCTGCACGATGACCTCTTGCACGTGACCGTGCCGGTCGTCGATCTCGCGCAGGGCGACGAGCGACTCGGCGCGGTCGCGCACGGTCTCGCCGATCCCGACGAGAATGCCCGTGGTGAACGGGATGCCGGCGGCCCCGGCGTCGTCGATGACCTTCAGGCGCAGCGCCGGGTCTTTGTCGGGCGAGCCGAAGTGCACCTGCCCGGGCTCCTCGTACAGCCGGCGCGAGGTGGTCTCGAGCATCATGCCCATCGACGGCGACACCGGGCGGAGGGCGGCGAGCTCGTCGGGGTGCATGACGCCGGGGTTGGCGTGCACGAGCATGCCGGTCTCGGCGGTGATGAGTCGGGCGATGTGCGCGACGTAGTCGATGGTCGAGGCGAAACCGTGATCGTCCAGCCAGGCGCGGGCTTCGGGCCAGCGCTCTTCCGGGCGGTCGCCGAGGGTGAGGAGCGCCTCTTTGCAGCCGAGAGCCTGACCCTGGCGCACGACGGAGAGCACCTGCTCGGGGCTCATGTACGCCGGCTTTCGCAGCAGGCTCAGCTGACCGGGGGTGTCGACGAAGACGCAGTAGTGGCACCGGTCGCGGCACAGCGTGGTGAGCGGGACGAACACCTTGCGCGAGTACGTGATGACGCGGTGGCGCCCGGCGCGGTCGAGACCCTCGTCGCGCAGGGCCGAGGCGACGCGCAAGAGCGCAGGGAGCGGGGCGCTCAACAGCGCCTCGGTCTCATCGACGTCGGGGCGGTGACCCGACGAGATCGCCGCCAGAAGGTCGTCGATCGAAGCGCCTCGGGCCGGTGCGACTCGCGGCGCAGCGCTGCCCGTGCTCATTCGTCCAGGCTATCCCGCACCTCCGACGTACGGGCCGCCTCGACGCGCACCGGGTGATCGTTGCGCTCCTGTGAGGTGAGGGAGGGGTGGGGGCTGCCGGACGCTGGCAGGATGGAAGGCATGGTGACCCTGCTGCTCGACTCGACGCAGCTCGAGGTCGTGCTCTCGCCGACCGAGCGTGCGATGTCTTTCCGCAAGAGCAACATCGTCGTCCCCCGTGAGCACATCGAACGGGTGCAGCTCACCGACGACGCGTGGACCTGGATCCGCGGTGTCCCGAACCCCGGGATCAACCTGCCCGTCGCGGTCGGCGCGGGCACCTGGAAGTCGGCCGGTGGGAACGACTTCGTCATCATCCGGGGTCGCAAGCCCAGCGTGGTCATCGACCTCTCCGGTCATGAGGAGTTCGAGCGCCTGGTGCTGACGACGAAGCACGGGGTCGCGTTGCTCAAGGCGTTGCGTCTCGACGTGGCATCCGAACCCGAGAACGTCGCCGACATCGTCCGCTGACGCCCGCGCGGGCCAGCGCCCACGCTCGGGCTGTCGCCCGCCGGCACCCGCGCCCCCCTCCGCTCGTTGAGTGTCCAAAACACCCGGACGAATTTCTCAAGCGTCCGGGTGTTTTGGACACTCAACGGGTACCACGACGCCTGAGACGCAGCTTCCGCGAGCCAGCGCTAGGAGGTGAACTGCACCACGGTGTCCCACGCGAGCTTGACGATGAGGATCGACAGCGTGACGAGGAACACGATCCGCACGAAACCGCTGCCCCGCCGGGTCGCCATGTGAGCGCCGATGAAGCCGCCGGTGACGTTCATCGCGGCCATCGCGAGCCCCAGCACCAGCAGGATCTCGCCGTGGACGCCGTACACCGCGAGGGCGGCCAGATTCGTGGTGAGGTTCGCGATCTTCGCGTTGACGCTCGCCTGCAGGAAGCCGTAGCCCAAGACGCTCACGATGAGGATGACGAAGAACGAGCCCGTTCCCGGCCCCAGGATGCCGTCGTAGAACCCCACCGCGAGACCGATCGCCGCCGCCCGCCAGGCGATGGCCACCGCCTTGTCGTGCCGCGGTTCGTGGTGCAGGCCCATCCGGGGCTTGAGCAGGGTGTACAGCGCGACCGCGATCACGGCCACGAGGACGATCGGGGTCAGCACCTCGCGGGGGACGAACCGCGAGAGCGCGGCGCCGGCGGTGGAACCCGCATACGCCCCCGCCACGAGGGGGATCAACAGGACGAGCTGCACCCTGATCTTGCGCAGGTACACCCAGCTCGCCGACAGCGTTCCGAAGAACGAGGACAGCTTGTTGGTGCCGAGGATGAACGGGGTCGCGACGTCTTTCGGAACGGCGATCACGAGCGCGGGGAGCTGGATGAGTCCGCCCCCGCCGACCACCGCATCGACCCAGCCGGCGACTCCCGCGGCGATCAACAGCAGCACGAGGGCGGCCACCGAGACGGGGAGCCACTCGGCGATCACCGGTCCATCGAGCACGGTTGATTCTCACTGACCCCGCAGCAGCCGACCAAATGCGGGGACGATGAGCGCACTCGTCGCGGGTGCGCCCCGCTCAGTCGATGTCGCGGCGCCAGGTCGTGAAGAAACCGATGACGAGGAAGACGACCGCGTACCCCAGCAGAACGAGGCCACCGACCCACCAGTCGAGAGCGCTGTTGTTGCCCGTGCCCATGGTGCCGAAGATCGTCTGCCCCACCAGGGCGTCGCTCGCGGCGCTCGGGAACCACTTGACCACATCGCCGAAGCCCTCGACGAGCCCGCCGATGGTGCGCACGATCGGTTCGATGAACAGTGTCACGGCCAGCACGATGACGATCGCGGCGACCTGATTGCGCACGACCGTGCCCACGCCGATGCCGATCAGGGCCCAGAGGGCGAACGCCAGCAGCATGCGCCCGATCAGCACCCACGTGTCGGAGGAGCCGAGCTCGGCGTCGATACCGAAGACGCTCAGCACGCCCGCGCCGGCGGCGACGGCGGCGATCGAGCCCAGGATGCCGTAGAGCAGCCCGACCACGATGCCGATGACGAATTTGCCGACGAGGACGACGCCGCGGCGCGGGGTCGACAGGAAAGTCGGGGTCAGCGTCTTGTGGCGGAACTCGGTGGTGACCATGAGCGTGCCGATGAGCAGCGGGAAGACGTAGCCGACCGCGGTGGCCGAGCTGTAGACGAGAGGCGGAACGCCGGCGCTCGACATCAGGGGGCCACTCGCTCCGGTGAGCTCGCCCGAAGCGAGCCCTCCGAAGACGAAGGCGAGGGCGGCGGCGGTGAAGCCGACGTAGGCGACGAGCACGATGCCCAGCACCCACCAGCCGGCGGTGCTGAACTGCTTGGTGTACTCGGAACGCGTGGCGGCGACGAGGCTCATCGCTGCACCTCCTGGCCGGCGGGCGTCTTCTCGGACGGGCTCTCGGGCCGGTCGCCGGAAGGTGTGGGCGCGACGATGTCGATCACACCGGTCGAGGCCACGGCGTAGGACTGGCGCGGACCGGCCTCAGACGTCAGGGGCGTCTCGGCCGCGGTGCGCAGCGTGCGGGGTGGGGCGATGACGGCGACGAGGGCGGTGGAGGGACGCGCGTCGTCGTGCGGGGCCGGTGCCTCGGAAGAGAGATCGTCGTGGCTCACCGCGGGGGCGGGTGCGCCGGTCGGTGCGGGGAAGGCGTCGAGACCCGTCGCGGGCGCCGGGGTCGCGGCATCCGGGATCGATTCGGTTGCGGGGACCGCACCCGCGCTCTCGTGCACACGCACCCCGCTCACGAGCTCCAGGAAGATGTCTTCGAGGCTCGCGCCCTTGCTCTGCAGGTTCGACAGGGCGATGCCCGCGCCGGCGGCCAGGCCGCCGATCTCGACCGGGTCGTGGTGGCGGATCGTGAAGCCGTTGCGCAGCAGCTGGTACCCGATGCCTCGCTCATCGAGCACGCGCGACAGAGCCGCTCGGTCGGGGGAGTCGACGACGGTGGCGTACTCGTCGGGGTCGGCGAGGTCTTCGATGCCGCCCTGGAACACCAGACGGCCGCGCGAGATGATCAGCAGCGCGTCGACCGTCTGCTGGACTTCGGCCAGCAGGTGCGAGGAGATGAGGACGGTGCGCCCCTCTTCGGCCAGGTGGCGCAGCAGGGAGCGCATCCAGCGGATGCCCTCGGGGTCGAGGCCGTTCGAGGGTTCGTCGAGGACGACGACGCCCGGGTCGCCGAGCAGTGCCGTGGCGAGCCCGAGGCGCTGGCGCATGCCGAGAGAGAAGCCGCCGACCCGTCGGCCCGCGACGTCGGCGAGACCGACCAGGCCGAGCACCTCGTCGATGCGGGAGGCCGGCAGCCCGGCGGCGCGGGCGTACACCTTGAGGTGGTTCGCGGCGGAACGGCCGGGGTGGAAACTCGAGGCCTCGAGGGCGGCTCCGACGGTCTGCAGCGGCGACGACAGCTCGCTGAAGTTCTTGCCGCCGATCGTCGCGGTGCCCGAGGTGGGACGCACCAGCCCCAAGAGCATGCGCAGCGAGGTGGTCTTGCCGGCGCCATTGGGACCGAGGAAGCCGGTGACCTGCCCGGGTTCGATGCGGGCGGAGAGATCGTCGACGGCGGAGATCGAGCCGAAGCGTTTGGTGAGCCCGGCGAGCTCCAGCACCTGTCCGTCGGGCATACGGCACCTTTCGTTCTGCGTGCGTTCTTCCTATCTTCCCCGATCCGGGGGCGAAAACACAGTTATCCACAGCCGAGGGCGCGGCGGACCGGCTGTGTAACGTGGCACCGTGCACGCACAGCGAACCGAAGACGTCAGCGCGGGCGACACCGCTGCCGACAGTGTCCTGGTCGGGGGTCGCGGTGGCCTCGGTCATCTGACGCTGAACCGTCCGAGGGCGATCAACGCCCTCGACCTCGAGATGATCCGCGCCCTGAACCTCACGCTCGACCGCTGGGAGCAGGACACCGACGTCGACGTGATCCTGCTCGACGGTGCCGGCGATCGTGGATTCTGCGCCGGCGGGGACGTGCGGGCGCTCCACGAGATGGTGACGGCGGGCCGCGTCGACGAGGTGCACGCCTTCTTCCGCGAGGAGTACGCGCTCGACCATCGGATCGCGATCTCGCGCAAGCCCGTGGTCGCGATCGCCGACGGCGTCTGCATGGGCGGCGGCATAGGCCTGGCCGGTCACGCGGCCATCCGCATCGTGACCGAGCGCTCGAAGCTCGCCATGCCCGAGACACGTATCGGGTTCACTCCCGACGTGGGCGGATCGTGGTTGTTGGCTCGAGCCCCCGGCCGGCTGGGCGAGTACCTCGCTCTCACCGGCGGGACGATGGATGCCGCCGACGCGGTGTACGCCGGCTTCGCCGACCATATGGTGCCGACCGCGCATCTCGAGGCGCTCTACGAAGCACTTGAGAACCGCGCCGATCCGTCGAGCCCCACCGAGCTGGTGCTGCTGTTCGATGAGACCCCGGAGCGCTCACGGCTCGAGGACGCCCGCGAATGGGTCGACGACGCCTTCGCGGCCGACGACGTCTTCGGCATCCTGGACCGCCTTCGTCGGCGTCCCGAGGTCGAAGCGCGCGAGACGGCCGAGCTGCTGGCCTCGTCGGCGCCGACCGCGCTCGCGGTGACGCTCGAGGCCGTGCGTCGAGCTCGCGAGCTGCCCTCGCTCCGCGCTGCCCTCGCGCAAGAGTACGGACTGGTCATGTGGTTCGCCCTCACGCAGCCCGACCTCGTCGAGGGGATCCGCGCGCAGGTCGTCGACAAGGACCGGTCGCCGTCGTGGTCTCCCGCGCGACTCGACGACCTTCCTCCCGAGCGCGTCGCCGAGGCCTTCGCCTACGCGCCCGAGCCCGCGCTGTGGTGATCGAGGCCTGACCTCGCCGTCCGGGCCGCACTCAGCCGCAGCGGGTTAGCCTGAGAGGCGCCGCGTCCTCGCGGCAGAACGGATGAACGCACGTGTTCGACAGTCCTATGTCGTCCTCGGCATACGAGGTGCTCCGCGTCGCGGCCGACATCGACGAAGAGGGCCTGCGCCGCGCGTACCGCGTGCGTCTACGCGAGACGCACCCCGACACCGGGGGCGACGCCGCGTTGTTCGTCCAGGTGCAGCGCGCGTGGGAACTCGTGGGAACGCCCGAGGCGCGCAGCGCCTACGACCGGGGCCGCGGGACGGCTCCCGGGGAATGGGGCGGTGGGGTGCCGGCATCCGCTCCCTCCCGTCCGAGCGACACGCGTCCGCGCGCACGCTCGCACGGCCAGCCCGGCGGGTGGCGACGCGAGCGCTACCTCGGACTCATCCGCGAGTGGGTGGGACGCGGCGTCGAGATCCCCGACCCCTACGACCCCGCACTCGTGCGCTCGGCTCCGCCCGAGATCCGGCACATCCTCGCCGACGCGCTCGCCGAAGAAGAGACCGCGCGCCTCGTCTCGGAACTGGGCATGGGCTACACGGTGTGGCACGACGTGTTCGCCGATCGCGACGGGCGCGACCCGGAGCAGAAGCTTGACCACCTCGTGCTCGGACCCAGCGGCCTCTACGCTCTGCTGAGCGAGGACTTCGGCGGCCCGGTGGGCGTGCGGCGCGGCGAGATCACCGGAGCGAACGTCATCGGCTCCCCGGTGACCGAGCTCGTGTCGCGGGCGCGTGTGATCGCGCGAGCGGCCGGCGTCCGCTTCAGCGGAGCGATGGTGGTGCTTCCCGACGACGCCGTGCTCGATGCGATCACCGAACTCGGCAAGGTGCGCGGAACGCCCGTGGCCCTGGTCACGCGCAGCGCCCTGACCACTCTGTTGCGTCGGGGGATCACGGGGGGTCGCGAGGTCGGCGGCACCGAACTGTTCGATATCCGCACCAGGTTGCAGCAGCGCGTGCGGCACGTCTGATCAGCGACAGGTCGCCGCGACCTGCCTAGGGTGGAGTCATGAGTACCGACGAGACCTCGGGTGCCTCGGCATCCGACGACATGAAGCGCAAGTTCAAAGAGGCGCTGGAGAAGAAGAACGGCCAGCACCGTTCGGGTCAGGCGCACCTCGACGGCCACTCCGCCGTGCAGGGCACGCACGGAGCGGTCACCAAGCGGGAGTTCCGCCGCAAGAGCGGCTGAGGCCTCCGCCCATCGTCACCCGAGGTGTCGGGGACCCCTCTCATGAGCGGCGTCCCCGGCACCTCACGCGCGTTTCAGGGGCGCTTCGAAGAACGCCAGCTCGAGCGACATGGATCGGTCGTACGCCGTGGCCATCTCGTGCCGGAGGGGAACGGATGCCGATCGTGCGGCGGCATCCGCGATGCGCGCCGCCTCGGCGGATGACGCGGCGAACGTCTCGTCTCCGTAGGCCGTGAGCCAGTCGGCGTAGGGATGGTCGTCGGCGAAGGTGCCTCGCCAGCGCACGCCGATGTCGGTGTACAGAACGAAGCAGGGCAGGATCGCGGCCACCAGCACCGCGTACGACCCGGCGGCCGCTGCCGCGTGCAGGTGGTCGGTGTAGGCCCAGGTCGCCGGGGCTGCCTCGAGCCCGGCCGGATCGACGTGCGACTGGTGCAGCGCCGCCTCCTCGACCAGGCACGACACCGAGGCCGTCGCCCAGAACCGCTGTTCGTCGACCGTAGGAGCCAGAGCCGCCGCGCGGGCGAGCACGCGGGCGTACTCGCGCAGGTACAGCAGATCTTGCCCGAGGTACCAGGCGAACGCGTCGCGGTCGAGATCCCCGGATGCCAGACCCCGCACGAACGCGCACGCATCGACGTCGGCGCGGATCGCGGCGGTGGCATCCCACCGTGCGCTGCTCCAGGATCGGTCGAGGTCGATGTGCGGGCGCAGCTCGTGCAGGTGATCGATCGGGCCGTTGCCCCGGCCGACGTGCAGCGCCTCGGCGTGTTCGAGGGCGCCGGTGAGCCAGCGCTTCGCGCGGGTCAGGGCGTCGGGCCATGAGAAGCCGTGAGCGGCGAGGGTGGCCATCGCCGACGAGAGCGAGCACCCCGTGCCGTGGGTGTGCGGGGTGTCGACGCGACGCCCTGGAACCTCGCGGAGACCGGTGGAGTCGACGATGGCATCCGGGCACTGTCGGCCGTCCAGGTGCCCGCCCTTGAGGAGGACCGCGGTGTCGGCCGTGGCGGCGAGCTGTTCGGCCTGAGCGACCGCGGCCTCCCATGTCGTCGCGACGGGTTCGCGCACCAGCACCGCGAGCTCGGGGAGATTGGGGGTGACGAGATCCGCGTGACGGCAGAGCGCGCGCACGGCGTCTTCGGCGTCGGAGTCGAGCAGTCGGTCGCCGCTCGTGGCCACCATGACCGGGTCGAGGACGACGACAGGTGGTCGCGTGGCGGTGAGCCAGCGTTCGACGGTGGCGATGACCTCGGTCGAGCCGAGCATGCCGATCTTGACCGCGTCGATCTCGACGTCGTCGCTGACCGCGCGGAGCTGCTCGTCGAGGAAGGACGCCGGCGGTACGTGGACCGACCGGACGCCGAGGGTGTTCTGCGCAACCAGGGCGGTGACGGCGGCCATGCCGTACCCCCCGAAGACGGCGATCGACTTCAGGTCGGCCTGGACGCCCGCCCCACCGGTCGGGTCGGTGCCGGCGATGCTGAGGACACGGGGGATCATGCCCCGGCCTTCCACGCGGTGCGCAGGTCGCGCACGGTCGCGCTCGGGTCGTCGCTCTCGCTCACGAGCGAGACGACGGCGACTCCCGCGGCACCGGCCCGACGCAGGGCCGTGACGTCCGCGATGCCGATGCCCCCGATCGCGACGCACGGGAGGGGAGTGGATGCCGCGAGCTCGCCGAACCCGTCGATGCCGAGCGGTCGCGGGTGGTCGGGTTTCGTCGAGGTGGCACGGATGACGCCGACGCCGAGGTAGTCGACCGTGCCCGCGGGCAGCGCCTCGGCCGCGGTGAGGTGCGCCGGGGTGTTCGCCGTCCATCCGATGAGGGCGTCGGGCCCGAGCAGCGCGCGCGCCGCGTCGACGGGCAGGTCGCTCTGGCCGAGATGGATGCCGTCCACCCGGGCGTTGTCTCGCCGGGTGCCGGGTTTCCGGCCCAGGCGCTCGCGCGCGGCGAGGACGACGTCGAGGCGATCGTCGACGACGAACGTGCAGCGTCCCGCGATGACGTCAGCGAGGTCGAGCGTACGGGCGAACAGTTCTCCGCCGCTCGCGACCTTGTCGCGCAGTTGCACCACGCTCACGCCCGCGGTGACGGCCTCGTCGACGAGGTCGCGCAGGCGCGCGAACGGCAGGCTGTGGTCGGTGACGAGGTGCAGGGACAGGTCGGCGGTCATCGCGTGACCTCGGTGTCGACGCGGACGCGTCCGTCGAGGTCGGCGGGCTCGATCGCGGC
The DNA here is from genome assembly GCF_041079415.1 of Microbacterium sp. 20-116. Taxonomy (NCBI): domain Bacteria; kingdom Bacillati; phylum Actinomycetota; class Actinomycetes; order Micrococcales; family Microbacteriaceae; genus Microbacterium; species Microbacterium sp. 20-116. The sequence continues at coordinate 169,674 of NZ_JBFYGP010000006.1, forward strand.
GAGCTCGTCGAGGAAGGCCACCGCGAACGATCCGGGCCCTCTCGTTCGGGATGCCGCCCGCTCCGACGCCACGGCCCAGATCACGCTGGCGGTGAGAGCCGCGTCGAACGCGGGGGTGACGGCGAGCAGGCTCGCCATCGCGGCGCCGAGGGCGCAGCCTCCGCCGGTGACCTTCGTCAGGAGGGCGCTGCCGCCGCTCACGCGCGCCGTGCGGGTGGCATCCACGATGAGGTCGGTCTCTCCGGAGACGGCGACGGTGCCGCCGGTGCGGATCGCGAGGGAGCGTGCGGCGTCGAGGGCGTCTTCGGCGGAGTCGGTGGCGTCGACCCCGCGGCCGCCGGAGCCGGTTCCCGCGAGGGCGAGGATCTCGGAGGCGTTCCCGCGGATGATCGCCGGGTGCTCGCCGAGCAGCTCGTGTGCGAGGGCGGTGCGCACGGGCAGGGCGCCGACGGCGACCGGGTCGAGGACCCAGGGTGTTCCCGCGGTGACGGCCTCTCGGGCGGCATCCCTCTGCTCGCTCGTCGGGGTCCCGAGGTTGACGAGAACTCCGCCGGAGATCCCGGCGAACATCCGGGCCTCTCCGGGGATGTCGCACATCGCGGGCGAGGCGCCGAGAGCCAGGAGTGCGTTGGCGGTGAAGTTCGTCACCACCGCGTTGGTGATGCACTGCGTGAGCGGCGCGGCCTCGCGGAGTGAGCGCAGCGCTTCGGTGGGGGTGGATGGAGACGACGACGTGCGAACGACCATTCGCGACATCCCTTCGCTAGTACGAACTAGATCAGGTTCGACGGGTGTGTTCTCAGCCCTGGCGGGCACCCCGTGTCACTGCCTGGCACGCTAGCAGGTCGTCGGCCTCCGGATGCCGTGGTTCGTTCGCCGCGCTTCAGTCGTCGCGTGAGCCCGCGGCGGCGTTCTCGGAACGCGGTGCGGTCTCGTCGTCGTCCTCGAGACGCGGTGCGATGGGGCCGCCGAGACCGCGTCGCTCGTCGCGGCGATCGGAGCGTGAGCCCGATCCCATGCCCCCGGCGCCTCGGCTGCCGGCGGCGCCGGCCGTGCCGCCGGCAGCCGTGCCGCCGGCTCCACCGGTGGAGGCCGAGGTTCCGGCTCCGCGGCTGCCCGCCGCGGCGGCGTTCGCGCCGGTTCCGGACGTACCCGTGCCGCCTGTGGCACCGCCGACCAGGGAGCCGGTGCCCGAGCGTGCGCCGAGTCCGGCACCGGTGGCCGAGGCGCCGCTCTTGCCCAGGAGGCCCCCGCTGCCGCTGATCGGGCGTCCGGCAGCCGCGGTGCTCGCGCCCCTTCCAGAGCTCAACCGGCTCAGCGCGGCGGCGCCACCGCCCCCTGCGATCAGTCCCGCCGAGAGGCCCGAGCCGAGGCCTGCGCCTCCGCCGGAGATGCCACCACCGGGGAAGGAACCCCCGATCGAGCCGGGGCCCGAGATGTGTCCGGGCAGGGTACCGATGCCGGAGATCGAGCCGTCCGGCGTGGGCGGGGTGTAGTGCGGGGGGACCTGCCCGAGGTCGATGCCGGGGCCGCGGGGGGCGTCGGGACGGGGAATCAAATGTTCGGGCGTCGGTGCGGTGTGGACGGGGTCCGCCGGGTCGAATCCGCGGGGAACAAAGGTGGGCGAATCGTTCGTCGATTCCGCCGGCCTAGTGCCGGGACGAGGCCCGCCCTCGGAGGGGAATCCCCCGGTCGTGCTGGGAGTCCCCTCTTCAACGAAGCGTTTCGGCTTGATCACCTGGAACTCGGCCGGCGGGGGTGAGGGCGGGTTCAAACCCTGCAGCGTGCCGCTGACGGATTCAAAATCCCGCTTCGCCTGAGCCTCGCGCTGCTGACTGAGTTGTCCGTTGAACGCCTGCACAGCCCCTTCGCCTGCCAGCAAAGCCAGCGGCCCGAGAATGAGCGTCGTACCCACAGCAGCGGTTCGGACCAAAGACTCCTGTCCCGAGGTCAGCTGGCCTGCCGGGAGATTGGCAAGTCGTTCACGCGCATCATCTCGAACGCCGTTGGCGGTTTCGAGGGCGGTCTGCAGGGTCTTCTCGAGATAAACGATCTGCTCCCCGATCGTGGTTCTCGCGGCGAGGAACTTCGCGGAGGCTGCGTCAGCAGAATCGCCCTCGATGCCCGGCTGCTGCGCGGCCGCGCCGACGACATCACGCAATTCGACCAGCTTGGCAACCAGGTTTCGCACAATAGGGACGTCGAAGGGGGCACCGCCGTCGGCGATGTTGATGAGACCCTGCTCATAAGGACCGGTCATCGCGCTGCTCCTGTTCGGTTTCTTCTCGTTCTCGTAACCACAACCAGGGTGATGACCGCTCCGGCGAGAACGGCGATAGCGAGAGCGGCAACGGTGATCGGCAGGAGCCAGCTCATGGCGGTCGACGCGTTTTGCGGCGAGTCATCCCCGGATCGGGGGGCGGCCGGGCCCTGAGGGGAGTCGGCTTGAACGGCCGGCGGATAGGTGAACCCACGTTGAGCAGCGGCCTCGATCTCGGCGTCTGTCGGTTGCGGGTCCCCCCGTGAAAGTAACGGATTCTCGTTCGGGTACTGCGAGGGGCTCTCGCGGAGGAGGTGCGCTGGCCAGGCAAGACCGTACCCGAATCCGCTCGCAGAATCGTAGGCCAGCTCGTGGTCGTCCTTGCCGGTGTTGTGGATCGCACTCTGCAAGAGTTGATTGCCCGTGGCGTCTGCGTACTTCTGTTTAGTCAGCGCTAGCATGCCCGCGACAAGTGGCGCTGCGAATGACGAGCCGGAAGCTGCAACCGATTGAGTCCAGGAACCGCCCACTCTCCCAATCGTGGGGAGATCCACGCCCGGGGCGACGAGTGTCGTCCATGCCAGCGCAAACGGACTTCCATCGGCGGTCTTCTGAAGTGCCCCAGCCTGATCAACCGCGGATATATTCAGCACACCACGGAAGCCGTCAAGACCCTTCCCTTTGGGGGTGGTCGGGTTAGAAGTCGCCGAGATGAGGATGACGCCCTTCGCGATGGCGTTCGCGACGACGTCCGCGTCGCCTGAGCGCGGAGAATCGAGCACAGAGGTGGTGACAATCTGAGCGCCCCCATCGACCGCACGTTGGATCGCCAGAGCGCCGGAGCTGAGCGTGTCGGCGAACTCCGATGCAGTACAGGCTTCGCCCTCTCTCGTGCCATAGCTGTAGAACGTAACGTCCGCGTCAGGCGCTATCCCCTTGATGGCCCCGGGACCGTCCCCTGTACCGATGATGTGCGCCACGAGAGTCGTTCCATGCACGGAGTCACCTGTCACCTCTGTGGTGGTGGGCAGTGGATACTCGGCGCACAGGGACCGCGCATCGACCGTGAGGTTCCGTCCTGAGAATGAGGGAAGATCCGGATTGATGTTTCCGTCGATCACCGCGATTTTCACGCCTTTTCCGGTCCACCCCTCAGCATGGATGGCGCCGATGCCGTAGGCGTCGTACCACCACGAACTGGGCTCATCGGCTGCGGAAGCTGAGGCGCTGCCGCTGGCAACGAGAAGCACCGCCAGGGCCGAGGCGGCGAGCCGGTTCCGAAGTCGCCGAAATCTCATTGGCCGAACCCGGATCGCGACGCTGCAGTATCGGACTCGGTCGGAGTGGGGGCGCCCGGGGCCGAGGGCGAGACCGCCGAGGTTGATGTCGGGGTGCCGACCTCGTCGATAAGCGCCGTCATACGGCGGGCCTCGTCGGCGCTCATCTGATTTCTTTCCAGCAGCAGCCGCACGGCGTCGGCAAGCGCGTCGGCATTGCGGGCGGTGAAGTTGCGTACCTCCTGGATACGCCCGGCGATCTCGGCGGCGACACCCTCGAGCTTCTTCATGTACGCCTCGGGAGCGTCCTCTTCGCGATTGCCGTGGACGACGGTGATCGCGTCGTCGTCGGGCAGCTCGTCGCTCGCTCGGCGGATGCGCGAGACGTGATAATCGCCGACTCCGTCTTCGACTCGGATCATTCCGACCATGTCCAGGTTGTTCCTCTCGCGCGGGGCGGGAACGGGGGTCCTGACGACTTGTATGAGCGTCGCCCCCCGGTTTCGCTTGCGACTCCATGATGGCGCATGTGCCGTCATGTGCAAGCCGGTTCTCCACAGCGGCCGACGTGCCCGGGGACGCAGTGATTTCGCTGCTCAGGCCCTGCCTTGCGAGAGGACACTCGATGCGGTCAATAGCGCGCAGAGAACCCGCCGTCTGCATGCAATAGCTGACCGCTGATCCAGCGACCCTCGTCGGAGAGGAGGAAGGCCGTGACACGCGCGATGTCGTGGGGTGTTCCGAGCCGACCCAGGGGATGGTGTGCGGGCAGCTGGTCGCGGGTGGGGCCGTCCATCCATCCCGTGTCTATGGGACCCGGATTCACGACGTTCGCGGAGATACGTAGCGGACCGAGTTCGCGTGCGGCCGAGATGACGATCCGATCGAGAGCCCCTTTCGAGGCGCCGTAGGGCAGATTGCCGGTGGTGTGATCGCTCGTGAAAGCGATGATCGCCCCACCGGTGGCGTCGACCTGTCGGGCGAACGCGGCGATCATCAGGAGAGACGCGCGGGCGTTCACTGCGGTATGGCGATCGAAACTCTCGGCAGTGGTGTTGAGAATGCCGGATTCGATGTCGTGAGCATGGCTCAGCACCAACGCCTGTATCGGCCCGCGGTCACTCGATACGCGCTCGACGAGACGTGTGGGGCCCGAGGTGCTTGCGAGATCACACGGGTAGTCGCCGTCGACAAGGTCGCTCGTTACGACGTCCCATCCGTCGTTTCTGAGCCGGGGCACGATACCCGCGGCGATGCTGTCAGCTCGCGCTGCTCCGGTTACCAAAGCGAGAGGCATGGGGCCGAGCGTAACGGCCATGCAATCCCATGCCCGCGCGCAGATTGAGCTCGTCGGGCTCGCGATGGCGCGTCAGAAAGGTGGGGGCATCCCATCATCGTGGGGGTCGGGCGGGGGCGGGTCATCGGGGAGGAATCGGACGGCGGGGGAATAGGGGAGGGGCTCGTCGGCGTAGGTGCGACCGGTCGGGCTGGTCCAGTGGAGGATCCCGCCGGGATGCTGTGTCACGGTCCACCGGGTGAACTGCTTCTGGGTGTGGTGGCGTTGGCAGAGGTGGGCGAGATTGGCGACGTCGGTGGGGCCGCCGAGGGCGTAGTCGTGGGTGTGGTCGACATCGCAGCGGATGGCGGGGACGGTGCAGCCGGGCCAACGGCAGTGGCGGTCGCGGGCGCGGACGTGACGGTCTAGGGCGGTGGTGCGCTGGTAGGTGTCGGTGTGCAGGACCGCCCCGGTGATCGGATGAGTGACGACCCGGTCCCAGGGGACGGTGGTGGCATCAGCCAGGGTTCGGGCTGTTTCGGCGTCGATGGGGCCATGTCCGATGAGCTCGGCGGGGTCGTGGTTCTCGCGGTCGGGCGTCAACATCGTCAGCGCGGGCACGATGACTTGCACGCGGGCGCGGATGGCGCCGAGGGTGCCGGGGCCGTCGTCGGTGCGGGTGGGGTCGGCTCCGGGGGAGCCGGTGAGGAGCAGGTCGGCGAGGATGTCGGCCCGTAGCTGCGCGGTCGTGCGCTCATCGGCTGACGCGTCGGGGCCGTCGAGGCGGTGATCGATCAGGGCGCGGGCCTGGTGGGTGAGTCGGTCGTAGATGCCGACCGCCAGGACCGTGGGAAGGGTCGCGACGAGGTCCGACATCCCGTCGTGCCCGGTGGTGATGCGCACGCAACGGGTGTCGCGGCCGCGGCGGTGGCGTTCAGTGAGGGTGGTGGGATGCAGTCGTTCGGCGAGGACGGCGAGGCGCGAACGCAGCCGGCCCGGGCTGAGACCCTCGGCGGTGGTGACCGCGAGCGCATCGAACTCAGCCCGTACGTCGACCGGGAGAGGGGAGCCGATGTCGAGGATCACCCCCACGTGGGCGCGGGTGAGGACCCCGCCTTCCCAGGCGGAGAGCGTCTCGGGGTAGTCGTCGACGAGGGCCATGGCGCGACCGATCTGGGTCTGCACGGTGCGGTCGGAGATGTTCTCTGCCGCGGCGATCTCGGATGCCACCTCGCGCAGGGCGAGCTCTGCGGCGCGGGAAGACGCGCAGAGGCCTGCCATCACGTCGAGGGCGAGGTGACCGGCTTCGGCGAGGGCGCGGGTGCGGGCTGCTTCGGCGTGGGCGACTGCGGCGCTGGCGCGTCGGACCTCGTCGACGAGGGTCGACAGGAGGCGTGGCCTGCCGGGGTTCGTCGGAGAGGTGTCATCGTGCATGTGTGCATGCTAACGGTGACCTCCGACATCGAAGTGTGTAGAAAATCCCAGATGGGGATAACTTCTTGGGGTGCCCGCCTGGGGAGGAGCGTGGTCCGGCGAAGCGGGCCGGGCGGTCGAGGAAGCGTGCGATGCAGACCGCCTCGACTGGTGTTCACGACAGGCTCATCAACCTCGTGGGAGCGCCTCGATCGGTGGCCCCGACGACCCCAGCCGCCCCGGGTGAAAGCGGGTGGCGGACGGGGCGTGACTGGCCGTTCCGACGGATTCAGCCACCGGATACGAAAGCGACCGTCGGCTCCGCGTAGCCAGCGCCGCACCACGGCGCGTGGCCCCCACCGATTGCGCAGCACCGCCCGTACGAGCTCGATCGCCTTCTCGGACGTCACCCCGAGATGCCGTAGCGCAGTGCGTCTGTCGCCCCCACCGATCTCGCAGCACCGCCCGTACGAGCTCGATCGCCTTCTCGGACGTCACCCCGACGTGCCGCACCGCAACGCGTCTGTCGCTCCCGCCGATCGCGCAGCACCGCCCGCACGAGCTCGATCGCGCGCTCGGACATCACCCCGAGGCGGCGCACCGCAGCCCATCGGTCGCGCTCAACGGTCCCGCAGCGCCGCCCGTACGAGCTCGACCGCGTCGTCCGCCGACACCCCGAGGCGCCGCACAGCCTCGACGTACGTGCGCGCCGCACCCGCGGCGCGAGCGGAGGCCGCGTCGGCCCCCTTCACGAACGTGCCGGCACGACCGCGGGTTTCGACGTACCCCGCCTCCTCGAGCTCCCGGTACGTGCGCGCCACCGTGTTGGCGGCGAGGCCGAGCTCGGTCGCGAGCGCTCGCACCGGCGGCAGCCGCGTCCCCGCGACGAGCTCGCCGGCCTCGATCTGCGCGATGACCTGCGCCCGCACCTGCTCGAACGGCGGCGTCGACGAGGTGGCATCCACGGAGAGTCTCATGGCTCAGTCGTTCAGACCGAAGAGGTCGAGCGGGTGTGTGAGGCGCCACCAGGGGCTCGGCGGCTCGATCTCGCCGGTGAGCTTCACATCGACCGTGTCGGCGTCGACCGGTCCGGTCGCGGTGAGCGTTCCGACGGTCGAGCCGGCTTCAGTGGTGTCGCCGAGGGCGAACGTCGTCGAGGTCTGCGCGGCACCGCCGTTCCACAGCACGACCGTGGCGTCGGACTCCGTCACGAGATCGATGTCGGGGCCCCACAGCGTCTCGGCCTTGCCCACCAGTGTGCCGGCCGGCACCGACGGCTTCGGCTGCAGCTCCTGCTCGATGCGGGCGAAGAGATCGCGTGCCGCCTGATTACGGCTGTCGGGGCCGGGCTGACCGAGCACGGCGGCGTACGCGCGCACGGTGGCGGTGCCCACGGTGATGTCTTTCGCCACCAGCAGGTTCCACGCATCGAGCGTGCCCGTCTTCACCCCGATCACTCCGGGGTCGGCCAGCAGCGCGTTGCCGTTCTTGAACGTGCCGGCTCCGGGCAGGGTCAGCTCCGGGGTGCGCACGATCTCGGCGATCACGGGATTGGCGAGCGCCCGCTCGGCCAGTGCGATGAGCGCGGCCGGGGTGGCGGTGTTGCCGGCTTCGATCCCGGTGGGGTTCACGATCGTGATGCCCTCGATGCCCCGCTCCGCGAGGTACTGGGTCGCGGCGGCCGCGAACTCGGCATCCGTCCCGAAGAGGTCTGTCGACAGGCGCTGCGCGTAGTTGTTGGCGGAGGCGATGAGCATGCCCTGCAGCATCTGCAGCTGGGTGAGGCTGCCGTCGACGGGAAGGTCGAGCGAGGACTCCCCGCGGGCCCGGTACTGCCAGTAGTCCGCGCTGTCGGCCTGCGTGAAGGTGTAGCTCTTGCCCTGTTCTCCCGGGGCGAGCGGCAGTCGATCGAGAACGACGAGTGCCGTGACGACCTTGGTGATGCTCGCGATCGACTCGGGAGCGCTGGCCGACGACGACAGCGTGTCGGGGATTCCGTCGAGCGCGATCGCCGCTTCGCCCTCGGCGGGCCACGCCGGAACCGCCGCCGGAGCAGCGATCGGCTGCACGGCGACCGCCCGGGTCGTCGGCATGACGGCGTTCAGCGGCCAGAGCAGCGTCGTCGCGGCGTAGGCGGCGATGATCAGCACGAAGAGCAGCGTGGGGATGATCGTTCCGGGGCGCAGCACCGGCCGACGCGCACCCGCGAGCAGGTCGACCGAGCGCGAGGTGGCCCCCGAGACAACGAACGTCGGGGTCGGTCGCGGGGCTCCCGCTTCGTCGGGATCGACCCAGAGCAGCGCTCCGAGCGCGACCGGCAAAGGCGTGGCGCGAGCCTCACCGGAGGAGACCTCGGATGCCGGGGGCTCGCTCACCGCGGCATCCGCCACCGCGCCAGCCTGCTCCGCCTCCCCCGACCGCAGGGCAGGGGACGTGGCATCCGGAAGCTCGAGGGCGGGGCCGAGCTCGCCCGTCGTCGACAGAGCGGGGCCGAAGTCGCCGGAGGTCGCCGCGCGAGGCGAGGAGTCCTGGGCACGCAGCGCACGCCGTGAGGCCGGGGTCTGCTCGTGCACCCGCCCACGCTACCCCGCGACACCCCTCTATACTCATCACGACAACCACGGGAGTCCGGTGAGCCGGGCTGAGAGGAAGCGAATCCACGCTTCGACCGTCGAACCTGATCCGGATCATGCCGGCGCAGGGAGGAGAGAAATGCACACGTCCACGTCTGCCCCCGCGAACCGTTCATCGGTCGCCGCGACGAATCGCTTCTCGTGGCGCGTCGTCGACATCGTCGTCGCCGCCGTCCTGGGCGTTGCGATCGGCCTGCTCTTCTGGGGTTGGAACACCGTCGGCGGCCTCTGGTTCACCGCGATGGACGGCCTCACCCCGGGTCTCGGCGGGATCGCCGTCGGCATCTGGCTGATCGGCGGCGTCATCGGCGGCCTCGTCATCCGCAAGCCCGGGGCGGCGCTGCTCGTCGAGCTGATCGCGGCGATCGTGTCGGCGCTCATCGGCAACGTGTGGGGCGTGACCACGATCTTCTCGGGCCTGGCCCAGGGCCTCGGTGCCGAGCTGATCTTCCTCGCCTTCCTCTACGTGCGTTTCACGCTGCCCGTCGCGATGCTCGCGGGTGTCGGCGCCGGTGTCGGGGCCTGGGTGCTGGAGCTGTTCCTCACGCCCAACATCGTGAAGTCGCTCGAGTTCAACCTCATCTACCTCGGTACCCTCGCCGTCTCGGGTGCCCTGCTGGCCGGTCTCGTCGGCTGGCTGCTCGTGCGCGCCCTCGCCGCCACCGGGGCGCTCAGCCGCTTCGCCGCGGGCCGGGAAGCGCGTCGCGACGTCTGATGCGGGGCCCCGCACGCGTCGACGTCGAGGGCTGGGGCTGGCGCTACGCCGGTCGGAGGCTGCCCGCCACGCGCGAGGTCGATCTCGTCATCGAGCCCGGAGAGCGTGTGCTGCTGCTCGGGGCCTCGGGAGCCGGCAAGTCGACCCTGCTCGCGGGGCTGGCGGGTCTGCTCGGCGGCGCCGACGAGGGTGAGGTCAGCGGCCGGATCCTCGTCGACGGGGGCGCGCCCGAGGCTCAGCGCGGGCGCATCGGCCTCGTGCTGCAGGACCCCGAGGCGGGCATCGTGCTGTCGAAGGTGGGCGACGACGTCGCTTTCGGCTGCGAGAACCTCGGCGTCCCGGCGGCCGAGATCCCGGCGCGGGTGGCTGAGGCCCTGGCATCCGTGGGGCTCGCCGTCCCCCTCGACCGCCCCACGAAGGCGCTGTCGGGTGGGCAGAAGCAGCGTCTGGCCCTGGCGGGGGTGCTGGCGATGCGACCGGGACTGCTGCTCCTCGACGAGCCCACCGCCAATCTCGACCCCGAGGGCGTCGCCGAAGTCCGCCGCGCCGTCGAACGGGTCGTCGCACGCGAGGGCACCACCCTCGTACTCATCGAGCACCGTACGGCCGTCTGGGCCGACCTGATGACCCGCGTCGTCGTCCTCGCTCCGGGTGGCGGCGTTCTCGCCGACGGCCCTCCCGACCGCGTCTTCGCCGAGCACGGCGACGCGCTCGCCGCGGCGGGGGTGTGGGTGCCGCAGCGCCCGGTCGACCTTCCCGTACTCGAGCCCGCCTCGACACCGGATGCCGTTCTGCGGGCGTCCGCGCTGTCGACCGGGCGTGAGAGGCACACGGTCGTCGCGTCCGGGCTCGACCTTGACCTTCCGCGCGGTGCCGGAACCGTGATCACGGGACCGAACGGCGGGGGAAAGTCCACCCTCGCGCTGACCCTCGCGGGGCTCCTCCCCGAACTGGCGGGCGAGGTCGTCGCCGCCGAGGAGCTCTCGGCGCGCGGGGGTCGCCGCCCCTCTCGTTGGAGGTCCACGGAGCTGCTGACCCGCATCGGCACGGTCTTCCAGGAGCCCGAGCACCAGTTCCTCGCCTCGACCCTGCGCGACGAGCTCGCCGTCGGACCCCGCGCTCTGCGCAAGGCACCGGCCGAGGTCGACCGCATCGTCGACGAACTGCTGGAGCGTCTCGATCTGGCATCCCTCGCGCTTGCGAACCCGTTCACGCTGTCGGGAGGCCAGAAGAGACGACTGTCGGTGGCCACGGTGCTCGCCGCCTCTCCCGCCGTCCTCGTTCTCGATGAGCCGACCTTCGGCCAGGACCGTCGCGGTTGGATCGAGCTCGTCGCCCTGCTCCAGCGGGAGATAGAGCGCGGGCGCACGGTCGTCGCCGTCACGCACGATGCGGACGTGGTTCGTCACCTCGGGCAGCACCGCATCCGGCTGGGGGACGCCGCGTGACCGCCCTCGCCGTCGAACGCCCGCGGACGGCCTGGCTCGACGGGGTGAACCCCGTCACCAAGGTCGCGATGGTGCTCGTGCTCGCGGTTCCCCTGCTGGTCTCGATCGACGCGGTGAGCGCGGGGACGGCCCTGATCCTCGAGCTGCTGTGCGTACCGCTGACGGGGGTGGCCTACGGAACCGTCCTGAGACGTCTGGTGCCGGTGATCGTCTTCGCCCCCGTCGCCGCGGTGAGCATGTTGCTCTACGCCCGGCCGGGCGGAACCGTCTACGGCACCTTCCTCTTCGCCACGGTCAGCGACGACTCCATCGCCCTGTCGCTGGCCGTACTGGTGCGCGTCGTGGCCCTGGCCATGCCGATCATCCTGCTCTTCGCCCGCACCGACCCCACCGAGCTCGCCGACGCCCTCGCGCAGGTGGCGAAGCTGCCCAGCCGTTTCGTGCTGGGGGTGCTCGCGGGTGCCCGCACGGTCGGGCTGTTCGTCGACGACTGGCGCACGATGAGCCTCGCCCGCCGCGCCCGGGGCCTGGGCGACCGCGGGGCGATCCGGCGTTTCTTCTCGATGGCGTTCGTGCTGCTCGTCTTCGCCGTGCGTCGCGGCACGAAACTGGCCACCGCGATGGAAGCCCGCGGGTTCGGGTCCGACATCGAACGGACCTGGGCGCGTCCGTCGACACTCTCGTCTCGGGATGCCGTGGCCCTGGGCGCCTCGGTCGCGCTCATCGTCGTCGCCCTCGCGGCGGCGGTGCTGTCGGGGGCGTTCCGGGTGGTGGGGACGTAGGTCCCCGCCGGGGGGCCGATGACGTCGCGAGGGTGGCCGACGACGCGGTGCGTCATGGGTGCTCGATGCGGAGCGGGCGGCTCAGAAGACGTACTCGAAGCAGAGCGAGCGCGGCATGGTCTCGAGATACGGCTCGTACACGGGGATCGGCGTGAACCCCGCGGCGGTGTACACGCGCAGCGACTCGGGCTGCATGCGCCCGCTCTGCAGGATGACGCGCCGTGCGCCAGCGCGTCGGGCGAGGTCGACGACCTCGGCGGTGAGCGCCGAGCCGATGCCGCGTCGACGGCCCGCGGGCACGACGACGAGGCGCTTGAGCTCCCATTCGTCGCCCAGGCGGCGCAGGATGACGTGCCCGAGCGGGGTGTCGTCCGCATTGATCGCCAAGAGGGTGGCGACGACCTGCTCGGCGTGGACGGCGAGCGCCTCGGCGCGCTTCGCGGCGACCTCGGGGGAGTCCTTGGCATCGGCGTCGCGATACCGCTCGTCGAGGTCGGCGTCCAAGACGCCTCGGAGCGTCACGGCTCGGGGATCGTCGACATCCACCCTGTCGATGCGGAAACCGGGGAGATTCACCCGTCGAGCCTAGGCGTGCCCGGGAACCACGCGGTGCGGAGGGACGGTACGGCGTGGAGCAGGACGTTCGGATCCTGGGGAAAAGGAATGCGCGCCGGAGACGAACGGTTCCGACATCGACAGAATGAGCACGGGGGATGCCATGGGATTGTCGTTCGGGATACTCGCGGTGAGTGTGGCCGTCGCGGGCGCCGTGATGTTCGTCGCCATGCCGCGTTGCGGAACCCCGGGCCCCACGACGCTCTTCTTGCGGTTCGCCGCCGTCGCGGGGGTGACGGCGGCCGGTTCCAGCGCGATGTACTTCATCTACGGCGCGGGCGGTGGCATCCTGACCCTCGTTCTCGGGGACGTGGGGATGATACTCGCGCCCGCCCTGCTCATCATCGCGCTGAGCGCCCTCGAGGGGCGGCGCGCGCGGAGGATCTCGGCGGTGATCCTCGCCCTCGTGCTCGTCGTCGCCGTGGTGACCGCCACGGTGCCGCTCCCGAACTCTCTCGCGGTGAAGGCCGTCGCCCTCGCCACCGCCTGCGGCGCGTGCGCCTGGGTCGCCGCCCACTCTCGCGTCGAGCCCTTCGGCCCCCTTCGCGTGATTGCGCTGGCGACTGCTCTGTTCGCCGTCTATTCGCTGTCGCGTGCGATGGTGGGCGTCGTCATCGGCTGGGACTCGCCGCTGTATCGCTACGCCTTCTCATTCGCCCCCGCGACGATCCTCGGCGCTCTCGCCGTCGTCGCGATCGGTGCGGCGGTGGTGCGCGTGCGTTTCGGTCCGCGCGTCGAGACGGAGCCCGTTCACTGTCCGGCGGGGGCGACGGTCGTCGTGGGCGATTGGAACCTGGCATCCGCCGCCTATGGTCCCGATCGCATGCGGGGGCTCGTCGCCGACCTGCGCTCCGCCGCACGCGATCTCGATCCCGGCGCCGCCGACGTGCCCCGCGGGACCGAGACCATGGTGCCCGATGCGGTCTCGGCGCTCGGCGCACGCCTGCGGAACGTCTACGGGTGGGAGCCCGAGCAGACCATCCTGCTCGTGGACGGCACCGCCACCGTGGCGATCCGCACGCAGCAGGGGCACTCCGCGAGGAGGAAGAGAGGCTCGTCGCGGTCCTGAGTCTCGACTAAAGTGATACTCGGTTTCAGCTTTCGAAGGAGAACGCATGGATATCGCAGGAGCATCCGCCCTCGTCACCGGCGGTGCCTCGGGACTCGGTCTCGCTACCGCGCGCCGGCTCACGGAGGCCGGAGCCCGTGTCACCGTCGTCGACCTGCCGTCGTCGAACGGCGCCGCGATCGCCGAAGAGCTGGGCGGGTCCTTCGCCGCCGCCGATGTGACCGAGGCCGAGCAGATCGCCGCCGCAGCAGCTCTCGCGGCCGAGGCCGGGCCCCTACGCGTCGTCGTGAACTGCGCGGGGATCGCCCCACCGGCCAAGGTGCTCGATCGCGACGGTGCCCCTTCTTCTCTGCGGGATTTCGAGCGTGTCATCCGCGTCAACCTCATCGGCACCTACAACGTCATCGCGCAGGCATCCGCGGTCATGGCGAAGACCCAACCGACCGGGGGCGGCGACCGCGGCGTCATCGTGAACACCGCGAGCGTCGCCGCCTTCGACGGACAGATCGGTCAGCCCGCGTACTCGGCGAGCAAGGGCGGCGTGCACGCCATGACGCTCCCCATCGCCCGTGAGCTCGCGCGCCACGGCATCCGGGTCGTGACCATCGCCCCCGGCATCATGGAGACGCCGATGCTCAAGGGCCTGCCACAGGCGGCGCAGGACTCCCTCGGGCAGCAGGTGCCCTACCCGTCGCGCCTCGGCGCCCCCGACGAGTACGCGCGCCTCGTGCTCGCGATCGCCGACAACGGCTACCTCAACGGCGAGACCATCCGACTCGACGGCGCGATCAGAATGGCACCGAAATGACCGACGGCATCCTGCTCCACATCGACGACGGGCTCGCCCGCGTCACCTTCGACCGCCCCGCCTCGCTCAACGCGATGGACTTCCCTATGGCCGCGCGCTGGCGAGAGGTCGCGCACGAGGTCACCTCCGACCCCTCCGTCGGAGCGGTGATCCTGGATGCCACGGGCCCCGCGTTCTGCGCGGGAGGCGACGTGGTGGCCATGGCGACCACCGGTTCGTCGGGCGCCGAGGTGACCGAGACCGCTCGGGCGATCCACGACGGTATCCGCACCTTCGCCGAAGCGCCGCTGCCGATGGTCGCCGCCGTCCAGGGCGCGGTCGCCGGCGGCGGACTCGGGCTCATGCTGACCGCCGACTACGTCGTCGCGAGCGAGAACGCCCGCTTCGTCAGCCGCTACGCCAACATCGGGCTGACGCCCGACCTGGGTGTGTCCACTCTGCTCCCCGCCGCGATCGGCCAGCGTCGCGCGCTGCAGCTGCTGCTGCAGGACCGCATGCTCGATGCCGCGGAGGCCCGGGAGTGGGGTCTGGTGGCCGAGGTCGTGGCATCCGAAGCGCTGAGCACCCGCGTCGAGGAGATCGCGCGCTTCTGGCTCGACGGCGCGACCGCGGCGTTCGGGCAGGCGACGCGGTTGGTGCGCGTGGGCGCCGGACGGTCGTTCGGTGAGAACCTCGACGACGAGGCCGCCACCATCGGCGCCGCCTTCGATACCCCCGAGGCGCAGGCGCGGGTTGCCGCGTTCGCCGCCGCCTCCACGAAAGGACGCTCGTGACGCTCTCGGGAAAGACCATCCTCATGTCGGGCGGGAGCCGCGGGATCGGCCTCGCCATCGCGCTGCGCGCCGCCCGCGACGGCGCGAACATCGCGATGCTCGCCAAGACCGACACCCCGCACCCGAAGCTCCCCGGCACCGTGCACACCGCCGCGGAGGAGATCCGCGCGGCCGGCGGGCAGGCGCTGCCGATCGTGGGCGACGTCCGCGACGAAGCCTCGATCACCGAGGCGGTTCTTCGCACCGTGGGCGAGTTCGGCGGGATCGACATCGTCGTCAACAACGCCAGCGTGATCGATCTGTCGGGCTCGTTGGACCTCGCGACCAAGAAGTACGACCTCATGCAGGACGTCAACGTGCGCGGGACGTTCCTGCTGTCCCGGGCCGCGGTGCCCCAGCTGAAGGATGCCGAGAACCCCCACATCCTCTCGCTGTCGCCGCCGCTGAACGCCACGCCCAAGTGGCTCGGCGCGCACACGGGCTACAGCCTCGCGAAGTTCGGCATGACGATGGCGACCCTCGGCCTGGCGTCGGAGTTCGCGAGCGACGGGATCGCCGCGAACACTCTCTGGCCGCGCACGACGATCGCGACCGCGGCTGTGCAGAACGTCATCGGCGGCGACCGCCTCATGGCCGTCTCGCGCACGCCCGAGATCTACGCGGACGCCGCGTACGAGGTGCTGTGCGCTCCGTCGCGCGAGGTGACCGGGCAGACGCTGATCGTCGAGGACGTGCTCGAGCGCGCCGGAGTCACCGACTTCGGCAAGTACGCCGCCGTGCCGGGGACCCCGGACACGGCGCTGTACCCGGACATCTTCCTCGATTGATCGCGGGGTCATCCCCCGCATAAACGCCGTTCGCGCGCAGAAACGCGCTGTGCTCGTGTTTGCGTGAGCTGATCGCGTTTCTGCGCGCGTGAGGGCGGCCGGAGGAGCGAGTCATCCCCGCGGGCGGAGGAGGCGGGGCGATCTCGGAGAGGTGAGCCGGACTCAGATCAGGCCCAGGTCCTCGAACGCATTGTGCACGCCGTCGTCGAGCACCGCCGTCGTCACCCGACCGGCGAGGCGCTGCAACTCGGCGGGGGCGTTGCCCATCGCGACGGGGGTGCCGACGACCTCGAACATCTCGACGTCGTTCCAGCTGTCGCCGATGCCGATGGCATCCGCCGCCGACAGGCCCAGCTGGGAGAGCACCGCGGTGATCGCGGAGCCCTTGGTGACGCCGGCCTGACCGATCTCGCCGTTCGAGCCGCCGGGAAGGGGGATCGAACCCGGGATGACGTGGAAGTCTTCGCCCAACTCCGCCGCCGCGTGGGCGACGGTGTCGATCGAGGGGCTGACGAACACGGCCTTGGCGACGGCGTCGCGGTCGACCTCGGACACCGGGCGGGGCTCGCGCCACAGCGGTTGTTCGGGCGGAAGGCCCTGCGCCTCGAGTTCTGCCGCGCGACGCTCGTGGCGCTCGCGCCGGTACTCCGTCATCACGGGGCCCATCCCGGGGCTCGCGTACACCCCGCCGTGCGTCTGGAGGAAGTAGTGGATGCCGTGGGCTTCGAAGTACCGCTCGAGCTCCTCGACGGCCCCGCGGGGCATGGGGCGTTCGACGATGGGGGTGTCTTCGCCGGGATCGCCGCCGCGGGTCGCGTACGCACCCCCGTTCGTGATCGCGCCGTCGAAGCCGATGGCCAGCACCTCGGGGTGGATGTCTCCTGCGGAGCGACCGGTGCAGAGCCACACGAGATGGCCGTTCTCGCGCGCCGTGCGCACGGCTGTCACCGTCGAGGGCGCGATCACCGAGCCGTGCTCGAGGATCGTTCCGTCGACGTCGAGGAAGGCGATGCGGGTCATGTGCACTCCAGAAGGGGATCGGCGCCGGGTCCTGGGACCCGGGGCCGATCCGATGAGGGGGATCAGCGCGTGAGGGACGCGCCGTTGGATCGGATGACGTCGGCGTACCAGCCGAACGACTTCTTCCGGTAGCGATCGAGCGAACCGGTGCCGTCGTCGTTGCGGTCGACGTAGATGAAACCGTATCGCTTGCTCAACTGGGCGGTGCTGGCGCTGACGATGTCGATGCAGCCCCACGAGGTGTAGCCGAGCACCTCGACGCCGTCTTCGATTGCCTCGCCGACCTGCACGAGGTGGTCGTTGAGGTACGCGATGCGGTAGTCGTCGACGACCGTCTTCTCGCCGTCGACCTCGACGAGCTGGTCGCGCGCTCCCAGACCGTTCTCGACGATGAACAGCGGCTTCTGCCACCGGTCCCAGAACTGGTTCAGCACCAGGCGCAGGCCCACGGGGTCGATCTGCCAGCCCCACTCGCTCGCCGGGAGCGTGGGGTTCGGCACGCCGCCCATGAGGTTTCCGCGGCCGGCGACCTTCTTCTCGGGGTCGGCGGTCTCGGCGATCGACATGTAGTAGCTGAACGAGACGAAGTCGACGGTGTTGGTCAGATCGTCGCGGTCCTCATCGGTGATGTCGAGCTCGATGCCCTTCTCGCGGAGCGTCCGCAGGAAGTAGCCCGGGTAGGCGCCGCGGGTGTGCACGTCGCCGTAGACGAGGTTGCCGTGGTCGGCCTCCATCACGGCGACGGCGTCGTCGGGCGACGGCGTCAGCGGGTAGATCGGCATCGACAGCACCATGCAGCCGACCTTCGCGTCGGGGGCGACCTCGCGGGCGATGCGGGTGGCACGGGCGGATGCCACGAGCTCGTGGTGCATCGCCTGGTACAGCTGCTGCTCGGGAACGCCGCCCTCGGGGATCGGGATGCCGCCGCTCATGAAAGGCGCGTGCAGCAGGGAGTTGATCTCGTTGAAGGTCAACCAATACTTCACGCGGGCGCCGAACCGCTCGAAGAGCGTGCGCGCGTACCGCTCGTAGAACCCGATGAGCTCACGGTTGGTCCACCCGCCGTACTGCTCGGCCAGGTGCAGCGGCGTCTCGTAGTGCGAGATCGTCACGAGCGGCTCGATGCCGTGCTTCTCGAGCTCGTCGAGCACGCGATCGTAGAACGCCAGGCCCGCTTCGTTGGGCTCGGTCTCGTCGCCCTTCGGGAAGATGCGGCTCCACGCGATCGAGAAGCGGTAGACGCCGAACCCCATCTCGGCGAAGAGCGCGATGTCCTCCGCGTAGCGGTGGTAGTGGTCGATGCCGATGAGCTTGAGGTTGTCGGGCGTCGGCTGCTCGCTGCGCGGACCCGAGATACCCTTCGGCATCACGTCCTGCACCGAGTACCCCTTACCGTCCTCGTCGTAAGCGCCCTCGATCTGGTTGGCGGCGGTGGCGCCGCCCCACAGGAAGCCGTCGGGGAAAGGAGTGTTCGTCATGTTCTGTGCCTCCAGGGAGTCAGCGGGCGGTGGAGAGGGAGTCGACCGAGATGGCGCGGAACAGCGTCTCGCCGTGCGAGAGGGGCCCGGATGCCACGTCGGAGACGTCGGGGTACAGGTCGCCGTTGGTGACGATGACCGGGGTGATCAGGTCGTAGCCGGCCTTCTCGATCGCGTCGCCGTCGAACTCGACGAGCAGGTCGCCCGCCTTCACCTCGGTGCCGGACTGCACCTTCAGCGTGAAGTGCTCGCCGCCGAGCTTGACGGTGTCGAGACCGACGTGGATGAGCAGTTCGACGCCGTCCACTCCGCGCAGGCCGATCGCATGACCGGTCGGGAACGCCGCGACGACCGTGGCGTCGAACGGCGCGTAGACCGCGCCCGAGGTGGGGCGGATCGCGACGCCCTTGCCGAGCGAGCCGTCGGCGAAGGCGGCATCCGGAACCTCTGTGAGGGGCACCACGGTGCCGTCGACCGGGCTGAGAACCACCGTGTCGGTGGCGACCGCCGGGGTGGCGGGGGCGGCGGCGTCGACCGGGTCCGTGAAACCGAACACCACGACCAGCACGAACGGGACGGCGATGGCCACGAGCAGACCGATGCCGAGCATGAGCATGTTGCCGTTACCGAGCAGGGCAGGAAGAGCCAGACCGGAGGGCACGACGAACGCCTTCGAGAACACGCCGCCCATCGCGATGAGCGCGCCGCCGAGCGCGCCGCCGACGACGCCGAAGGCGAAGGGGCGCTTGAGGGGGAGGTTGATGCCGTAGATCGCGGGCTCGGTGATGCCGGCGAGGAAGCCCGACAGCGTGGCCGGAGCGGCGAGCGAGCGCAGGTTCTTGTTGCGGGTGCGCACCAGTACGCCGGCGACGGCGGCCGCCTGGGCGAGCACGGCGGCGAACACGGGGCCGAGGAGCAGGATCTGACCGGTGGTCTGGTATTCGAGCTGGAACAGCGGCACGAGACCCCAGTGCAGGCCGAAGATCACGAAGACCTGCCACAGACCGCCCATGATCGCGCCACCCAGCCACGGGAGGGTCTGGAAGACCCAGCCGATGCCGGCCGCGAGGCCACCGCCGACGAGGCTCGAGATCGGGCCGATCACGAGGAAGACGAGCGGCACGGCGACGAGCACGACGATCATCGGGGTCAGGAAGCGGCGCACCGCGCCGGGCAGGACCTTGAGCAGGAAGCGCTCGGCGTAGCTCTGCAGCCACACGATGATGATCACCGGGATGACGCTCGAGACGTAGCTGACCATCGTGACCGGGATGCCGAAGAAGGTGATGTCGGGCTGACCGTTCAGCGCCGTGATGGTCGGGTACACCAGAGCGCCGGCGACGGCGAAGGAGGTGAACTCCGACGCCTTGAAGTAGCGGGCCGCGGTGATGGCCAGCGCCAGCGGCAGGAAGTTGATCAACGCATCGGACAGCGCGTTGAGGATCGTGTAGGTCGTGCTCGTGGCGTCCAGCCATCCGAAGGTGACGGCGGCGGCGACGAACGCCTTCAGCAGACCCGTGCCCGCGAGGGCCCAGAGGATCGGCGTGAAGATCGACGAGATCATCGTGATGAACCGGTTGAAGAGGTTGCCCTTCGCCCCGCTCTCGCCTCCCTCGGCGTCGCCGCCGAGCGTGGTCTGCGACTGGATCGCGGCGTACACGTCGGGCACGTCGTTGCCGATCACGACCTGGTACTGACCGCCCGCCTGGGCCGTGGTGATGACGCCGGGCGTGGCGCGGATCGCCGCGGCATCCGCCTTGCCCTCGTCTTTCAACACGAACCGAAGCCTCGTCGCACAGTGCACGAGGGATTGGACGTTGCTCTCTCCACCGACACCGGCGAGGACCCCCGCCGCCGTCTTCGCGTGATCCGCCATCGGAACCGCCTGCCTTTCGCCGCATCGATGCGGCCTGTTCGAATGTTCTGTGGCGACGCTGCCGGGTGTTTCGGGCAATAAAAAAGACCCGAATCCGTTCATCGCTCGTCAGCGATGTGGATTCAGGTCTTGCCCGCTCGCGCGGTAACAATCCGGAAAACGTCGGCAGGGTGTGACGCCTGCGACGGTGACTATAGCACCGGGGCGTCGGGGCCGCCACTGTCGTCGGCGCGGCCCAGGCTCGTCGCGAGGCGCTCGACATGCACCGTGAGGTAGAGCACCTCCTCGTCGGTGAGGGTCGACCCGGTCGCCGCGAGGACGTAGGCCTTGACGGCCTCGGCGATGCCAAAGGCGCGGGGGTAACGGTGCTTGGCGAACTCGAAGAAAGACGAGTCGCCGCTCGAGAGCATCGCGCGGTTCACGAGCCGCTGCAGCAGGAAGCGCACGTGCAGGATGAAACGCGCGTAGTCGGGGCTCTCGGTGTCGAGCGCGACGCCGAGGCCGGTCTCGACGGTGCGCACGACGTGCTGCACGCGGCGGAACAGCAGGGCCGCGGTGCCGTTGGGCTCGTCGCGCGTGGCGTTGAGCAGGTGCATCGTGAGGAACACGCCCTCTTCGGGCGGGAGCTCACGGTCGAGGGATGCCGCGATCGAAGTCGCCATGCGCTCCGCGGCGCGTGATTCGTCGGGGTGGAGGATCCGTAGCTCGGGCATGGAGGTGCCGGGGATGCGGATGCCCTGGTCGAGGCGCTCGATCACGTAGGTGATGTGGTCGATGACCGCGAGCGGCAGCCGGCGCCCCAGGTCGCGACCCAGGTCGCGCTCGGCCTGGTCGACGGCGTGCAGGACTGCCTCGACGAGCGCATAGGGCGCGTCGGTGAGGAGCTTCTGGGCGTGAGCGGTGTCGCTGCCCTGCTCGAGGACGAACGTCTTCTCGACCTTCGCGGGATCGACGCGGCCCTCGTGCTTGAGCTGGAAGCCGATGCCTCGACCCATGAGCACGCGCTCGCGGCCGTCGCCGTCGATCGCCACGACGACGTTGTTGTTCAGAAGCTTCTGCACGCCGCCGGGCGGGAGGGAGACGTCACCGGCACCGGGCATGGGATGCATCCTAGGGTGCGGTCCCGCTGCGTACGCGCGTGAGGGGCGAGAACGGGACTCGTCGGGCCGAGGAAGGACCGCTCGCGCGGCGGTGAAGCGCCCAGCCGCGGCGCAGATGCGCCCGGTACCCTGGAAACCATGACTGATCAGCCCCCCGTGCGCACGACGACGCCCCGCCCGGTGCGCCCCGAGGGAGCCCCGGCGAACACCGGCATCCGCCAGGTGCGCCCCAAGACCGAAGGATGGCAGCAGGCCAAGGACGAGACCGGTCGTCCGCTGCTGCAGTTCGCCAGCCCCAAGCGCGGCAAGCCGCCGGTGCACCTCGCCGACCTCACGCACGACGAGCGCATCGCCAAGCTCAAGGAGCTCGGCCTCCCCGGCTTCCGCGCGAAGCAGCTCGAGAAGCACTACTTCACCCACTACACCTCCGACCCGGCCGACATGACCGATCTGCCGGCATCCGGTCGCGAAGAACTCGTCGCCGGAATGCTGCCGCCGCTGCTCACCGAGGTGCGCCGGCTCGAGACCGACCGCGGCGACACCATCAAGTTCCTCTGGAAGCTGCACGACGGCGCGCTCGTGGAGTCCGTTCTCATGCGCTACCCCGGGCGCATCACGCTGTGCGTGTCGAGCCAGGCGGGGTGCGGCATGAACTGCCCGTTCTGCGCCACCGGCCAGGCGGGACTGACCCGCAACATGTCGGCGGCCGAGATCGTCGAGCAGATCGTGCGCGCCAACGCCCTCATCGCCGCCGGCGGCCTGGGCGGCAAGAAGAGCTCCGACCACTCGCTCGACCGTGTGTCGAACATCGTCTTCATGGGCATGGGTGAGCCGCTCGCCAACTATGCCCGCGTCATGCAGGCCGTGCGCGTCATGGTCGACAAAGACCACGGGCTCGGCATGAGCGCCCGCGGCATCACGGTGTCGACCGTCGGTCTGGTGCCCGCGATCAAGAAGCTCGCCGACGAGGACATCCCGGTGACCTTCGCGCTGTCGCTGCACGCGCCCGACGACCACCTGCGCGACGAGCTCATCCCGGTGAACTCGAAGTGGAAGGTCGACGAGGCCCTGGATGCCGCCCGCGCCTACTTCGACAAGACCGGGCGCCGCGTGTCGATCGAATACGCCCTGATCAAAGACATGAACGACCACGCCTGGCGTGCCGATCTGCTGGCCGACAAGCTCAACGCCCGCGGCCGGGGCTGGGTGCACGTGAACCCGATCCCGCTGAACCCGACTCCGGGCTCGATCTGGACGGCATCCGAGGTCCCCGTGCAGAACGAGTTCGTGCGCCGCTTGAACGACGCCGGCATCCCGACGACCCTCCGCGACACCCGCGGCAAAGAGATCGACGGGGCGTGCGGCCAGCTCGTGGCGACCGAAGAAGACGAGGCAGCCGCCGAGGCGACGCCCGTCGGCTGAGCCCCGTCCCCGACCGACTCCCGCCGCTTCAGCCTGCTACGGCCGTAACGACCAGGTTGTCCACGTAGTGGCCGGTGGCCGGGTCCCACGCCCCCGCACACGTCACGATCCGCAGTTCCGGGGTGGGGACGGGAGCGTAGATCGACGCGGTGGGGAAGGTGTCCTTCTCGACGGTCTGCAAACCGGTCACGACGAAGGTCGCCGTCGTGCCGTCGCTGCGCGATATCGACACCCGGTCTCCGGCTTCGAGCCGCGGGAGGTCGAAGAAGACGGCGGGGCCCGTGGGTGAATCGACGTGCGCCGCGATCACGGCAGGTCCCACGGCTCCGGGCAGCACGCCCTTCTCGTACCATCCGACCGCGTTGTAATCGGTGGGGGCTTCGATCCACCCGTCTGCTCCGCGATCCAGACCGACGAGGTCGGAGTCGACGCCGATGGCGGGAATCGAGATGTGCGTGGGCGTCGCGGTAGAGGCAGCGGGCGCTGAGACCGGGTCCTGCAGCCCCGCTGCGGCCCCGCGCGCGTCGCCTGCGGCGGCGGCGCCCCCGCTGGTCGCGCCGGCCGCCGCCCCGTCGTCGCTCAGCGGCGGGCAGCCGCCGAGCACATCGTCGCTCAGCATGGCCGTGGTCAAGGCGTTCCATGCGTCGCCGTAGTACGTCGGCGTGCTCGAGGAGGTCTCGGTCATGCGCGAGAGGTCCGCGCGCGCGGCCTCGTCGCGATCGCCGCCGGCGAGGGCTGCGGCTCGAGCCGCGTAGGCGCTCGCGTGCCGATCGCCGGTGACGCCCCCGCCACCGGAGTCCAACTCGGCGGGCAGCACCTCATCCGTGGGGAGCGCGTCGGCCATCCGACCCGCGAGGGCACGGTCAGCGGGATCGCACGACTCCGCGAAGCGGATCGGCGTGCGAACGGCGTCGTATCCGTACCGCGGCTCGCCGCCGCCGCCCGCGGAGCCGGCGATCGCTACCGTGCCGTCGTCGGCGACCGTTGCCCAGTTGGTCGGCAGGGGATTCGCATCGAGCAGAGCCGCGGTGGCTGCGCGACTGCCCTCGGCCAGTTCGTCCCACCGGGTGTCCCCCGACGCGTCCGACAACACCGCGTATGCGGCCGGCGATGCGTAGGAGGGGTTGTAAGCGTGCGGCGTCGAGGTGGCCCACGGCCCCGGCAGCAGGATGCGGCCGAGGGCGGTGGTCGCGGTCATGCGATCGAGCAGCGCCGTACCCAGCTCGACTCCTCGCTCGCGGAGGTCGTCGCGTCCGAACTCGTCGCCGGCCAGCACCAGGGCGCGCGCGGCGTCGAGGTCGGCGTCGGAAGCGGGCTGATCGTCGACGACGGAGCCGTCCTTCCACTGCCAGGACAGCAGCAGGTCGTCGCGCTGCAGGTTGTCGACGGTCCAGTCCCAGATCCGGTCGAACTGCTCCTCGTCGTCGGCGGCCACGGCCAGGAGCAGGCCGTACGCCTGCCCCTCACTCACCGTGTCGCCACCCTGATCGGTTCGCACGACGCGTCCGTCGTCGACGTAGGTGGACAGGAACGCGGATGCCGTGGCGACGGTACGCTCGCGGGCGTCGGAGACCTGCTGCGCCGGCGCGGTGCATGCACTGAGCGTCACGACGCAGACCGCGGCGACGACAGCGGTCGCGAGGGTCTTCCTCCCGCGCATCATGCGGTGCCCTTCGAGGACCGACGGCGCAGCACCACCATCGTCGCAACGAGTCCGCCGAGGAGTGCGACGACGCCGCCGATGAGCCCAGCGGGCGCCGCGGACTGCACCGCCGTGCCGCCGCCGCCCGTGTGGATACCGCCGGTGGGCATGTCGGCGAGAGTCGCCGAGTCGGTGACCGTCCGGGCGGTCAGCGCGCCCGCGGCGTCGTCGAGCACGAAGATGGTCGAGACGCTCCCCGCGGGAAGGGCGACGGCGGAGGATGCCGTTTCGTCTGCGCCCGAGAGCTCGAGGTTCCAAGAGCCGGCGGGCACGGCGGCGTAGCCGGTTGCGGAGCCGGAGGTCACGGCCTGCGCGATCGACCGGCCCTCCGCCGTGTCGACGTCGACGCGGGGCTCGAGCGTGGACGCCTGCACGACGCGCACGCGTGCCTGGCCCTCCGCCGGGGCGGAGAGGTCGTCGTCGAAGACGGTGGTCTTCAGCTCGGCGTTGCGCCCGTATGCCGCAACGGTGATGGGCTCTCCCGCCGACACCTCCACCGACTGCTGCACGACGGGTTCGGAGTCGTCCGTGGCGTCGGAGGGGACCATCGACACGACGTACGTTCCCTCGGCGAGAGGGATGTAGTCGCTCACCGCGCCGTACGAGACGTCGTCGAGCTCGTAGACGACCGCACCCCCGGCCAGCGCGGTCATCTGCACGTCGACCGATTTGGTATCGGGCGAGAGATGCGCGACCCGGGCCCAGCCGCTCGGTGCGGCCTGTGCGGCCATCGCCGCGGGCGCCGTTGCGACGCCGAGGGCCAGGGGGAGTACGGCTGCGGCGGTCAGGGCAAGGCCGCGCAGGCCGATCCGAGACCGACGGGCGGGACGGGGGGAAGGGGAGGAGATGGTCATGGCGGATCCTTTCTTCGGGGGGAGGGGGATCGAACGGGTGAACGGGATCATGAAGCGGGACGGGGGAGCAGGTCGGTGGGTTCGTCGGGTGAGAACGTCACGATCACCCCGGCGTCCCCTCGCTCGACCGAGACCGGGCGCAGAGGACCCGCGAGCGACGAGAAGAACCGCACGACTTCGTCGGCGCCGGGAGCGTCACCGCGTGCGTCCTGACCGGCGAACGAGCTCACGACGAGCTGCCGGTGGACGCCCGAGGGGTCGCCTCCCAACTGCGCGATGTCGGCGATATCGACGCGACCGGTCGCCGCCAACTGGCCCAGCGTGAGCAGGATGCGGCCGTCCACGATGCCGGAGGTGAGCAGGTCCTGCTCCGGGCCGGGCACACCGACGTCGGGGTTCTGCAGGAGCTGCTGACCGGCGACGGATCGGGCGGCGTAGAGCCCGTCGTCCGAGGCCTGGGCCAGTGCCGCCTGGTTGCGATCGACGAGGCGCACGTCGACCTGTTGCGCGCCCTCGCCGAAGGACGCCACCACCACGCTGTTGTCGATCGCCTGCCGCACCGTGGGGAACTCGGTGGGGAACGTGCGCATCGAGTCCGTGGTGACGACGTAGTCGTAGTCGCGCCACCCGTCGGGAGCGAGCCGCTGCACGTCGGTGTCGGTGTCGGCCTTGTAGTACCAGACCACGTTCTCGCGGTCGAAGCCGGCGTCGACGAGATCGACCCACATCGCGTCGTCGACGAGCATGCGCGCGTCTCCCGGCGCGTTCTGGGTCATCCATGTCTCGGCGTCACGGAGGGGGCGATCGAGGTCGGCGAGCAAGAAGCCCCGGAGCTGCGCCGCCCACAGCGGCCCGGCCGCGAGGAGCGCGACGATCAGGCCGGAGGCCAGCGCGACACCCGTGAAGCGCTGCGCCACGGCGTCCGCGCGCAGCGTTTCGACGGCCCGTTGGCCCATGCCGGCCACGACGATCGCGGCGAACGGCAGCAGCATGATGACGTACGGCACAGGGAGGTAGCCCCCGCGGAACATGAACGCCGTCAGCGCCAGCAGAGTGATCGCCCACGGCCTCAGGCGACGAACGAACAGCGCGGCGACGGCGGCGGCCAGCGCGGTCACGATGAGCACGGCGTCGAGCTGCCACCACAGACCGATGGTCCGCGACATGAGGCTCTCGGGATCGAAGAGCGATCCGCTGCCCTCTCGCGACGACAGCTGGAAAGCGAGACCGTCCCACAGGCTCACCCGACCGGGTGCCGGGGTCACCTCGCCCTTCACCAGCGCGAACGCCACGTAGGTCAGGCCGATCAGGGCGAGGACGGAGGCCGCGACCGACACCGTGTACCGACGCGTCGTCCGGTCGGCGCCCCGCCACATGAACCAGGCCACGAGCGGAAGTGCCAGCAGGTAGGTCTCTTTCGTGAGGACCGCCACACCGAAGGCCGCCGCCGCACCGGCGTAGCCGATCAGCTGGGCGCGCCGACTCATCGCGAGCAGCAGCGCACCGAGCAACCACGCGGTCGCGATGTTGTCGAGGTACACCTGACGGTGGAACTGCACCGCGAGCGGCGACAGCAGGAAGATCGCCACGGCGACGGATGCCGTGAGCCGGGCGAATCCGATGCGGCGTACGAGGCACCACAGCAGCACCGCGGCGATCGCGGTCGCAACCAGCATCGCCTCGCGGGCGGCGATCACGGCGACGTCGTATCGGTCCCACGCGTCGGTGAGCCCGGCCCACGCCGCGATCTGGATCCACCCGAGCGGCGGATGGTCGTACCAGTACGTGTAGTGCGTCAGCTCGCCGAGATTGCCGAGGCTCCACGCCTGGGCGGTGTAGGTGCCCTCGTCGTCGATGCGCTGGGGTGAGCCGCCCAGGTTGAGGGCATTGACCAAGATGCCGATGAGCAGCGGAGGCACAAGCCACGCGGCATCGACCAGACGCTCGCGCCACCGCGATCGTCGGGTCTCTGACACCCGCTCCGCTCGACGAGAGGCGGGGGCAGGGGACGTGCGATCGAGGATGGAGGTCATCGGGTCACCGCCACCGTCGTGGTCACGAGTTCGGACGTCGCGGCCGGGGCCGCGGCGGCATCCCGGTGCGCACCGGTGTGCTCGGTCTTCTCCCAGCTGCCGTCGCCCTTGAGCTGGCGAACGACCGAGCGCACGGCCGCGGCGGCGAGGAACACCTGGTAGGGAACGAGGCCGAGGACGAGACGGACGTAGTCGCGCACGCGCACTTTCTTGTCGTAGACGCGTCCGAACTCCGTCAGCCCGGCAGCCTCCGCGACGAGGGTGATCACCGTCGGCACCAGGGGGAGGAACGTGATGAGGGCGACGGGCGTCGGCACCTTGACCAGCAGGATGAACGCGATCGAGATGGGGATCAGCAGTCCGGTCGCCGCCTGCAGGAACGGCATGTTCAGCAGGTAACGGGCGTACATGCGCTGGCGCAGGGTCGGCAGTGCCTTCCATTCGCCTTTGCCGAGCACCTGCAGGAAGCCCTGGTTCCAGCGCGTGCGCTGCTTGTAGAGCGACTTCAGCGTGGGTGGGGTCTCCTCACGCGTGACGTATTCGGGGTTGTAGGCGACGACGACCTTCGCGCCGTCGCTCGACAGGCGCACGCCCAGTTCGCAGTCCTCGGCCAGGCACTGGTCGTCCCAACCGGCCGACCACTGCAGCCGCTCGCGAGTGACGAAGACGGTGTTGCCCCCGAGCGGGATGAATTTCGACCGGGCGTGGAAGTGCAGACGCGAGCGGAACCAGAAGTAGTACTCGAGCACGTTGCGCAGCGACCACCAGCTCGTTTCGAAGTTCATCAACTGCACGCCGCCCTGAACCACGTCGGCGCCGGTCTCCTGGAACTTGGAGTCGACGACGGTGAGCAGACCGGGGTGCACCTCGTCTTCCGCGTCGAACACGCCGACCACGTCACCGGTGGCGATCTGCAGGGCGCGGTTGAGCGCCTTGGGCTTGTTCTTGGGGACGCTGTCATCGACGACGACCTTGATGAGGTCCGGATGCCGCGCTGCCGCCTGGCGGACCACGAGCTCGGTGCCCGGGTCGTCGTGCCCGACGATCGCGATGATCTCGAAGTCGGGGTGATCCTGTTGCGCGAGGCGATCGAGGGTCTGGCCCATGACCTCCTCTTCGTGTCGGCCGGGGACGAGGAGCGTGAAGCGGTGTCGAGCGGGTCGCGGGGACGAGCTGAACTGCGTCGCCCGCAGGTCGTCGGCGGAGCGCCAGGCGTGCAGCATCCACCACAGCGTCGTCGTGGCGACGACGGTCAGGCCGAGCGCGAGCACGATGACGCCGCTGTAGCCGAGCCATTCCCCGATCGACCAGTCGGGAAGGAACCCGCCGGGGGCGGAAGTACCGGGCTGGACGGGGATGACGGTGTCGGTGACGCCGGTCGAGCCTTGACCGGGGGCGGGGGCGACCGGCGTCAGCAGGGGATCGGGCGTCGGGTTCGGGGCGGTCTGCGAAAGGAGGGGGGACTGCAGCAACGACAAAAGAACCTCCAGCGTCCACATGGACGGTTCGAGGGCGGTAAGGGGAGTTGCGCGACGACCGGGGGCGAAAACGTCTTGCACATGTGGTTCGGGGGCAGGCGGGGGGAATGGTTTGGACGGCACAGGGGATTGCCAGGCTCGGAGGTCGAGGCCGTACCCCGATGTCGCGTTCGAAGACGAGAACGGACACCTTCTCGACGTCACCGTCGAGCGGCGGGTCGTTCATGGCGCAGGGGCCCGGCCCGCAGCTCATGGAGACTCCCGTCGGCGGGTTCGCCGTCACGGTGCTCGGATGAGATGCCGCCTCCCCGCACGGCGCCCCGGTGACCCACACGGTGTGGGCCGCTCAGACCGGGGGAAGGGTGCGCGGCTCCTGGCCGATCGAACTCGATATCGTCGAGGGGCCGACGGTCGCGGTCACCGCGTGGCTGGTCGACGTCGATCCGACCAGCCCGGGCTGAGCCTGCTCCCCGGCTCGCCTCGCCCGGCGGAGAATCCATGAGGGCGGCGCTGCACCGGCGTCCGCGATGTCGCAGGCCGCGACGGCGGCCTCAGCGGGCGCGGCCTGCGCCCAGCACGTGCGTGCGAAGGTCGTCGAGTGTCTGCTGCATGTGCTGGTCCATCGCGCGGCGCGCGCCCTCGGCGTCGGCGTCGCGCAGCGCCTCGAGCACGTGCTCGTGCTCGGCGATGGCGTTGTGCTGGATGACGCGGACGGCCGACGTCTGTGCGCGGCGCTCCGAGAGCACCTCGGTGAGCGGAGCGAACATCACCGTGAGGAAAGGGTTGCGCGATGCGGCGAGGATGCGGTCGTGGAACGACAGGTCGGCGGCGACGAAGGATGCCAGGTCGTCGGCCTCGTGAGCGTCGCGCATCGCCGCGAGGTCGGCGGCGATGGCCTCGACCTCGTCAGGTCGTGCGCGCTCGGCCGCGAGGGCGGCCGCACCCGTCTCGAAGATGCGGCGGAGCTCGATCAGCTGCTCGGCGGCCGAGGCGTCGCCGGTCGCGGAGGTGGCGGCGAGCACGGCGCTGAGCGAGGTCCAGCGCGCGAGCGGCTGGACGAACGATCCGCGTCCGCTCTCGACGCGCACGACGCCGCGCGCCTGCAGGGTCTTGATGGCCTCGCGCACGGTCACCCGGCTGACGTCGAAACGCTCGCCCAGCTCGGGTTCGCTGGGCAATACCTGATCGGCGACGAGTCGGCGCGCGACGATGTCGTCGAACAAGCCGTCGACCACCTCGTCGACACGTGAGCGTCGTGCCATGGCATCCCCCTTCTGCTCCAACCTAATCGCCGGGCCGGGGAACTCTCGTCCCCGACCCGGCGTCGATGCCGAATGCCTCAGCCCGCCAGGGCGAACACCGCCCAGGTCAGCAGGAAGCCGGCCACACCCAGGATGGTGGTCAGCACCGTCCACGTGCGCAGGCCGTCGGCGACCGTGAGGCCGAGGTAGCGCGTGACGATCCAGAAGCCCGCGTCGGTGACCATCGACAGGCCGAGCGAGCCGAAGCCCACGGCCACGGCGATGGCGGCGATCTGCATCGGGCTGTACCCGGCCTCGGCGACGCCGGCCGACAGCAGGCTGGCCGTGGTGACGATGGCGACGGTTGCCGAGCCCTGCGCGGCGCGGAGCGCGAGCGTGATGAGGAACGCCGCACCCAGCAGAGGGACGCCGAGGTGTTCGAGCGTGACCGACAGGGCGGTTCCGATGCCCGAGGCCTGCAGCACCGCGCCGAACACGCCGCCGCCGGCGACGACCAGCAGGATCGACGCGATCGGGGGCATGGAGCTCTCGAACACCTCGTTCGTGCGGGCCAGACCCCAGCGGCGACGGACCGGCAGCACGAAGAAGGCCACGATGACCGCCACGAGCAGGGCGAAGGCCGGGGTGCCGATGAAGGTGGCGATGCCACGACCGCTCGATCCGGCCGGCAGGCTGAGCGAGAGCATCGTGCCGACGAGGATCTGCACGATCGGAAGGGCGATCAGGGCGACGACGGTGCCGGTGCTCGGCGGCGCCATGACGGTTCCGTCGGCGCGGCGCGACTCGATGACCGTGGAGGTCTGCCCGAACTCCGCCATCTGGGTCGCGACCCGCGGTGCGAGGGCGTACTCGGTGCGGTTCATGATGCGCGCGACCCAGAAGCACAGGAAGCCGAGAACCGCGCAGATGGGCAGGGCGATCGCCGTGACCAGGCCCAGGTCGGCACCGAAGACACCGGCACCCGCCACGATGCCGGGGTGCGGCGGGACGGCCACGTGCACGGCGAGCATGAGACCGAACATCGGCAGGCCGAACACGATCGGCTTGACACCCGCGATCTTGCTGAAGGCGTAGAGGATCGGCACGAGCACGATGACACCGACCTCGAAGAACACCGGGATGGCGACCACGAACGCCACGATGGTCAGGGCGATCGCCACGCGGCGCGGCCCGAGGCGGTCGGTGAAGCTCTCGGCGAGCTGCTGCACGCCGCCCGACACCTCGATGAGGCGGCCGAGGATGGCGCCCAGCGCGATGATGATGAGCACCTTGCCCATGGTCGAGCCGACGCCGTTCGCGACCAGGGTGAAGACGTCACCGGCGGGGATCTGCGCCGAGATCGCCACGACGACGCTCGTGATGAGCAGCGAGACGAACGCGTGCACCTTGAACAGGATGATGAGCACGAGCAGCAGGGCGATGCCCGCCGCGGCGATGGCGAGCAGGGGACCGGTGCCGAACTCCACCGCCGGGGCGATGGGCGGGGTGTCGGCCGTGAGGATGGGAAGCATGGCGGGATCTCCTTCGATCTCGGGTGAACGTGTCGTCAGCCGTGACGACGTTCGGGGGCGACGGCGCGGATGACGGCGGAGTCGTCGTTCGAGCCCAGACCCTGGGCGCGACCGCTGAGGTAGAGCTGCTCGGCGGCGGCGGCGACCGGGGTGGGCAGGCCCACGCGACGCGCGGCGTCGCCGACGATGCCCATGTCCTTGACGAAGATGTCGAGAGCGCTCAGTACCTCGGCGCCTTCCTCGTCGTACGCCTGGAGCATGCGCGGGCCGCGGTTGCCGAGCATGAACGACGCGGCGGCACCGCCCATGAGGGCCTCGAGCGTCTTCTCGGGAGCGAGTCCGAGGGCGTCGGCCAGGGCGAGGGCTTCTGCCGCGGCGGCGATGTGCACGCCGCAGAGCAGTTGGTTCACGGTCTTCAGCGCCTGGCCGTCGCCGGCGTTGTCACCCACGACGGTCAGGGTGGATGCCAGGAGCTCGAGCACGGGTGCCGCCTTCTCGCGCGCGGCGGGGGAGGCGCCGACGACGATGAGCAGGTCGCCCTGACCGGCGCGCACGGGACCGCCCGAGAGCGGCGCGTCGACGAGATCGATGCCGTCCGCCTCGAGGCGCTCGGCGACGGGACGGATGCCGGCGGTGCCGACGGTGCTGGTGAGGATGACGACCGATCCCGGGCGCAGTGCGGGCGCGATGCCGCTGTCGCCGAAGAGCACGTCGTCGAGCTGGTACTGGTCGCGCACCGCGAGCAGGACGGCGTCGGCCTCGGCGACGGCCGCGCGGGCGGAGGGGAACGGAGTGACGCCCTGCTCCTCGGCGAGGGCGAGGCGCGACGGGGCGATGTCGAAGCCGTGGACCGTGAGTCCGGTGGCCAGGCGGGTGGCCATGGGCAGGCCCATGGCTCCCAGCCCCAGGACGGCGACGGTGGAGGTGGTGGTCAACGGAGAGCTCCTTTGCGTGCGGATGGGTCAGCGGCCGGTGACGGCCGCGGGCGTGCGGGTGAGGGTGGACACGACCTGGGCGAGGGCGTCGTCGTCACCGACGTTGCCCGCGAAGACGACGTACGGGATGCCGGTGGCCGGGCCGTCGGCGGGCTCCCAGAGCGAGATGATGCCGGGCAGCATGGGGCCGCGCACCGTGGCCTGGCGCATCGCGAGCCCGTGGGCGGCGACGTCGCTGGAGGTGATGCCTCCCTTCGCCACGACGAAGCGTGGCCGGGTGCGGGCGACGACCTCGCGCACGACGTCGACGACGGCGGCCGACACGGTGCGGGCGATCCGCAGACTGTCGTCGGCGGTCGCGGCGGTGGTCACCGTGCGGGTCGTGCTGATGACGACGTCTGCGCCCTCCAGCTCGTCGACGACGCGGTCGGCGATGGCGCGGAGGTAGGCGGGCGCGCCGTCGGCGTCGAGCACGCGGGCGACGTCGATCTCGATGTCGGTGAGGTCGGGGTTCGTCTCGCGCAGGCGGGAGAGCTGGCGGGTGGTGACGGCCACGTGCGAGCCCACGACGATCAGCCCGCCTCGGTCGGTGCCGCCGTCGGGGTAGATCTCGGCAGCCGTCAGCGGCTCGCGCCTCTCGCTGCCGATGCGGGCGCGCACGAAGGGCGGTCCCACGCGTGAGAGCAGGGTCGTGCCGCGCCGACGTGCCTCGATCAGACCGAGCGAGATGAGCCGCAGGTCGTCTTCGGTCACGACGTCGCACACGATCGGGGTGAGGTCCACGGCATCCTGGATCGCGTCCGCGACGGCCGTCGCGCCCGCGCGGATGGTGCCGAGGTCGAGCGTGATGACGGCGTGGGCCGGGTAGCGACCACCCGACTTCTCCTCGACCCAGGCCGCGAGGTTCGAGCTGCGGTAGCCGAACGTCGCGTCGCGGGCGAACTCCGTCTCGCCGATCGGTTGCAGGTCATCACCGTCGCGCATGTAGTGGACGCCGCCGACGGTGATGCGACCGGCATCGGGAAAGGCGGGGACGATCACGACCCCGTCGATCGGTGCGCCGCCCGCCGCCGCGACGGCGGCGGCGAGGGTGTCGGTCTCGAGCGGGAAGTGCCCGCGCAGGGTGGAGTCGCCTCGGCTGACGAATTCGACCTCTACTCCCGCGGTGGCCGCGGCGGCGAGGGCGTTCTGCGCCACCTCGAGGTTGCGCAGGCGAGCGTCGTCGTCGCCGAGGCTGCGGGCGTTGGTGAGCACGTAGACGGCCGGGGCCTCGGTGGCGAACACCGCGGCGAAGTCGTCGATCTCCCAGCGGGTGAGCACGGGCAGGTCGGCGACCGACTGCGTTCCCGTCGGATCGTCGTCGAGCACGACGAGGCGGGAGCCGAGCGCCTCGGAGGCCGCGCGCACCTCGGCGGCGCTCACGGCGGCAGGGGCGGGGAATGCGCGGAGGGCGTGCGCTTCGTTCATCGTCTCACTCCTTCGTGGTGTGACCATCAGCGGTCAGGCGTCAGCCATCATATGGCTTAGAGTGTCGGATGCCAAGAGCTGTTCGCCGCGTACCCACCGATGGATGGATGCCGTTTCCCCGGCCCGTCGTGCCGGTCCGCCCCGCTCGCCGCCAGACTGGGGACATGAGCGAGAACGTCGTGCGGGTGGAGAACCTGCGCAAGACCTACCGAGGGGGCCTCGAGGCGTTGCGCGGGGTGAGCTTCGACATCCGCCGCGGCGAGACGTTCGCGCTGCTCGGCCCCAACGGTGCAGGCAAGAGCACGGTCATCGAGATCCTCGAGGGCTACCGTGACCGCACG
This sequence comes from Microbacterium sp. 20-116, assembly GCF_041079415.1. Classification (NCBI taxonomy): domain Bacteria; kingdom Bacillati; phylum Actinomycetota; class Actinomycetes; order Micrococcales; family Microbacteriaceae; genus Microbacterium; species Microbacterium sp. 20-116. Next base: position 204,049 of record NZ_JBFYGP010000006.1, read on the forward strand.
AGCGGCGAGGTGCGCGTGCTCGGCGTCGACCCGCACCGCGGCGGTCTCGACTGGAAGGCGCGGCTCGGCATCGTCCTGCAGAACACCGGTGAGGCCCCGACCGCGTCGGTACGCGAGCTGCTGGCCCACTTCGCCGCGTTCTATCCGCGGCCCCGCGACGTCGACGAGGTGATCGCCGCGGTGGGGCTGAGCGAGAAGGCGAAGGTGTCGGTGCGCAAGCTCTCGGGTGGTCAGCGTCGCCGCGTGGACGTCGCCCTCGGCATCGTCGGCCGACCCGAGCTGCTGTTCCTCGACGAGCCGACCACGGGTTTCGACCCCGAGGTGCGGCGGCAGTTCTGGGACCTCATCCGCGAGCTGCAGGACGAGGGCACCACCATTTTGCTGACGACGCACTATCTCGACGAAGCCGCCGAGCTGGCGGAGCGCGCAGCGATCATCGTCGGTGGGCAGATGGCATCCGTCGGTCGTGTCGACGAACTCGGGGGACCGTCGGCGCGTGTGCCCTTCGTGCGGTGGCGCGAGGGTGGCGCGGTGCGCGAGGAACGCACGCAGGACCCCGGGGCCGTGGTGGCGGAGCTGTACGCCCGCCTCGGCGAGCCCGAGCGGCTCGAGGTCGTGCGTCCGAGCCTCGAAGACGTGTACCTGTCGTTCCTCGGCGACGAGGCGCGTCGTATCACCGCGGCCGGGGGCGTCGCGTGAGCCGCGTGCTGCGGCTGGGCGCCGCGCGCATCGCCTTCGAGGTGCGTTCGTACTTCCGCCAGGGCGACTCGGTGTTCTTCACCTTCCTCTTCCCCGTGATGATCCTGCTGATCTTCGCCGTCGCCTTCGACGCTCAGACCTTCGGTCCGCCCGGAGACGAGGTGGATGCCGCGCAGTTCTACCTCCCCGCGATGCTCGCCGCGGGCGTGCTGCTGTCGGGCTTGCAGAACATGTCGATCGACATCGCGATGGAGCGCAGCGACGGCACGCTCAAACGCCTCGGCGGCACCCCGCTGAGCCCCGTGTCGTACTTCATCGGCAAGCTCGGTCAGGTCCTGGTGACCGGCCTCCTGCAGTCGGTGCTGCTCATCGTCGTCGCCGCGGTGTTCTTCGGGGTGCCGCTGCCGACCGAGCCGGAGCGCTGGCTGACCTTCGCGTGGGTGTTCCTGCTGGGGGTGACCACGTGCGCGATCCTCGGCATAGGCCTGTCGGCGCTCCCGCGGACCGGGCGCAGCGCCACAGGCGTCGTCATCCCGATCGTGCTCCTGCTGCAGTTCATCTCGGGCGTCTACATCAACTTCGCAGCCCTCCCCGAGTGGCTGCAGAACGTGGCGAGCATCTTTCCGCTGAAGTGGCTCGCGCAGGGCTTCCGCTCGGTGTTCCTGCCCGAGGGCTTCGCCGCGGCCGAGCCGTCGGGCTCGTGGGACCACCCGCTGATCCTTCTGGTGACGGGACTCTGGCTGGTGCTGGGGCTCGCGCTCGTGCGTCTGACGTTCCGGTGGATCCGGAAGGACGCGTGACGGCGAACCCGCCCTCGCACCCTCACGCATAAACGCTTCCCGCGACCATAAACACGCTGTGCTCGCGTTTCCGTGCGCGCAAAGCGTTTATGCGTGAGGGGTAAGGGATGCCGCGGCCCCGGTGCCGGTGGCCGGGTCTAGCGTGGAGGGATGGTCGGTTATCGCTATCTCGGAAACAGTGGATTCAAGATCTCGGAGATCACCCTCGGCAACTGGGTGACCCACGGCTCGCAGGTCGGTGACGACGCGGCGATCAAGACGGTGCACGCGGCTCTCGACGCGGGCATCTCGACGTTCGACACCGCCGATGCCTACGCCAACGGAGCGGCGGAGACCGTGCTCGGAAAGGCCCTCGAAGGGCAGCGGCGCGAGTCGCTCGAGATCTTCACCAAGGTCTACTTCCCCACCGGTCCCAAGGGGCCGAACGACACCGGCCTCAGCCGCAAGCACATCATGGACTCGATCAACGGATCACTCGAGCGCCTGGGCACCGACTACGTCGACCTCTACCAGGCCCACCGCTTCGACTACGAGACCCCGCTCGAAGAGACCTTCCAGGCCTTCGCCGACGTCGTCCGCCAGGGCAAGGCGCTGTACATCGGCGTGTCCGAGTGGACCGCCGAGCAGCTGCGCGAGGGTCACGCGCTCGCCAAGCAGCTCGGCATCCAGCTCATCTCGAACCAGCCGCAGTATTCGATGCTGTGGCGCGTGATCGAGGGCAAGGTCGTGCCGGCCAGCGAAGAGCTCGGCATCTCGCAGATCGTCTGGTCGCCGATGGCGCAGGGCGTGCTGAGCGGCAAGTACCTGCCCGGCCAGCCGGTGCCCGAGGGCTCGCGCGCGACCGACGAGAAGAGCGGCGCGACCTTCATCAAGCGGTTCCTGAACGACGACACCCTCGAGGCCGTGCAGCGCCTGAAGCCCATCGCCGACGAGGCGGGTCTCGCCATGCCTCAGCTCGCGATCGCGTGGGTGCTGCAGAACCCCAACATCGCCGCGGCCCTGGTCGGAGCCTCGCGCCCCGAGCAGCTCGTCGACACCGTGAAGGCGTCGGGAGTGACCCTGGATGCCGACACCCTCGCCGCCATCGACGAGGCGCTCGGCAACGCGGTGTTCTCCGACCCCGAGAACACGTACGAGGTGTCACCCAAGGAGCGCGTGGCCTGAGTCGAGCGCGGGCGGGGCGGGCTTCGGCTCCGCCCCGCCCTTCGTGTTCCGCGGTACCGGGTCGTCCCGCGCGGAAACGCTTCCTGCGACGGGAAACGCGGTGTGCTCGTGTTTCCCGTCGCGTACAGCGTTTATGCGTGAGGGGGTGGA
>NZ_JBFYGP010000007.1:0-171781 GCF_041079415.1 Microbacterium sp. 20-116
CCGAGTGCCGAGTGCCGAGTGCCGAGTGCCGAGTGCCGAGTGCCGAGTGCCGAGTGCCGAGTGCCGAGTGCCGAGTGTCGAGTGTCGAGTGTCGAGTGTCGAGTGTCCAAGAAACCCGGACGCCGCAGAAATTCGTCCGGGTGTTTTGGACACTCACGGGAGGACGCGGGCATTCGGACGCTGCGGCCCGCAACGCGCGCTGCTTGCGGGGAGCGGGGTCAGCCGCGGAAGCCGGCGGGGTTGGCGAGCAGGTCGCTGAAGGCCAACTCGGCGGGGCCCACGAGCATGAGGCGCGAGCGCAGATGTGCGCGCTCGAGGCGGATCGTGCGACCCTCGGCCCCCAGCGGGTGCACACGCACGGCGTCGGCGAGGCGCTCGCGACTCACCGACAGCAGCGCGCCGAGGTACCCCGAGAGCACGACCGTCTCGGGGGCGAAGGCGTTGACGAAGTTGGTGAGGGCGAGCGAGAGCATCTCGACCTGGCGCGTCACCTCGGTCATCACGCGGGGGTCGCGGGCGACGCCGAGCTCGACGTCGAGTTCGTCCTCGTCGAGCTTGCGGCGCCCCAGCAGCGGTTCGATCAGGTCGAGGCTGACCTCGGCCTCGAGGCACCCGCGGCGTCCGCACACGCAGGGGCGTCCGCGCGGGTCGACGACGGTGTGGCCGAGCTCCCCGGCGTAACCCGACGTCCCTCGCAGCAGGGTGCCGTCGATGATGAGACCGCCGCCGATGCTGTGCATCGCGCCGCCGAGGTAGAGCAGGTTGCCGACGCCCACGCCCACGCCGAACCGCGACTCCGCGAGGGCGCCGATGCTGGCGTCGTTGCCCGCGGCCACCGGCATCCCGAGCTCGTCGCTCAGCCGCGCCGCGACCGGATCGCGCTTCCACCCGAGGGTGGGCGAGACGAGAACGGAGCCGTTGGCGTTGACGAGTCCGGGGACCGCCAGCCCGGCCCCGACCACGCGGTAGTGGCGATCGATGTCGGCGCGCATCGCCTCGACCGACGAGGCGACGATCTGCACGAACCGCTTCGGCGCGGGCGCCGTCGCGGTGTCGTGGCGAAGACGGGCGTGCACCACACCGCCGAGGCCGACCAGGGCCACGGTCACGGCGTGCGGCTCGGCGCGCACGCTGAGGGCGGCGACGTGGTCTTCGGGTTCGAGGTCGAGGGTGGGACGACCGACCTTGCCGGTGCGCTCCCCGCTCGGAGCCTCGCGGACGAGGCCGAGCTCGGTCAGCTCCATCACCAGGCCCGTGACCGTGGAGCGGTTCAGCCCGGTCATGGCGCCCAGCTGGGCGCGTGAGAGCGCTCCCCGGGAGTGGAGAAGCGACAGGACGGACGAGAGGTTCTGCTGACGGATCAGGTCGTTCGTCGTACGGCCAGCCGGCGGCGCGAGCGGGGTTGCGGGCTCGAACACGGCAGGGGTCATGAGAGGCGCACCTCTCCCATCATCCCATCGAGCGGACCGGAGTGTTCACGCGGCCGACGCACGGCGACGCGAAGGGGCCGACGGCCGGAGCGGCCGGGATGGGGAGCCGGCCGGGTGACCGGGCTCCCCATCCGGTCACGCACCGCCGTTGCGCCGCTTGTTGAAGATGTCGAACGCGACGGCCAGGAGCAGCACGATGCCCTTGATGGCCATCTGCCACGCGGCGTCGACGCTGAGGATCGACAGACCCATGTTCAGCACGCCCATGACGAGGCCGCCGACCACGGCGCCGACGACGGTGCCGATACCGCCCTGGACGGCCGCACCACCGATGAACACCGCAGCGATCGCATCGAGCTCGTAGTTCTGACCGGCCGAGGCCACCGCACCGCCGGCACGCGCGGTGCTGACCACGGCGGCGAGACCCGCGAGGGCACCCATGTTGACGAAGATGAAGAAGTTGACCCACTTCGTCTTCACGCCGCTCATCACAGCCGCGAAGAGGTTGCCGCCCATGGCGTAGATGTGGCGACCGAAGGTCGTGCGGTTGAGCACGAACGTGTACGCGAGCACCAGCACGGCCAGGATGATCAGCACGATCGGGGTGCCGTTGTAGGCCGCGATCGTGAAGGCGGTGGCCATGATCGCGAGCACCGCGACGACGTTCTTCGCCCAGAACGACCAGGCGACCTCGCGCGGCAGCTCGAGGCGGCGCAGCGTCGCGCGGGTGCGCAGCTGCTGCACGACGAGCAGGACGCTCGCGACGGCGCCGAGGGCCAGGGTCAGGGCGTCCCAGTTGCCGAGGTAGCCGAGGAACGGCGGCAGCCAGCCGGCGCCGATGGCGGTGAAGCCGTCGGGCAGGCCGCTGATGGTGCCGCCGGTGAGCAGCACGAGCGTGAGACCGCGGAACAGCAGCATGCCCGCCAGGGTCACGATGAACGCGGGTATGCCGACGAAGGCGACCCAGAAGCCCTGCCACGCCCCGACCACGGCGCCGACGACGAGCGAGAGCAGGACCGCGACGAACCAGGGCAGACCCCATTGGTTCATCGCGATCGCCGCGATCGCGCCCACCATCGCCACGACCGATCCGACCGAGAGGTCGATGTGGCCGGCGATGATGACCATCACCATGCCGATCGCGAGGATCAGCACGTAGGCGTTCTGCTGGATGAGGTTGTTGACGTTTCCGGGCATCAGCAGGCGACCGCCGGTGAGCACCTGGAAGAGCACGATGATGATGACGAGGGCTGCGAGGATGCCGAACTGACGGAAGTTGATGCGCGACAGGATGCCGCGACGTCGCGGCCCCGGCTGCGTCGGCGCGTCGACCGTCTGGGTGGATGCGGTGGCCATTGCTGTCAGTTCCTTCCGGCGGTCATGTGCCGCATGAGGTTCTCCTGCGTGGCGTCGTCGCGGCTGACCTCGGCCGTGATGCGCCCCTCGGAGATCGTGTAGATGCGGTCGGAGAGGCCGATGACCTCGGGCAGCTCCGACGAGATGACGATGACGGCCTTACCCTGGGCCGCGAGTTCGTTGATGATGCCGTAGATCTCGTACTTCGCCCCGACGTCGATGCCTCGGGTGGGCTCGTCGAGGATCAGCACGTCGGGCCCGGTGAACATCCACTTCGACAGGACGACCTTCTGCTGGTTGCCCCCGGAGAGTCGTCCCGTGATCGCGGCGACGCTGGGCGCCTTGATGTTCATCTTGTAGCGGTACGAATCGGCGACCTTGTACTCGCGGTACCGGTCGACCACACCGAGGCGGGCGAGACGGGCGAGGGCGGATGCCGAGACATTGACCTGGATGTCGCCGATGAGGTTGAGGCCGTACTTCTTGCGGTCCTCGGTGGCGTAGGCGATGCCGTGCTTGATGGCCGCGTCGACCGTGCGGACGTCGATCTGCTGCCCGTTCTTGTAGACCTCGCCGGAGATGCCGGTGCCGTACATGCGCCCGAAGATGCTCATCGCGAGCTCGGTGCGACCGGCACCCATGAGGCCCGCGAAACCGACGATCTCGCCGGCGCGCACCATGAAGGAGGCGTCGTCGATGACCACGCGTTCGGTGTCGACGGGGTGGTGGACGGTCCAGTTCTCGACGCGGAAGAGCTCGTCGCCGATGTCGGGTTCGCGCGGCGGGAAGAGGCTGTTCAGATCGCGACCGACCATGGCGCGGATGATCCGGCCCTCGTCGGTGTCGGCGTCGGAGCGGTGCATCGTCTCGATCGTGCGACCGTCGCGGATGATCGTGATGCGATCGGAGATGCGCAGCACCTCTTTGAGCTTGTGGCTGATGATGATGCAGGTGATGCCCTGCGTCCGCAGCTGGTCGATCAGATCGAGCAGGTGGGCGGAGTCGTCGTCGTTCAGCGCGGCGGTTGGCTCATCGAGGATCAGCAGCTTCACCTCTTTCGCGAGGGCCTTGGCGATCTCGACGAGCTGCTGCTTGCCGACGCCGAGCTCGAAGATCTTCGTCGCGGGGTTCTCGCGCAGCCCCACCCGCTTGAGCAGTTCGGCCGCTGCGGTGTTGGTGGCGTTCCAGTCGATGACGCCGCGACGCGACTTCTCGTTGCCGAGGAAGATGTTCTCGGCGATCGAGAGGTACGGGCTGAGCGCGAGCTCCTGGTGGATGATGACGATGCCGGCGGCCTCGCTGTCGTTGATCGAGCGGAAAGCCATCTGCTCCCCCTCGAGGGTGATGCCTCCCTCGAAACTGCCGGCGGGGTAGACGCCGCTGAGCACCTTCATCAGCGTCGACTTGCCGGCACCGTTCTCGCCGCAGATCGCGTGGACCTCGCCGCGGAAGACGTCGATCGACACGTCGGCCAGGGCGGGAACCCCGTTGAACGACTTCGAGATCCCCGACATGCGCAGGATCGGTTCGGTCATGGTGTGTGCTTGTCCCTCCGCCGCCGGTGGGGCGGCATTTCGGCTCCGCCGCCCAGGGGGCGGCACGGGGAGCGGCGGGGCGGGCGAACCCGCCCCGCCGCCGGGTGACTCAGAGTCCGACGTCGGATGCCTTCAGGAAGCCCGAGTCGATGAGCTTCGACTGCACGTCGTCCTTGGTGACCACCTCGGGGGTCAGCAGGTACGAGGGGACGACCTTCTTGCCGTTGTTGTAGGTCTTGGTGTCGTTGACCTCGACCTCCTTGCCGTCCTTGATCTCCTGGATCATCGTGAAGACGCGGTCACCGAGGGCACGGGTGTCCTTCCAGACCGTCATCGACTGCGCACCGTCGAGGATCGCCTTGACGTTGGCCTTGTCGGCATCCTGACCCGTGATGATCGGGTAGTCGGCGCCGGGGGTGTAGCCGGCCGACTTCAGCGACGCCTCGATACCGATGGCGAGGCTGTCGTTGGGCGAGAGCACCACGTTGACCTTCTTGCCGTTGCCGTAGAACGACGAGAGGCGGTTGTCCATCTCGGACTGCGCCTTGTCGGAGGCCCAGCCCTGGATGCCGATCGACGCCCAGGCGTCGTCGTTGGCGGGCGACTTGCCGCTGGGGACGACCAGCTGACCCTTGTCGACGTAGGGCTTGAGCACGTCCCACGCGCCGGCGAAGAAGAACTTCGCGTTGTTGTCGTCGGGGCTGCCGGCGAAGGGCTCGAGGTTGAACGGGCCCTTGCCGTCCTTCAGACCGAGCTGCGTCTCGATGTACTGGCCCTGCAGGGTGCCGACCTTGTAGTTGTCGAACGTGGCGTAGTAGTCGACGTTCTCGCTGCCGTTGATGAGACGGTCGTAGGCGATGACCTTGGCGTTCTGCGACTTGGCCTCCTGCAGCACCGGGCCGAGGGTCGATCCGTCGATCGCGGCGATGACGAGGATCTTCGCGCCGCCGGAGAGCTGGTTCTGGATCTGGCTGATCTGCTGGTCGGTCTTGTTGTCGGCGTACTGCAGGTCGACGGTGCAACCGGCATCCTGGAGCTTCTTCTGCAGCTGCTCGCCGTCGTTGATCCAGCGTTCGAGGCTGCGGGTGGGCATGGCGATGCCGACGTTGCATTCGGTCGCGCCGCCGCCCGCGGCGTCTCCTCCGCCGTCGGCCGGACGGGTGGAGCTGCACGCTCCGAGACCGACGGCGAGTGCGGCGATGGCCGCACCGGTCAGGATTTTCTTCAGCATGTGATCTGCGTTCCTCTCTGAACAGCAGGGATCCTTCGATCCGTACCCGCGCCCTCCCCGGCGTCGGATCGGGTACGTCTTCGTTCCCGGCACTCTGGTCCGTCGAATTATGACGGCTCCGAAAAAATATCCACCGGAGGGGGTTTTGTCTATAGCCGCGTCAAAATTCATGCGGGCCCGTGATCCGACCGTGACGGAACGGTCGTCGAGCCGCTCTCAGCGCGTGTCGTGGTCGACGCCCGACCACAGGTCGCCGCACTCGACGAGCTGCGCGTCCTGCGCGATGAGGTAGGGCCGCGCGCCGATGTCGCCCCGGATCGAGGCCGCCACGGGCGCCCAATGATCGCGACCCAGGAGCACCGGGTGACCGGGCGCCCCGTCATAGGTCGCCTGCGCGAGGGCGTCCCTGCGCGCGCCGCGTGCGACCCGAGTGACGGCGGATGCCGGGACGTCGGGGGTGTCGACGGGCAGCACCACGACGGAGTGGGAGGGCCCGGATGCCAGCGCTTCCAGCCCCGCGCGCAGCGACGCCGCAACGCCCGTGGCCCAGTCCTCGGCGCGAACGACCGAGACCCCGGTGGGCACCAGCGCCGTCGCGGCGTCGGCTTCGGCACCGAGCACGACGGTGACGTCGTGGCATCCGCCCTCGACCAGCGCGCGGGCGACGAGCGCGATCCAGGGTGTTCCGGCGCGGGTGCGGGCGAGGGCCTTGGGGCCTCCGAAACGCCGTCCGGCCCCGGCGGCCAGCACGAGGCCCGACACGGTTCCGAGGGGTGCGGCGGGCATGGTCACGACAGCGTAGCGTGCGCGAAACACGCCCCGATTACGGTCACATCCATGCTCGAACTGGCCGCCGACCTGGTGCCGCTGCTCGACGCGGGCGTGCCCGTGGCGGCCGTCACGGTCACCGCGGTCGTGCGCAGCGCACCCCGCGGGGTGGGCGCGACCCTCGCCGTCACGAGGGACGCCCGGGTGATCGGATCGATCTCGGGGGGCTGCGTCGAGAACGACGCGGTCATGCTCGGCCTCGACGCCCTGCGCACCGGAACGATCCGTCGGGCGCGCTTCGGTTTCGGCGACGACGACGCCATCACCCCGATCGCCGCGGGTCTCGCGTGCGGCGGGGCCGTCGACGTCGTCGCGTACCGGGTCGAGGACGCTCACCGTCCCGCGCTCGAGGCCGCCCGGGACGGCCGTGAAGCGACGCTTCACCTCGACCTCGGCACCGACGAACCGCTCGTCCTGCATCGCGCCGCTCCCCCTCGGCTGATCATCCTCGGCGCGGGCGAGCACGCGGCCGCCCTCTGCCGATTGGGAGCCGCGGCCGGTTTCGCGGTGACCGTCTGCGACGACTGGGCCCTCCTCGTGACCCGCGACCGCTTCCCCGACGCGGCCGAGCTGGTCGTCGGAGCACCCCACGAGGTCCTCGAGACCCTCCCCTCCCCTGATGCGCGCACAGCCGTGTGCGTCCTCACCCACGACGAGCGTCTCGACGTTCCCGCGATCCGCGCGGCACTGCGCCTGCCGGTCGGTTTCGTCGGGGCGATGGGGGCTCGCGCCACCGTCGCGCGTCGGGCGGCTCTCCTCCGCGCCGCCGGCGTGACGGATGCCGAGCTCTCGCACCTGCACTCCCCTCTGGGTCTCGACCTCGGGGGCCGCTCCCCCGAGGAGACGGCCCTGTCGGTGATCGCCGAGATCGTGGCATCCCGGAACGCCGCCGACGCCCGACCGCTGCGCGAGGCCGCCGGCCCCCGCCTGCACGCGATCGCGAGCGGCGTGGACTCGTGTGCTGCGAGGAGCGCATGAGCGTCGTCGTCGTCCGCGGCGCCGTCGCCGTCGTCGAGGGCTCCGGGCGCGTGCGCGAGGGAGACGTCACGATCGATGACGGGGTCGTCGTCGAGAGCGCCGACACGACGGATGCCGAGATCATCGACGCCACCGGCTGCGTCGTCACGCCGGGACTGGTCAACGCCCACCATCACCTTCTGCAGACGGCGTTCCGCACGCTGCCGGGCACGCGCGGCATCCCGATGCGGGAGTGGCTCCCGGCCATGGCGGCGGCGTACGCCGAGGCGGGTGTCGACCCGGAACTGACCGGGCTCGCCGCTCGAGCGGGTCTCGCCGAAGCGCTGCTGTGCGGGGTGACCACCGTCGCCGACCACCATCTGACCTGGCCCGCCGACGCCGACACCGTCGCGATGGCCCGAGCGGCGGCGGACGCCGCGACCGATCTCGGCGCCCGCCTGGTGTTCGTGCGAGGGGCGGCGCGCGACGACCCGCAGACCGCGGCCGCTTCGGCGGAGGCCATCGTCTCGGCCCTCGTCCCGGATCGTGCGGGCGGCGTCTCCGCCGACGGGATGCTGCAGGTCGCCGTGGGACCGGCCGGCGTGCACAGCGACCCGCGCGAGACGTTCGAGCTGCTCGGCGAGGTGGCCCAGCGCCACGGCCTGCGCCGGCGCACGCAGGCCAACGAGGTCGTCGATGTCGAGATCGCCGTCTCGCGCTACGGGAAACGCCCCCTCGATCTGCTCGAGGAGTGGGGCTGGCTCGCTCCCGACGTCACCCTCGCGCACCTGTGCGCGGTGACCGATGACGAGATCGCGCGGGTCGCGGCAGCCGGAGTCTCCGCCACCCATGCTCCCGGGTGCGACGTCCCCATGGGCTGGGGCGTCGCGCCGGTGCGGCGACTGCTCGACGCCGGCGTCGCCGTGGGCCTCGGCACGAGCGGCGGCGGCAGCAACGACGCGGGGCACCTGCTCGCCGACGCGCGCCTGGCCATGCAGGTCTCAGCCCTGGTGGGGCCGCAGGTGCCGGCATCCGACGTTCTGACGATGGCGACCTCGGGATCGGCCGATGGGCTGGGCCGCCCCGAGCTGGGGCGCCTGACTCCCGGCTCGGCGGGCGACCTGTGCCTGTGGGACGTCTCGGGCATCGCCGACGCCGGCGTGGCCGACCCCGTGGCGGGGCTGCTGTGGGCAGCTCCCGGTCGACGCCCGCGGACCGTCCTCGTGGCCGGACACGTCGTCGTCGACCAGGGTCGGCTGATCCGCGCCGACGAACGCGAGGTCGTCGCCCGACTGTTCGAGAGGGTGAAACGATGACCACCATGGCCCCCGTGATGGATACCCCCAGCAGCGACGAACGCTTGGGCGCTCACTTGCGTGGGCTGCGCAAGGCGCGCGGGCTGACCCTCACCCAGCTCGCCGAGGCCGCGACCCTGTCGCACCCTTTCCTCAGCCAATTGGAGCGCGGTCTCGCGCGCCCGAGCATGGCGAGCCTCGAACGGCTCGCCCGGGCGCTGGGCACCAGCCGAGTCGAGCTGCTCGCGGGGTCGGAGCCGCCGCGCGCCGATCACGACGCCGAGCCCTCGTTCGTGGCCGCCGACGAGGGGGTCATCGGCCCCTATGCCGAGGGAACCGCCCGGCTGCTGGCCGAGGGCCCGCGGCGGTTCGAGCCCCTCGAGTTCACGGGGTCGAATCCGACTCCTGGCGATCACTACGTGCACGAAGAGGACGAGTTCCTCACGGTTCTCGAGGGCTCGATCGTCATCTCGTTCGGCGGCTTCGGCGAGCGCACCCTGCGGGTCGGCGACTCGGTGTACTGCCGGTCGGGCACACCGCACCGCTGGTACTCGCCCGACGGCTCCGTGTACCGGTTGCTCATCGTGAAAGAGCTCGTGCACGGCGGCGGCGCCGACGACGCGGTCGAACAGGAGGACACGTGAGTGCGGGAGTGACATTCGACGCGGTTGTCCGAGAGCGGCGGGATGCCGCGGACGGCGTCGTCGTGCTCGACCTCGAGCGCGCGACGGGGACGCTGCCGCACTGGTCGCCCGGAGCGCACATCGACGTGGTCCTGCCCGGCGGAATCGAACGGCAGTACTCGCTCTGCGGCTCGCCGACCGAACGCGGCACGTGGCGCATCGGGGTCCTCCGCGAGCGCGAAGGATCGGTGTGGCTGCACGAGAACGCCCGGGTCGGGTCGACTCTGCGCGTGCGCGGCCCCGCGAACCACTTCCTGTTCGCGCCCACCGCGGGACGGTCGTACGTGTTCGTCGCCGGCGGGATCGGCATCACGCCGATCGTGCCGATGATCGAGGCCGCCGCGGCGGCCGGGGCCGAGTGGACGCTGCTCTACGTCGGGCGATCGCGCACGACGATGGCCTTCGTCAGCGAGCTCGAGGCGCAGTACGGCTCCCGCGTCGAGGTGTACGCGGCCGACGAGGGACGACGACTCGACCTCCCCGCTCGCCTCGGCACGCCCGTGGCTCGCACGGTCGTCTACGCGTGCGGACCCGCCCGTCTTCTCGAGGCCCTGGATGCCACGATGTCGATCTGGCCGCGCGGGAGCCTGCACGTCGAGCGGTTCGAGGCGAAGGTGCTCGGCCCGCCGGTGTGGACCGACTCGTTCGAGGTCGACCTGATGATGTCGGGGCTGACGGTGACGGTGCCGCCGGAGCGCTCGGTGCTCGATGTCATCGAGGAGCAGGGCATCGTCGTTCCCTCGAGCTGTCGCGTCGGCACCTGCGGCACGTGCGAGGTGGCGGTGGTCGACGGCGACATCGAGCACCGCGACTCCGTCCTCTCCCCCGAGGAGCAGGATGCCAACCGCTCGATGATGCCGTGCGTCTCGCGCGCGGCGTGCGCGCGGATCACGCTCGAGCTGTGACGCCTCTCGACGGCGCGTCGTCAGCGGTGAGGTGAATCGGCCGTACCCGCGGAGGCTGCGACCCGAGGGGCACACACGGCGGCGACCACGAGCGGGGCGGCGAGCATGACCCACGCCGCAAAGGGGGCGGCGGTCCAGCCGAGCAGGGCGCCGACCGCGACGTTGCCGATGAGCACGACCACGCCACCGCACGTCGACAGCAGACCGAAGAACGATCCCGTGGGCAGGGTCCCGGCGAAGCGAGGCACGAGTCCCTGCGCGGTGGGGTTGGTCGTGAGGTGCCCGAGGATGACGAGACCGGCGGCCGCGAACACGGCGACGATACGCCCGGTGGGGTCGAGCGGCACGATGGCACTGGCGGCGACGACGGCGAAGCCTGCCGCCGAGAGACCGTAGCCGACCCGCAGGGCGCGGGCCGCGCCCACGCGGTGGCACCAGCGCGAGACCGGCAGCTGCAGCACGAGGGTCAGGGCCGAGACCCACGCGAACATCGCCGCGACCACCGCGGGGCCGGCCTCGGCGCGCGCGAGCTGGAGGGGGAGCGCGAGATAGAGCTGGTTGAAGGCGAGCAGGTCCGCCGCGTGGAGGGCCGAGAACGCGACGAAGCGGCGATCGCGGAGGGACCACCAGCGTCCGTGGATCCCCCGCTCGGTCGACGCGGGCTTCCGACGCGGCAGGGCGAACGCGAGGAAGACCCCGATCAGCACGAAGAGGGCCGCCCCGGCGAGCGCGACGACGACGAAGCCCCACCCCAGCAGGGCGGCACCCACGAGGGGTCCGAGCACCGCCCCGAACTCCCCCGCGACACTCAGCCACGCGAACAACGAGGCGCGGTGTCGGGCACCCGCCGGAGCGCGGCGCTGCTCGGCATCCGCCACGAGGATGTTGACCCCCGGCGAGAAGAGCGCGCCGCCCAGGCCCGTCAGCACGGTCCCCGCGACGAACAGGGCGAGCTGCGGAGCGGGCGTGAGCAGCGACAGGGCGAGGGTGGCGAAGCCGAGCACGCGCACCGCACATCCCGTGAGGATCGTGCGGCGCGCGCCGAAGCGGTCGGCGAGCACCCCGCCGACGAGGAACATGCCCTGCTGCGCGAAGGTGCGCACCCCCAGGACGAGGCCCACCACGGCGGCGGTCAGCCCGAAGTCATCGGTCATCACGAGGGCGAGGAAGGGAACGACGGCGAAGAAGCCGACGTTGAACATCAGCTGCGTGCCCAACAGCACCGGTGTGCGGGTGGCACGGGGCGGGGCGGGGGTGACGTGCACGGCGATCTCCGGGGGTGGGGGCGTCCAGCGCCTGAACGATCCTTTCATCCGCGCAGGCGCGCTCGCGAACGCGCTGTGGCGACGACGGTGACGAGAACAGGAGAAGAGACGAGAACAGGCCGATCGAGCCGTAATGGGCCTGTTCTCGTGACATCCCCTGTTCTCGTCGCGCCCGCTCGCGCGACCACCGCCGCCTGTCGGACAACTTTGTCGAGAGGGTCACGCGGGGGAAATACAGCGGAAACGCGTGGTTCCTAGCATCGGAACATCGCCGGATGTTGGTCACACCAACACTGACGCAGCCGCCTCGAGCGGCTCGCCCCGTTGCCGTGGCTCCCGTCCCGACGCTTGTCTTCTCGACTCCTCCGGAGGCCCTCGTGTCTGCCGCTCCACCCGTCTCCATCGCCGCTCTGCGCGGTGTGCGCCTCACCTCCGGCGCGCTCGTCGACATCGCGATCGACGGCGACGAGGTGCTCGCGGTGGTGCCGGCCGGCAGCCCCCTCCCCGAGACCGATGGCGAGATCCTCGACCTCGACGGATACCTCGTCACGACGGCCGGAGCCGAGCCGCACGCGCACCTCGACAAGTCCCAGTCCTGGGATGCCATCGACCCCCCGTTCGGCGACCTCGAGCGCGCGATCGAGAGCTGGCACGCTTTCGCCGCGACGCTCGACGAAGACGACACGTTCGAGCGAGCACGCGCCACGGCGCTGCGGATGCTGGCATCCGGGATCACCTCCATCCGCACGCACGTGGACCTGCTGCGCGGAGAGGACGCCCTCACGGGCGTGCGCGCCCTGGTCCGGCTGCGCGCGGAGCTCGAGGGGATCATGGACCTCGAGCTCGTCGCCCTCGGCGGCCCCACCGTGCCCGACGAGGTGTTCGAGGCCGCCCTCGACGCCGGGATCGACCTGGTGGGCGGGGCTCCGCACCTCGCCGACGACCCGATCGCCGACCTCGAGCGGCTCATCGCCCTCGCTCGTCGCCGCGATGTCGGACTCGATCTGCACACCGACGAAAGCCTCGCCGGGGCGGACACCCTCGCCGCCTACGCCCGAGCCGTCACCGGGTGGCACCGCCCTCGCACCGCGGGCCACTGCGTGCGCCTGAGCATGATGCCCGAGACCGCTCTCGAGAACCTCGCGGCCGAGGTGCGCGCCGCCGATATCGGCATCATCGCCCTCCCCATCACCAACCTGTACCTGCAGGGATGGGGCGCCGACCACGCCATCCCCCGCGGAATTGCACCGATCGGCCGCCTCAAAGACGCGAGCGTCCGCGTCGCGGCGGGCGCCGACAACGTGCGCGACCCCTTCAACCCCGTGGGGCGCTGCGACCACCTCGAGACCGCCTCGCTGCTCGTCAGCGCGGCCCACCTCGCCCCGGCGGAGGCCCTGGATGCCGTCACCATCGGCGCCCGCGACGTGATGGGCCTGCCGATGGCCGGACCCGTCGCCGGAGCGCGCGCCGACCTCGTCGCGGTGAAAGCGGACTCGCTCGGCGACGCCGTGGCCTTCGCCAGCGCCGACCGCGTGGTGCTGCATCGCGGCCGGCTCGTCAGCCGCACCACCGTCTCGACCCAGACCGCTCTTGCCACCCTCGTCCCCGCCCCCGAACGGAAAGTGAGCGCCCCGTGACCCTGGCCTCTCCCGCCCCGGCATCCGTCGCGGATCCCACCGCGCCGCTGCTGGACTTCCGGAACGTCGCCATGACGTTCCCCAACGGCACCACCGCCCTCTCCGGCGTCGACCTCACCGTTCAGCGCGGCGAGTTCGTCAGCGTCGTCGGCCCTTCCGGCTGCGGAAAGTCGACCCTCCTGCGCATCGCCTCGGGTCTCGAGACCGCGAGCGAAGGCACCGCCACCGTGGCCACCGACCGCATCGGCTACGTCTTCCAGGACGCGACCCTGCTGCCCTGGCGCGATGTGCGCTCCAACGTCGAACTGCTCGCCGAGCTCAACTGGCAGCCCAAGCGCGTGCGCGCGCCGAAGGCGCAGTGGGCCATCGACCTCGTCGGCCTGAACGGCTTCGAGAAGCACCTGCCCAAGCAGATGTCGGGCGGCATGAAGATGCGCACCTCGCTCGCGCGGTCGCTGACCCTCGACCCCGAGCTGTTCCTGTTCGACGAGCCGTTCGGCGCCCTGGACGAGATCACCCGCGAGCGTCTGAACGACGAACTGCTGAAGATCTTCGTCGCCCAGAAGTTCGGCGGACTGTTCATCACCCACTCGGTCTCCGAGGCCGTCTACCTCTCCACCAAGGTCGTCGTGATGTCGGGCCGCCCCGGCCACCTCGTCGACACCTTCGAGGTCCCCTTCGACATGCCCCGCGATCCCGAGATCCGCTACACCGGTGAATTCGCGAAGCTCGTCGGCGAGGTCTCCCACGCCCTCCGGGAAGGACACTCATGAGCACCACATCCGCAGAGCCCGTCGTCTCCGACGCGGCCGAGTCCTCGGCATCCGTTCCCCCCGTCGAGCCGCCCCGCCCGCGCGTGGCGAAGACCCGACGCGGGTTCGGGGCCCGGGCCGCGCTCCTGGGCCCGCCCCTCGGCGTCCTCGTCGTGCTGCTGGGCATCTGGTACGCGATCTCGCTCACCCTGAGCGCCTCGGGCAAGGGCTTCCTCATGCCCATGCCGCACGAGATGTTCACCTCGGGCTTCTTCGACCCGCAGGTGAGCAGCGACATCTGGATCGCCCTGTTCCGCACCACCGGGGTCGCCCTCGCGGGCCTCGGGATCGCGATGATCATCGGCATCGGCTGGGCCATCGCCATGTCGCTCGCCCGCTGGGTCGAGCGCTCGACCTACGCCTACGCGGTGGTGCTGCAGTGCATCCCGATCCTCGCGCTCGTGCCGCTGGTCGGCTTCTGGTTCGGTTACGAGTTCCTCGCCCGTGTCATCGTCTGCGTGCTGATCTCGCTGTTCCCGATGGTGTCGAACACGCTGTTCGGCCTGCAGTCGGTCGACAAGTCGCAGCGCGAGCTGTTCCGCCTGCAGAAGGCCGACAAGTGGACGGTGCTCACCAAGCTCACCCTCCCCGCCGCTCTGCCCTCGATCTTCGTGGGAATGCGCACCTCGGCCGGACTCTCGGTCATCGGCGCGATCGTCGGCGACTACTTCTTCCGCCGCGGCGAGCCGGGCATCGGCTCGCTGATCGCCAACTACCAGTCGCGTCTGCAGAGCGCCGAGCTGTTCGCGGCGATTCTCGCGGCCTGCCTGCTGGGTGTCGCGATCTTCGCCTTCTTCGGCTGGCTGTCGAAGGTGGCCGTGGGCCGCTGGTACGACAGCACCCTCTGACCCGACCTCCTCGAATTCCGGATGCCACGGCTCCTCCCGCGCATACGCACGGGAGCGGCATCCGGCGTACCCGAAACACCCGCACCCGAGAGCTCCACCCGTCACAGAAAGCGAACCAGCATGCAGCGCTCCACCCTCCTCCGCGGCACCGCCGTCACCGGCGCCGTCGCGATCGCCCTCACCCTGACCTCCTGCGCCGGCAGCGCCGCGGAGACCGCGCCGTCCGCGGCCGACATGGAGATCGGTTCCGTCGACCTCTCGGCCGACTGCCCCTCGACGGTCGTCATCCAGACCGACTGGAACCCCGAGGCCGAGCACGGTCACCTCTACGAGATGATCAAGGACAACTTCACGATCGACGCCAACATCAAGGCCGTCACCGGCCCGCTGATGTCGGACGGCGAGTACACCGGCGTCAACCTCGAGATCCGCGCCGGCGGCCCGGCCATCGGCTTCCAGACCGTGTCGGCCCAGATGTACCAGGACGACTCGATCACCCTCGGCTACGTCAGCACCGACGAGGCGATCCAGCTCTCGAGCACGACCCCGACCAAGGCCGTGTTCGCCCCGCTCGACATCAGCCCGACGATGGTCATGTGGGACCCCGCGACCTACCCCGACGTCCAGACCATCCAGGACGTCAAGCCCGCACTCGAGAAGAACAAGGGCGTGTGGCGCTACTTCGACGGCTCGGCGTACATCGAGTACCTCAAGAGCTCGGGCCTCGCCTCGTCCGACGTCCTCGACGGCTCGTACGACGGCACCCCGTCGAACTTCGTCGCCGCGGGCGGCAAGGACATGCAGCAGGGCTTCGCGTCGGCCGAGCCGTACGTGTACCAGAACGAGGTCTCGGCCTGGGGCAAGCCCGTCAAGTTCGCGCTCATCCACGACGCCGGGTGGCAGACCTACCAGTCGTCGGTGTCGGTCAAGGCCGACAAGTTCGACGAACTGAGCCCGTGCCTGTCGAAGCTCGTCCCCGTGCTGCAGAAGGCGGGCGTCGCGTACTACAAGGACCCGTCCGCCGCGAACGACCTCATCCTCAAGCTCGTCGACGAGTACGCCACCGGCTGGACCTACACGCAGGGCGTAGCCGACTACTCCGTGAAGACGCAGAAGGAGCTCGGCCTGGTCGGCGACGGCCCCGACTCCACCTACGGCAACTTCGACGACGGCCGCTTCGAGGACTTCTTCGCCAAGGCGAGCAAGGTCTACACCGACCTGGGCACCCCGCCGGCGTCGGGCTACACCCCCGCCGACCTCTACACGAACGAGTTCATCGACAAGAGCATCTCGTTCTGATCGCTCCGGCCCGGTCCGCCTCGTGCGGGCCGGGCCGTGGTCGCTCCCGACACACCCCACCGGCGGCTTCGACAGGCTCAGCCACCCCCGTCCCCGGCCTCACCCAGGTCCCTGAGCCCGTCGAAGGGACCGGAACCGGTGGCTTCGACAGGCTCAGCCACCCCCGCGACACGACACCCCCACACCCCGTTCCACCCGGAGAAACACCCATGAGCGATACCGCCACCCGCGTCCTCTCCCTCGAGGACGAACTCCTCGACCTGCTCGGCCCCGCAGCCGTCAGCACCGAACCCCGCGTCCGCGAGCGCGCCAGCGTCGACGGCTCCCCCATGTCGCCGATCATCGCCGCGAAGCTCCCCCTCGGTCTCGCCGATCTCGTCGTCTTCGCCGCCGACGCCGAGCAGATCGCCACGGCCGTCGCCGCGGCATCCCGTCACGGCGTGCCCGTCACCGTGCGCGGCAAGGGAACCGGAAACTACGGTCAGGGCATCCCGATGCAGGGCGGCCTGGTCATCGACACCACGCGGGCGAAGGCGATCGTCGAGGTCGGCGACGGCTTCATCACCGCCGAGGCCGGCACCCCGATGGTCATGCTCGAGCAGGCCGCGTGGGCGAGCGGCCAGGCTCTGTGGATGTACCCCTCGACCGCGCAGTCGACGATCGGCGGGTTCCTCTCGGGCGGATCCGGCGGCACCGGCTCGATCGAGCACGGCTCCAACGACCGAGGGTTCGTCGCCGCGCTCGACGTCGTGCACGCCGACGGGAGCGCCGAGATCCACCACGTCGAGGGCGACGCGGCCCAGAAGTACGTGCACAACTACGGCACGGCCGGCGTCATCGTGCGCGCGACCGTCCGCCTCGAGCCGCTGCGCGAGTGGCGGGGCCTCTGGGCGAGCTTCCCCGACTTCGCCGGCACCCTGTCGGTGCTGCAGACCATCGGCAACCTCGAGCCCGCCCCTCGCCTGGTCTCGGGCGACGGCGTCGAGATCTCGGCATCCCTCCCCGCCGACGAGGCGATCCCCGAGGGGCGCTCGAGCCTGCGCGCGATCGTCGACGCATCGCTCATCGACACGGTGACCGCGATCGTCGAGGGTGCGGGGGGCCGCGTCGAGGCGGTGCGCGAGGGGCCGCAGGCCAGCATCCGCCTGTCGATGTTGAGCTACAACCACCCGATCGAGTGGTACCAGAAGAGCCAGCCGCACGAGGTGTTCCACCTCGAGGTCGCGGGAATGCCGCTGAGCGAAGACATCGAGGCGGTCGAGGCCGTGTTCCCCGGCGCGCACCTGCACATCGAGTCGACGAAGCAGCACCCGATCGGCATGCTCGCCGCACCGTACGTGAGCGAGGAGGACGTCTACCGCGGCATCGCCGCGCTCAACGGGATCGGGGTGGGCGTGCACAACCCCCACCAGTGGAACGTCGACTTCAACGTCGAGCAGACCGTCGAGACCGCGCGCGCCACCGACCCGCACGGCCTGCTGAATCCCGGCAAGCTCAACCCGGAGTACACCGGCGCACGCAAGGGAGCGATCCGTTGAGCCGGCTGCTCGCCGAGCTCAGCGGTCCCGCCGTTGCCGAGGCCCTCACCGAGAAGTCGATCATCGTGCTGCCCACCGGCGCGATCGAGCACCACGGACCGCACCTGCCCCTGGCGACGGATGCCATCGTCGCCGAGGCGTCCGCCACAGCCGCCGTCGCGCGGGCGGCGGCCCTGGGCCTGGACGTCTGGCAGTTGCCGACCCTGTCGATCACGAAGTCGGACGAGCACTCGTGGGCTCCCGGCACCCTGTGGCTGACGCCCGAGACGATGATGCAGACCATCGTCGACATCGGCCGGTCGCTGCTGACCACCCGCGCCCGCAACCTGGTGTTCCTCAACGGCCACGGCGGAAACGTCGCCCTGCTGAACGTCGCCAACCGCGAGCTCCGCCGCCGCTTCGGACTGCGGACGTTCTTCATGCCGGCCGCACGGGTGCCCTCGTTCACCGGCGCCGACGGCGGACCGAACGAGCACGGCACGGGCATCCACGCCGGGCACGGCGAGACGAGCATGATCATGCACCTGCGTCCCGAGCTCGTCGACGCGTCGAAATTCGAAGCGACCGTGCCGGCACACATCGGCGACTTCCGCCACATCGGCTTCAACGGCAAGCCCGTGAGCTTCGGGTGGCTGTCGAACGACTTCGGCCCTACGGGGGTGCTGGGCGATCCGACCGGAGCGAACGCCGCGCACGGCGCGCAGCTGTTCGAGGACAGCGTGTCGTTCGTCGTCGAAGCGCTCGAAGAGATCAGCCGATTCGACTACACCGCGTGAGCCGCTCGGGGCGGGCACAACTCCTGCATACCTGGCGGTTTCGCGAGCCGTACGGCTCGATCGGCCCGTTCTGCAGGAAATGTGCCGCACGCCGGTCGGATCCGATTCCGGATGCCGCGGTCTCGGCGGTCACCGCGTGAGCGTCGCCGCCGAGACGGGCCAGGGCGTCCGCGCCTACGGCCAGGTGCTGCGCCTGCCCGGGGCCCGCAGCTTCGTCGCCGCGGGGATCCTCGCGCGCTTCCCCCGGGCGACCCTGTCGCTCGGCATCATCCTGCTCGTGTCGGCCGCGACCGGCAGCTTCGCCTCGGCCGGGCTCGTCGTCGCACCCCTCGTCGGGGGCATGGCGATCGCTGCGCCCCTGTGGTCGTCGCGCATGGACCACCATGGCCAGGCCCGCGTGATCCGGGTGTCTCTCGCGTGCCTCGTGCTCGCGGCATCCGGACTGCTCGCCCTCGTGCTCACGGGTGCACCGTTCTGGACGTGGCTCGTGGCCGCGTTCGTCACGGGGGCGGCGACCCCCGACCTCACCTCGGCCGTCCGCGCGCGGTGGACGGTGCTGGCACCGCCGGCGCAGCGCACCCCCGCTCTGGCCCTCGAAACGATCGCCGACCAGATGGTGTTCATCTCGGGGCCGCCCGCCATCACCGCGGTGGCCGCTGCCCTCGACCCCGCGGTGGCGGTCCTCGGCTCGCTCGGGCTCGGAGTGATCGGCGGCGTGTGGCTCGCATCGCAGCGCGCGACGCAGCCCGCTCCGACACCGCGCGGGCCGCGCCGAGGCCTCGTCCTGCCTCCCGCCGGGGTGATCCCCATCGCGGTGGCCTGCATCGCCTTCGGCGGAGTGTTCGGCGCCTTCGACGTGAGCCTCGTCGGCTGGGCCGAGCTGAGCGAGCGGCCGTGGCTCGCGGGCCCGGCGTTCAGCGCCTTGGCCGTGGCCATCGCGATCGGCTCGGTCATCACCGGAGCGCGGACGTGGAAGCTCTCCCCCGCCGCGCGATACATCCTCTTCGCCGTGCTCGCCTGCGCGGTCGCCCTCGCCCTACCGTTCGGGCAGGGGTCCGCTCCCCTCCTGTTCGGGGTGATCCTCATCCTCGGGCTCGCGCTGTCGCCGGTGATGGTGTCGGGCATCCTGGTGGCATCCGCCCGCGCCCCCGAGGGGCGCGTAACCGAGACCCTCGCCTACCCGACCGCGGCGATGTCACTCGGCGTGCCGATCGGCGGAGTGATCGCCGGAGCCGCCTTGGACTCCACCGGCCCCGCGGCAGCTCTCGTCACCATCGCGGTCTCGCTGGCGTGCGCGGCGGCGATCGCCGCGGTCGGCGAAGCGCTGCTGCGGATCACGCGGCGTCGCTGACGTCTCGCGCGTCGGTCAACGGGAGAGCGCTGCACCCAGGTGGCGCAGCACCGAGACGTGGCCGTCGTCGGCGTGCAGGTCGAGCGTCGCGTGCGGGAGGGCGGCCTCAAGCATCCGAGCGTGAGCGGGAGGGATGACGCGATCGCGCTCGCCCTGGACGAGCAGAACGGATGCCGACACCTCGCCGAGCGCGAAACCCCAGGGGCGGGTGAAGGCGAGGTCGTCGTCGATGAGCCCCTCGGGTCCGTCGACTCCGGCCGCGCCGGCGTCGGCTCCGAGAGACGCCATCAGCGGGCACGTCGCCGCAGCGATGTCAAGCTCGGCCGAAGAGGGCGCAGGAACATTTGCATGGGTCGCATGGGGCCTGTTGAGCCTCGCGAGCCTCGCCGCCCTGCTCATCGTCCCCGGCATGGTCATGAGGCACATCCCCGAACAGCCGAACATCGAGTGGGTCTTCTCTTCTACCCCAGCCTCGCCGCAGCGATCGCCCTCGGCATCTGGCGACTGCTCAGCGACATCCGACTCCACCGCTGGAGCCGATGGATCGACGGCGCCGGCCTCTCCGCCGGCGCCCTGGGAGGCGCTGCCACCGACTGGCTCAACCGCGTCGCCTCCAGCATCCCCACCTCAGTCCCCGCACTCCTCGGACTTCTCATCCTCGGCGCAATAGCCCACATCCTGTGGGCCCGGGAAAGATGGCCCGTCGAGGATCGCGCGAGCGACAAATTGTCACAACGCCAATATGGCGGGCATGCCCCTCGCTCCCGCCGCCGGAAGCCGCTTCCAAAGCGACAATCGTTGCGTGGAGGAGAGGCTCTCCCGTCTAGCGTCATCGCACCTTTACGGCAGGATGAGGCAGATGAGCTACGAATCACTCCACAGAGATCTGTATTCCGCCGCCGAGCGGGCACGAGACAGCATCGACCACCAGCCCGGTGACCACAATGACGCCGGGCAGGCTCTTCAGCATCTCGACACCCTCATTAACATGTTGGACGAAATCGACGCATCGTCGCCCGAGGAACCGTCCGCAGCTGCAGACCTTGCTAAAGCCGTGGCTCAAGCTCGCGACGTGCTCGACCACCAGGACTACTTCGACGGTGACCTCGAAGCCCTCGCTGCGGCGGTCGCCGCCGCCGAAGACGCGGGCTTCATCGCCCCGACACCGCTCAATGAGTGGTACAACGGCGACACTCCGCCGAACGGCGAAAATTGAGACGGGGCCGCGCTTCATGAATGAGGCGCGGCCCGAGCCGTCAAAACGCGATGCCCGAGCCACCGGACGTCGCATATGGGGGAGCTGCACCACCCGATGAAGTACCACCCCCGCGCATGTGGGCTGACCGATCCGATGCCACTCTCGCGCCCAGGCTCGACCGAGCTAGAACGTAGGTACGGGCAACGCTCAGAGCCGCTCGGCGGGGCGTGTCCCTAGGCGCGGGGATATCTGACCTCGTCCAACGAGCTCTGCTTCCGCGCCAAGAACCTAACTACAGGAGGGGCAGAGGGGCGTGGTGGACGCGTCCATCACCTGCTCACACCGAACACACCGAACACCACGGAAAGTGTGGGTCATGTCGCCCTTCACTGGCTCTTCGAGAGTCACGCCGTACGTCGCAGCGAATGCGTTAGCCACAGACGGCAACATCCGCGCTACCTCTATCCGGTGGATATCAGTGGGCGTCTTCGGGTCGCGGGTCCGGCCTCGAGCGAGGCTATCGAGCACTGTCGTGTAACTGCTGCTGTCCAGCCTGATGCTGAGAAACAGGTCGGGGGTGACGGCCGACATCGACAGCCGGCTGAGATCCTCCAGCCCGAAATCCTTGATGTTGTCAGTGATGATGAGCCGCGCGCCAGCCGCATGCGCTGCAGACAGATGACGCTGGTCCTTCACATCCGTGTCCACCATGCCGACTGGCGCAACATTGGCAACAAGGACATCCCACCCGAACCGGGAGCGAAGCTCTGAGATTTTGGAGGCACCCTGGTGCTGATGCCGCTCGGCTTCCTCCTCTCCAAACCGGGACCATTTCACCGCATAGTCCGATGTCACGGCTCCAATGATCAGCAGTCCTCGCGTGATGGAGGGGATGAGGACGTTGGCGTCGAGATAGACGGGTCTTTTGACTGCCACCTAGCTCAGAAGTCCCCGGCGAAGGCGGTGCCCAGCTCACCAAGGTAGGCGGCACGGAACCTCTCAAAGTCCGCCACTTTGATGAGGGTTCTGCTGCCCTTTTTGCTGAAGGGAAGGTCCCCTGAATTGATCTTTCGAAGCACACTCGTGCGGGAGATGCCGAGCTCCTCGGCAACCTCTTTGGGCGTCATCGTGGGCGTTTCGACAAGGACCGTGATCGTGTTGCCCGCTTCCAGCTGCTCAGCGAAGCGCGCCAAAATAGCCTGGCGCGCTTGAGTCCCAGCAGGCATCTTTTCCAGCTTCATCAGAGTGCTCATCATCGCTCCTATGGACAGTTTGGACATCTAAGTGTCCATTCTGACAGATCGCGCCGTGTCCAGCTAGCCCACGCAGCGACTCCTCAGGCCCGGAGCACCTGCAGGACGACGGGCCACAGAGGGGCTATCGACCGAGGCGCCGAGGTCGTGGACGGACTGCACTCAAAGCGGAGGAACAGGTGTCTGAGCCAGCAGAAGCACCAGAGGCGGCCTACGCGGCCTTCCAGTGGGTGTCGCTATTGAGGGCCGGTGACTTCTCGACGGCGTGGGCAACCATGACACCGACTCTGCGGCTTGCAATCACTCAGCTGTGGATTACCGCATCTCCGGAGATTCTGGACACGGTCGACGACCGCGATCTCCTCGCGGCGGAGCTCGCGCAGCCACCCCCCAGTCATGCTCCTTGGGAAGATCTCAGTCGCGTCACAGAGCGGGAGATTCGAAGGGTAACGACCGACCCTGTCGGGGACCGGGAGCTTGGTCTTGCGTCGACGCATAGACCGCTTTCCCCCGGTTTGGAAATTGCGCGTCTCGTGCCGTTCGATCAGCTCGACCGGTCGAACCGTCAGGCCGTATGGCGTCCGGACCAGACCGTGCAGAGCGTCACGTTGATCATGCAGTGGGGAGAGGTGGCTGGTCCGTCGCCGGGTTAGCTGACCATATGTACACCCCAGGTTGGCCCCCCACCTTCGAGCGCGTGGTGGAACCGCGTCACTGAGGTTCGGCAGCATAATCGCCGCGGGCGCGAGGTCGTTCTCGGTTGTTGCTTGCACTCCGAGTGCCGTCTAGGTCTCAGCCTTTGCTCTCGCCAACGGCCTCCCCAGTTGATGCCCGCCGGACGAGTTCTGCGTGTTGAACGGAGAGCGGGAATTGAACCTCCTCACCGTCAGGGAACTCTTCGTGTCCAGACGTGAGCTGGAGCAGGTAGCTGCCGCCAGGTTCTCGAACCACGATGAGGGACCCACGGGTCACGGAACGGGCACCACCGATGGTGCTGACGGGCTACGACAACGAAAGTCGCAGGAGTTCGGGGGTTTCCAAGTCAGGTCCAGTCTCTAGATGCCAACAGGGCTGCAGGCTAGTCCAGAGGCAAACGCGTCAGCATGCTCTCCGTTAGTGTGCGCCCATGAAGCATCTGCACTATGGGTCGATCGTTGTCGCAATTTCTGACCAATTGGCATCGACGTTCGAGTCAGCGGCCCAGGCGTTCATGGTCGCAGGAAGGTCAGCTGTCTGGCCTGTGGCTGGCTACCGAGACGACAGGGACGAGGTATCCATTCAGGTGGCCATCGGCCCGGGAATCGCCTTCGCCGTAACTGACACGTGGTTGCCCGACCCGCGGGAGCCTGCACGGTACGACTCGGATTCCATCGCCTACATAACGTCTGAGCTTGAGTCTCTCGAGAAGGATCAGATGGCGACGGACCCGCGCAACGTGCTGGTCTATGGTCGCTTCGATCGGAGCTCGAATCGCGATGAGGGTAGCTGGAGATTCAGCGGGCATCCCTCAGTGACTCTCGCCAAAAGTCCACGTGCAGCGGTAGCCGCTCTGAATCTCGAGGGGATCGAAATTGTCGCAATCTCAGAGACGGGTGCTCCCGGTGATGAGGGCGCGTGGTCCAACTTCTACATCGTCGGACGCCCCATCTGACTCCGGTGTCGGCGCCCCGTCGAGAAGTGGCGACTAATTGACAGATGCATGCATCGTCGGCCTTCACTTACTCCGTTGCCCTGCTGCTCATGAATGCCCGAGTCGATAACCGGGCCGGGGTCGCCGCCCGTGTGCCTGAGGTGATGTCGGTGGTCGCTGTCACGATAAGTGGCGTGACTGCGATTGCATACATGACTTTGTCGGAGTGGGGCCAATATGGAACCGCGATGGTGCCGCAGAGCGCCCGCATCCAGGACTGGCTCGGTGGAGAGCCATACCTTTTTGCAACGGCGAGCATGAAGCAGTTCGATGACCGCGCGAGCGTAGACCGCTCGATCGTGGACCACGTCGCCGGGCCTCGTACCAAGCGCGCCGTAAGAGAGATCCAGCAGCTCGATGAGCTACTCCCCCAAGACGAGGCGTTCCAGCAGGCCATCACGGTGCTCCGACCGAACGAGGAGAAGGACTGTGAGCTTGTCGCCGAGCTCGTCCACGATGGGCGGCTACAGAAGCTGTTCGTCATGGTGCACCACGAGAAGTACCCCATCCGCGTCTGGCTCGACGCGATGGGCGCCCTCAACCTTCACACCGGCGCGGCCGCGAAACCAGTAGATCCGATTCTGCGGACAGCGGCTGAGACCATTCAGCAGGAGGAATACAACGGGCTCAAGTCCGGACGCGGGAAAGATGCGGTCGTACAGCTCGTTCACGCGTTCGCAGCCCATGGGCACCCCGCGGACCCCGAGCAGTGGGCGCGCGCGTACTTCGCGGTTGGGGGCTCCTTCAACCATGCTGCGACGATCTCCAACTTGGTCGAGGAAGTCAGATGCGGGGTCCGCCACCGGGTCAAACCGGCCTATAGGGAAGACATCTATGACACCGTCGCCACGCGAAGTGATGGAAAAGAGGGAATCTAAAGACGCGTCCCGAGGATCGGTGGACCCCAAGGCGCCGCGTCAGGAAAGGATACCCGCTGGCTCTACTCCTTAGCCAGCAATGGGTCGTTAGTCACAATGGGAACCGCCACCTGCTTCAGCTGATCGAGATCCACAGTGAAGATGTTGCGCACGCGCAGGTGCGACAGGGTTCTTCCCGTGACGCCGCTGGAAATGTTGATCAGCTGGTGGGTCTCGAGCTCTCGGAGCGCCTTGCTGCGGGTGATGTCAGTGAGGCCGTAGCGTCGCGCGGCCACGCTCGGCGAGAACCAGAAGTTCTACCGAGTGACCTGTCCCGCCTTGATGTTGGACTGCTGAAGGAGAGCAAGGTACATCGCCACCGCAGACCCGCTCAGCAGGCATACCCACCCGTTAACCCAAAAGTCCCTGAGTGTCCGAGAAACCCGGACGACCGCGGCATCCCGTCCGGGTGTTCTGGACACTCGACGGGGTGGGGGCGAGGGTAGATTGAGCGTCCAGAAGACGCCGCCGTCGCGCGCGGGACGCGGCGCGGCGCGGACACCCAACGGGAGGGAAGCTGGGTCAGAGGATGACGCCGAACTCCTCGGCGAGGGCGGGCAGCTCCTCGTGGAGCACGCGCGAGGCCTCGAGCGCGAGCGGGTTCGTGGAGACCCCGCGGTCGTTCACGAGCTTGCCGCCGACGTAGACCTGCTGCAGGTTGCGCAGGCCGCAGGCCAGCACGTAACTGCGCACCGGGTTCCACAGCGGCCCGATGTCGGGCGTGCGCGGGTCGACGACGACGAAGTCGGCGAACTTGCCCACCTCGAGGCTGCCGACGCGGTCGTCGACGCCCATGATCTCCGCTCCCCCGAGGGTGTGCAGACGAAGGACGCGCTCGGGCATCATCGACAGCGGGTCGTGGGTGCGGGCGCGCTGCATGAACATGCCCATGCGCATGTTCTGCCAGGGGTCGGCCACGTCGGTGCAGGCCTGGTCGTCGAGGCCCATGCCGACCTTCATTCCCTGGTCGAGCATCTCGGGCACGTGAGCGATGCCCGACGCCAGACGCCCGTTCGACGCGGGCTGCCACGACATGCTGGCGCCTCCCGCCGCGGCATCCGCGATGATCTCGGGCGTCGTCTGGATGAAGTGGCCGAACATCATGCCCGGGCGCAGTGCGCCGGCGTTCTTGTACAGCTGGAACTTCGTCTGCTGATGCTCGATCGCCTCGTACGTCTCGAGGAAGTGCGCCTGGTTCGTGACGCCGAAGCGGTCCATGACCGCGACCTCGATCTCGGCGGCATCCGGCCGGGTCGACCACTGCACCTGCCCCATGATGGATGCCCCGAGGGCGAGGTCGGGGTCCATCGCGAGGACGTGGTCGAGGGAGGCCTCGAAGCGGGCGAAGATCTCGTCGTCGGTGCCGACGGTGGCATCCAACGCGATCGAGTCGACGAAGCGGAGACCCGCGTCGAGGCAACCGTCGGCCTGGCGGGTGTGCCACGCGTGGTCGCGGAGGACTCCGCCACCGTCGGCTCGCTTGCCCTCGACCATCGGCTCCCAGGGCAGCAGCGGGTCGGTGAAGTTGTACGCCGTGGTGACACCGTTGGCGAGGAAGTCGAGCGAGCCGTGCAGCGTCGCCCAGTAGATCTGGTCGGGAGAGGCGTTGTTCAGGACGCTGAACATCGAGGTGCACCAGCCGTAGAGCGTCTGGTCGACGCCGAGTCCGCGCGAGCCGCTCGTGAAGAGGTGGCTGTGGGAGGACACGAACCCCGGGGCGACGAACTTGCCGTCGACGTCGAGCGTCTCGTCGGCGGTCACCCCGGGGGCGGGATCGCCGGAGCCGATGGCGGTGATGCGACCGGACTCGACGAGCATGTAGCCGCGCTCGATGTAGCCGGGGTCGTCGGTGCCCGCAGGGACCGTGATGAGACGCGCGTTCGTGACCAGGAGCGACATGTTGATGACGGTAACAATGGCGTGTTTCCGCGGTGTTCCGAGCGTGAGGCGGACGTTTTGCGGGGCCTACCGTGGCATCGAGTGTCCAAGAAACCCGGACGGATTCTCACGGCGACCGGGTGTTGTGGACACTCAACCGGACGCGACGACACCGTTCGCGGCGCTCCCGTTCGCGTTGTCGAGTGTCCAGGAAACCCGGACGAATTTTTCAGGCCTCCGGGTGTTTTGGACACTCAACGTCGTGGGGCCGGCACGGCGCGGGACACGGGCGCGGGGCCGGAGCCGGGGTGCGGGACACGGGCGCGGGGCCGGGGCCGGGGTGCGCGGGCGCCGGGACCTCAGGCGAAGGCGCGCCGCACGGCCGGCGCGATCTGCGCCAGCACCTCGTCGCGGGCGGGCGTCGACGGGAACACCAGGAAGAGGTGCGGCACCCCCTCGCGCCGCACGAAGTCGACGGGGACCCCGGATGCCGCGAGCCGGTCGCCGTACTCCTCCGCCTCGTCCGCGAGGGGGTCGACGCTCGCCGCGACGATCACCGCGGGCGCGGAGTCCGTCAGGTCGGGGGCGCGCAGCGGTGCCGCTTCCACGGGCACCGCACCGTCGGCTTCGAGGTACAGACCCCAGTACCACTGCATCCCCTTCGCGGTCAGCGGCAGGTTCTCGGTGTGGGCGCGATAGCTCGGGCGGGTCGGATCGGGCGCGTCGAGCACCGGGCACAACAGCACCTGACACCGGATGCCGGGAGCCCGGCCCTCCCGCGAGCGCAGCGCGAGAGCCGCGGCGAGGTTGCCGCCCGCGCTGTGTCCGGCGACGCCGAGGAGGGCGGGGTCGACGAGCCCTCCTGCGCCGGTCGCGGCGAAGCGAAGGGCCCGGTCGAGGTCGTCGAGCCCGGCCGGAAAGGGGTGCTCGGGCGCCAGACGGTAATCGGCGCTCAACACCTGGGTTCCGGTGGCGAGCGCCAGGGCGCGGCAGAGAGCGTCGTTGTTGTCGAGGTCACCGGCCACCCATCCGCCTCCGTGGGCGAAGACGAGGGTTCCTCGGTGCCCCGCGCGCGGGCGGTAGAGGCGCAGGGCGAGGCCGTCGGCGTCCAGGTCGATCGACTCGAGGGCGTCGTCGTCGGGCAGGCGGACCCACGACGGGTTCGCGCGCAGCTCGGCGATGCGCGCGGCGTCGTCGCCCTCGGCATCCGTCGCGCCCGAGGGGATTGTGCCCGCTCGAGCGGAGAGTCGCTCGAGGTGCGCGCGCACGGCGGGGTCGGTGATGGCGGGGTGAACGGGCACGGCTCTCCAGAGGCTGGTCGGGTGATGAGCCGAGCGTAAGACCCAGGATGCCGACGACCCGGCGCGACGGCAGAAGCGTTACGCCGCGGAAACACCGGCGTCTTCGGCCGATGCACCCGCCGGGCGTACCGTGCGGCCAGGGCGACCCGACGCCCACGGGAGGAGCACCATGCCGCAGCGCGTCATCGTCACGGGAGGATCCGGCGGCATCGGCGCCGCGATCGTCGAACGGTTCCTGGGCGACGGCGCCCGGGTCGCGGTGCTCGATCGTCGTGCTCCGTCCGAGGCCACGGCATCCCTCTTCTTCTCCGTCGACCTGCGCGATCCGCTCGACACGCGCCGCGCGGTCGGCGAGGCGATCGCGGCTCTCGATGGCGTCGACGTGCTCGTGAACTGCGCCGGGGTGTTCCAGCACGTCTCGCTCCTCGACATCACGGTCGACGACTGGGACCTCGTGCTCGACATCAACGCGCGCGCGACGCTGGTGACGATGCAAGCGGTCGCGCCGGTCATGCTCGAGGCGCGCGCCGGCTCGATCGTCAACATCGCCAGCATGGCCGCCAAACAGGGCGGCGGCGGCGAGGGGCATTACGCCGCATCGAAGGCCGCGGTCGTCGCGCTGACGCGCGCGGGGGCACAGGAGTGGGGATGCCACGGTGTGCGCGTCAACGCCGTGTGCCCCGGATACGTGCTCACCGACATGGGCGCCGACACCCGCTCCGACGACGACGTGCGCACATGGAGCGCGAAGTCGCCGCTCGGGCGGCTGGGCGCGCCCGAGGACGTGGCGGGGGTGACGCACTTCCTCGCGTCGCCCGCGGGCGGCTATCTCACCGGTCAGGCGATCAACGTCACCGGCGGCATGATCATGCACTGACGCGGGCACGTGGCCGCGCCCGGGCCGGGCGAAACTCCTGAGAACCGTCAGCCGCGCCGGCTCGAGCCGCGGGGAATCGGCGCACCGCCGGACCCGACCGGCCTAATCTCAGGAGTATGGCCCGCCGCGACCCATGAGAGAGCCGTCACCGAAGCCGCCGTGCCACCTCCGCCATCGCCTCCGCGAACGATTCCTCGGCGCCGTCACGCCCGCCCGACAGGTTCACACCGACGACGCCGGGCAGCGCGAGCATCTCCTCGGCGAGGGCTGTGGCGAGGGCGATGCCCTCGGCGCGCGGGTCGCGGGCGCCGCGCACGCGCTCGAGGAACCCCTCGGGCAGAGCCAGCGTGGTGAACGACTCCAGCAGGTCGGCGGAGGCGTGGTCGACGACCACCGGCACGCACGGGATGAATCGGATGCCGTCTGCGACCTCGTCGATGAACCGGCGCACGGGCTCCGCCCCGCCTGCATGGTTCACGAAGCAGACGTCGGCCCCGGCCCGAGCCTTCTCGCGCAGTCGTTCGGCGCGCCGGTCGACCGGCGGCGCGGCGGGCGAGGCGGCGACCGAGACGACGTGACCTGCGGCCCGGGCGAGGGCGGCGGCCTCGGTGGAGTCGAGGTCGAAGACGGGGGCGGCATCGGGCCGGTGGCCGGTGCGGGTGTGGTCGCCGGTGACGCAATGCACACCCGCCACCCCCTCGACCGCGAGGGCGGCGAGCTCCCCCTCGATCGCCACCCGGTTGCGGTCGCGCATGTTCAGGCCGGTCCACACGCGCAGGCCTCGTCGCTGCAGCAGGTGGGCGCGGTACGCGGGAGGGAACTGCACGCGCGCGCTTCCCGCGTCGCCGGCGAGGACGGCATCCACTTCTCCGACGAGAACCCCCGCGCACGCGTCGATCGACGAGACGCTGAGGGCCCGCGCGGGCAGGTCGGCCACGACCCAGGGTCGGGTGCCCAGGTCGGCGAGAGTCCGCTCGGCCGCTTCTGTGCGAGGCGCGGGCGGCGGGGCGGCCACGCGGTCGATGCCGGACCAGGGCACCGTCCGCCGGGGCAGGAAGACGCACGCGTGCGCGGCGTCGATCTCGCACGATCCGTCGAAGCCGACCCCGCCGCAGGGTCCGTACTCCATGCGCTTCGGGCACGCGTCGATGAGGGGCAGCACGGTCATGACCGGAGTGTACGGAGCGCGTGTTTCGACGAATGTTCATGGCGGCAACATCGCCGAAACGCGCGCTGCCTACGCTCGGCGATACCCGCAGCAGCTCCCCCGGAGGTGGCCATGATCACGGCCGGCACCACGTTCGGTTCCGACGTCGACGACATCGACGCGCTCGTCGACGATCCGCTGGAGCTCGTCCAGCAGTGGCTCCCGCCCCACGAGGGGGAACTGCGCCCCCTCGCCGCTCTCTCGACCGTCGGGCTCGACGGCATCCCTTCGCTCCGGCACGTCCTGATCAGCGACCGGGATGCCACGGGCGTCTACTTCCACACCGACTCGGCGAGCACGAAGGTCGCCGAGATCGCCGCCAACCCGGTCGCGGCGATGGCCGTGGCGTGGCCCGAGGTCGGCCGCCAGCTCGTCGTGCGCGGAATCGTCGAGCGGGTGAGCGCCGCCGAGGCGGCGGCCGTCTATCGCGAGCGGTCCCGTTACCTGCAGCTGCTCGCGTGGCTCAACACCCACGAGAACGCGCACCTTCCGGCCGAGGCGCGGCACCACCTGTGGGCGGAGTTCTCCGACGCCCACCCCGAGCTCGAGCCACCGGAGCGGTGGGCGGGATTCCGCCTGCGCCCGGTCACCCTGACGTTCTGGCGCGGCGACCCGATCGGGCAGAGCACGCGCCAGCACTACACGCTCGCCGACGGCCGCTGGTCGGGCCGGATCCTGGCGGGTTGAGTGATGGACATCACCACCGTCAGCTCGTACCGCGCCGCACGCACGCGCGCCGATCTCGCTCTCGCGCCCGGCGAGGTCGTGCTCGCCGGCGGCACCTGGATCATGAGCGAGCCCCAGCCCGGCACCACCGGCTTCGTCGACCTGACGACCCTCGACTGGCCCGACCTCGAGATCACCGACGAGGGCCTGCGCATCGGTGCGACGTGCACCATCGCGCGGCTTCTCTCGTGGGTCGAGCACGAGGCCCCCACCGCCTGGACCTCCCTCGCTCTCGCGCGCCCCGCCGCAGACGCGCTGCTGGCCTCGTTCAAGATCTGGAACACCGCCACCGTCGGCGGCAACGTGTGTCAGGCATTCGCTGCCGGCGCC
Organism: Microbacterium sp. 20-116; assembly: GCF_041079415.1. Classification (NCBI taxonomy): domain Bacteria; kingdom Bacillati; phylum Actinomycetota; class Actinomycetes; order Micrococcales; family Microbacteriaceae; genus Microbacterium; species Microbacterium sp. 20-116. Next base: position 31,124 of record NZ_JBFYGP010000007.1, read on the forward strand.
ATGATCGCGCTCTTGTCGACCCTTGATGCCACGGCCCTGGTCTGGACGCCCGACGGCGGAGAACGCCGGATCGCCGTGGCGGACCTGGTGGTCGACAATGCCGCGACCTCCCTGAACCCCGGTGAGGTCGTGCGCGCCCTCGACGTTCCGGCCCGCGCGCTGGAGGCGCGGGTCGGGCTGCAGAAGATCGCGCTCGCGGAGCTCGGCCGGTCCGGGGCCGTGGTCACGGCCCGTGTCGACCCCGACGGCACCGCCGTCTTCGTCGTGACGGCGGCGGTGCGCCGGCCCCGCGTGCTGCGCTTTCCGCAGGCGCCCGGGGCGGGAGAGCTCCGGGATGCCGTGGCCGCCGCGAGCGACTTCTACACCGACCCTTTGGGGAGCGCGGACTGGCGCCGGGGCGTGAGCGTCGTGCTGGCGGAACGACTGCGCGCGCGGTTCGCGCGCGAGCTGCAGGAAGGCGTCGCGTGAGATTCGAGGTCAACGGCGCCCCGGTCGAGGTCGATCCCCGTCCCGGTCAGAGCGCCCGCACGCTGCTGCGCGAGGCCGGCCACGTCGAGGTGAAGAAGGGCTGCGACGCCGGCGACTGCGGCGCGTGCTCGGTGCTGCTCGACGGGACCCCCACCCACTCGTGCATCATCCCCGCGATGCGGCTCGAGGGCCGCGCGATCACCACCGCCGCGGGCCTCGCCCCCGGCGACGACCTGCACCCGGTGCAGGAGGCTCTGGCGACCGGCTTCGGCTTCCAGTGCGGGTTCTGCACGCCGGGCATGAGCGTCACGGCATCCACCCTCACCGCCGACGACCTGCCCGACCTCGACCGCCGCATGAAGGGCAACCTCTGCCGCTGCACCGGGTACCGCCCGATCCGCGAGGCGATCCGGGCGTCGGTGCTCGGGCCGGTGCGCGAGACGGGCGCACGAACCCCCGACCCCTCGTGCGGCGCTTCCTGCGACGGTCACGACGAGAAGGTGGCATCCGGACCCGCGACCCCGGCAGGACGCGTCGGCGCCTCCACCGTTCCCGAGGCCGCGCGGCGCATCGTCCAGGGCCGCGAACCGTTCACCTTCGACGAGCCCGTGCCCGGCGGTCCGGCGCTCGTGCTACGCGTCGTGACCTCGCCGCACGCGCACGCCCGCGTGGTCTCGATCGACACCGCGGATGCCCTCGCGGTACCCGGGGTCGTGGCCGTGTTCACCCACGAAGACGTCCCCGACGTGCGGTACTCGACCGGCCGGCACGAGCACCGCACCGACGACCCCGACGACACGCGCATGCTCGACGACGTCGTGCGGCACGTGGGTCAGCGGGTCGTCGCCGTGGTGGGCGAGACGGCGGAAGCGGCGGATGCCGGATGCCGGGCGATCGTCGTCGACTACGAGGTGCTTCCCGCGGTGTTCGACCCCGACGAGGCGCGCCGCCCCGGGGCGCCGCTGCTGCACCCCGACCGGACCCCCGCAGAGCGGGTGATGGCGGCCGAACGCAACGTCGTCGCGGGCTTCCACACCGGCCACGGCGGCGACATCGACGCCGCCCTCGCCGCGAGCCACACCACGGTGACCGGCGAGTGGCGATCCTCGCGCGTCACCCACGCGGCCCTCGAGACGCACGGGGCCATCGGCTGGCTCGACGACGAGGGGCGCCTGGTGATCCGCTCGTCGACCCAGGTGCCGTTCCTCGCCCGCGACGAACTCGCGCACGTGTTCGGCCTGGAGCGCGACCGCGTGCGCGTGTATGCCACGCGCGTCGGCGGCGGCTTCGGCGGCAAGCAGGAGCTGTTCACCGAAGACCTCACCGCTCTCGCCGTGCTGAAGCTCGGTCGGCCCGTCGCCTACGAGTTCTCGCGCACCGATCAGTTCGTGCGGGCCTCGCTCCGGCATCCGATGCGCGTGAAGACGACGCTGGGAGCGGATGCCGACGGCACCCTCACCGCGATGAAGATCGACGTGCTGAGCGACACCGGGGCCTACGGCAACCACGCGATCGGCGTGCTCTTCCACTCGTGCGCCGAGTCGACGACGCTGTACCGGGTTCCGGTGAAGTGGATCGATGCCGAGGCGGTCTATACGAACAACCCCCCGTCGGGCGCGTTCCGCGGGTACGGCCTGGGGCAGGTGGTCTTCGCGGTCGAGTCGGCGATGGACGCCCTCGCGGAAGCGCTCGACATCGACCCCTTCGAGCTGCGCCGCATCAACGCCGTCCGCGAGGGCGACTCCCTGCACCCCGACGACGGCGAGGAATCGCACGAGGAAGACCTCATCTGGGGCAGCTACGGTCTCGACCAGTGCCTCGATCTCGCGCAGGACGCCCTGCGGCGTGGCAACGACGCCGAGGCCCCGGAGGGCTGGCTCGTCGGCGAGGGCATGGCCGCCGCGATGATCGCGACCATGGCCCCACGCGGGCACATCGCCCACACCAGCGCGACCCTGCGCCCCGACGGCACCTACCTGCTGCGCGTCGGCACGGCGGAGTTCGGCAACGGCACCTCGACCGTGCACCGGCAGATCGCGGCGACGGTGCTGGACGCCGCCCCGGAGCGGCTCGAGCTATGGGCCGCCGACACCGACGCGGTGCGCCACGACACCGGAGCGTTCGCCTCGGCGGGAACGGTGGTCGCCGGCAAGGCGCTCTACGGCGCCTGCCTCGCGCTGAAGAGGCGGATGCTCGCCCTCGCCGCCGACCTCACGCAGAGCGATGCCGCGGAGGCCGAGATCGTGGCATCCGGAATCCGATCCGGAGGTGAGGTCGTCTCGTGGGCGCGGATCGTCGAGGCCGGGGGCGCGGGAGAGCTCACCGCGGACGGCGCGGAGTTCGGCGATTTCCGTTCGCTCGCGTTCAACGTGCACGCCGTGCGCGTCGCGGTCGACCCCGAGACGGGGACGGTGAAGGTGCTGCAGTCCATTCAGTCGGCGGATGCCGGAGTCGTCATCAACCCTGCGCAGTGCCGCGGGCAGATCGAGGGCGGCGTGGCCCAGGCCCTCGGTGGGGCGCTCTACGAAGAGGTCCACCTCGAGGACGGCGTCGTGCAGAACCCGGTGTTCCGCACGTACCGCGTGCCGCAGTTCGCCGACGTGCCCGACACCGAGGTGTACTTCGCCGAGACCGACGACACCCTGGGTCCGTTCGGCGCGAAGTCGATGAGCGAGTCGCCGTACAACCCCGTGGGAGCCGCGATCGGCAACGCCGTGTCGCGCGCGCTCGGGCGACGCGGGTACGAGCTGCCGTTCTCGCGCGACCGCGTGTGGCGGCTGGCCGGCGGTGACGCCGCCTAGGCTGACCGCTGTGTACGGCATTCCCGCGGACGAGACGTTCGACTTCTTCGAGGGGCGACGGCTGGATGCCGTGACCTTCGGCCGCTACAAGGTGTCGCTGTTCTTCGACGAAGGCGTGGGCCTCGACGTCGAGGGGCCGCTCGCCGTGACCGTCCCGGGCGGCGACGAGAGATCCGCCGAAGACTCCCGCGCTCTCGCGGCGCCGCTGCTCGACCTGCTCGCGCTGACCGTGACGGCGGTGCGAGTCGACGCGCCCTCGAGCCTCGCGTTGACGTTCGAGAACGGCACGGTCGTGAGGGCGATCGACGACCTCGGCCCGTACGAATGCTTCGACGTGCACCACGGCGAGCGCATCTGGATCATGTGATCGCTGGTCGCGTCTGCGGGGTCGCCCCGCCGAGCCCTCCGGTTCCCGGCAAGGGTACGACCCGCCGGCGCGAGATCAGAGCGGCGTCGCCGACCCCCGCACGACGATGCCACCGGATGCCGGAACCTCGACGTCCAGCACGCTCGGTCGACCGATGTGTCGGCCCTGCCGGACGCTGAATCCGAACGGGGCCGGCAGACCGATGCGGTCGCGCAGATACGCGCCGAGCGACGCCGCCGCGGAGCCCGTCGCGGGGTCCTCGGTGATGTCGGCCACCGGGAAGAGATTCCTCGCCTCGATCACCACGCCGTCGGCGATCGCAGCGTCGACATGGACGACGATGATCGTGCCCTTCCATCCGCGCTCGTCGAGCAGAGCGCGCACGGGTGCGGGCGCGAACGTGAAGGAATCGAACGTGTGCTGCTCCCGCACCGCGACGACCGGGTGCAGGTTGCCCGCGAACGATTGGGCCAGCGGCATCCGCTCGTCGAGGTCCGCGTGAGAGAGCCCGAGAAGGCCGAGCAGGCGGTCGGCGACGTCTGCTTCGAGGTCGACGACGTACGGCTCGACGCTCGTGAACCCGGCCGTCACACGCCCCTCTGCTCCGCGCTCGGTCGTCACTTCGACGACCCCGGCGGCGGTGTCGAAAACGAAGGACCCCGGCCCCTCGGCCTCGGCGAGCGCGACGGCGGTCGCGACGGTCGCGTGCCCGCAGAACGGCACCTCATCGTCAGGCGAGAAGTAACGCACGGCGACGCGGCGCCCCTCGCGGGCGCCCACGAACGCGGTCTCGGGATGCCCCAGGTCGGCCGCGATCCGCTGCATCTCCGCTTCGCTCAGACCCACGGCATCCAGGACCACACCCGCGGGATTGCCGCCGCCGGGCTCGGCGGCGAAAGCGAGGAGTTCGAGGACGTCAGGGGTGGGGGTCATGACTCGATTCTTCCGCAGGGCGCCCGGTGACCGAGGGGGCCACCCGCGTTCTCGTGGCCTGCACCGGGCGCCCGCGCGGCATGCGCACGGGCGGGCTACGACAGCGGTCGCGACCGCCCGGGAATCACGCTCGACGCGGAACTCAGCGCGGCTCGGCCCCCAGGTGCAGCACGGCCTCGGGGCGCTGTGCACCTCGCGGGCCGTCCGGCGGAGCGCGCGACGACCCATGATGGCCTCGAGCTCCATCGCTGACCACGGTCACGAGGCACAGCCGGACGTCTCGTGTAGCGATCGGCTGTCGAGACCGCTGTAACGCTGACCGCGTCGTCCGATATCCGCCAGAAACGGGGCCGCGGCTCGGATGAACTGAGCAGGTGAACGACAGAACCACGCAGGCCGCCGCCTTCCACATGCTGCACCAGAACCCCGCACACCCGCTCCTTCTCGCCAACGCCTGGGACGTAGCAAGCGCCCGTCTCGTCGAGAGCGCGGGTGCGCCAGCCATCGCTACCACCAGCGCAGGTGTCGCATGGTCACTCGGTCATGCGGACGGTAACGCGCTCGGGCGCGAGGAGGCCATCGCGGCACTCGCTCGGATCGCAAGCGCGGTCACCGTGCCCGTCACCGCTGACATCGAAGCCGGCTACGCCGATGACGCAGACGGCGTGGAGCAGACGGTCGACGCCGTTCTCGAGGCCGGTGCGGTCGGCATCAACATCGAGGACGGCGCACTGCCCCCAGCAGAGCTGATAGCTCGTATCGGCGCGGCTCGACGCACAGCGGATCGCGCCGGGGTGCCGATGTTCATCAACGCGCGGACGGACGTGTACCTCGCCGGCCTGGTCACGCCGGAGCAACGCCTCGTTGAGACCCTCCACCGAGCGCACCGGTACCTCGAAGCAGGAGCAGATGGTGTCTTCGTACCCGGAGTCAGCGACGCCGACACGATCAGGGCGCTGGCTGAGGCGATCAACGGCCCGCTGAACGTGATGGTAGGTCCCGGCTCCCCGAACACCGCGCAGCTCTCGGAACTCGGAGTGGCCCGCGTGAGCGTCGGCTCGGGCATGGCACAGGCCGCGTACGAAATTGCTCGATCGGCCGCTACCGAGCTGCTGACTGCTGGCACGTATGGGCCCTTGGCCCCGGCCGTCGCTTACGGCGAGCTGAACTCGCTGTTCTCACGAGGCTAGCGACTCGCGCCTGGCGGGCCCGCCAATGTGCGGCGCCCCGTCGACGGTCCCGCGGAGGAGTGAAACCGATCGGTACTGCAGCACACCTGCCCCGTACAGATGACGTGAGGAAAGCAATGCGCATGCCGCACGCGACATTTTGATATAAAAGTTTTGGAGGTGTCATGACAGACGCCATGGATGAGGTTTTGAAGGCCTGGGGTGCTCGGTTCCCCGACGCGGACTTGTCGGCGTTGGAGTTGAACCGGCGACTGTTTCTCGCGCACCGCACCCTCGCCGCCTACTCGGCAGTGGTGTTGGCGGGGAGTGAGCTGGACCTTTGGGAGTGGGACGTTCTGTTCGTGCTGTGGAGGTATTCGCCGGTGGACATCGCGATGGGCGACCTTCAGGCACAGCTCTTCATCACGGCGGGGTCGGTAACCCACCGGGTGCGCCACCTCGAAAACCGCGGACTTGTCGAGCGGCGCCCTGACGAGGCGAACAGGCGCCGCGTGCTCGTCCGCCTCACCCCCGCCGGCCTCGAGGCGGCGGAGGCGGTCGCGCCCCGCATCGCCCAAGCGTCTACCGATGGTGCCGCTCAGCTCGCCGCGCGCGGCATCGACCTACCCGCACTGAACAACGCCCTCGCGCACGCCACACCACCCCTCGTTCTCCCGAGCGCTCACGTTCGGGAGGTCTCATGACTGACTACGCCGCACGGATCCGTCGACTGCACGAACTCGGCCCGCGCAACTCCGCCACTAGCGCGCACCGCGCGCTCATCGAAGACGTCGCTCAAGACCTCACCGACCTGGGCTACCAGGTGCACCGTGACCCGCACTCCTTCGAACGCTGGGACGTGTCCCCGGAAAACGTCGCGCTCACCGTCGCCGGCCGCGCGGTGAAACTCTCCTCGGCGTGGCCCTACTCCGGCGAGACACCCCCGGAGGGCGTCACGGCGCCCCTCGTCCTCCTCCGCGGACGACGCAAGAAGTGGGCGAACGCCGCGGGGAAGATCGCCGTGGTGGAGATGCGCAACATCGACGTCCCCTCCTCCCTCTTGGTCGACACGTGGGACGGCACCTATCCGTTCGATTCGATCGCCAACCCCGTTGTCGGGTCAGAGCTTGGCGGCACCGATCTGGCGAAGGCGTGCGCAGCCGGGGTGCGAGCGGTGATCGCTGTCTGGCGTGACCTACCCGATGGGGCCGCGCACGCCCAGTACCTGCCGTTCACCCGTGACTACCAGGGCATCCCGGCCGTGTGGGCTCCCGAGTCCGAAGCCGACGCGCTCGTCGCCGCGGCCGAAGCCGGCGCCACCGCCACAGTCGTCCTCGCCGCCGAGCGAGTGCCCGGCGCCACGATGGACACCCTCTGGGCTGTCTCCCCCGGCTCCGGGAGCGACGCCCACGAAGCAATCCTGGTAGTCACCCACAGCGACGGCGGCAACGCCGTCGAAGAGAACGGCCACATCGGACTACTCACCCTCGCGCGTGACGCCGCAGCAGCGCCCCACAACCGCACCATCGTGTTCATCTACACCGCCGGACACCTCCGCATCCCCGCCGTCACCTCCCACGGCCAAGCCACCACCGCCTGGCTGGACGCGCACCCAGAGATGTGGTCAACCGGGAGTCCGCTACACGCCGTCGCTGGCCTGGCGATCGAACACCTCGGCGCGAAGCACTACGACGTCGACCCCGCCACCGGCACCTACGGCCCCACCGGGAAACTCGAACCCGAACTGCTCTACGCCACCACCAAGGAACTCGCGGATCTGGCCCGCGCGACGTGGAACGGCGTCGACCCGACCGGCCACCCCGTCAAGCCCGGCGCCCTCATCCACCTCGGCGAAGGCGAACCGCTCTACGACCACCGCATCCCCGCGATCGCCCTCGTCACCGGCCCCCTCTACCTCCTCGCGGAAACCAACGAAGACGTCGTGGACATCGACCTACTGACACGCCAGATCGACAGCTTCCGCCGCCTGCAAAACCACCTCGCCGGCCCGGTCGCCAGCGACAGCTTCGGCAAAGTCAAACTGCCGAACAAGCTCAACAAGCTCGTCGCCGCAGCCCGAGCACTACGACACCTCATCAAGACCTGACGCACGGTGGTGCGAAACCGTTCGGTTTCGCACCACAAACGCACCGCGAAGGTACAGCCAGGTGACCACGACGGTCGATCTTGCTCACCGCACGGCACGGTCACGGCGGAGAGCGATACCGATGTCGACTGCCCGGGCATCTCGCTGATCGACGAGGAACTCAGCGCCGCTCGGCCCCCAGGTGCAGCACCGCCTCGGCCAGCGCGCGGATCCCCGCCGCCACATCCGCTCCGGCCACGGCTTCGTCGGGGTGATGGCTGATGCCGTCGGGGTTGCGAAGGAACAGCATGCCGACCTCGGTGATCGCGCCGATCGACATCGCGTCATGGCCCGCACGGCTGAAGAGGGTCGGTGCTTCTGCGCCGATGCCCGCCCGCACCACGTCCTGCAGCAGGGGTGCGCAGAACACGGCCGGGGCGCTGTGCACCTCGCGCGCGGTCCAGCGGAGCCCGCGACGGCCCATGATGGCGTCGAGTTCGCGTGCGATCTCGTCCCACGCGTGGTCGCGGGAGTCGTCGAACTCTCCGCGCAGGTCGAGAGAGAAGTGCGCCTCGCCCGGCACGACGTTCACGGCTCCGGGGAAGGCCTCGAGCTGGCCTACGGTACCCACGATGTGGTGCTCACCCCGGCAGATGCGTTCGACCGCGAGGGCGGCCTCGCTCGCGCCGAGGAGGGCATCGCGGCGCATGTCGTAGGGCGTGCCGCCAGCGTGGCGGGCCTCCCCCTCGACCACGAGCTGGAACCGCCTGGCCGACGCGATCGATGACACCGCGGCGAGCGCCTGCCCGCTGCGGTGCAGTTCCGGTCCCTGCTCGATGTGCGCCTCGAGATACCCGACGAGCTGCTCGGAGCGACGGGCGGCCTCCCCCACGCGACCGGGATCGAGCCCGAACTCGCGGAAGGCTTCGCGCAGCGTCGAGCCGTCGGCATCCGTCAACTCCCACCAGGACTCGTCCCACTGCCCGGCCACGGCCGACGACCCCAGCAGGGCCTTGCCGAAGCGCGTGCCCTCTTCGTCGCTGAAGGCGACGACCTCGAGCGCGAAGGGGAAGGGACTGGATGCCGTTCCCTCGGCGTCGACCCGGCGGATCAGTCGCACGACCTCGAGCGCCATCAGCACCCCGACGATGCCGTCGAAGCGTCCGGCGTCCGGGACGGTGTCGAGGTGCGAGCCCATCAGCAGCGCCGGCGCATCGGGGGCTCCGGCGGGGGCGAGGCGTCCGATCTGGTTGCCCGCCGCGTCCTGGCGCGTGGTCATGCCGAGCTCGCGCATCCATTCGGCGGCGAGCCGGTTCACGCGGGCGTGCTCGGGCGAGAGGTAGACGCGCGTGATGCTCCCGGGCGTCGAGGTGACGCGGGCCAGCTCTTCGCAGCGACCCATGACGCGGCGGGCGGCCGACGCGATGAGATTGGGGGCGACCTGCAGGCGGGTGGCGTTGCTCACGCGCGAACTCCCGGCCTCACGACCGAGCCGCCGCGTAGACGCCCTGGGCCGCCTCGACGCCCCCGCCCGCCGGCACCGCCGCACCGTGGCGCCGCAGCACCGTCTCGAGAGCGGCGAGGGTGGTCAGCACGGCGTCGGTGCGGGCGTTGTAGCCCATCGTCCCGATGCGCCAGACCCGGCCGTGCAACGGACCGAACGAGGTGCCGATCTCGATGCCGAAGTCGCTGAGCAGTTCGCTGCGCACGGCGTCGCCGACCACGGCATCCGGGATCTCCACCGCCACCACGTTGGTCATCTTGTGGGCCACGTCGCCGAAGACGGTGAGCCCCAGGCCCTCCACGCCGGCGAGCATCGCGTCGCCGTGCAGCCGGTGACGGGCGATCACGGCATCCCGACCCTCGAGGAGCAGCACGCGGGCGCACTCCCGCGCGCCGTAGAGCATGGTCGTCGCCTCGGTGTGGTGGTTGAGGCGACGCGGCCCCCAGTAGTCGAGGATCATCGCGAGGTCGAAGTAGTTCGAGCGGATGAAATCGGATGCCGAGGCGTCGCCCTCCTCCCGAATCCCGGCCTCGACGCGGGCGCGCGAGCGCACCACTTCGACGGCGCGGTCGGACAGGCTCAGCGGTGCCGAACCCGAGGGGCCGCCGAGGCACTTCTGCAGGCCCGCGGTCGCGGCATCCAGGCCCCAGGCGTCCATCTCGAAGGGGTTGCCGCCGAGCGAGGCGGTGGCGTCGGTGTAGAACAGAGCGCCGTGGGCACGGCAGATCTCACCGATCTCGTCGAGCGGCTGGAGCATCGTGGTCGAGGTGTCGCCCTGCACGCACGCGACGAGGTGCGGCTTCACCCGCTCGATCGCCTCGCGGATCGCGGACACCGGGAACACCTGTCCCCACGGCACCTCGATCGTGTGCACCTCGGCGAGGGCGCGCTCGGCGATCTCGGCGAGGAGGTGGCCGAAACGGCCGAACACGGGCACGAGCACGCGATCGCCGGGGCGGATGAGCGAGACCATCGCGGCTTCGATGCCCGCTCGGCTCGTCCCGTCGACGAGCACCGTGGCGTCGTTGTCGGTCGCCCAGACCTGCCGGTACAGCTCTTGCGTCTCGGTCATCGTCGCCGTCATGAACGGGTCGTACTGGCCGACGAGGGGTGCCCCCATCGCGCGCAGCACGCTGGGGTACGCCGAGATCGGGCCGGGGCCCATCAGCAGGCGGGCGGGCGGGTCGATCGGACCGGGGAGGTGGGACATCAGGACTCCGTGGTGCGGGAACGGGTGGTGGGCGAGAGGATCGGATCCGGGCCGCCGGTGGGGCGGTGCGTGACTCCTGAGTTTCTGACCGAAGTGGGGACGAATGCCACCGCCCCCATGGCCACGGTGAGATTTCTCAGGAGTTCGGCCCGGCCGCGGCGCGACAGGGCGGTCACCGACCGACCCCCGCCCCGGCGGCCTCGGCGAGGCGCCGGGCGAGGCGCACGAGCGCGATGTCGGTACCGGCGCGCGAGACGAGGCAGACTCCGACCGGGGAGCCGTCGACGGTGAGCAGCGGCACCGATATCGCGGGCAGCCCCGCGATCGCCGCGGGAGCCGTCATGCGCAGCGTCGCGGCGCGCACGGCATCGACGTCGGCGGTGCGCTGCGGCGCGGGACCGGGCACCGTCGGGAAGATCAGCACGGCGGCGTCGACCAGTTCGGTCAGGTGCGCGGCTATCGGCTCGAGATCCTCTCGCGCGGCCGCTTCGTCGGCGGCGGTGATGCGCGAGGCGACGTCGAAACGCTCGGCGACGGCGGGACCCACGGCCCTGGGGTGCGCACGCAGCCACTCGCCGTCGTTGCGCCACGCTTCGGCGCCCTGCACCGTGCGGAACGCGGTGAACGCGGCATCGAGATCTCCGCTCGACACCGCCCGGAAGGTCGGCGGGTCGTCGGATGCCGAAAGCCCGGCGAGCAGACGCGAGAACGCCTCGCGGGTCGAGGGCTCCACGCACGCGAGGATCTCCTCGGGCACGAGGAAGCGCCACGGGAGGTCTTCGCCGGAGGCGCCCTGGACGTTCTCGGTCGAGAACGAGCCGTCGTAGCTCAGGCACCACTCGGCGACACGGTGGAGGGTCTCGACGTCGCGCGTCAGCCAGCCGATCGTGTCGAACGACTGCGCGAGCGGGAGCATGCCCTGGCGTGGGACGAGGTCGTGGGTCGTGCGGAGTCCCCACAGGCCCTGGTACGACGCGGGAACGCGGATGGAGCCGGCCGTGTCGGTCGCGAGAGCGATGTCGGCGTGGCCGACGGCGATGGCGGATGCCGGTCCGCTCGACGACCCGCCCGGCAGGGCGCCGACGACCGCGCCGTTGGGAGGGGTGCCGTAGTGCACGTTGTCGCCGGCGATCGAATAGGCGAACTCGTCGGTGCGGGCGATCCCGCGCAGCGACGCCCCGGCGCGGAGCAGGTCGGCGACGGCGGGGGCCGTGACCTTCTCGGGGCGCGCCTGTTCGAGGTACGTCGGGTTGCCCGCCCCGATGCGGAAGCCGGCGATCGCGAACAGATCCTTCACCGCGACGGTCAGGCCCGCGAGCGGTCCCTCCCACGCGCCCTGCTGGAAGGGGTCGCCGACGCTGCGCCAGATCGTACGGTCGAACGGGGGCGTACGCGGTGCGACGTGGGCCGCGGTGATGAGCCATCGGCCGTCGAACCGCTGCCACACCTGGGTCTGCAGGCCGCGGCCTCCGCCGTGGAAGCGCGAGACCGACATGAGCAGGGCGGCATCCGCCGAGAGCGGCCGGTAGTGCACCTCGGTGATGTCCCGCGGGGGGACGCCTCCGCGCAGCGACCGGAACCCGCTGATCGCGTCGTGCCCGACGAGAAGTCCCGCCGGGTCGCCGCGCAGGGTGTCGGGCCCGGGCGCGAAGAAGGCGTCGAGCGCGTCGAGGTCGTTCGCGACGATCGCGCGCTCGTACGCGTCGAACGCGGCGCGCAGGTCGGCGGGAATCGGCGCGGTGCCGGGCTCCGGCGGGGTCGGCGCCGGCCCGGCGGCGGCGGTGGTGGTCTCGGTCGGCGGGGCCATGGCATCCGTCACGAGCGTCGCCCGCCTCTCAGCTGCGTTGAGTGTCCAAGAAACCCGGATACCCCGGAAAATTGTCCGGGTGTTTTGGACACTCGACCGGAAGGAGCCGCCTCAGGGACGCTCCGCTTGAACGGCGGGCCCGCGGCGTCGACGTCCCGCGGCGCGCGCGCGACACGGGTATCGAAGACCAGGTCGGCGTCGGCGGCCTCGCCACGGGCGAGGGCGGCCGCGAGAACGGGGCTCATGCGATGTCTCCTTCGGAATCGGATGCCAGCGCTTCGGGCTCCACGGCCGGGACACCCGCGAAGTCGGCTTCGCGAATGCGGGCGTGCACCCCCGAGACGATGTCGACGACCTGCGAGATGTCGAAGTCGGTCGCGGCCGACAGGTAGGCGTAGGCGAGATGCTCGTCCATGCCCCACCGCCCGCCCAGAAGCGCGAGAGAAGACCTCACGCACGCGCGCATCGCGGCATCGAGATCGGGGTCCATCCCGGTCGGCACGAGGTAGTCGGGAGTCCGCACCAGCGGGCCGGTGACCTCGCCGAAGGCGGCGCGGGCGGCATCCGCGGGGATGACCTCGAACCGAAGGGTCGCCCGCAACGAGGCCTCGAGTGCGGTGAGCGCGACCTCGCCGTCGCCCTGCGCGAAGTGCGGGTCGCCGATGTACGCGAGCGCCCCCTCGACCTGCACGGGGAGGAAGAGCGTCGTGCCCTCGACGAGCAGGTTGATGTCGATGTTGCCGCCGTGGGGGCCGGGCGGAACGGAGTGCGGACGCTCCTCACCAGCCACGGCCACCCCCATCGTGCCGAGGAACGGCGCGAGCGGGAACGACACCGCGGGATCCCCGCCGTCGACGAGGGGAAGGGTCCCGTACAGGATGCCATCACGCTCAGCGACCGCGGTGAACACGCTGACGTTGTGCTCGCCGCGCGGCAGCTCGCCGACGAGGGCGCCCTTGCCGTGACGGTTCGAGATCACGCCGTACGGCACGCGCGGGACGAGCGATTCGACCGTGATCTTCAGGAGGTCGCCGGGGTGCGCCTCTTTCACGTACACCGGGCCGACGACGACGTGCGGCCCGTCGGCGAAGGGGTCTCGAGCCACGGATGCCGCGATCTCGATCGCGTCGCGGAGCACCGCGTCGGCGGCGACGCCGTGCGCGGCGAAGTACGCGGCCGGGTCTTTGCCCTGGTCGTCGAGGATGCCCTCGTGGCTGACGGTGTCGATCGTGACGCTCTCTCCCGACGAGATCTCGAGCACGGGGGCGTCGGTCGCGCAGGGCAGACGACCCCACAGCACGGTGTCGGGCGCGGCGGGGAGGTAGTGGGCGGCGGGGATCGGACCGACGCCGGGCTGGAGGATAGGGACGACCGAGCCCTGCCCGCCGACGAGCTCAGGTGCCCGTGCAGCCGTCGAGTCACGGCGGTCGAGGCCGCCCTGCGCACCGGGTGCTCCGGTCGTCGTCGACATCGTCACGCCTCCACCGTCGCGGCCGCGCGCAGCAGCTCGCGACCCTCGCGCTCGGTGACCGCGGCTCCGCGCCGGTACACCGAGGCACCTCGCAGCCAGGTCTCGCGAACCACCCCGGTGAGCGTCTGGCCGTGCCAGGGCGAGACGGGGTTGCGGTACTCGAGGGCGGCCGCGTCGACGACGAACTGCTCGTCGGGAGCGAACGCCACCAGGTGAGCGGGGGCGCCGGGGGCGATGACGCCGAGCCCCTCCAGGCCCGCGATGCGCGCGGGGCCGGTCGTCATCAGGGGCAGCAGCGACTCGAACGCGAGTCCCCGCTCTCGAGCGGTGGTGTGCACGGCCGAGAGGCCGGTCTGCAGCCCCGCGATACCGCCCCAGGCCAGGCCGAAGTCGGGGTTTCCCTTCAACTCGACCGTCGCGGGTGAGTGATCGCTGACGATCGCGTCGATCGTTCCGTCGACGACGCCCGCCCACAGCAGGTCGCGGTTGTCTCCGCCGCGGATCGGCGGGCAGCACTTGAATGCTCCCGCGCCGTCCGGTACGGCCGAGGCGTCGAGGGTGAGGTAGTGCGGGCAGGTCTCGACGGTGAGCCGCACGCCCTCCGCTTTCGCGGCGCGGACGGCGTCGAGGGCTCCCCCGTCGGAGACGTGCACGATGTGCGCCCGGGCGCCCGTGCGGCGGGCGGCATCGATGACACGGAGGATCGCGGCGCGCTCGCTCAGCGGCGGGCGACTGGCCTCGAAGTCGCGGTAGTGGGGGCCCAGCGCACCGTCGGCGTGCAGGTGGGCCGGGTCTTCGGCGTGGACGATGAGCAGTGCGTCGAACTCGGCCAGCTCGGCGAGACAGCGCTCGAGCTGCTCGGGATCGAGATGGCCGAACTCGTCGATCCCGCTGGGCGACAGGAAGCACTTGAACCCCACGACCCCGGCGTCGGAGAGCTCGCGCAGCGAGCCGAGGTTCTCGGGCACCGCGCCGCCCCAGTAGGCGACGTCGACCGCGAGCTTTCCCCCGGCGGCCCGGCGTTTGGCGTCCAGGGCCTCGACGGTCGTGGTGACGGGCAGGCTGTTCAGCGGCATGTCGACGACGGTCGTGACGCCCCCCGCAGCCGCCGCGGCCGTGCCCGTGGCGAAGCCCTCCCACTCGGTGCGTCCGGGTTCGTCGAGGTGGACGTGCGAGTCGACGAGCCCGGGCAGAAGCACCGCGTCGGCGGGCAGCACCGTGTCGGCGGAAACGTCGAACGGCTCGAGGGAGGCGATCACCCCTTCGTCGATGACGACCGTGGCGGGCGCGAAGACCCCGTCGACGAAGACGCGGCGGGCGGCGATCCGGGTGCTCATGCCGTTCACGCTAAGCGCCTCGCGTTTCGCCGATGTAACCGTCATCAACATTCATGCGAACACCTGCGCGGTGACCGCGGTGCGAGGCGCCGCCAGCGCGTCGTCCCGGTCTCCCGGCGCCCCGTGGCGCACGTCGAACGCCCGCGGCGGGCGCGCGTACTCATCGCGCTTGCTCGTACCGAGGCCCATGCGCACCATCCCGGATGCCATGCCCACCGCCGCCGCCACCCCGTCGACGACCGGCACCCCGACGCGCGCCGTGAGCTCGGCGCACAGGTCCGCCATACCCGCGCAGCCCAGCACGATGACGTCGGCACCGCGCGCGGCGGCCTCGGCACTGCGGGTCGCGATGGTCTCGACCGCGGTCGAGGCGGTGTCCTCGAGGTCGAGCACGGGAATCCCCGTCGCGGCGAGCGAGACGCAGGCCCGCTCCATGCCGTACCGCGACACGAGGTCGTGCGCGCGCCCCAGCGTCCGGCTGAGCGTCGTGACCACCCCGAAGTGCCGCCCCGACACCGCTGCCAGGTGCATCGCCGCCTCGGCGATACCCACGACCGGCACCTCGACCAGCTCGCGCGCCGCGTCGAGCCCCGGGTCGCCGAAGCAGGCGATCACGTACGCGTCTGCGGGGTCGATTCCGTCGCGGTCCGCCGCGATCAGCTCGACCACGGCGGCGGCCGCCGCGATCTCGTCGGTGTGGCTCTCGATCGCCGCCGCCCCGACGCTCGGGCACACGGCATCGACGATCACATCGGGTCCCGCCACCCCCCGGGCGGCATCCGCGATCTTCGCGGTCATCGCCCGGGAGGTGTTGGGGTTGATGAGCAGGATCCTCACGCGAGCGCCTCGCGAGAAGTCGCACCGGGGGCCGCGGCATCCGGAACCGTGTTCGTCACGACGGCGACCGGAGCCGAGACGGCCGACGGCTCGGATGCCGTGGTGGCGGCGGCTCCGTCGACGGTGCCGTCGGAGATGTCCTCGGTCTCGCCCTCGAACGTCGGGACGCGGGGGTCGAGACGCTCGAAGAGCAGGAAGAGCACGTAGCCGAGGCCGCAGCCGATGAACCAGCTGTAGTCGCTGATGGCGGCGATGTTGAACAGGCCCAGGTCGGCGAAGAGCTTCGGGAAGATCGCGATCGCGACCGTCGGAACACCCGCGAAGACGACGGCCTTGACCGCGTTCGGGTTGAAGCCGTTGCGGTACCAGTAGGGCCCCTGGGTGTCCATCGTGAACATCGCGTCGACCTTCACCCGCTGGCGAGCGGCGATGTAGTAGCCGGCGATCAGGATGCCGAACAGCGGGCCGATCAGCGCGCCCAGCACACCGAGCGAGTAGTGGATGGCGTCGGCGTTGGAGTACCAGTTCCAGGGCATGAGGAAGGTCGACCCGACGGCGGCGATCATGCCGCCCGCGCGCCACGAGATCTTCTTCGGGGCGACGTTGGAGAAGTCGAAGGCGGGCGAGATGAAGTTGGCGACGATGTTGATGCCGACCGTGGCCGTGACGAAGGTCAGGCCGCCGAGCAGGATCGCGAAGGGCGTGTCGATCTGCTCGACCGTCTTGATCGGGTCGGTGATGAGCGCACCGAACACCGGCACGGTGGCCGACGCGGTGATGACGGTCAGCAGCGAGAAGAACATGAAGTTGATCGGCAGACCCCAGAAGTTGCCCTTCTTGACCGCCTCGAAGCTCTTGCCGTAGCGGGCGAAGTCGCCGAAGTTCAGCATCGGGCCGGAGAAGTACGACACGACGAGGGCGATGGCGGCGAACATGACCGGGATGGACGCCCAGAAGTCGAGCTGGGTCGTCGAGAGCGTGAAGGAGATGTTCTGGACGCCGGCCTGCGAGACGAGGTAGACGGCGAGGATGATCATCACGACGTAGACGGCGGGGCCGGCCCAGTCGATGAAGCGGCGGATGACCTCCATGCCGTTCCAGAAGAGCAGGAACTGCGCGACCCAGAGGATCGCGTAGGAGATCCAGCCGAGCGCCGACAGGCCCGCGAACGAGACGTCGAGCAGGGCCGCGGAGCCCGGGATGAACTTCAGGAAGATGATGTTGAGCGACTCGGCCGCGAGGAACGTCTGCACCCCGTACCAGGCGATGGCGATGAGTCCACGGATGATCGCGGGGATGTTGGCACCCCGGATGCCGAAGACCACTCGGTTGATGACGGGGTAGGGCACGCCCGTCTTCTGACTGGGCTTGGCGACCATGTTCGCGAAGACCTGCACGATGACGATGCCCGCGATGAGGGCGACGAAAACCTGCCACGACTGCAGACCGAGCGCGAAGAGCGAACCGGCGGTGACGTAACCGCCGACCGAGTGCACGTCGCTCATCCAGAACGCGAAGATGTTGTAGCTCGACCACTTCTGCTTCCGCAGGGGCGCGAGGTCTTCGTTGGCGAGACGATCGTCGTAGTGGGGCTTCATGTTGCCACCCCCGTGGGGGTGGCCGGCTGCCTCCACGAGATCGTGGGGGCCGGTGAGCGGGGTCGAAGTCATGTCAATCCTCTCAGGACGATGGATGCCACGACGTGGAGTCCGCGGCCGGAGTGGAGCTCTGATGTGAAGTTATTGGTTCACATCACCGCGGCGGTTTCGCGTTTGTAACGAGCACGTGAAGTCGCTCCTTCACACCCTCGGCGATCCTTAGACTCGGGGCATGCCGCAGCCATCCCTCGCCGACGCCGTCGAGACTGCCGCTGCCGCCGCTTCCTCCCACGAATCCGAGGCCACGACCTCCGTCGGCACCCGCATCCGCGACCTGCGGCAGGCGCGCGGCATCTCGGCACGCGCCCTCGCGAAGACCCTCGGCATCTCCCCCAGCGCCGTCTCGCAGATCGAGCGCGGCGTGATGCAGCCGAGCGTCTCGCGCCTCATCGCCATCACCGACGCCCTCGGCGTTCCGCTCGTCGCGGCCTTCGACCCGGCATCCGGTCGTTCCGTCGAACCCGCCGGCCCCTCGGGGTTCACCCTGCAGCGCGCGGGCCAGTCGCCCGACATCGTGCTCGACAGCGGGGTGTCGTTCCGCCGGCTCACCCCGGGGTCCTCTCCCGGCGTCGACTACTTCGAGTCGATCTACCCGCCCGGAGCGGCCGCGCACGGCGCCGACGGGCTGTTCCACCACGAGGGGTACGAGGTCGGCACGGTCGTCGCGGGCGAGCTCACCATCGACTTCGAGGCCGAGCGCGTGATCCTGCGCGCCGGCGATGCCATCAGCTACCCCTGCTCGGTCCCCCACCGCCTGCACAACACCGGCGACGTGGATGCCGTGGCGCACTGGCTGATTGTGCACGCCTGACGCAGGGCCCGGCTCACTACCCGCGGCGTCTCGCGTCACCATAACAGGGGAAGACAACCACGACAGGCCGCAACCGGTCGCAACGGCCTGTTCTCATGACATCCCCTGTTCTCGTGACCGCGAACCCCGCCCGGGATGTTGCCCACAGCAACATCGCCGACACATCCCGCTACAGCCGCGTAACGCGCACCGCCTAGCGTGGCGCGTATGCACCTCTCCGACTTCAACGCCGCCGACGATGCCGAAGCCGTCGCCGTCGCCCGCGTCTGGGCCGACGTTCCGGGCTGGGTCGACGCCGTCGTCGCGGGCCGCCCCTACGCGAGCGTCGACGCCCTCGCCGCCTACGCCGGAGACCTCGCCGCCGCGTGGTCGCCTGCCGACCTCGAGGCAGCTCTCCACGCCCACCCCCGTATCGGCGCGAAAGTGTCGGGCGACGGGGCCGAGGCCGCGGCATCACGTCGCGAGCAGGGCTCGATGGCATCCGCCGCCGACGATGACGTGGCGGCCATCGCCGCGGGCAACGCCGCGTACGAGGAGCGGTTCGGTCGCGTCTTCCTCATCCGCGCCGCCGGACGCACGCCGAGCGAGATGCGCGCCGAGCTCGAGCGCCGCCTCGGCAACGATCCCGACGCCGAGACCATCGAGGCCACGCGCCAGCTCGCCGAGATCGCACTGCTACGCCTGCGGACCACCTTCGCCGACGACGCTCCCGCCGAACCCGAGGAGGCCGAATGAGCCACGTCACCACCCACATCCTGGATGCCGTGACCGGCACGCCCGCGGCCGGGGTCGCCGTGTCGCTCGCCCGCCTGAACGGCGCCTCCGTCGCCGAGGGCGTGACCGACGCCGACGGCCGCCTCGCCCTGGGCCCCGAGCGGCTCGACGACGGCGACTACGCGATCACCTTCGCCACCGGCGCGTACTTCCGCGGGCGCGACGTCGCGTCGTTCCACCCCGTGGTCACGGTCGCTTTCACCGTCTCGGGCGAGCCGCACCTGCACGTGCCGCTGCTGCTCAGCCCCTTCGCCTACTCGACCTACCGCGGCAGCTGAGGAGCGATATGAAGGTCATCGTCATCGGCGCGGGCGTCGGCGGAACCTCCGCCGCGCTCGCCCTGCAGAAACTCGGCCACGAGGTCGTCGTCTACGACCGCATGCGCGAGAACAAGCCGGTCGGCGCGGCGCTGTCCCTGTGGTCGAACGGCGTGAAGGTGCTGAACTGGCTCGGCCTCGGGCCGCAGGTGGCCGCCCTCGGCGGCCGCATGGACGACATGGCCTACTACGACGGCCACACCGGCGACGAGATGTGCCGCTTCAGCCTCGCCCCGGTCACCGAACAGACCGGCCAGCGCCCCTACCCCGTCGCCCGCGCCGACCTGCAGCAGCTGATGATGGATGCCGTCGGCTCCGACATCATCCACCTCGGCAAGCAGCTGGTCGAGGTCACCGACGACGGCGAGACCGTCACCGCCGGCTTCGCCGACGGCACCACCGACACGGCCGACCTGCTGATCGGTGCCGACGGGGCCCGCTCGATCGTGCGCGACTACGTCACCGAGCCCACCGGCATCCGTCCCGAGCGCACCTACTCGGGCTACGTCAACTACAACGGCCTCGTCGCGGCCGACGAGCGCATCGGACCACTCGACCAGTGGACGACGTACGTCGGCGACGGCAAGCGCTGCGCCGTGATGCCCGTCGCGGGCGACCGCTTCTACTTCTTCGTCGATGTGCCCGGACCCTCGGGCGTGGTCGAAGACCGGATGACGGCCCTCGAGCGCGCCTTCGGGCCGTGGGGCGCACCGGGCGTGCGGGCGCTGCTCGACGGCATCGACCCCGACGAGTCGCTCAACCGCGTGGAGATCTGGGACATCGACCCCTTCGACACGTGGGTGCGGGGCCGCGTGGCGATCCTCGGGGACGCGGCGCACAACACCGCCCCCGACATCGGGCAGGGCGCCTGCTCCGCCCTCGAAGACAGCTTCGCCCTCGGCCTCGTGTTCGCCACCTCCACCCTCGGCGTCGAGGATTCGCTCAAGCGGTACGAGCGCATCCGCACCGAGCGGGCGGGCGACCTCGTGCTGCGCGCCCGCAAGCGCGCCCATGAGACGCACGCCTTCGACGTCGCCGCGACCCAGGCCTGGTACGACGGCCTGCGCCGGGAGGACGGCACGGGCGTGATCCGCGGGATCGTCGGCAACATCGAGGGCAGTCCGGTCGAGCTCGGTGGGAGCGTGATGCGCTGAGGACCGCTGGCTCCTCGCTCCGCGGGGCACGCCCCCCGGGGGCGTTTCACCCGGGTGAATCTCCCTGGGAGAAGTCGAAGCAAAACCGCGCTCGCCCCGTCAAAGCATTACCCTCGTCGGCGAGAGGGGGCTCTCGTGCCAAGATTCTCCGTCGATCCTGAGGCGCTGCGCACGAGCGCCGCGCGCCTCGAGGATTTGCGCGACGCCGCGGGCTCGTTCACGGAGACGTGTCCGGCCGACATCGGCCACGCGGCCGCAGAGAATGCGATCTCGCGCCTTGCGGTCGACACGGCTGACGCGTGGAGAAGCGCGGTCGAGGACCTCGGTCACCTCGTCGAACGGCTCCGGCAGAGTGCCGACCTGTACGAGAGGACCGATCAAGACCTCGTGGTGCCCGGCGGGACGGTCGAGAGGTGAGCGAACTCGGGCAGACGTCCGACCCGGTCGACCTCATCCCCGGGTCGGTGAGCGGTCTCGACGAGTTCGTATCGCAGTGGCGAGAGCGCGCACGTACTGCGGGAGACATCGCCGCCCAGCTCACAAGACTCCCCTCGCCGGAGGGCTGGGAAGGGGCAGCCGCGGACGGCTTCGCTGCCCGTCTCCCCGACGTGGGCACGCAATGGCAACGGCTGGAGGAGTCACTGACCACGGCAGCCGACGCGCTGGATGAATACGCAACCGTACTCGGGTGGGCACAGCAGAAGGCGGGCGATGCCATCGCCATGTGGCAGGTCGCGCAAGCGCAAACGGCCGCGGGGGTCGAGAGCTACCGGCAGGCAGAACGCCAGGCGGGCGCGACAGGCATCGTCCCCTTCTATACAGACGCCGGCGCAGCAACCCGAAGTGACGCGCAAAGCCTGCTCGCCTACGCCCGGTCCGAGGTTCGAGACGCGGGCGACACCGCCGCGCATGCGATGACCGCGATCACGCCGCCGGAAGCACTCACTTGGGAAGGGGCCGGCGCGCTCTTCTTGGGAGCGCTCGTCGTTCAAGGCCAGATCCACTGGGACACCCTGGCGAATCTGGTGAACGGCACCGCCTCGGTCGGTAATGCCATCTTGCGGAACCCTGACGCACTCCTCGCGCTCCTGGGTGGCGGGGCGATGATGATCGGCGGCGGCGCGACAGCTCTCGGTGGTGGAGGGCTGGCAACGACCGGGGTGGGAAGCGTTCCGGGCGGGGCCGCGGTGGTCGGTGGCCTCGCCGTCGCGGGGACCGGCGGCGCGTTGGCGGCCGCAGGCGCCTCGAAGCTGGCCGGTGAGGCCACAGGCAGCGCCGGTGTCATGCTGATGGAGAAGCAGCCTGGGGCCGATCGGGGCGATGGTCGTGACGACTACGGGCAGTTTGCGCATGGGCAAGGCAACAAGCCGTGGGTGGACAAGGAGAAGCAGGGGCTGGACGAGATCGAGGACGAAATCAACTCATCCGTAGAGCGGAAACGAGTCGCTTCATCAATCGAAGGCAGCATTCAGAAGCGCTATTTTGATGGGTTATACAAGAACCCCGATGGGTCCTACACAGCCGTCGAGGTCAAAAGCGGTTCCGCCTTCGAGAGGTATTCGAGAGGCGAAGGTCAGCAACGGATTTTTGATGAATCGATCTCACCTGACAGTCCCGCTACGGCCACGTTGAACGGAGAGAAGATCTTGATCAGCAGGGTGAGAGTTAAGGAGATGCCGTGATGCGGCCTCATTACTACACCATGGATGGTAGTTCCATGGAATTCGGAAGCGGACTGAGGCCCGCCCGGGATGACATCGCTCACCTCCTCAGCCTGCTCCGCGCAGGAAAGCGATCGACCTTCATTCTTGGCCCTATTCCCGACGGAGTGAAATTCATCGACTACATCCGCAAGGGCGAAAAAACCCGGTACCTGCAATGCGCCGGCACCTCGGAGGCTATGACGATCGAATGGCACAAGGTCGACGACGACGACGACGGTCAAGACCGTCACTACATCGTCGGCCACGGCGGCGACCACTCCGGAGACCCCTCCGTCGATATCCCCTTCTTCGAGGGCACCCGCACGGCGACCGTGTACCCCGATGAGGTCTTCGCACTCGATGAGGCGACCGATATCTTTTTCCATTACTACGAGACCGGCGAGATCCCGTCCGGGTACGAGCTGCGCTGGTACGACCTCACCTGGCCGAAGCCGCAGCCGTGACCATCCGTTTCGACGGCGACAGACACGCACAGCTCGTCGATGCACTCCGCGACACGACCGCGTCCATCGAACGACACCTTGACGACCTCGATGCTGCCGTCGCCGCCGGACGAGCCGAATGGACGGGGGACGCAAGAAACGCCTACGACACGGCCCAGCGACAGTGGTCGGACGCTCTCGATCGGATGAATGCGAGTTTGGCTGATGCGACGTCGGGGATGGATGCGGCGCGTTCCGCGTTCGAGGCCGCAGAGGCGCTGGTGACTCGCCTCTGGACCTGAGCCCGTACATCAACGTCCGCAATAGTGTGAGGGGGAGAATTCGGTGACCGAGCGCCATTACTACACGATGGATCGCAGCTCCATAGAATTTGGAAGCGGGCTGCGGTCAGCCCGGGATGACATCGCTCACCTTCTGATCCTGCTCCGCGCAGGAAAACGATCGACCTTCATTCTTGGGCCTATTCCGGACGGCGTGAAATTTGCCCGCTACATCCGCAAGGGCGAAAACCCGATACCTGCAATGCGCTGGCACCTCCGACGCGATGACGATCGAATGGCACAAGATCGACGACGACGACGGTCAAGACCGTCACTACATCGTCGGCCACGGCGGCGACCACTCCCGGGAGCCCTCCGTAAATATCCCCTTCTTCGACGGCACACGCAAGGCCACCGTGTACCCCGACGAGGTCTTCGCACTCGACGAAGCGACCCATATCTTCTTCCACTATTACGAGACCGGCGAGATTCCGTCCGCGTACGAGCTGCGCTGGTACGACCTCACCTGGCCGAAACCGCAGCCGTCGACAGCACTCTCTTTCCCAATTACCGACTCAGCGCGCAACGGTTAGGGAAGCCCGTATGCTCGCGCTCGCGGCCAGAAAGCCCAGCTGACAGGTGACGTTCTACTACACCGTCGATGCTCGGCGTTCCGGGGAATTCGTGGTGGACGTGAGGCCTCCGAGGGCAACACTGGGGAGGCTGCTGAGCTTAATGATGCCCGGCGAGCGCTCGACGTTTCTCTTGGCACCGATCCCCTCTGGGTACGATTTCCTGACCTATCTGCACAAGCAGGGTGGCAGCCCCGTGTATCTCCAGTGCGCCGGTACCTCCGACGCGATGACGATCGAATGGCACAAGATCGACGACGACGGCCAAGACCGGCACTACATCGTCGGCCACGGCGGCGACCACGCCGGAGACCCCTCCGTCGGTATCCCCTTTTTCGACGGCACCTGCTCGGCGACCGTCTATCCCGACGAGGTCTTCGCACTCGACGAAGCGACCGACATCTTCTTCCGTTACTACGAGACCGGCGAGATCCCGTCCGGCTACGAGCTGCGCTGGTACGACCTCACGTGGCCGAAGCCGCAGCCGTGATCGCACCGGTGTGTCACCGTATGACGCACGACCGCCGGTAGGGGCGGCCCCGCGTGGCACCGTGGATGCGACGTATCCGCACCGCTCACGCCGCCGGGAGGCCCCATGTCCGAGTACTTCGATCGCACCGCCGACAAGACGTACACCAAGGTCTACAAGGCCGAGACACCCGACATCCTGGCCGCGTTCGCCGCGTTCGATCAGGCCGTGTTCGCCCCCGAAGGGCGCGCCATCCCGCTGAAGTACCGCGAGCTCATCGCCCTGGCCGTCGGCATCACGACCCAGTGCGTGTACTGCATCGACGGTCACTCGCAGAACGCCGTCAAAGCCGGCGCCACCGAGGCGGAGCTCGCCGAGGCCGCGTGGGTCGCGACCGCCATCCGCGCGGGCGGTGGCTACGCGCACGGACGCCTGGCGTTCAAGCTCGCCGACGACGCCCGCCCCCACCAGCACTGACCCCGTGACGGACGCGCCGCCGACCCAGGCTGCCGAGACCGGAACACCGCAGCCCGGCCCGCTCGAGACCGAAGCACTCGAGCACATCCGCGCGCTCATCCGCATCGACAGCGTCAACACGGGCGACGCGGCCACAATCGGCGACGGCGAGACGCGCGCCGCGCTCTACGTGAAGAAGCATCTCGACGAGGTCGGCTACGAGACGGTCCTCGTCGAGCCCCGGCCGGGTCGGGCGAGTGTCCTCGCCCGGTTGCCGGGTTCGGATCCGGATGCCGGAGCCCTGGTCGCCCACGCCCACCTCGACGTCGTGCCGGTTGCGGCGGAGGACTGGACGCATCCGCCGTTCGGGGCCGAGATCCACGACGGCCTGCTGTACGGCCGCGGCGCGGTCGACATGAAGGACTTCGCGGGGATGCTGCTCGCGATCGCCCGGGCCTTCCGCCGCGACGGCATCGTGCCGCGACGCGACCTCATCTTCGCGTTCTTCGCCGACGAGGAGGCCGGCGGCGGGTGGGGCGCCCGGTGGATCGTCGAGAACCGCCCCGAACTGTTCGAGGGCGCGACGGAAGCGCTGAGCGAGGTGGGCGGATTCTCGATCCCGCTCCCCGATGACCGCCGCGCCTACCTCGTGGCGACGGCAGAGAAGGGCGTGACCGTCGCGACACTCACCGCCCGCGGATCCGCCGCCCACGGATCGAGGCCGACGAGCGACAACGCCGTAGTCCGTCTCGCCCAGGCCGTCGCGGCGGTCGGTGTGCACCGCTTCCCCGCCGTGCGCACGGCCACGCTCGAACGCTTCCTCGAGGTGTACGGGCAGGCGAGCGGTAAGCCGCTCGACACCGACGATCTCTCGCGCCTCGGGTTCGCGGCATCCGTCATCGACGCGGGCACGCGCAACACAGCGTCGCCCACCGTGCTCGCCGCCGGGGGCAAGATCAACGTCATCCCGGCCGCGGCGAGCGCGACGCTCGACGTCCGCGTGGTCCCCGGGCAGGCCGAAGCGGTCAGAGCGCAGCTCGCGGATGTCGTCGGCGACGACATCGAGGTCGCGTGGGCGCGAGACATCCCGGCCATCGAGTCGCCCGTCGACGCGCCGCTGCTCGACGTGCTTCAGGATGCCGTGACGGCGGAGGACGCGGGCGGAACGGTCGTGCCCTATCTTCTGCCGGCCAGTACCGACAACAAGCACCTGGCCCGACTAGGCATCCGTGGGTACGGGTTCGTCCCGCTGCGGGTGCCCGCCGACTTCGACGTGTACGGGCAGTTCCATGCCGCCGACGAGCGCGTCCCCGTGGACGCGGTGTATTTCGGGACGCGTGTGACGGCGCGGATCCTCCGCGACGCCTGAGGGCGAGGCGGCACTCCTACGACGGGCCCGACAGCGCGCGGGCCGAACTCCTGACAAATCGCCGGTGGCGCACGCGGCTGGCGCGTTGTTTGGGCCCCAGGGTCGGACGTACTCGACTTTCTCCGGAGTTTGGCACGCGCTCGCCTACCGGCAGCACTTCGGCTACGCGCCGAGTCGCACCCCTCAGCCGTAACCCACCGACGCGCGGGCCTTTCTCATATGGCCCCGCGTGGCGTCGTGTTTCGGCCGGTGACCTGTCGTTTCGACGTGTGAAACGACGCCTCGCAGGACCTCCCGAGGGCGATCTAGCGTGTCGGTCACCCCCGGGGCCCCCGCTCCGGCGGGGAATCCGAGGAGCACGCCATGACCACCACCGCGCCGGCACCCACCGCCCGCCCGACGACGACACCGCCCGACGGAAGGGTCGACCTGGGCACCGTCACCGTCGTCCCCACCCGCCACTGGTGGCGATGGATCCTCAGCGCGCTGCTGCTGTTCGTCGTCGCGCAGTTCGCGTGGAGCCTCGTCACCAACGACCGGTACATGTGGGGCACGTTCGCGCAGTACTTCTTCTCGGAGCCCGTGCTGATCGGCATCGGGTACACGCTCTCGCTCACGGCGATCTCGGCCGTCGTCGGCTTCTCGCTGGGCACGCTGCTGGCCCTGGGCCGCTTGTCGGCGTCCCCCCTGCTGAGCGCGGTGGCGTGGGGCTACATCTGGTTCTTCCGCTCGGTGCCCCTCGTCGTGCAGATCATCGTCTGGTACAACCTCGGATACCTCTACCCGACCCTGGGCCTGGGGACGCCGTTCACGACCGACTTCTGGATCGTGGAGTTCCCCACCGTCCAGCTCGTCAGCGCCTTCGCCGCCGCGATCCTGGGCCTGGGTCTGCACCAGGCGGCGTACTCGGCCGAGATCATCCGCGGCGGGCTCGTCTCGGTCGACCCCGGTCAGCACGAGGCGGCCGCGGCGCTCGGCATCCCGGCATCCCGTCGGCTTTTCCGCATCATCCTGCCGCAGGCGATGCGCTCGATCGTCCCGAACGCCACGAACGAGGTCATCGGTCTGGTCAAGGGCGCGTCGGTCGTGTTCGTCATCGCGATCCCCGAGCTGTTCTACGCCGTGCAGGTGATCTACAACCGCAACAGCCGCGTCATCCCACTGCTGCTCGTCGCGGTCGTCTGGTACACCCTCATCACGACGATCCTCAGCGTCGCGCAGTACTACATCGAGCGGTACTACGCCCGGGGATCCGCACGGGCCCTGCCGCCGACGCCGGTGCAGCGGGCGCGCACGTGGGTGAGCGTGCAGTGGGCGCGCTTGGGTGACCCTCCGGCCCCGCCGGGCGGAAGGGATGCCGCGGGCCCGGCGTCCTCACCCAGCGACTCACCGCGTGCAGCCGGTGCCGTCGTGACGTCGAAGGGCGGCCACGCATGACCGCCGCCACCGCCACGAGCGGACTCGTCGAGATCCACAACGTGCATAAGGCGTTCCACGGCGTCGAGGTGCTGAAGGGCATCGACCTCACCGTCCACCCCGGCGAGGTCGTCGCCCTCCTCGGCCCCAGCGGATCGGGCAAGTCGACGCTCCTGCGCACCATAAACCACCTCGAGACGGTGGATGCCGGCTCGGTCACCGTCGACGGGGAGTTCATCGGCTACGAGCTGCGTCACGGCAAGCTCCACGAGTTGCGCGAGCGCGAGATCCTGCAGCGGCGGACGCAGGTGGGGATCGTCTTCCAGAACTTCCACCTGTTCCCGCACCTCACGGCCCTCGAGAACATCACCGAGGCGCCGCTCGCGCTCGCGCGCCTGGGCAAGGAGGATGCCCGTCGTCTCGCCCTCGGTCTACTCGAGAGGGTGGGTCTCGCCGAGAAAGCCGACGCGTACCCGCGCCAGCTGTCGGGCGGCCAGCAACAGCGCGTCGCGATCGCTCGTGCCCTCGCGCTGCAGCCCAAGGTGCTGCTGTTCGACGAGCCGACGAGCGCCCTCGATCCCGAACTCGTCGGCGAGGTGCTCGACGTCATCCGCGGTCTGGCGCAGCTCGGCACGACCCTCGTCATCGTCACGCACGAGATCGGCTTCGCCCGCGAGGTCGCCGACCGCGTGGTGTTCCTCGATCGCGGCCGGATCGTCGAGCAGGGAACGCCCGACGAGGTGCTCTCCCGTCCGCAGCACCCGCGCACCCGCGAGTTCCTCGCGAAAGTGCTCGGCTGACGCCGCGCACCCCGCGGAGGCTTCGACAGGCTCAGCCACCGCTCCCCGACCACACCCCTACCCACACCAGGAGATACAGCATGGCTCTCAGCAAGAAACAGTCCCTCACGATCGGCGCGATCGCCGCTGCGGTGGTCGCCGTCGTCGGCGTCGGCATCGCGGTCGGCATCAACCGCCCGGTCGAAGCCGCTGCGGCGCCCGACCCCTCGGCATCCGCCACGAACGCCCCCGCGGAGTGGGTGCACACCGACGCCGTCCCCGCAGCCGTCGCGGCGCTGAAGGCGAGCGGCTTCACCCCCATCGAGCCGGGCAAGCTGACCGTCGCCGTCGGCGCCTTCGTGCCGCCGCTCAGCTACGTGCCCGAGGGCGAGACGCTGCCGTCGGGAACCGAACCCAACATCGGCTCGCTGATCGCCGAGGGTCTCGGCCTCGAGTACAACCCGGTCGTCGTCGCGTGGGCGGACTGGCCCCTCGGCATCCAGTCGGGAAAGTACGACCTCATCACCGCCAACGTCACCGTGACCGAAGAGCGCAAAGAGCTCTACGACTTCGCGAGCTACCGGCAGGATCTGCTGGGCTTCGCGGTCCGTTCCGACAGCACGATCGACAAGATCGAGACCGCCGATGACATCTCGGGGCTGAAGATCGTGGTCGGCTCGGGCACCAACCAAGAGAAGGTGCTGCTGAACTGGAACGCCGAGCTCGCCGCCGCCGGTAAGGCCCCCGCCGATCTGCAGTACTACGACGACAACGCCGCCGCCACCCTCGCCCTGCTGTCGGGTCGCGTCGATGCGACGTTCGGCCCCAACGCCACCGCGGCATGGGCTGCGCGCGACACGGGCGAGACGAAGGTCGTGGGCGTGGTCCCGGGCGGATACCCGCTCCAGGCCGACATCGCCGCCGGCACCAAGAAGGGCAACGGTCTCGTCGGGCCGGTGCAGATCGTGCTGAACGACCTCATCCAGAGCGGAAAGTACGCCGAGGTGCTGACGGCGTGGAACCTCGACTCCGAGGGCATCTCCACCTCTCAGATCAACCCGCCGGGACTCCCGAAGTCCTGACCCCCGCGCACGGCCCGGTCGTGCCCGACCGGGCCGTGCCGCACGTCCACCGGAGAAGAATGGATGCCATGACCCCCACCCTCACCGTCCGGCTCGTCGACCCGCACGAATACGCGGAGGCGGGCCGGATCACGGCCGAGGCCTACAGCGCCAGCTACGAGGGGCTGTCGGAGGCGTACCTCGCCTCACTCGCCGACGTCGACGGCCGAGTGGCCCAGGGCGAGGTGTGGGTCGCGGTGGACGGCGCCGAGATCGTCGGCACGGTGTGGACGCCCCGTCGCGGAGAGCGCCTGTCCCCCTTGGCCCGGGAGGGGGAGCTCGACTTCCGCCAGCTGGCCGTGGCGCCCGCGGCTCGCGGACGCGGCGTCGGCGAACTGCTCACGCGGCACGTGCTGACGCTCGCGCGAGAGCGAGGGGCGACCCGCGTGGTGATGAACAGCGGCCCCGAGATGCTCGGCGCGCACGCGCTCTACCTCAAGCTGGGCTTCCGCCGGCTGACCGAGCGCGAAGCCCCCGTCGAGGTCGAACCCGGCCGCTGGCTCGACCTGCGCGCTTTCGCATACGACCTCTGACGCCCACCCCTTCCCGCGCCGTTCGGGGCGCGATCCGCGCACCGGGGCGGTCACCGTCCGCCCCGGTGCACCTCTCACGCCCCGAACCACCGGCCCGGGCTCAGCCCGCAGCGAGCGCGGCGAGAGTCCGCCCGACCACGGGCGTGAACTTGAAGCCGTGGCCCGAGAAGCCCGCCCCCACCACGATCGGGCCCATCCGGTCGAGGACGAAGCGAGCATCGACGGTCGAGGTGTAGGTGCAGGTGATCTCGGCGAAGGCCGCGGCATCCACCCCCGGAATCCACTCCGCGGCGTAGCGGACGAGCGCTGCGGTCAGCTCACGGTCGGGAAGGAAGCTGCGGCGGTCCGGGTCGGTCTCGGGGCCTGCGGCGTGCCACCCGGCCTTGACTCCCTGCCCCGGGGTGAGCATGCCGTAGACGGGCGCGAGGAACCACGACGTCGCCGGGTCGGACGCCGCGGGGTGGTGGTTGAAGCCCGGCCAGTGCGGCGCCCCGTCGACGGGGCGGAAATGCGCGGGCTGCTCCTGAGTGACGCGCAGGGCGGGCAGGGTCACCCCGGCCACCCCGCCGAGCGTCTTCGCCGTCCAGGCGCCGGCCGTGCACACGAGGCGTCGAGCGCGCACGCGGCGGCATCCCTCGGCATCCGTCACGCTGAACCGCACGTCGTCGTCGCCGCGCACCTCGATGTCGCTCACGGCGCTGTTCCATCGCATCTGGGCACCGGCCCGTGCCGCGCCCGAGAGGAAGGCGGCGACCGAGGCGTTGGCATCCACTCGCCCCGCACCGGCATTGTGCAGGACCGGTCCGTCGAAGCGGAGACCGGGCCATCGCGCCGCCGCCTCGGAGGGGTCGAGGACCTCGGCCGCGAAACCGCCCGCCGAGATGGCGGCCGAGGTGGCGACGTGATCGACACCGGGGCCGTGCGTCACGATGCCGGTCGTCGTCAGCAACGGCCGATCGGCCTCGGCCTCGAGCTCGCGCCACAGCACCTCGGCGTCGCGCAGCCAGGCGAGATACGACGGCTCGACGTAGGCGACGTTGAAGTTGCGCGAGGCTCCGTGCGAAGCGCCGCGCACGTGTCCGGGCTCGAACTGCTCGAAGACCGCGACTTCTTTCCCTGCGCGCGCGAGATGCCAGGCCGTGGCGGCCCCCATGGCGCCGGCGCCGATGACGGCGACGTCAAGCTGTTCCACGCTCATGCGCCGAGGAGCTTGGCGAAGCACCGCGACCCCGCGAAGCGCGTGTACGGCTCGAAGACCGCGATCGGCGCGTAACCGATGCGCTCGTAGAGCGCGATGGCCTCGGGTTGCCGGTCGCCCGTCTGCAGGATGAGCCGAGACGCCCCGCGGGCGACGGCGAGACGCTCGAGCTCGGTCATCAGCGCACGGCTGGCTCCGCGCCCCCGCGCCCGGGGGTCGACGTACACGCGCTTGACCTCGAGCTCGTCGCCGAGGGCGCGCAGGGCGGCGTGACCGACTGCGCGGCCGTCGGCGTCGAGCACCAGCGCGACCTCCACGACCGTGGCGGGGTCGAGAGCGAAGTCCTCGGCGAGAGCGGCCGCCGTCACCTCGTCGAACGCGGCGAAGACCCCGGCGTAGCGCGGTGAGATCTCGGCATCCATCGCCTCGCGAAGCGCGAGCGCGCGGTGATCGGTCCACGCGACGTTCTCGATGGTCCAGGTCGCGTACAGAGCCGTCATCACGCCAGTATCGCCCGAGGCCCTCGCGCACCGACCCGTCGTGACGGCGGATGACGCCCATCGCCCCTTCCCGTGCACTCGCCAGTACCGTGACGGTGTGACGCGCCCCCTCCGCTCCCTCGGCTTTCTCACCATCGGCCTGTTCGACCGCGAGAACCCGCGTGCCGGGCACGAGACGACCCTGTCGATCATCGCCCGCGGCGAGCGCCTCGGCTTCGACAGCGCGTGGCTGCGCGACCGGCACCTGCAGTACGGCATCTCGTCCCCCGTCGCGGTGCTCGCCGCTGCGTCGCAGCGCACGAGCCGGATCCGGCTGGGCACGGCCGTCATCCCGCTCGGGTGGGAGAACCCCCTGCGCCTCGCCGAGGACCTGGCGACCGTCGACGTGCTCAGCGGGGGGCGCCTCGAACCCGGCTTCTCGGTGGGCCCTCCGCGTCGTCTCGACGAGATCGCCTCCGCCCTCTACCCCGACACCGCCGACCGCGAGGACTTCGGTTACGAGCGCCTTTCGCGCCTGCGCCGCTTCCTCTCCGGGGAGCAGGCCAGCCCGTTCTCGGGGACGGAGGGCATCGAGGAGTACTCCGAACGGGTCGAACCGCACGCGGTGGGGCTGGCCGATCGACTCTGGTACGGCGCGGGCAGCCCGACCTCCACGACCTGGGCGGCCGAGAACGGCTTCCACCTGCTGACCAGCAGCGTCATCCAGTCGACGACCTCGACCGACTTCGACATCGAGCAGCACGCGCAGATCCGGCTCTACCGCGACACGCATACCGACGGCGAGAACGCCCCCGTGTCGCAGGGGCTGGTCGTCGTGCCCACCGACACGGCCACGCCCGAGCAGCGTCGGCGGTACGAGGCCTACGCCGAGTCGCGGCGCAGGCGCGTCGGCATCCCTCAGGGTCCGCGCGGGCTGCTGTTCGCGGAGGACCTCGTCGGCACCTCGGAGCAGATCGCCGAGCGCCTGCTGTCGTCGCGATCGTTTCCCGAGATCGACGAGGTGGCCTTCGCCCTCCCCTTCGACCTCGCTCCCGACGACTACGTGCAGATCCTCGAAGACATCGCGGGGCGGCTCGGGCCGTTGCTGGGCTGGGCGCCGACGGGCGACTGACCGCCCACGGCGAGGGCCGGAGCTGACACGCCCGACCCATACACACTTTTGGTCGATGACCCTCACCCGCGGACAGGCCGCAGGAGTCCCATCGACGAAGAAGGCCCCGTCAGATGACGGGGCCTTGGAACTTCGTATGTCCGCGGGGGGAGGCCGAAGCCCGCAAGTCCCGCGACTAGTGAGCCCTATTCTACATTCGCAAGATGCCTGCTGCCACTCCGCCTGACGAGGTCGAGATCCGCGCGACGCTCAGCGCGCCACGCTCTGGCACTTATATCGCCGCAGCCGGCGGAGACACGGCCAAGGCCGTCGACCTCTACGGCTGGAATGCTCGGGTATCCGCAGCCCTGATGCTCCCCGCGCACTTCGCTGAGATTTCGACACGGAACGCGGCCGCGGCTGTGCTGGAGCGCCTGTACGGTCCGCAGTGGCCTTGGAACCCGACCTTCGCGGCCAGTTTGCCGAACACGGGTCGCTACAACCCGCGACGCGACCTGCTGAACACACGCGGCTCCAATCCGACGACGGGAAAGGTCATCGCAGAACTGAAGTTCGTGTTCTGGCAGAAGCTCTCCACAAGTCGCAACGATGTCCGCCTCTGGGAGCCCCACATCGCGTGGGCGTTCCCGTACGCGTCGCCGATGCCCGCGGCCAGCCTGCGAAATCGCATCTACCAAGATCTCGACGTCCTTCGTCACCTCCGTAACCGACTCGCCCACCACGAGCCCGTCTTCACGCGAAATCTTCTCGATGATCTTGCGCGCACACTCGACCTCATCGAACTGCGCAGCCGCAGCACTTCGGACTGGGTGCGAGCGATGGAAGACGTCACCACGGTCGTAGCCGAGCGCCCGTAGGCCGGCTCGGGTTTCGGGTCAGAAGCCTGCGCATCTGCCGTGATGCGCGCTATCGATGGGGCGCTCAAGACGCCTCAACCCGTGAGGGCGATGTTCCACGCAGGGCGAAGCCCCGGACTCATGCCCCTCCGTGACGCCCCGAGGCGTTGTATGACGTCACGGATTGAGACCCGCCGTGCTCCGGAGAGAGGGTGATCAGCACCTCGACTGACAGAAGGAGCCCCCGATGCCGGACCGCATCCACCTCGCCGTCGCCCTGGACGGTGCCGGCTGGCACCCGGCCGCGTGGCGCGAGCCCACGGCCCGGCCCACCGAGCTGACCTCCGCCGCGTACTGGCGTGAGCTCGCCCGCACGGCCGACGGCGCGGGGCTCGTCCTGGCGACGATCGAGGACGCACTGAGCCTGGGCGGTCGCTCCTTCGAACCGGATGCCGAGACCCGCCGCGACCGCGCCCGCGGCCGTCTCGACGCCGTGCTGTTGGCGTCGTTCCTGGCCCCGGCCACGCGCCGGATCGGTCTCGTCCCCACGGCGACCACGGCTCACCCCGAGCCCTTCCATCTCGCCACCGGCCTGCAGACGCTCGACCACGTGAGTCGCGGCCGTGCCGGCGTCCGGCTCGTGGCGGGTTCCACTGCGGCGGAGCGTTCGAACTTCGGGCGCCGAACCGACGGACCCACGGGGCTCCCGGCATCCGGTCGCGTCGAAGACGACCCCGCCCTGCTCGCCGCGTTCCGCGAGGCCGGAGACGTCGCCGACGTCGTGCGCCTGCTCGCCGACTCGTGGGAGGACGAGGCGATCGTGCGCGACCTCGAGTCGGGGAAGTTCCTCGATCGCGAGCGCGTGCACAACGTCGCCTTCGACGGCGAGTTCTTCTCGATCACGGGCGCCTCGATCGTGCCGCGCTCTCCGCAGGGCCCACCCCTCATCACCGCGCTCGCGCACCAGACGGTGCCCTATCGGTTCGCCGCGGAGCACGCCGATCTCGTCTTCATCACCCCCGCGGACGCCGCCGCGGTCAGCGGCATCCGGGACGAGCTCGACGTCGTCGTCCGCGAGGAGCCCCTCCGCGTCTTCGCCGACCTGCTCGTACTGGTGGAGCAGACGCGCGAGAAGGCCGCCGCCGTCTGGAGCCGCCTGCAGGAGCGCGCCCCGCTCGCCACCGATGCCCGCGTGGTCGTGGGCACCCCCGACGACGTGGTCGACGAGATCGCGGCCCTGGCCGCCGCGGGCGTCGACGGGATCCGCCTGCGCCCCGCCCGCCTGCCGGCCGACCTCGACGCGATCGCCGACCGGGTCGTGCCGCGCGCGGCGTCCGCCGGCATCCTGTTCACCGACGACGGCTCTGCCACCCTGCGCGAGCGCCTCGGGCTCCCCCGCCTCGCCAGTCGATACGCCCGTCAGGAGGTCGGCGCATGACCCGCCGTCAGATCCATCTCGCCGCGCACTTCCCGGGCGTGAACAACACCACCGTGTGGACCGACCCCGCGGCCGGCAGCCAGATCGACTTCTCGTCGTTCGAGCACTTCGCCCGCACGGCCGAGCGCGGTTTCTTCGACTACCTCTTCCTCGCCGAGGGCCTGCGGCTGCGCGAACACCGCGGGCAGCTGCACGACCTCGACGTGGCGGGCCGGCCGAACACGCTCGCGATCCTCACCGCCCTGGCCGCGGTGACCGAGCACATCGGCCTCGTCGGCACGCTCAACACGACCTTCAACGAGCCGTACGAACTCGCGCGCCAACTCGGCACGCTCGACCTGCTGTCGAACGGGCGGGCGGGGTGGAACGCCGTGACGAGCTCCGACGCGTTCCACGGGGCGAACTTCCGCCGCGGCGGCTACCTCGACCACGCCGACCGGTACGTGCGAGCCTCGGAGTTCGCGGCGCTGTCGAAGGCGCTGTGGGCATCGTGGGGCGACGACGCCATCGTGGCGGATGCCGAGACGGGTCGGTTCCTGCGCGACGACGCCATCGCTCGGGTGCGGCACGAGAGCCGCCTGTTCGACGTCGACGCCGTGTTCGACGTGCCGCGCTCCCCGCAGGGGCGGCCCGTGATCGTGCAGGCCGGGGACTCCCCCGACGGCCGCGACTTCGCCACCGCCCACGCCGACGTCATCTTCTCGCTGCACACCGCCTTCGACGACGCGCAGCAGTTCTATCGCGACGTGAAGGGGCGCCTGGCGGCGAACGGCCGCGACGAGGACTCGCTGAAGATCCTGCCCGCGGCGACCTTCGTGCTCGGCGACACCGCCGACGAGGCCCGCGAGCGCTCGCGCGAGATCGCCCTCGCCCAGGTGCGCCCGCAGACCGCGATCACCTACCTCGAGCAGATCTGGAACCGCGACCTCAGCGGGTACGACGCCGACGGGCCGCTGCCCGACCTCGAGCCCGACACGGGGGTCGAGACGGCGCAGGGCTTCGCCGGGCGGCACGCCGCGATCCGCGCCCGGGTCGGTCAGCTGCGCGAGCAGGCGAGGGCCGAGAACCTCAGCATCCGCGAGCTCGTCATCCGCCTGACCGCGAAGCACACCTTCGTCGGCACGCCGGAGCACGTGGCATCCGAGATCGACCGCTACGTGCAGGAGCGCGCGACCGACGGGTTCACCGTGGTCGGACACGTCACCCCGCACGGCCTCGACGAGTTCGTCGACAAGGTGGTGCCCCTGCTGCAGGAGCGCGGGTCGTACCGCCGCTCGTACGACGAGGGGGCGACGCTGCACGACCTGCTGGGTCTCCCGCCGGTTCACGCGGGCGTCGGGCCGCGATGACCGACCTCGTGATCGTCGGGGCGGGGCCTCGTGCGGTCATGCTCGTCGAGCGGCTGCTCGCCCGACGCTCCCCGGTGCCGCTGCGCATCACCCTCGTCGACCCGTACCCGCCGGGGGCGGGCCGCATCTGGCGACGCGAGCAGTCGCCGCTGCTCAAGCTCAACTCGATGGCACGCGACGTGACCGTCTTCACCGACGAGTCCTGCACGATCTCGGGACCGATCCGCTCGGGCCCCTCGCTCATCGAGTGGGCCGAGCGGGTACGCGCGGGAACGCTCCCCGACGTGACGATCGACGATCCCGAGCTGCGTTTCGAGCTGCAGGGCCTGCGCCCGGACTCCTTTCCCACGCGGCGTCTGCAGAGCGCCTACCTCGACTGGTTCTGGCGTCGCACGGTCGCCATCGCCCCGCCCGGGGTCGAGGTGCGGTGGCACGAGGGCGTCGTGCAATGGGTCGA
Organism: Microbacterium sp. 20-116; assembly: GCF_041079415.1. Lineage (NCBI taxonomy): Bacteria > Bacillati > Actinomycetota > Actinomycetes > Micrococcales > Microbacteriaceae > Microbacterium > Microbacterium sp. 20-116. Next base: position 67,919 of record NZ_JBFYGP010000007.1, read on the forward strand.
CGACACCGCCGACGGGTACGAGGTCGCCCTCGCCGACGGCATCCGCCTGTCCGCCGACGTGCTCGTCTACGCGATGGGGCACAACGCGCGCGAGCCCGAGGGCGAGGCGGTGTCGTTGCGCGAAGCCGCTGCGAGCGCCGGGCTGACCTACCTCCCCCCGGCGTTCACCGCCGACGCCGACCTCAGCGTGCTCGCCCCCGGCGACGACGTGATCGTCCGGGGGATGGGCCTGGCCGCGGTCGACGCCGTGGTGCTGCTGACCGCGGGTCGGGGCGGACGCTTCGTCACCGATACGACCGGCAACCTGCGCTACGAGCCGTCGGGCCTCGAGCCGCGCCTGCACCTCGGCTCCCGCCGGGGGGTGCCCTACCGCTCGAAGGTGTCGTCGCGGTTGCAGGGCGAAACACCCGTGCGCGAGATCCTGACCCCGGCCGCGGTCGCCGAGCTACTCGCGCGACCGGGCACCGTCGACTTCCTCGACGACGTCTGGCCCCTCATCGCGCGCGAGCTCGTGTGGGGGCACTACCGCGAGCTCTTCACGGGCCACCCCGAACGCGTGACGACGACGTGGGAGGTGTTCCGAGAGACCCTTCGGGAGGTGGATGCCGACACCTCGGCGCTCCGGCTGGCCGCCGCCGAGGTGGTCCCCGACCCCCTCGACCGCTTCGACCTGCGCACGCTCGACGTGCCGTTGGGCGATGAGACGTTCAGCGGCGCCCTAGACGTGCACGAGCGGGTGCGCCGGCACATCGTCGACGACCTGCAGCTGCGCACGAGCCAGGACCGCAGCGCCGCTCAGGCGCTGTTCCTGACGATCCTGTCGTCGTTCCTCGGGCTCGCCGACATCCCGACCGAGCGGTGGAGCGCCCGCTCGCGCGCTGTCGATCTGCCCGTGACCTGGCACGCGTTCTTCAGCTACGTCGCCTCGGGGCCGCCGGCGCACCGGCTGGAGGAGTTCCTCGCCCTGGCTGAGGCCGGGATCGTGCGGTTTCTCGGACCCGACATCTCGGTGCGCGTCGAGGCCGAACGAGGCTTCGTGGCGTCGTCGCCGCGGACCGCGGGCGAGGTGAGCGCTCGCGCGCTCCTCGACGCGTGGCTCCCCGCCGCGACCGCGTCGGCGAGCGAGAACCCGGTGCTGCGCGAGCTCGCGAGTCGCCACGGACGCGAAGTGCACGTCTCGGACGAGTCGTTCACCGGCTCGCTCGGGCGCATCGACGTCGACGCCGACGGTCGCGTGATCGGTCGCGACGGGCAGCCCCGTGCGGCGATGTTCGCGATCGGTCCCTTCACCTCGTCGATGGAGGCCGGGGCCTTCACTCGCCCCCGCTCCGATGCCCTGTCGCTGCGACAGACCGATCGGATCGCCGGTGCCGTCTCCGTCGCCCTCGCGGCGCGGGCCCGAGCCGGCGTGCGCTGACGCGCCGCGGAATGCGAAGCGGTCGACGCTGTTGTCTTACGTGCGCCCCGTCGCACCTCCCCCAGAACGGATGCCCATGACCACCACCTCCGCCCTCCCGCTCCCCGTCCCGCACGCCGACGCCACGGTGCTCGACAAAGCGGCGTGGCATTCGCTCGCGGGACCGCACGCGCATTTCGCGGTCGGCGGCGATCTGGTCAAGCGCTACCCCGAAGACGTCGCCCCCTTCGTGGCCGTGCGCACGTGGGACGACCCGGACGTGTGGGACGCCCTCCGCGAGCTCGTCGGACCCGGCGCCGACGTGGGGCTCTCCGGCTTCGAGGGCGAGATCCCCGCGGACTGGCAATGGGTCGGCGGCGGCGAGGGAGTCCAGCTCGTCGAGACCGACACCCTGCGCACCCGCCCCGACGACGAGGCCGTCGAGCTGAGTGCGGCTGATGCGGCCGAGATGATCGACATCGTCGCGCGCAATCAGCCCGGCCCGTTCCGGCCCCGCACCTACGAGCTCGGTCGGTACATCGGCATCCGTCGCGACGGACGTCTCGTGGCGATGGCCGGCGAACGCCTGCACCCCACGGGCTGGACCGAGATCAGCGCCGTGGCCGTCGACGCCGACCACCGTCGCCAGGGCCTCGCCTCGCGGCTGGTGCTCGACGTCGCCTTCCACATCCAGCAGCGCGGGGATCGCGCGATGATGCACGCCGCCGCCGCCAACGTCGGCGCGATCGCCGCCTACGAGCGCCTGGGCTTCGCGTTGCGACGCCGCAACAAGTTCGCGGCGGTGCGCACGCCCGCGTGAGTCGGGATCGGCCCTCCGGGGCCGTCGTGGTTCACCGACGTGCACCCCGCCGCTGGCCGGGACGTCGACGTTCAGTTCGCTCGGGCGCCCCGTCGATCAGCGCGCGAAGCGCCGCGTCAGACGTGGAAGACCGAGTGCAGGTCGCCGCCGAGCGCCTCGCGGCCGCCCAGGCCGTCGATCTCGAGCAGCGTCGCGATACCGACGACCTCGCTGCCCACGGCCTCGAGCAGCTCGCGGCCCGCGCCGAGGGTTCCACCGGTGGCGAGAACGTCGTCGAGCAGGAGCACGCGAGCGCCGGCTGCGGCGTCGTCGTGCATCTCGATCCGCGCCGAGCCGTACTCGAGGTCGTACGAGACACTCGCCGCGGGGCGGGGCAGCTTGCCGGCCTTGCGGATGGGCATGAGGCCCACGTTCGCGACGATGGCGGCGGCCCCGGCGAGCAGGAACCCGCGAGCCTCGACTCCGGCGACGGCGTCGAAGCGTCCGGCGAAGGGCTCGATCAGGGCCTCGACGACGACGCGCAAGGCCGCGGCGTCGGCGAGCAGCGGCGTGATGTCGCGGAACACGATCCCGGGCTTCGGATAGTCGGGGATGCTCGTGATGAGCGATTCAGCGCGGGCAAGGTCGGAGGCGTCGGGCACCGCCCCAGCCTAATCGCGGCGCCCGCGAGGCGGGGCTCGCCGGGGCGGGCTCGCCGGCGCGAGCGCACGGCGGGCGCTCGCCCGATGCATCGAGTGTCCAAGACACCCGGACATTTCGAGATTTCGTCCGGGTGTTCTGGACACTCGAACAGTTTTCACGCCCCCAGGCGCGGGCCGCCCGGGCCTCGGCCAGAACCACCCTCACCCCCCCCCGGCTACGCCCGGCGGGATTCACCCGCCGCCCACTTGACCACGATGCAAGCGCTTCCACTAACGTGGACACCATGACTTTCACGCAGGAAGAGGCGCAGGCCGACCTCGTCTCCGCGCCCGGCTCCGAGTGGTGGCGCACCGCCGTCATCTACCAGATCTACCCCCGCTCGTTCGCCGACGCGTCGGGTGACGGCCTCGGCGATCTGCCCGGCGTCACCGCGCACCTCGACGACTTGAAAGACCTGGGGGTGGATGCCATCTGGCTCAGCCCCTTCCAGACCTCGCCGCAGAAGGACGCGGGGTACGACGTCGCCGACTACCGCGACGTCGACCCGATCTTCGGCACCCTGGCTGACTTCGACGCGATGCTCGCGGGTGCGCACGTGCGCGGCATCCGGGTCATCGTCGACCTCGTGCCGAACCACTCCAGCGATCAGCACGTGTGGTTCCAAGAGGCCCTGAAGGCCGCCCCCGGCAGCCCCGAGCGGGCGCGGTACATCTTCCGCGCCGGCAAGGGCGAGAACGGCGAACTGCCCCCGAACAACTGGGAGAGCGTCTTCGGCGGCGGCATGTGGAAGCGCATCACCGAGGCAGACGGCACCCCCGGCCAGTGGTACCTGCACATCTTCGACGAGAGCCAGCCCGACTTCGACTGGACCAATGAAGAGGTGCGTGCGGAGTTCCGCGACATCCTGCGCTTCTGGCTCGATCGCGGAGTCGACGGCTTCCGCGTCGACGTCGCGCACGGCCTCATCAAGGCCGAGGGCCTGCCCGACTTCACGCCCGACCCCGAGGGCGGCTCGATGGGCGGCGACGCCGAAGAAGTGCCCTACTGGGGTCAGCCCGGCGTGCACGATGTGTGGCGCGAATGGCACGAGGTGCTCGCCGCGTACGACGGCGACCGCGCCCTGTGCGCCGAGGCGTGGCTGCCGACCGTCGAGCAGACCGCCCTGTGGGTGCGTCCCGACGAGATGCACCAGGCGTTCAACTTCCACTACCTCGAGACGAAGTGGGATGCCGCCGCCCTCCGCGACGTGATCGGTGAGTCGCTCGCACAGTACGGCGCGGTCGGCGCCCCGAGCACCTGGGTCCTGTCGAACCACGACGTCGTGCGCCACGCCTCGCGTCTCGCACTGACGGCCGAGAACCCGCAGGGTGCCGGCATCGGCCCGAAGTCCCCCGGCCAGCCCGACCCCGTGAAGGGGCTGCGCCGTGCGCGCGCGGCGACGTCGATGATGCTCGCACTCCCCGGTTCGTCGTACCTGTACCAGGGCGAGGAGCTCGGCCTTCCCGAGGTCATCGATCTGCCCGACGACGCGCGCCAGGACCCCACGTGGTTCCGCACGAACGGCGAGCGGTACGGTCGCGACGGCTGCCGCGTGCCGATTCCGTGGAGCGCCGACGCCCCCGCCTACGGCTTCAACACCACGGGCGAGTCGTGGCTGCCCCAGCCGGCCGAGTGGGCCGAGCTCGCGCGCGACGCGCAGGTCGACGACCCGGCCTCGACGCTGACGCTGTACCGGTCGCTCCTCGCCGAACGTCGTGACCGCAATCTCGGCGCGGGCCACCTGGAGTGGCTCGACGAGTACGGCGACGACGTCGTGGCGTTCCGCAACGGTTCGCTGCTCGTGGTCGCGAACCTCGGCGACGAGACGGTGGAGCTTCCCGCGGGCGAGGTGCTCATCGCGAGCGGCCCCCTCGACGGCGAGCGCCTGCCGACCGACACGACCGTCTGGATCGCGGCGGCGTAGGCCGCGGCATCCATCGATCGATCGCGAGACCGTGGCCGGTATCGACGACGTCGCCCGCGCGGCGGGGGTGTCGACGGCCACGGTCTCGCGTGCGTTGAGCGGGCGCGGGCCCGTCTCGAGCGCGACGCGCGACCGCGTCATCGCTGCGGCCGACCGGCTCGGCTACGTCGTGTCGGCGGCCGCGTCGAGCCTGGCGACCGGACGAGCGCGGGCGGTGGGGGTGGTCGTGCCGTTCCTCGACCGCTGGTTCTTCAGCACGGTGCTCGCGGGCATCTCCGACGCCCTCGTCCGCGAGGGCTACGACATCACCCTCTACAGCGTGAGCATCGACCCACTCGAGCGTCGCCGCGTGTTCGACGACCACCTGCGTCGCCGCCGCATCGACGCGGTCATTACCATCGCCCTCGAACTGGATGCCGAGGAGTCGGCCTCACTGCGGGGTCTGGGAGTTCCCATCGTCGCGATCGCGGGCCCGAACCCGCTGCTCACCACCCTGACGGTCGACGACCTCGCCGTGGGACGCCTGGCGACGGATCACCTGCTCGCTCTCGGCCACCGCCGCCTCGCGCACATCGGGGCGGACCCCGTCACCGCCGCGGGCTCGACGGTGCCGGGACTGCGCCGCCGAGGGTTTCTCGAGCGGCTGGCAGCAGCGGGCATCGCCCACACTGTGGTCGAGCCCGCCGACTTCACGATCGAGGGCGGCTCCGCCGCGGCAACCCGCGCCCTGACCGCCGAGAACCCGCCGACCGCGCTGTTCGCCGCGTCGGACGAGATGGCGATCGGGGCGATCCTCGCCGCGCGCGAGCTCGGCCTGCGCGTTCCCGAAGACGTGTCGATCGTCGGGGTGGACGGCCACGAACTCGGCCGTTGGTTCTCGCTGACCACCGTGGATCAATTCGCTCGGGGTCAGGGCGAGCGCGCGGCCGAGGCCGTGCTGGTGGCGCTCGACGGCGCCGAGCCGGGCCGTGGCCTCGGCACCCTGCCGTTCGAGCTGGTCGACCGCGGGTCGACGGCGGCGCCGAGGCGCTGAGGCGTCGGCCGGGATACGCGAGCGCGACGCTGGAGGTTTCCGAGCTCGAGCGGGACCCGCGGATGCCGCTCACCCCACCGCCGCGGCGCTGATCGACCTCATGCGGGTCGCGGCAGCCGTGGTCGCCGTCGTCGCGCTCGTCCGGGGTGGCCGCGATCGCTCGAGCATGAGCCGCGCCGCCCGCGCTGCGGCCTATGGGTCGGATGGGGTTCCGCTGACCCACCGCACTGACCTAGGGTCGGCTGTGCGGTGCGAGTAGCGCGTACGGTCGGGTTCATTGCCTGCCTCGACTGATGTGCGCCGTAGGCGCTGCAGGGGTGGGGTGTCGAACCGCAAGGGGTCCGGCATCCCGCCGCTCTTGCCCCTGCCGCCCCCGCGACCCTCCGCCCCGCGATGCCCTCGGGGAGTCAGCCGGCGTCGACGGGACTGCCGCCGAGATCATCCCGCGCGTCCGCCGCCGACTCCGCGACGTGCTCGATCGACTTCCGCTGCAGAAACGCGCAGAGATCGGCGGCGTGCAGAAGCTCGCGGCAGAGGTCTTGAACGGACTGGGGCGAGAGTTCTGTGATCTCGGGCTGGGCCTCGAAGGTGACGCGCCAGTCCGGGGCACCTACGGCGATCGGGGCGAGATACACCGATGTCGTCGCGTTCGCCAGGGGAAAGATCACCAGCCCGCTGTCGATGCCGTCGACGGGCTCCTGATCCGCTACGAACGCGATCCGGCCGCCGCCGGCACCGCTTGCGGCGTACTCATCCAGCCACGCCTGCAAGGTGGCTTTCGTACGAAACGGCACCGGCTACCTCTGATTTCTCGACGACCCGGCGTTCCCCTGAACCGGCCGTAGGACATTGTAAACACAGTCCATCAAGTCGCCGTCGTTCCGGCTGAGCGCGACGGGCGAGAGGGAGGAGCGCACCCTTGCCTCGCGCGGGCATCCCGCCCCGTCGGAACGAAGGTCATCTTCTGAGCTCCTTGGAACGTGCGAGCCGCTTCACGCAGTATTGGTCGGCGGCTCGCGGACGCGGGCGTACCGTCGCCGCATGAGGACCTACAAAGTACCGGGGGTGGGAAGGGTGTCGGTGACACTGCACGTCCACCAATTCGGTCTCACATCGTCCTCTGTGACGACGCTGGAGTCGGTCCGCTTCGTCGACGGGGGGCAAGTCCCGTGCCATACGCACGAGCGTGTCGCGCAGCACCTGGAGACGTTGGGCGTGATCGACGCGAGTTAGCGCCGTCCCCGACAGTGTCGCCTGATCGTGGGCGGACGGCGCACCCGGGTCGTCCGCCGCGCCGCTGACGCGCGCAGAAGGGGCGCGATCGGATCTGGATCGCTTCGCGCACCCCGACGCAAGACCGACCGTGTGCGGGCTCGTCCGGGGGCGGGGGTGTCATACTCGTCGGCATGCGCCGCCTCGAGGACTCACCGCCCCTTCGTTCTCGTGAGCAGCTCGAGACGTGGGTGCGGGAGTTCGAAGATCAGGAGCACTGCATAGCCGGTCGCATCACCGTCGCCCCCCAGGAGGACAGCGGCGATCAAGACACCGGGCTGGTGATCGTCCGGTTGCGCAATGCGACGGCGTCGATCTTCATGGGGGCGCGGGGGTACGACGACCCGATGTGGCAGCTGACGATCACCGAGAGCCCCGAAGAGCTCAAGCTGTCAGCGACCGATCTGACGAGCCTGGCCGCCGAGCTGGTCGTCGCGGGAAACCTGTGCACCTTCCTGCAGTGGAAGTCGCTGGAGTGGGACCGCAAGAGCGGGCAACGCAGTGCCGCCGCGCCCTCGTCTGCGGGCGCTTCGTCCCGCTGAACCGCCCCCTCGCGGACGCGGGGCGTTGCCGCTCCGACGGGGTGAGCGGCGACCGGATCCGCCGCGCTCCTGGGCGGGTTCAGATGGTGTCGAACGGTGTGTCGGCGTCGTAGTCGACGGACACCCTCGGGCGCTCGTCCCCGCTGAACTCACCGTCGGCCGTGCCGGAGTCCAGCCGGAGGGTGTCGACGGTGATGGCGATGTGGGAGGACTCTGTCACGAGAAGGCTGAGGAGCCGGCCGTTGTCGAGGATCAGGTCGACGAATCCACCACCGGCGTGCACTCCCGCCAGAATGGCCGCCTTGACGGCATCGATGTGTTCGACGGGGCCCAATGCGTAGGTCACGTCGGCGACGGTGATGCGTAATCGCTCGATCGTGTGGGACATAAGGGCGACGCTATGCGCCACGGGGGCGTCCGGGGGCCCGGGTTGCACTTCGTTCCCTCTCGTGCCTGGAACGCTTCGCCGAGAAGATGCGTGACGAGCCTCGACGTGGTGCGACAGAGCTTTCCGGGGTCACGGGCGCGGGGTGTCGCGTGGCGCGACGCTAGCGCCAGTCCTCCATGCGCGTCTTGATGCTGAGCCGGGCGCGGGCGATGTTCCCCCGCACCTGACCGGTGGTGAGTCCGATCGTGTCGGCGATGTCCACGTAGCGCATCTCTTCGACTTCGCGCAGGATCCAGCAGTCCCGTTGCGTTTTCGTGAGAGCGTGCACCGCCCGGGACAGGTCGATGAGCTGAGCCCTTCTCATCGCGGAAACCTCTGGTCCCTCGCGGGAGCTCTCGAGGGAGCGGGGAAAGGGGACCTCGCGCCGTCGTTCGCGGAGGTGGTCGAGTGCCTGATGCGTGGCGATGCGGATGAGCCATCCCCTCACGTGTTCACGCTCGCGCAGTTGTGCCAGACGTTTCCACGCGATGACGAGGGTCTCTTGGACGGCGTCGTCGGCCGCGATGGGGCTTCCAGCGATCCGGGCGGCCGCGTTGAGCATGGCCGAACCATGCCGAGAGACCAGCATCCGAAACGCAGAAGGGTCTCCCTTGACGGCGAGGCCGACGAGAAACTCATCGGTGGCGGGGAGCAGCGCTGTCGGCGGGGGAGCGGCAGGGGTGGGAAACGGTGCCATGAGATTGCTCGGATCAATTTGTGACAGAACCATCGAGACGACGGTCTTACGTATGAGCGACCATCTCGCTCCCGTGTCGCCCTTGTCAGTGCGGTTGCGGTCTGCACGATCACGAGATACAGGACACGCACATGCCGCCGATCACCAGTTCCGCTCCGCTCGGTCTCACCTCCGTACTCGTGGGGTCGTTGCCGACGGCCCTCCTCACCGATCTGGCGCCCGGTCGCTACACGGTGGAGGCCGTTTTCACTCGCCGTCCCCTCGCGGACGAGATCACGCGCATTCTCGATGCGGACACGGCCAAGTACCTGTCCGACGCGGGCTACCCCTCGGTCGTCCTGACCGTCTCGGATCGGCGCCTCGAGATCGCTCAGACCAATCTGGAAGAGCTCCGGGACGGTCTCGCCACGACCCTGGCTACCCGACTGGCGGACATCAGCTCGGCCGTCAAAGCGCAGGATGACGCTGACGCCGCTCGATCCGCGGACATCGCGGGTCATGAGCTGACGCGGGCGACGGCCATCGCCCGGCTCGCCGGCACGGTGACGTTCACCCCGGCGGATGCATTCCCGCGCGATCACGGCGACGACCCGAAGCCCGAGGATGCGCACTCCGGCGATGCGGCGGAGGCGACCCGCTGACCGCCGCGGCCCGTTCGCACGCCCCTCGTGACCCACCTCGTGTCCACCGCAGCGGGATCATCCGCCGCAGCCCCCGCAGGAGGACACCGCGCAGATGCTCTCCCATCGCGCGCGAACCCGCCCGCGCTTCCCCTCACCTGGCCCGTCACACGGCGTCGGCTGCATCTGCGAGCCCCCGGGTGTCAAGGCCCGTCGCGGGCTGACGAAGACGGTGGGACGGTGCCGTCATGCACTGGATCGCGACGCTGGGTTCGACCAGCGAAGAACTCGGCGGGTTCGATCATGGATTCGAGATCGAGGCGCCGGACTGTTTCGACGCGCTCTCGACGGCGATGCTGATCGCCGGTCCCGCGTGGACCGTCCTCAGCGTGCACCGGATCATGTCCGCCGCCGAGCAAAGAGGCCACTGATCGCGACCGCACGGGTGCGTCCGAGCGCGGCCTCGCCAGCGGCAGCAGTGCTGTCGCCGTTGAGGCGGCATCACCACGAAAGAACGGTGACGGCGACGAACACGATCCCGAGCAGAGATGCCGCGGCCGCGAGCGCGAAGGCTCCGGCGGGCAGGCGGCGCGTGTCATCGCCGTCCCATCCCGCAGCGTGAGAAGCGCGAGTCCGCGCCTGTGAGAGGGTGTCGTGTCGCGCGATCGGTTTCGCCGTGGCATCGAAGGAGACGAAGGTTCCGTGGGGGGCCTCGACGACGTGACCGATGACATGCACGCCGTCGGTGAGGACGTGGTGGCCCGGCCCTTTGACACGCCAGGCGGGTGCCGGGGTCACCTCGGGGCGAGGGGACAAGCGGGCGGACTTCATGATCCCGGCGACACCGGGGAGAAGCCGACGGAAGCGTGCGCCGTCTGCGTGACGACGTCGAGATCGACCCCCATCATCGAGGTGGCGGCCGTGCGCATCAGTTGATCCACGATGGCCGGTCGCAAAGCGACGCCATCTTGAGCATCGATGACGAATCGCAAAGCGATCGCGGGATGAAGCCAGATGTGAAGACGTGCGTCGTTCACCTCTCGCGGTATTCGCCATGATGCGAAGAACGCTTCGTTCCGCTTTAATTTCGCGACCGCGATGGCCTGCAGGTAGGCGAGGGAGACATCGGGAAGCGGCAGCGGTTCACGGATCGAACCGTAATAGAGGAGTCCCACAGCGTGCCCCGATCTTCACTAGCGAGTGAGCCTGCCGGGGTCTGGGGCAACGTGCGTTCAGAGTATTGTCATGCCCGCGCGAGATCAAGAGCGGATTCTCCTGCATTGCAACGCGACCCGGTGACGAACGTCGCCGCAGAAGGGCCCTACAGTGGACAGTGGCGTCCCCTAGACCTAGGCCGCTGGGTTGTACCTAGGTCAGGAGCATCATGTTGGAATTCCCCGCTTTCACCTCCCTGTGCGACTGGTTCGTATCGAAGTTGCCGATACACCACGCGGCGATCTCCACCCTGGGGGACCCGTTCGAGCTGACCACCGTGGGTGCGAGCGACGCGATCGCTGCCGAGCTCGAGGGGATGCAGCTCGATCTCGGGGTGGGCCCCTGCTGGGAAGCGAAAGCGGCGGGGACACCGGTCTTGGTGCCTGACCTGCGGCAGGCGTCGACGCTGTCCTGGCCGGAGCTGCTGACGGCGGCCGAGTCCCGAGGGATTCGGGCCGCCTACGCGTTCCCGATGGCGTTGGGCGCGATCGACGTGGGCGTCGTGGACCTGTACGCAACGACCGCGCATGCCTTGAGCCCGCACGACGTGGAGGAAGCGTGGGCGATGGCCGATGTCGCCGCGGTTCGCGTGGTGGACCAGGTTCTCAGCGAGTTGACGTCTCCTGCGGCCGAGGCCTCGCCGAGGAGATTCCTCCATCAGGCAACGGGGATGGTGATGGCACAGCTCGGAGTACCGTCTGACGATGCGATGGTCGTTATTCGCGCTCACGCTTTCGCAGCGGGTATGTCCGTCCCCGACGTCGCGCAGGCCATCATCCGACGCGATATCGATTTTTCGGCGTAGTCCGACGTGAAGGAAAGTACATTGCCCCTATGACGGATGTATCGCGAGAGAAAGAGCTGGTCGAGACGTTCGTCGAACTCGCTGACACGATGGTCACCGGCTATGACGTCGTAGATCTTCTGCACCGGCTCGTGATCCGGTGCGCTCGCACCCTCGATGTGGCAGGCGTCGGCATCCTCATCCCGGATGCCGATGGGACCCTCGAAGTGGTCGCCTCCACCAGCGAACGCAGCCAGCTGATCAGCCTCCTCCAGCTGAGCGAGGATGAAGGGCCCTGTCTGGACGCGTACCGTCTGGGAGAGCCCGTCACCGTCAGCGATATCGCCGGGATACGTGAACGCTGGCCAAGGTTCGCAGGTGCCGCCGGGGAGCTCGGATACCGGTGGATGCACGCCATCCCCCTGCGCCTGCGTGAGGACGTCATCGGCTCTCTGAATCTCTTCGGCGACCAGCCGGACGCGTTGACGGCCGATGATGCGTTGGCCGCTCGCGGCCTCGCCGATATCGCGACCATCGGAATCCTGCACGAGCGCGCATTCCGGGAGGCGGATCTCGCCCGCCAGCAGTTGCAACATGCCCTCAATAGTCGCGTGGTCATCGAGCAGGCGAAGGGAATTCTGTCCCACGTTCACGGCATAGATATGGATGCCGCGTTCTCACTGCTCCGAGAGCGCGCGAGAAACAGTCAGCAGAAGCTCTCCGATGTCGCGCGGCGCGTGGTCGAGGACGCGACCAGGGACCGTCGCGCGGGACGACACGTGAACGAGCAGACTCGCCGCCTCATTGAACAGCAGCAGGCATGGAATGATCAAGCGCTCTCCGAGGCACGCGAGAAGAAGTCGGACGACGCGACCGACAACTGACGGATCGCCTCCGCGTTCACCCGGACGGCCCCACTCAGCGTGATGCGGAGTCTCGTCCACGCCGGCGCGTCGCCGACCGTCTCACCCGACGAGCCGGATCGGACGCGCCTCGGTCGGATGATCGTGTTCTCCCGTGTGACCGACTCTGGCCCTGCAGGAGACCGAGCTGTCGCCGTCGACGTCGCACCGCAATGCATCCACCTGCGCTTCCGCCTCTTGCCATTGCTCGCGCAGGTCGACGGCGCGGGCGGCGGCGTTGCGCAGCTTCAACTCCGCCAGTTCCTGCTCGGCGAGCCGAGCTCGGTCGCGCGCGTCGATGTACAGTGCGAGCGCTTCGGTCGCGCGCTCGCAGGCGGATTCGAACTGCTGTGGGGTGACGGTGGGGTAATCGGCAGTCATCTTTCAACCTCCGGTAGCGGACTCGGACGCTCCCCATCGGTGCGGAGCAGCCTCGGGCTGATCTCCTCTCTGGGATGACGGCGTTGTTCCGAGCTCGACGTCGGCACTGCCTGGGGCGCTAAGCGAACCGCAAACCGGCACCGAGCGGAAGGGGGCCGGCCCGATCATGCGTTTCGTGTCGCACGTTCACGACGGGCGCCGTCGGCGGGGTACTGCGCGTGCATGAAGATGCTCGGATCGGTGCTGGCATGCAGCAGGACCGGGGCGAGAAGCGTGCGCGTGACGCGCATCGCGAGATACATGAGGATGCCGAAGAAGAAGGTGTAGACAAGCTGAATGCCCGTGGCCAACAGGGACTGCCCCCCGAGGAGGTTCCCGGCGTGCAGCAAGGCGAAAGTGCCGGCTGAGACGAGGGCGACAGGGCCTGGTAGAGCACGAAGTAGACGACGGCGAGGACCACGGCCTTCCACCAGTGCCCGGCATTCCAGAACCGTGCCCACGCCGACGGGCCTTTCGCAGCATCCATCGCATGCCCCCACGTTCTGCGCGACGGCCCGAATGTATCGCACGTGCGGATTCACGAAGCGTCCGTTGCGTTCTCGGGCCAGCAGCCTCCGCGCCCTCCGGACGACGGCTCGTACGCGCGGAGCGTGCGAGGCGCTGTCAGCCACCGGAGCGGATCGCTCGACGACCTCCTCGACCGCCCGGCGGAGGAAGCAGGCGTCGCACGGACCCGCCGTCGAGGTCCGTCGTCAGCGCGCCGACCCCGCCAGCGACCCGGTCGTCTCCTCGACGGCGGGATCGTAGAGCAAGCACGAGATCTCGCGGTCCCCGTCGGACCAGGTTCCCTCGGTAGGGGCGACGTACTGGTAGTTCAGCGCGGACTGCTCGTAGGCGATGCCGACGAACGACGGGAAAGCGGCGTCGCACCCCTGCTGCGCCGCCGAGGCAATGGCGTCGTCACCGGGGAAGGCTCCCTCTGGGAGGACGAAGCTGCTGAAGACCTCGTAGGTGTGCGCGGCCGCGCACTCGACGATGTTCGACGAACTGATGAATCCGCTCGGGACGTCGTCGAGGCAGACCCCGACGGGCAGGGTGTACGTGCCACCACCTCCGGGAGCCGTCTCACTCGGGCCCACGGTCACGCCGCCGTCCTGCGGGAACGTCGGGACATCGAAGGGGTCCGCGGAGGATGCCTTCGACCCGACCGTGAACGAGAAGATCAGCAGTCCGACGACGGCGAGGATCGCGAGGACCCCGATGACCGCCCCCGCGACGATACCGGTGATGGCGAGGCCGCGGCCCTTCTCGCCCGTGCGCTTGATCTGGGCGAGAGCGACGGCGCCGGCGATGATGCCCCCGAGGGGGAAGACGAAACCGAGGACGATCGCGAGGATCGAGATACCGTTGGTGCGACTCGAAGCGGCAGGCGCGGTGCCGGGGAAAGGCGCGCCGTACGCCGGCACGCCGGTCTGGGCGTCCCCCGTCGCCGCGCCGTACGCGGGGGCGGTGGTCCCTGCGTCGGCCGAGGCAGCCGCAGACACGGCGCCGGGGTACCCGGCAGGCGCGGGCGGCACCGGAGGTGCCCATGTGTCGCCGGTCGCGGCCGGCTGCTGCGTGGCGCCCGCATCGGTCGGTGAAGCCGGAACGCCCTGGGGCCCGCCGACGAGCACACCCTGCTGAGCGAGCCGATCACCCGTGCGGTGGGCTGCTTCGCGCACGACATCGCCGACCTTGGCCGCGCCGATCGCCCCGCCCTTGAAGAAGCCGCCCATGGTGGAGTGCTCGAACGATGCGAGGGTGCCCTCGGGGATCTCGGAGAAGTGCACGTCGAAACGGACGTGCATGTCCTGCCCGGCGAAGGCCCCGGCCACGAGTGTGGTGCCCATGCTCCCGCGCGAGACGTCGAGGGATCCGGATGCCGTGGGCTGCGCCGTGAAGCCCTGCTCGGCGAGCGCGTAGCCGACCGCGTCGCGCGCGGAGTCGAGGGGGACGGACAGTCGTAGTTCGGCGGTAGCCATCAGGTGCTCCTGGGGGGGGTTCGCGCGCCGAGAACTGTCAGCGCGCGTCCAGGTTAGTCCCGCGGTGCTCTCCCCCACGACCGGATCCGAGCCGAATGCCGGGGGCGCGAGACCGCTCGCCGTCACGCCCCCGCTTCTCAGCGGATGCGGCCGACGAGGTCGTCCCGCGTCAGGGCGTCTGCCTCCGCGAGCACCGAGCGGGCGGCATCCCGAGACTCCTCGACGTTCCACAGCAGCACGCCCACGACGCGATCGTCGTCGAGGTAGTAGACGACCCCGCGCTCGGCGTCGAGCCAGTCCTCGACCGTCTCGAGCGAGGAGTCGAGCGTGCCGACCGCCTCGTACCGGATGCCGAAGACCGCCGAGTAGTAGTACGGCGTGTGCGTGTAGGCCTCGGCGGCGCCCGCGAGGTTGCGGCCGGCGGCCCTGCCCTGCTCGTTCGCGTTGTCGACGTGCTCGACGCGGCGGCGCCCGAGCAGACGGTCGGGGTAGCTGGCGACGTCGCCCGCGGCGTAGACGTCGTCGACCGACGCGCGCAGCTGCGCGTCCACGTGGACGCCGTCGTCCACCGTCAGGCCGGCCTTCTCCGCCAGGTCCGCGGCCACCTCGATGCCGAGGCCGCTCACGACGGCATCTGCGCGCACCTCGTCGCCGTTCTCGAGAGACAGCCGCACGCCGTCGGCATCCGCTTCTCCCTGCGTGACCCTGGAGCCCGCGACGATCTCGACGCCGGCATCACGGAAGAGCTTCTCGAACCGCTCGGCGAGCCCGGCCGGGAACACCGCGTCGCCGAGCACCGATCCGGTGTGGATCAGCACGGTGTCGACCCCGTTCTGCACGAGGGCGGCGGCGAGCTCCGACCCGATGTAGCCGCCGCCGACGACGGCGATACGGCCGACGTCCTTCGCGAGCGCCCGCAGCCGGCGATAGTCCTCGGCGGTGCGGAAGCTGAGGGCCCGCTCGCCGTTCGATCGGTCCTCGAGGGGAAGGGGCACGGGCTTCCCGCCCGTGGCGATGAGGAGCTTGCCGTACGAGAACGTCTGGTCGTCGGCATCCACTTCGTGCTCGTCCGGACGGATCGCCGTGGCGCGCGTCTGCAGCCGGATGTCGGCTCCGGTGTCGCCGGAGGTGCCGAGAGGCACCTTGTCCCACGTGAACTCCTCATCGGTCCACAGCTTCTTGCTCAGAGCGGGGCGCGTGTAGGGCTCATCGATGTCGTCGCTCAGGATGCCGATGGAGCCGTCGGCGTCGATCTCGCGGATTCCACGGGCGGCGGTGTCGGCGACCATTCCGCCGCCGACGATGAGGTAGTCGAAGTGTGTGGTGGTCATGGCGAAAGCGTTGCCGCTCGACCTGGCCGGAGCGGATGGGTTGCGGGTGTCCCCGGCATCCGGTAGCGGTGCGGCGGGCCCGCCGCCGCTCTCCCGTCGAGTGTCCACGACACTCCGTCAGCCCATCGCTCAGTACGGCGTTTCTTGGACACTCGACAGGGATGAGCCCGACCGCGCGCGGGCGGGGAGAACTAGGCTCGGAGACATGAGCGTCGACCTCGAAAGCCTCTACACCGACCTGCACGCCCACCCGGAGCTGTCGTTCCAAGAGACGCGGACGGCGGGTGTCATCGCCCGCCATCTGGCCGATCTCGGGCTCGAGGTCGAAGAGGGAGTGGGCCGCACCGGCCTCGTCACGAGCATCGTCAACGGCGACGGTCCGGTCGTGTGGCTGCGCGCCGACATGGACGGCCTGCCCGTCGAGGAGCAGACCGGTCTCGCCTACGCCAGCACCGCTCGAGGCACCGACCCGGCGGGCAACTCCGTCCCCGTCATGCACGCATGCGGCCACGACATGCACGTCACCGCGCTGGTCGGAGCCCTCGAGCGCCTCGTCGCCACGCGCGAGGAGTGGTCGGGAACGGTCGTCGCCGTCTTCCAGCCGGCCGAAGAATACGGCGCGGGCTCGAAGGCGATGATCGCGGACGGCGTCCTCGATCGGTACCCGAAGCCCGACATCGTGCTCGGCCAACACGTCACCCCCCTCCCCACCGGAATGATCGGCGTGCGCCCGGGCACCCAGATGGCGGCATCCGACGGCCTCACCGTGGTGCTGCACGGCCGCGGTGGTCACGGCTCGCGCCCGCACTCCACGATCGACCCGGTCGTCATGGCCGCCGCCACCGTCATGCGTCTGCAGACCGTCGTCTCGCGCGAGGTCGACCCGCGCGACGTCGCCGTGGTCACCGTCGGCTCGATCCACGCGGGCCTGAAGAACAACATCATCCCCGCCGAGGCCAAGCTCGAGCTCAGCCTGCGCTACCCCGACGACGCCGCGCGCGAGCGCGTCATGACCAAGGTCGAGCGCATCATCCGCGCCGAGGCCGACGCTTCGGGCGCCGAGCAGACGCCGACCATCACCACCGACCACACCCTGCCGCCGACCATCAACGACGCGGATGCCACGACCCGCCTCACCGCGGCATTCCGGCGCTCGTTCGGCGAGGGCTCGGTCGTCGACCCCGGCATGTTCACCGGCAGCGAGGACGTGTCGTGGTTCGCCCGCGAGTCGGGCGCTCCGCTGGTGTTCTGGTTCTGGGGCGGTGTCGACCCCGAGACGTTCCAGAAAGCGTTCGCGGGCGGCACCATCGAGCGCGACATCCCGACGAACCACTCCCCGCACTTCGCGCCGGTCATGCAGCCGACGATCGACCGCGGCGTCGAGAACCTGGTGGTCGCGGCGCGGGAGTTCCTGGGCTGAACGCGCTTCGTCTCTCACCTACCTTCGGAGCGGGCCGGCTTCGCCGGCCCGCTCCGAAGGTAGGTGAGAGACGACGAGACTGCACCCCCCCCGGGGGGGGTGCCGTCTCGCGGTGGGCGTTTTTTCTGTCGCCGACCCTCAGGCGCGGCGCTCGCGCACGCGGCCGAGGACGGAGAACGCGATGCCCAGGGCGACAAGGAACGCAGCGGCGGCAAGCGCGGGCTCCGGGTCATCCGTTCCCGTGGCCGCGAGGCGCCCCGCGGCACTCGCCGGGCTGACAGCGGAGGGTGGCGTACCCGGTGTTGCCGACGACGTGCCCTGGGACGGGTTCACCGTTTGCGAGGGAGTCTGGGTCGCGTTGATGACGGTGATGGGCTGTTCCACCGAGCGGGCGTCATCTCCCGCGGGCGCGACCGTCAGGATGAGAGTGTGTGCTCCCGCGACCGTGTCCGAGGGGACGGTGCCGGTGAGCGTGAACGTGCCGCCGCTGCCGACCACCCCGGTGGCGAGGGTGACCGGAGTGGAGTGCAGCACGAGACTCAGG
Source organism: Microbacterium sp. 20-116 (assembly GCF_041079415.1). Lineage (NCBI taxonomy): Bacteria > Bacillati > Actinomycetota > Actinomycetes > Micrococcales > Microbacteriaceae > Microbacterium > Microbacterium sp. 20-116. The sequence continues at coordinate 85,929 of NZ_JBFYGP010000007.1, forward strand.
GCTGCGCCGGGCGGCAGGGCGCTCCCGGTCGCGGTCACGGAGTACCCCGCTTCGACCGTGCCGTCCGATGCGAGGGTCGCCCCGCCGGTCGTGTAAACCACGTCCAGCGCGAACGGGGTTGCGGTGAGGCTGCGGGAGAAGTCGCTCTTACCGACTCTGTTCGAGGCTCTGACGACGAACTGGGTAGGGGTTCCGTTCTTGAGCCCCGTTACCCTCGCGGTGGTAGTCGTCGTCGACGCGACACGCTCGAATTCGTCATCGCTGCGGTTGTAAGCGAGGACCGTGTACTCGGTCACGTCCGCGCCGCCGTCGTTCTCGGGGGCCTTCCAGCGCAGCGTGACCTCGCCATCACCCGTCGTCGCCGTGAGTCCGGTCGGCGCATCGGGGACGTCGGCAGGGGCGCCCTGGAAGGTCCGTTTCGTGCCTGAGACGTCGTAGAACGTGTCGCCGTCGAAAGCGGCGAAGCCGTAGTCGCTCACACCCGTCGTGAGGATCTTGAGGGCGGAGGGCTCAACCGAGCCCGAGGCGAGTTGCGCCGCAGAGACCTCGTAGATGACTCCTTCTCGGTCCAGCGCGCCCAACCCGCCGTCGGAGAGCAGCGAGAAGCCGTTGAACGGCGAGCCTGCCGATGAGGTGAGCAAGGGCGTCGAAACGCCGTCGCGGAGGACGTTGATCTGGTTGTCCTGAGATGTCGAGTAATAGATCGTGCCGTCGGGCGCCGCCGCAAGCGAGTTGAGAGAGGAGCTGGAAGTGGAGGTATAGACGACGTCGGCCAGCAGCAATTTCCACATCGGGCCCTTGCCCGCCTCGGGATTTCGGTTTAGCTCCGTCATGTTGACGCGGTAAATGTTGGGGTCGCTGTCGAGGGTGAGGAGAAGGTCGCCATTCGCCTCGGTGGCGACGGCCATGAAGTCGTCCGACGATTTGATGATCTGGTAAACATCGCCCGACGACGACGCCGCGGCCACACCGACCTCGCGCTGCGCGACGTACAGCGTCGAACCGTCCTGACTGAATGCCATCCCGTAGGCGTCGGGGATCGAGATCTGGTCAGGCCAATGCGACGCGTTGGGGGCAGCCGATGCGGCAGCGGCGGGTCCGCCGATCACCAGCAGCACGGCTGCTACTGCGCCAAGGAGACGGGGCCGTGATGGGTTGTAACGCATGGGGCCTTTCTGGTTCGTGGGAATGGCGCTCGCGCGGAATCGCTGTCGGCCAGAGGGGCAAGACCTGCGCCTGGCTCCGCGCCTCGCGCGCTCACGGATGACTCTTCGAACTGTATGATATGGAGCGAAACGGGTCCAAACGGACTTAAACGGACTTACACGGGCTTTCGGGCACGCGGCTCGACGATTCGCTCGCTGGAAGTCCAGCCCCTCCAAGCACGCCGCCCCCTCGCGTAGCCTGACGGCCGTGACGTTCAACGACAATGCCCGCGTGGGCGGCAACTCGGCCAAGCGCCGGGGCGGAACCATGGCGGCCGTCGGCGGCGGGGCCGTGGGCCTCGGCGCGGTGGTCGTGTTGCTCATCTCGATGTTCACCGGAACCGACCTGACGGGCCTGCTCGGCTCGGGCGGGGGCGCTGCGGCCCCCGGCAGCGGCGGCGAGCGGATCGCGAGCTGCGAGACGGGTCAGGATGCAAACGAAAACGACTCCTGTCGTCTCGCTGCGGCCTCGCTCGACATCGACCAGTTCTGGGCCGAGCGCCTCGACGGGTACCGCAAACCGCAGTTGGTCATCGTCGACGGACAGACGGGGAGCTCGTGCGGTACCGCCTCGAACGCGACCGGTCCGTTCTACTGCCCGCCGGACGAGACGGTGTTCGTCGATCCGACCTTCTTCTCGATCCTGCGAGAGCAGTACGACACCACAGCGGGGCCCCTCGCTCAGCTCTACGTGCTCGCCCACGAGTACGGCCACCACGTGCAGAGCCTCACCGGCGTGATGCAGCAGCACCCGAACAACGGCACGGGCGCCGACAGCAACGGCGTGCGCACTGAGCTGCAGGCCGATTGCTACGCGGGCGCCTGGGTTGCCGCGGCGAGCGAGCAGGTGGACGAGAACGGCACCCCGTACCTGCAGCCGCCCACCGACCAGCAGATCCTCGACGCCCTGTCCGCCGCTTCGGCCGTCGGCGATGACCACATCCAGACCGAAGCGGGCCAGATCTCCAACCCCGACAGCTTCACGCACGGCTCGAGCGAGCAGCGCACGCGCTGGTTCGACGAAGGCCGCCAGGGCGGCGTCAACGCCTGCGACACGTTCTCGGTGCCCGGCGGGAGCCTGTAAGCCCGTCGCGCGGCGCGAGCAGCGGTCGTCCCGCGGACTCGGCGGTCCACACCCCGCCTCCGGATGCCGAAACCCGGCGCGCCCGGCCCGGACTCCGCGAAACGGAGGGTGGGGCGGAGGCGCCGGGTCGTGGCATCCGGAATCACTCCTTGTCGGACGGCTCCTGGTCCTCGCGCGGGCGACGGCTGAGGATCACGACGACGATCACACCGACCAGTACGACCGCTCCGCCGCCGATCAGCAGGCCCACCGTCAGGCCGGACACGCCGCCCGAGGTCGAGGGCGCTGCCACCGGGGTCTCGGCGGGAGCCGCGCCCTGGGCGCTCGCGCACGGCGAGGAATCCGCTCCGGCCGAGGTGTTCTCGCCGGTGTACGTGAACGGGATCTCGCCCGAGACGGGGTGTCCGTCGGACGAGACCGCGCGCCACTCCACCGTGTACGCGCCGGGTGCCCCCAGGGCGACCGGGAGGGTCAGGGTGGGGCCGGCGAGAGCCACGCACTCGCTCTCGTAGTGCTTGCCGTCGGGGCCGACCACGATGACGATGTTGCCGCCGTCGTAGCCGAGCAGGTTGGCGCTGAAACCGAGTGTGACCTCCGACAGCGACGAGACGCTCTCGCCCTCCGCGGGCGTCGACGAGACGAGACTGTCGTGGGCCGAGGCAGCCGTCGCCCCGCCGAGGGCGGTGGTCATCGCCGCAGCGACGACCACCGCCCCGACCAGGGCCCGGCGCAGAGCGTTCCGGGTGACCATACTCAGCTGCGCTTCGGGCGACGCGACACCGCGAAGGCGCCGAGCAGGGCGCCGGCGACCGCGATCACGAGAGCCGCGATGCTGAGGCCCAGCGACAGGCCCGAGGAGTCGCCGGTCTGGGACGAGGCCTCCATCGAGTGGTCGTCCATCGTCGGCGCGGCCGAAGCGCTGCCGTGGCCGCTGTGTCCGCCGTGCCCGCTCGCGGGCGGGGTGTCGTTGATGTAGAGCACCGGGGCGGGCTCGAGCGTGTCGTCAGCCGCGACCTGCTCGGGGGTGTTCGTCCAGTCGACGACCGAGCCGTCGGAGTAGGTCTGCACGGCGGGGAGCACGAGGTGCCCGGTGTCGGGGATCGGTCCGAGCACCGCCGAGAAGATCTGGAACTGATCCTGTCCGATACCCACGCCGGGGTCGGCCTGCCAGACGATCTTGAGCGGGCCGTCCGAGATGGTGTTGCCGTCGACCTCGACGGGAGCGGGCAGCGCCCCCTTCTCGACGGAGGCGGTCCAGCCCGGGACGGGCTCGACGAGCACCGAGGTCAGCGGAGTATCGGTCGGCAGCGTGACCTCGAGCTTGACGGTGGATGCCGTCTTGGACTCGGTGGGGACGCGGAAGTTGACCGTGGCGTAGCTGCCGGGGGTCGCCGTGTTGGGGTTGACGGTGACGTGGGCCGAGGCCGCGAGCGGAACGGCGATCGCCAGGGCCGCGCCGGCGGCGAGGCCGACGAGGGCACGTCGAAGAGTGGTCTTTCGAGACATGGTGCTGCTTTCTGCGAAATGCGCACGCCGAAGAGGCGTTGGATACGCGCGAAGGATGAGGGGTGGGGTCAGGCCGCGAGCGGCGGACCCCGGTGCCTCATCGACGACAGCACCGTCATCGCCGTCGTCAGCAGCAGCGGCGCGGGCGCCGAGAGCACGGCATCCGTCCGCGGGGAGAGCCCCCGGAACGGCCGCAGCACCGAGAGCACCGCGACGAAGAACCGCGCGATGACCTGCACCGCGCGTTCCCCTCGGCCGAGCGCGACGACCGTCACGAGAGCGGCGACGGCGTGCGCCGCCCACATCCACGGAGACTCCGACGCGTGGGCCGAGGCACTGTGGCCGCCGGCGGCGCTGAACAGCGAGGTCGTGGCGTGGTGACCGGCCGGCACGAATCCGCCCTGCAGGTCGAGCACGAGCAACGCATGGAAGAGCGCCTGACTGAGGACCACCGCGAGCGAGAGGCGCGTCCACGACATCGCACGGCCCGCGAGCATCACGCACAAGGGCGCGGCGAGGCACAGGGCCAGCACGATGTTGACGAACGGGGGCCGCTCGGCCGAGACCGCCGCGTGCGACAGGGTCGCCACGAACGTCGCGACCGCGGCTGCGGCCATGCCGCGCCCCGCCCGCTGCGCGCGCCCTGCTCTCGACGACATCGAATCCTCCGGGTCAAGCCTAGGCGGCGGCGACGGCGGGGGTGTTCCGTCGTCGAGGCACGTAGGAGCCCTGGCGGCATACGAAGGGCACAGGCGCCGTGGGAAGAAGCCGCCGCGCTCACGGCCCGTCGACGCGCGGGCGGCGGTCTCCTACAGTGAAGGGGTGAAGAAGGCGGCGGCAATCACGACGGGCATCTCGGCCCTGGTGGTCGGCGGTCTCGTAGCTCTCGCCGCACCAGCCGTGGCGGGCGTCTATACACAGGTGTCGTCGTGGCAGACCGTCACAGGGTTGCCCTCCCTCCAGGCCGGTACCGACCCTTCGGCGACGGCTCCCGGAGCGTCCCCGACCCCGCTGCCCGGTGACGATGTGAATGTCGGCGGCGTCTCGATCCCCGTGAATGATCCTGGCGGCTGCGACAAACCGGCGTGGCTGCAGCTCGGACGGGCGAGCGCCAGTCTGAACCGAGACCTCATCGACAGCGGCCCCCGCGAGTACGCGGCGGGTACCGCTGGCCTCGATGACCAGGGGCGCGTCGTGACGTACACCGTCGCGGCCGGCGATGCCCTCGACGCCATCGGCGATCGATTCTGCTTGGCAAACCCCGGATCCGTCTCGACCCTGAACCACACGCGCGTCATTCAGCCCGGCGAACTGCTGCTGCTACGGCCGGACAGCACTCTCCCCTGGATTCCGTACTTCAATCCGAACAGCGCGACGGAGGGGTACCTTCAGATTCCCTACCAGCGCGCGGTCGAGGCGATGAGCGCCGCCGCCCACACGAACGATCTCGATGCGCTCCGCTCGATCTTCGCGAACGACCTCGAGGCGCTCTTCCCCGACCCCGCCGAGGCCGATGTCATTCGCCACGCCCTCGCGGTCGGTGACCTCGTGGCCCTGCGCCAGATGTTCGCCTGAGCCCATCCTCGGTGCCGGACCGGGCTCCCGGTGACACACGTCGCCGCCTCGTTCATGCCGTCCCGGTAGCGTCCCGGATCGAATTGAGTAGCGTCGGGACATGGCCGACGACGCGATCCACGACACCGACACCGCCCTGGCGCACGGCGCCGACATCCTGCGCGGCGAGCGCGTGCGGTTACGCGCGCTGACCGACGCCGACCTCGACCCACTCGTCGACTGGTGGCAGCGCAGCGACAGCGCCGTGCTGCAGCAGAACAGCGTGAACCCGCGCCCGATCGCGGCCGTCCGCGAGATGTTCCAGGCGTGGAGCCGCAACGATTCCCCCGGCGGGGCGGGCTTCAGCATCGACGACGAGGCCGGGCAGCTCATCGGTCACGCGACGCTGTGGGGAGCCGCCCTCCCGGCGCGCATCGCGACGTTCGCGATCATCCTCGGCCCCGACGCCGTCGGACGCGGATACGGTGCGGATGCCACGCGCACCATGCTGCGATTCGCCTTCGACGAGCTCGGGGTGCACAAGGTCGAGCTGCGGGTCTGGGCCTACAACGACCGGGCCATCCGTGCGTACGAGAAGGCCGGGTTCGTGCGCGAGGGTGTGCGACGCGCGGTGGCGTTCCACGGCGGGCGGTTCCACGACGAGGTGCTGATGGGCGTGCTGTCCGAGGAGTTCCGCGCGGGGTGACGCATCTCAGACGCGCGCGCCGCGGTCGACCGAGGGACTCACCTCTCCCGCGCGGTCGTCGACCAAGCGGCGCCGGCCGATCCACCCGGTGAAGCAGCGGCCGTCGGGCCACACCAGCAGAAGCGCCGCGGTCGTCAACGTCAGAAGGGTGGAGGGTCGTTCGAATCAGGTGGTCTTCTCCGCAGACAGGGACACCCAACCGGCGTACGTGTAGTCCACGGAGTAGGTCACTCCTGGGGGGAGGACGCAGTTCGAGCCCTCCAAAGATGTGCCCGCCGGGCACGTCTTGGGACCCAGGACTCGCGTGGGCCAGAAAAGGTCCGATGCGCCTGACTTGTTGTCTCCGCGAAGCCCGGCCTGGTCGTCACCCCACGCCCAGATGTTCGTCGATCCGCTCGTATTCGGCGCCGCCATACCGAAGGCCCTGGAGGCGGACAGGACGACGGTTTGCACTCCCTTGCTGTCCGCCGAGGTCGCCGCGGTCGGGTGCGCCGTGGAGGTCGTCGTCCCATCCATCAGGAGCCCGTACTCGTTGTCGCCCCAACAGACCACCCCGCCATCACTGGCTCTCACGATGCACGCTGAACGGAAACCCGCCTCTAGGGACCGGAACCCGCCGGCGGCGATGATCTCGGGCGTTGTGCGCTCCGGCGAGACGCCGTCGCCCATCCTTCCCCAGATCCACACCTGCCCGTCGACATCTTCCGCGATCGTGAACTGCAGGCCGGCCGAGATCTTGTCGAAACCCTGCTTGCTCGCCCCGTCCGGGAAGGTCACGCGGCTCGGGGTGTAACTCGCCGTCGCGACCCGCCCCAGCTGCGAAGCGCCGCCGGCTCCCCACGCCAGGACGGACCCCTCGGGTGTGATGGCGACAGCGTGTCCGCGTCCCGCCGCCAGCGTCCGGACGACGACATTGACGTGGGTCGGACTGTACCTGGCCGTCGCGTCCCCCACTCCGAGCTGACCGTTGTCGTTTTGTCCCCAGGCGTAGAACGTGCCGTCCGATGCGAGGGCGTAGCTGGAGGAGGAGCCGGAGCTCGTGTCGCCCAGATGGGCGATCGTCACGCCATCGGGAAATGCCACGTGGTAGGGGCTCGTCTGCGCGTTTGTGGTTCCGTTTCCCACCTCGCCTTCCCAGTTCCCTCCCCAGGACCAGACGGAACCGTCTTCGAGGAGAGCGAGGGTCGACACGAGGCTGCTCGCGATCTGCTTCGCTTTCCCCGGCAGAGGGACGCGAACCGGCACCGCCGAGTCCTGGGTGGTGCCGTTACCCAGTTGGCCGCTGCTGTTACGGCCCCACGCCCAGACCGACCCATCGACCGCGAGGGCAGTCGTATGAAATTGCCCGGCGGCGAACGCCGCGAACTGGAGATTCCTCGCGCTCGACGACGCGTCGGTATAGGTGCGATTCGTTCCCGAGTAGATCGTCGTCGCCGATTGTCCGGGCGACGTGCGCTGGACGCGATATGTCACGCCGGAGGTGACATTGTTCGTCGTCGCCCAGCTCTGAGAGGTAGCCGCCGACCACGAGATCACGTTGCTTCCGCTGCTGTTCTTTGTCACGGCGAGGTTCGCCGGCGCCGCCAGAGCAGCGCTGCTCAACTTGTTGCCGGAGAGCTCTCGCACGGCCGTGAAGTAGGCGCCGGTGTTCGTCGAGGTCCCCAGCCCCACGCTCACGAGCGCGACCAGCGCGAGCGCGACTTTCACTCGCAGCAGAGAGGTGAGGACAGACATGGGCCGGCCAACTTTCATGATCGATCAGGACGTTCCGTCACGCCCCCGGCGTTGCCGACCCCTCCCAGAGGCCAGCACGAACACACGACAGCGCTCCTCGACCGCCCCCGTGCCGCGGGGACGGAGTCGTAACCAAACGGTACGCAAGGGAGTTCGTAGGACAAGAACGGATAGTAAATGTATACATGCGCGAACGTGGCTCCGCCAAGCCCCGCGTCACGAGATCTCTCGCAGGCGTCCTCTCATGACAGACGACGCGATCCGTTTCTTCGGCGAGGTGTTGATGGGGGTGCTGGCCGACGAGTTCCGCGCGGGTGGAGGCGCCTCCGTCGGCAAGAGCACTCCCCTCCGTCGCAGCACGGGTGCAGGACGCGGTGGATGCGGCTTGTCATCGCACCCGTAGGCCCCGGTCGACCGAGGGACTCACCACTCCCGCGCGGTCGTCGACCAGGCGACGGCGCCCGATCCACCCGGTCAGTCCGCGGCCGTCGGGCCACACCAGCAGAAGCGCCGCGGTCGTCGACGCCAGAAGGAAGGCCAGCAGCGACCACGGCGCCGGCAGCGCCGCGAGGATCGCGTACGCCCCGGCCCCGGTCGAAACGCAAGGGGCGCGCCACCCACGCGGGGAGGACACCGTTCGTGAAGCGCACCCGCGTGGCGAGGTCGCCGATCGAGCGGCCGGTCGCCAGCACCACCCCGAGCCAGAGCCCCGCCGAGGCGATCGTCCCCGCGAGCGAGGCGACCTGGTCGGTCGAGAACGACAACCTCTCACCGACGAGCAGCACGAGCACGGCCTGCACCACCACGGCCACGGCGACGCCGATCAGCCAGACGCCCACGACGTCGCACACCAGTCCCAGCAGACGGCGGCGACGCGTCACGGGGCGCGGGGTCTCGGCATCCGGAGCCCTCTCCACTCCCCGGTGCTGAGCCGGGACGACGAACGCGAGGAGCGATCCGATCAGAGCGCCGCTGGTGTTCGCGATGAGATCGTCGACGTCGAAGACGCGGTAGGCGCAGGGGAACAGACCCCAGACGCCCGTCAGCTGCGTCGTCTCGATGATCCCCGAGGTCGCAAAGCCGACGAGACCCGCGATCAGGATGCCGCGACCCCCGAGCACCCGCAAGAAGAAGCCGAGCGGGGCGAACAGCAGCACGTTCAGCGCCACCTGAAGGACGACGGGGTCGGTCAGGTACCGGCCCGAGGCGGCGACGGCCGCGCGGACCTCGTCGACGAACACGAAGGGGTGCAGGTTCACGCCCGCGCAGCGGTAGACCTCGGAGTCGGGCAGGGGGATGAGCGTGTACGTCCAGATCGCCCAGAAGTACACGGCCGCCCCCGCCCACAGGAGCGAGCGCCACACCGTGAGCCGACCGCGACGCCGATAGCTGACCGCGACGAACGGCACGAAGGCGAGGATCGCGACCACGGCACCCGCGACGACAGCGAGAACGCCCGAGCCCACGATGTTGTCCACCCCGAGAGCCTAGGCAGAATCGCTCGGGCCCGTAGCCTGGGCGCATGACCCGCGCCGCCGCCCTTCGAGACGCGCTCGTCGCTCGTATCGACGACACCGGCTTCGCCGCGCACGGCGTGCACGTGCGCGTGGGCGACGACGTCGCGATGCAGCGGTGGACGCCGGATGTGCGGGAGGAGATCCACTCCGTCGCGAAGGCCGTCGCGGTGCTGGCGGCCGGAATCGCCGCCGACGAGGGAATCGTGTCGCTCGACGACCCGGTTCGCTCGATGCTGCCCGCGGCGACCGAGGTGACGCTGCGCGACCTGCTCTCGATGTCGAGCGGCATCGATCTGCCGTGGTCCGAGACGATGATGACCGACTGGCCCGATCTCGCCGCGGAGTTCTTGTCTCGCCCCTCGAGCGGCCGGGTGTTCCAATACTCGAACGCCAGCACCTATACGGCGATGGCCGCGTTGTCGCAGCGGACCGGCGACATCGAGGACTTCCTGCGCCCGCGCCTGTTCGCCCCGATGGGATGGACCGATGTGTCGTGGCGCCGCTGCCCGAACGGTCGCGTCCTCGGCGGCGAGGGCCTCGAGCTGCGCACCGCCGAGCTGGCGCGTCTCGGTCTGCTCATCCGCGACGGCGGCGTCATCGACGGCCATCGGGTGGTCTCGGAGGGGATCGTGGATGCCATGCACTCGGGGTGGATCGATACCGGCAGCCCCGGCGCCGGGTACCGTCGCTACGCCCTCGCCGGGTGGGACGGACCGGGCGACGCCTGGCGCCTGCACGGCGCCCACGGGCAGCTCGTCGTCTTCGCCGGCGACGCCGTCGTCACGGTGACCGCGCACGATCACGGCGGCGCTGACGCGGTCGCGGAATTCATCGGGAATACGGCCGCGAAGTGAGCGTTTCTCGCATTGCGAGAATGCGCCGCTAGGTCACGGTCTGGCGACCATGCATTGAACAGCGTGCGCGTCAGATTGCGCATGGCCTCCAGTACGCGTAGTGTCGCGCGCCGTGACTGACGAAAGTCGCGTTGACGGCGAAGAGACGCCGATCGCGAAACGCATCCTGATCGGCGAGCCCCTCACCTCCGAGAAACTCGACGAGCAGCTCCTCCCGAAGAAGATGGCGCTGCCGATCTTCGCGTCCGACGCGCTGTCCTCCGTGGCCTACGCGCCACAGGAGCTGCTGATGATCCTGCTCATCGGCGGAACGACCCTGCTGACCCTGAGTCCGTGGGTCGCCGTCGCCGTCGTGACGCTGCTCGTCGTGGTCGTGCTGAGCTACCGGCAGCTCATCAAGGCCTACCCCTCGGGCGGCGGCGACTACGAGGTCGCGAGCAAGAACCTCGGCGAGGTGCCCGGCGTGATCGTGGCAGCGGCCCTGCTCGTCGACTACGTGCTCACGGTCGCCGTGTCGGTGGCATCCGGAGTCGACAACATCATCTCGGCCCTGCCGGAGTTGAATCCGTTCCGCGTCGAGATCGCCGTCGGTTTCGTCATCCTCATCGTGATCGTGAACCTTCGCGGCGTGCGCGAGGCATCGAGCGTCTTCGCGATTCCGACCTACCTGTTCATCGGGTCGGTCGGCGTGATGATCGTCGTGGGCCTCGCGCGCACACTGCTCGGAGACGCGCCGCACGCCTCGAGCGCCGACTACGGCGTGCAGGCGGAATCGTTGACGCAAGCGGCGCTGATCCTGTTGGTGCTGCGCGCGTTCTCGAGCGGCTGCTCCGCCTTGACCGGCGTCGAGGCCGTGTCGAACGGCGTGCCCGCCTTCCGCATGCCGAAGATCCGCAACGCCCAGACGACGCTGACCCTGATGGGCGGCATCGCCATCGTGCTGTTCGCGGGCCTGACGATGCTGGCCCTCATCTCGGGCGTGCACTACGCCGAGAACCCCTGCCACCTCATCGGCTTCGACTGTGCGAACAACCCGCAACCGAGCCTCATGGCCCAGGTCGCCGCCGCGACCTTCGGCATGAACAGCATCCCGTTCTTCATCATCCAAGCCGCCACGGCGTGCGTGCTGCTGCTCGCCGCCAACACCGCCTTCAACGGCTTCCCGCTGCTCGGCGCGGTGCTCGCGCGCGACGGATACGCCCCCAAGGCCCTCAACACCCGCGGTGACCGCCTGGTCTACTCCAACGGCATGATCATCCTGGGCATCGTCGCCATCGGCGTGCTCATCGTCTACCAGGCCAACCTCACGACGCTGATCCAGCTCTACATCATCGGTGTCTTCGTCTCGTTCTCGCTCGGCCAGATCGGCATGGTCAAACACTGGCGTCGCGTGCTGCGAGGGTTGAAGGAGCTCACTCCCGAGGCGGCGAAGCAGCAGTCCGCCGCGATCGAGCGTCGCTCCGCCGTCTCGGGCCTGTGGATCAACTCCGTCGGTGCGGCCATGACCGTGCTGGTGCTGCTGATCGTCACGATCACGAAGTTCACGCACGGCGCATGGCTGGTGTTCATCGCGATCCCGATCCTCGCGGTGCTGATGATCGGCGTGAACCGCTACTACCGCGACGTCGAGCACGAGATCCGCATGGACGAGACCGTGCACTTCGGCTCGTCGGGAGACGTGGCGATCGTGCTGGTGAACCGGCTGCAGAAGCCCGTGATGAAGGCGATCGACTACGCACTGGCCGCCAACCACCAGAAGACGCTCGCGGTGCACGTCGCCATCACCGACGAAGACGCGGCCAAGCTGCAGAAGGAGTGGGCCGAGCACGACATGCCCATCCCTCTGGTCATCATCGACTCCCCGTACCGCACGTACACCTCGCCGGTGTCGACCTTCATCAAGAAGTACCGCGAGAACAACGGCTCGGCCGTGGTCACGGTGTACCTGCCGCAGTTCATCGTCGGCCACTGGTGGGAGTCGATCCTGCACAACCGCCGCTCGCGCCGCCTCGCGCACCAGCTCATGCTCGTGCACGGCGTCTCGATCACGCTCGTGCCGTGGCTGCTCGACTCGTCCGAGGTCATCTACGGACGCCGCTCGCGGCCCCTCCCGGGCCAGCAGCGCGGCGGTCAGCCGGTGGCCGAGGTCACGGCTCACCGCCCGAAGAAGACCCCGCCCGGCTCGGCATCCTGAGTCTGGCCCGACGCCCCCACCTTCGTGGTGGGGGCGTCGGTGTTCTCGCTGCCCCGTCGACTGTCCAGAGCACGCCGCGGGGAGGGCGGTGCCTCCGGCGTGTTCTGGACACTCACCCCGGCTCCGGCCCGGTCGCGACGAATCGGTGGACGCCGACGGAAGTCTCCGACAGGGTGGATGCCATGCCAGTACTCGCCCTGCTGACCCTCGTGGTGATGGTGGTCGCCCTCGTCGATGTCATCACCCGGCGCGAAGACCAGGTGAAGCACCTGCCGAAATTCGCGTGGATCATCTTCATCGTGCTGCTGCCGCTGATCGGGTCGATCCTGTGGTTCGCCCTCGGCCGGGAGTACGAGACGCGAGCGACGCCGATGTCCTTCGGCGACCCGCGGCGCTGGCAGAAGGACACCGACCCCGCTCCCCCGCCGGCCGCTGCTCGCGAGACCCGCACCACCGAGCAACAGATCGCCGACCTCGAGCGCGAGATGCGCCTCGCCGACCTCGAGGAGCAGGTGCGCCGCCGCCGGGCCGAGGGCGGCGCTCAGTCATAACGCTCACGCCGCGCTGCCCCCTCCCCGCGGCCGCCCCTGTTGAGTGTCCAAAACACCCGGACGGTTTTCAAAAGCGTCCGGGTGTTTTGGACACTCAACGTCGGGCATGGGGGGGAGGGGGCGGGAGGGCGGGAGGGCGGGAGGGCGGGGCGGGTCAGTCCGTCGGACGACGGCGCATCCTCTTCACGTCGGTGCGGCGCTGCTTGGCCTGCAGGCGGCGCTCCCTCGATCCGCGGGTGGGCTTCGTCGCGCGTCGCGGCGGGGCGGGAGGGGCTACGGCCTCGGCCACGAGAGCGGCGAGGCGGGCGCGCGCCGCGTCGCGGTTGCGCAGCTGCGCCCGATGCTCGGATGCCGCGATCGTCAGCACCCCGCCGACGAGCCGGTCACCGAGTCGCTCGATGAGTCGCTCACGCTGCACCCGTGACAGCACGCTCGACGCCACGGCATCCCACATCAATTCGACCCGCGAGTCGGCGGTGTTCACGCCCTGACCGCCCGGCCCCGAAGAGCGCGAGAACCGCCACGACAGCTCCGCGGCCGGGATCACCAGCCCCGCGCTGACGCGCACGTCGGATCCGTCGGAGGAGAGCATGCCTCCATCATGCGCGGTCGGCGGCGACGCCGATGGTCTCGAGACGGCATCCGGCTGACAACTCGGCACCAGCCGGCAACCGGGATGTCAGCGGGTTGCCGTCTCGGCGGCGGCGATCCCCCGTAAGCACCCCGTATGTGTCCGTCAGCGACCCGTAGGGAAAGCATTAGGACGCCGGGATGCCGCGGGCTCGAGGAGTTGTATCGACACACGTGCCGCCCCGCGGTGCCCGCGGATCTCCGCGGTGTGTTCACCAGAATCTGGAGTCGTCGTGCTCGATGCCGTCTTCCTCGCCGCGACCGTCGCGCTCTTCGCGCTGGTCGCCCTCGTCGCGAAGGGGGTCGAGAAGCTGGGCCCCGAAGCCCGCCCCTCGACGTCCCGCACCACCGGACGAGGGGGCGAGCGCCCGTGATCTTCTTCTCGATCCTCGCCGCGGTCCTCGCGGTCGCCGCCGTCGTGTACCTCGTGGTCGCCCTCGTCCGACCGGAGAAGTTCTGACCCATGGACAGCGGAACCATCTGGTCGATCGTCCTGACCAGCCTCACTCTTCTCGTCGCCCTGGGCCTGGCCTACCGCCCCCTCGGTGACTACATCGCCCGCATCTACACCGGTCAGCGCGACCTCGCCGTCGAGCGGGGCACGTACCGCCTGATCGGCGTCGACCCGCGCAGCGCCCAGACCTGGCAGGCCTACCTGCGCTCGGTGCTGCTGTTCTCGTTCGTCGGCGTCGTGTTCGTGTACGCGATCATGCGGCTTCAGGCGGTGCTGCCGCTCTCGCTGGGCTTCGACGCCCCGAGCGAGGCGTTGTCGTTCAACACGGCCGTCTCCTTCGTCACGAATACGAACTGGCAGTCCTACGGCGGCGAGACCACCCTCGGCTACACCGTGCAGTTCGCCGCCCTCACCGTTCAGAACTTCGTCAGCGCGGCCGTCGGCATCGCCATCGCGGTCGCGCTCGTTCGCGGTTTCGCGTACCGCCGCAGCGGTGTGATCGGGAACTTCTGGGTCGACCTCGTTCGCGGCACCTCCCGTCTGCTCCTGCCGTTCTCGATCGTCGCGGCGGTCGTGCTGCTCGCCGGCGGCGTCATCCAGAACCTCTCGGGCTTCACCGATGCCACGACGGTGGCGGGCGCGGCCCAGTCGATCCCCGGCGGGCCGGTCGCCTCGCAGGAGGCGATCAAGCTCCTCGGCACCAACGGCGGCGGGATCTTCAACACGAACTCCGCCCACCCGTTCGAGAACCCCACCCCCTGGACGAACCTCTTCGAGATCTTCCTCATGCTGGTGATCCCGTTCTCGCTCCCCCGTGCCTTCGGCCGGATCGTGAACGACGACCGCCAGGGCTACACGATCCTCGGCGTCATGGGCGCGATCTTCGTGGCATCCGCGGCTCTTCTCACCTGGGCCGAGATGGCCGGGAACGGGACAGCCCCGATGCTCGCCGGCGGCGCCATGGAGGGCAAAGAGGTGCGCTTCGGCATCTTCGGTTCGACGCTCTTCGGCACGACCAGCACGCTCACCTCGACGGGTGCGGTCAACTCGATGCACGACAGCTACACCGCTCTCGGCGGCATGATGCCGATGATCAACATGATGCTCGGCGAGATCGCCCCCGGCGGTGTCGGATCGGGCCTGTACGGCATGCTGATCCTCGCCGTGATCGCGGTGTTCGTCGGCGGCCTGCTGATCGGCCGCACCCCCGAGTACCTGGGCAAGAAGATCGGGCCGAAAGAGATCAAACTCGCGAGCCTGTACATCCTGGTCACGCCCACGCTCGTGCTCGCCGGCACCGCGCTGAGCTTCGGGGTTCCCGGCATCCGGGACGACGTCGAGACGACCTCGATCCTCAACCCGGGCGTCCACGGTCTGAGCGAAGTGCTCTACGCCTTCACCTCGGCGGCGAACAACAACGGCTCCGCCTTCGCGGGGCTCACCGCCAACACCCCGTGGTTCAACACGGCGCTGGGTGTGGCGATGCTGCTCGGACGGTTCCTGCCGATCGTGTTCGTGCTGGCCCTGGCGGGTTCTCTCGCGGCCCAGGATGCCGTGCCCTCCACCGCCGGAACCCTGCCGACGCACCGCCCGCAGTTCGCGGGCCTGCTCGCCGGCGTCGTCGTGATCGTCACGGCCCTCACCTACTTCCCGGTCCTCACCCTCGGACCCCTCGCTGAAGGACTTACCCGCTGATGTCCACCCTCACCCACGCGCCGGTCCCCGCTGCCGACGAGGCGCCGGCCGCCCCGCGCCGCGCGTTCAGCGCCGCTCAGGTCGTCGCCGCCCTCCCGGGCGCGGCCAAGAAGCTCAACCCGGCCGCGCAATGGCGCAACCCCGTGATGTTCCTCGTCTGGGTCGGTGCGGCCCTGACGACGCTCATCGCGATCGCCGAGCCGTTCCTCGGCGGCGATGACACCGGCCTCCCCTTCGGCTTCACGTGGGGTATCGCCGTGTGGCTCTGGCTCACGGTGTTCTTCGCGAACATCGCCGAATCGGTGGCCGAGGGCCGCGGCAAGGCGCAGGCCGCGACCCTGCGAAAGACCCGCACGACGACCTCGGCCCGCCGGGTGGTCGCGTACTCCCCCGGCGACCCCTCCGCCTCGAACGCCGCGGTCGAGGACGTCCCCTCGGGCGACCTTCGCGTCGGCGACATCGTGCTCGTCGAGACCGGCGAGCTCATCCCCGGCGACGGCGACATCGTCAACGGCATCGCGACCGTCGACGAGTCGGCGATCACGGGAGAGTCGGCCCCGGTCGTCCGCGAATCGGGCGGTGACCGCAGCGCCGTCACCGGCGGCACCCGTGTGCTCAGCGACCGCATCGTGGTGAAGATCACCTCGAAGCCCGGCGAGACCTTCGTCGACCGCATGATCGCCCTAGTCGAAGGGGCCTCGCGCCAGCGCACGCCCAACGAGATCGCGCTGAACATCCTGCTCGCGAGCCTGTCGATCGTGTTCGTCGTCGTGGTCCTGGTGTTGAACCCGATCGCGTCGTACGCGGCATCGCCCGTCTCGATCCCCGTGCTCGTCGCGCTGCTGGTCTGCCTCATCCCGACCACCATCGGTGCGCTCCTCAGCGCGATCGGCATCGCCGGAATGGATCGTCTCGTGCAGCGCAACGTCCTGGCGATGTCGGGCCGCGCGGTCGAGGCGGCGGGCGACGTGACGACCCTGCTGCTGGACAAGACCGGCACGATCACCTACGGAAACCGCCGCGCCTCGGCGTTCGTTCCGATGCAGGGCGTCGGAGGCCCCGAGCTCGCCGAGTATGCCTCGCTGTCGTCGCAGGCCGACCCCACGCCCGAGGGCGTCTCGGTGGTCGAGCTCGCGGCGGCCCAGGGGATCGTCGCCGAGATGCCCCGGGGCGCGGAGCCCGTGCCCTTCACCGCGCAGACCCGCATGAGCGGCCTCGACCTGGAAGGCGGCACGCAGGTGCGCAAGGGCGCCGCGTCCGCCGTGGTGGCCTGGCTCGACGGCCAGCGCGCGACGGTGTCCGACGCCACCCGTGCTGAACTCCTGAAATTCACGAACGAGATCGCTGAATCCGGCGGAACTCCCCTGGTCGTGGCGACCCTGGCCCCCGAATCTTCAGGAGTTTCGCACGGGCGCGGCCGCGTGCTCGGCGTCATCCACCTCAAGGACGTCGTCAAGGACGGCCTTCGCGAGCGCTTCCAGGAGCTGCGGGCGATGGGTATCCGCACCGTGATGATCACGGGCGACAACCCGCTCACCGCGAAGGCGATCGCCGCCGAGGCCGGGGTCGACGACTTCCTCGCCGAGGCCACGCCCGAGGACAAGCTCGCCCTCATCCAGCGCGAGCAGGAGGGCGGCAACCTCGTCGCCATGACCGGTGACGGTACGAACGACGCTCCGGCGCTCGCACAGGCCGACGTGGGCGTCGCGATGAACACGGGCACCTCGGCCGCGAAAGAGGCCGGCAACATGGTCGACCTCGATTCCGATCCGACCAAGCTCATCGACATCGTGCGCATCGGCAAGCAGTTGCTCATCACGCGCGGAGCGCTGACCACGTTCTCGCTCGCCAACGACATAGCCAAGTACTTCGCCATCATCCCGGCGATGTTCATGGGCGTGTTCCCGGGCCTGGCGGCGCTGAACATCATGGGGCTGCACTCCCCCGCCTCGGCCGTGACGAGCGCGATCATCTTCAACGCGATCGTCATCATCGTGCTGATCCCGCTGGCCCTGCGCGGTGTGAAGTACCGCGCGGCGAGCGCGTCGAGCATCCTCAGCCGCAACCTGCTCGTCTACGGGCTCGGCGGCGTCATCGTCCCCTTCATCGGCATCAAGCTCATCGACCTCGTCGTGAGCCTGCTCCCCGGTTTCTGAAAGGCCCCGTCATGCGCACCACCCTGCGTACCACCGCCGTCGCCGTCCGCGCGATGGTCGTCTTCACCCTCCTGCTCGGCGTCGCCTACATGCTGCTGATCACCGCGGTCGGACAGGTCGCCCTGCCGTTCCAAGCGAACGGATCGCTCATCAAGACCGCCGACGGCACCGTCACCGGCTCGCAGCTGATCGGGCAGTCGTTCCAGGATGCCGACGGCAACGCTCTCCCCCAGTACTTCCAGTCGCGACCGTCTGCCGCGAGCTACGACTCCTCGGCCTCGACCGGCTCGAACCTGGGCCCCGAGAACCCGGACCTGATCGCCTCGATCGAGGAGGGCCGTGCGGCGTTCAGCGAGCTGAACGGCCCGGGCTCGATCCCCGCCGACGCGGTGACCGCCTCGGGCTCGGGCCTCGACCCCGACATCTCGTTCGAGAACGCCGAACGCCAGGTCGCACGGGTCGCCGAAGCCCGCGGCATCCCGTCGTCCGAGGTCGCAGCCCTCGTGTCGGAGCACACGCTTCCCCGCGATCTCGGATACCTCGGCGACCCGCGCGTGAACGTCGTGGAGCTCAATCGCGCGCTCGACGCCCGCTGAGAGACGAGAATCGCTGTCATGACCCTGTCGCCCGTCGCCGCCGTCGCACCCTCCGTGCGGCGGCGGCGTCGTTCGCCGGAACCCCGGTCGCGCACGGGGGGCGTCGCGTGAAGCGCGGGCGCTTGCGCGTGCTGCTGGGCATGGCGCCCGGCGTCGGCAAGACGTACGAGATGCTCGAGGAAGGGCGCCGGCTGCGCTCGGAGGGCCACGACGTCGTCATCGCGATCGTCGAGACGCACGGCCGCGTCGCGACCGCGGCGCAAGCCGAAGGCCTCGAGGTGGTTCCGCGCCGTGCCGTGGCGCACCGCGGCGTCGCGCTCGATGAGATGGACCTGGATGCCGTGCTCGAACGGCTCCCGAGAATCGCGCTCGTCGACGAACTCGCGCACACCAACGTCCCCGGCTCTCGCAACGACAAACGCTGGATCGACGTCGAAGAGCTGCTCGAGGCGGGCATCGACGTGATCACGACCGTCAACGTGCAGCACATCGAATCCCTGAACGACGTGGTCGAGAAGATCACCGGCGTCGTTCAGCGCGAGACGGTCCCGGATGCCGTGGTCCGAGCCGCCGACCAGATCGAGGTCGTCGACCTGGCACCGCAGTCCCTGCGCGACCGCCTCGCGGCGGGCTCGGTCTACCCGGCGGAGCGGATCGACGCCGCTCTGTCGAACTACTTCCGTCTCGGCAACCTCACGGCGCTGCGCGAACTCGCCCTGCTGTGGCTCGCCGACGAGGTCGACTCCGCCCTGCAGCGGTACCGCACCGAGCACGGCATCGAGGGTTCGTGGCAGGCGCGCGAGCGCGTCGTGGTGGCCCTGACCGGCGGGCCCGAGGGCGAGACGCTGCTGCGCCGCGGCGCCCGGATCGCGGCACGCTCCGCCGGCGGCGAGCTGCTCGCCGTGCACGTGTCGACGCAGGACGGCCTGCGCGCGAGCGCCCCCGGCGCCCTGGCCGCGCAGCGCGCCCTCGTCGAGACCCTCGGCGGCACGTATCACCAGGTCGTCGGCGATGACGTGGCCACCGCCCTGGTCGATTTCGCGCGATCGGTCAACGCCTCTCAGCTGGTCATCGGGGTGAGCCGTCGCGGGCGTCTCGGCGCGGCCCTGACCGGACCGGGCATCGGGGCGACCGTGATCCGCGCCTCGGGCGACATCGACGTGCACATCGTGAACCACGCCCGCGCGGGCGGCCGGTTCGCCCTCCCCCGGCTCGCGGGCCCCGCGCTGAGCGCGAAGCGGCGCATCCTGGGTTTCGTCACCGCCCTCGTCGGCGGGCCCCTTCTGTCGCTGCTGATGATCGCGACCGGTTCCGACGAGTCGATCACCGCCGACGTGCTGGCCTATCAGCTGCTGGTCGTGGTCGTCGCGCTCGTCGGCGGCATCTGGCCGGCGGTGTTCGCGGCCGTGCTGTCGGGCGTCACGCTCGACTTCCTGTTCATCGCCCCCATCTACACGATCACCATCAGCGACCCCGCGCACGCGCTGTCGCTGACCCTGTACGTCGTCATCGCCGTGCTCGTCAGCGTCGTCGTCGACCAGGCCGCCCGCCGCGCGCGGGCCGCCCGACGCGCCGCGGCGGAGTCCGAGATGCTCGCCACGATCGCCGGCAGCGTGCTGCGGGGCGAAAGCGCCGTGCCCGCGCTGATCAGCCGCGCGCGCGAGGCGTTCGGCCTCGCGGGAGTCCGCCTGGTCGCCGCCGACGGCACGGTGCTCGCCACGGACGGCGAGCCCGTGCGCGACGACCGCGCGGTCGCGGTGCCCGTCGGCGACGGGCGCGCGACCCTCGAGCTGCACGGCGGCGACCTCGACGCCTCGGAACGACGCCTGCTCGACGTCGTCGTGGCACAGCTCGCCGCCGCACTCGAGCGCACCGATCTCGCCGAGACCGCGGCCGAGGCCGGCGCGCTCGCCGAGACCGACCAGGTGCGCACCGCCCTGCTGTCGGCCGTCAGCCATGACCTCCGCCGTCCGCTCGCCGCCGCCGTCGCCTCGCTCGGCGGCCTGCGCGCCGCCGGCGACCAGCTCTCCGACGACGACCGCCAGGTGCTGCTCGAGACCGCAGACGAAAGCCTGGCGACGCTGTCCGTGCTCGTCACCGACCTGCTCGACGTCAGCCGCGTGCAGGCCGGCGTGCTCGCCGTGTCTCTGACGGCGACCGACGCCGCGGGTGTCGTGCTCTCCGCCCTCGACGAGCTCGACCTCGGCCCCGACGACGTCGAGCTCGCGCTCGACCCCGACCTGCCGATGCTCCGCGCCGACCCCGTGCTGCTGCAGCGCGTGCTGGTCAACGTGCTCACCAACGCCCAGCGCTACTCGCCCGACGGCGAGCGCGTCCGCATCGCGACGAGCCGCCTCGGCGGCACCGCCGAGATCCGCGTGATCGACCACGGCCCCGGTATCGCCGCCGACCGCCGCGAGGACATGTTCTCGCCCTTCCAGCGCCTGGGCGACACCGACAACACCGCGGGTCTGGGCCTGGGTCTGGCCCTCTCGCGCGGCTTCGCCGAGGGCATGGGCGGCACGCTCACCCCGGAGGACACCCCCGGCGGCGGCCTCACCATGGTCGTGGCGCTGCCCGTGGCCGATGCGGAGGCCACGGCATCCGGAATCTCGAGGAGGATGCCGTGAAGGTACTCATCGCCGATGACGACCCGCAGCTCGTGCGAGCCCTGCGCATCACGCTGGCCGCGCACGGCTACGACGTGGTGGCGGCGGCCGATGGTGCCGCGGCCATCACCCTCGCCGCGGGGGCGCACCCCGACATCGTCCTTCTCGACCTCGGGATGCCGCACCTCGACGGCGTGCAGGTGATCCACGCCCTGCGCGGGTGGACGACGGCGCCCATCATCGTCGTCTCGGGTCGCACGGGCTCGGCCGACAAGGTCGAGGCGCTCGACGCCGGGGCAGACGACTTCGTCACCAAGCCGTTCCAGATCGACGAACTGCTGGCGCGTCTGCGCGTGCACGCGCGGCGCTCAGTGCCGTCGTCGGGCGATGCCGTCGTGCGCTTCGGCGACGTCGAGGTCGACCTATCGGCCAAGGCCGTGCTGCGCGGAGGCGCACGCGTGCACCTGACGCCGACCGAGTGGCGCATGCTCGAGTTCCTCGCCCGCAACCCCGGTTCTCTCGTGACGCGACAGACGCTGCTGAAGGAGATCTGGGCGAGCGAGCAGGTCGCCGACTCGGGCTATCTGCGGCTGTACATGTCGCAACTGCGAAAGAAGCTCGAGGTCGATCCCTCGGCGCCCGTGCACCTGCTCACCGAGCAGGGGATGGGGTACCGGCTCGTCGTGTGAGCGGGCCCGGGCGGGACCACCGCCGCGAGCGTGCCGAACTCCTGAGATTCGCGCCGCGGCGGCTTGTCCCCCGGTCGGAAAGACGCGCCGACACCGGAGCCCGGGCCGGCTGCCACAGGAGCCGGGCCCGAAACTCAGGAGTTACGCTCGTCGGCCGCCTCGTCTTCGGCCTCCGCGGCCAGGAACTCCGCCTGCACCCGCGCGCAGCGGGAGGCGAAGACGATCGAGTGCAGCAGCATCAGCGGACCTCGCCGACGGTGTGGCATCCGGGGCAGGGAAAGGCGATGCGATCGCCCACGCGGACGTCCCCGGGCAGCACGACCGCGCCGCACGGTTCCTCGCCGTGCGCGTCGACGACGGCGAACGGCTCGTCGTACGCGCGGGACACGCGGCCGATGAGCCGCGCCTCGCGCCAGACGGCCTCGAGCCCGGCGACGCAAGCATCGAGGCGCAGCGTATCGGGGCCGGCATCCGTCACGGTCGCGATCACCACGGTCGTCGACAGCGTCGCGGATGCCACACCGCCCGACGCCGGGATCACCGCGGGGCCCGTGCAGACGCAGGGCGTTCCGCAGATGTCGGCGAAACGACCGACCGACACGGCCCGCACGGTGACGTCGTCGAGCGTGGGGGTCGAGCCGGCGGGCCAGGCGGCCGCGTCGAAGGGGGCCGGGATGCTGGAGCGGAGGGTGGGGAGCAGGGCCGTGAGGGTCATGGCATCCGGTCTACGCGCGCGGCGAGCGGGATCAGCCGGTGCTCACGGTTTCCGAACGGGCCGGTCCGGCTTCCTCACTCTTCGCGCACGACACCGCGTCTCATCGACTCGTCCATGAGGAGACGGGGAGACGCGGTGTCGAACGATCGAACGGCTCAGACCGACGTCCCCGCGATCTCGCGCAGCGTGTCGAGGTGGCTCCTCCACGCCGCTCGCCCCTCCTTCGTCAGGGTGAGCGAGGTGCGGGGCATCTTGCCCGCGAACGACTTCCCCACAGCGATGTAGCCGGCGCCCTCGAGCGTCGAGACCTGCTTGCTCAGCGCGGAGTCGGTGACCTCGACGGCATCCCGAACCTCCTTGAAGCTCAGCGTGGTCGCCCGGTCGAGGGCCGCGAGGATCGAGAACCGCACCGAGTTCTGGAGCAGCTCGTCGAGCCGGTGCCGGGGATGCGGGGTCGACGTGGTCACGACCGAGCCTCGCGCGCCGCGCAGACCAGCGAGACGACGAGCACGAGGCCCGAGGCCAGCGCCGCGAGCAGCACGTCACCGTGCGCCCAGATGACGACTGCCAGGGCGAGCGCGTACGACGCGAACCAGCTCGCGATGTAGGCGGTCCAGCGGCGGCCGCGGGCGAAGGCGGCGCGGCCCTGGATGCTGACGACGAAGAAGATGTTGAGGGCGAACACCACGGCCAGCAAGCTCACGTAGGCGAGGCCGAACGCGTCTCCGGTCGTGACGGCCATCGCGAAGGTACCCATCGAGGTCGCCACCCCGAGCGCGAGGATGAAGCTGATGTACGGCCACCGCGTTGCGTTGTGTGCGGCGTGGCTGAGGCGGTCGGCGCGATCGAGCAGCAGTTGGGCTTCCGACGCGGTCATCGCGGGCGTGTGGTCCATGGCGATCCTTTCGTTGACTCGATCATGGCAACTACTTTCCGAGTAGGCAAGTACTTTCTTTTTTTCTTTTTTGCACGATCCGCCACCACCCCATGCGACGTAGCCTGGAGGGGTGACCCTCCCCTTCGACGTCGCCGCCGTGCGCGCCGACTTCCCGATCCTGCAGGCCGAGATCGACGGCCGACCCCTCGTGTACCTCGACTCCGGCGCGACGAGCCAGAAGCCGCGCGCCGTCCTCGACGCCGAGCGCGACTTCCTCGAAACCGCCAACTCGGCCGTGCATCGCGGCGCGCACACCCTCGCCGCCGAGGCCACCGAGCTGTTCGAGGACGCGCGCGTCACGGTCGCCGAGTTCGTGGGCGCCGAGCCCGAGCAGCTGGTCTGGACGAGCGGCGCCACCGCCGGCCTCAACCTCGTCGCGGGATCGCTGGGGTACGCCGGGCGCCTGCGCGAGGGCGACGAGATCGTCGTGACCGAGGCCGAGCATCACGCCAACCTCATCCCCTGGCAGGAACTCGCCGCCCGAACGGGTGCGCGTCTGCGGCACATCCCGGTGCTCGACGACGGCATGCTCGACCTGCACGCCGCGGCCGAACTCATCGGCGAGCGCACGAAGGTCGTCGCCTTCCCGCACGTGTCGAACGTACTCGGCATCGTGAACCCCGTCGCGAAGCTCGTGACCCTGGCTCGCGGCGTCGGCGCGCTGACGGTGCTCGACGCGTGCCAGTCGGCTCCCCACCTGCGCCTCGACCTGCCGGCATCCGGGGTCGATCTCGCCGTCTTCTCGGGGCACAAGATCTACGGGCCGTACGGCATCGGGGCGCTCTGGGGCCGTGACGAGGTGCTCGACAGCCTGCCGCCCTTCACCACCGGCGGGTCGATGATCACGACCGTCACCCTCGACAAGGCCGAGTACCTGCCCGCGCCGCAGCGCTTCGAGGCCGGCACGCAGCCGGTGTCGCAGGCCGTCGCCCTCGCCGCCGCCGTCCGCTGGCTCGGCCAGCACGACCTCGAGGCCGCACACGCCCACGAAGCGGCGCTCGAGAAGCGCCTGCGCGAGGGGCTCCGCTCCATCGACGGCATCCGTCTTCTCGGAGACACGGATGCCGCGGAGCGCATCGCCCTGCAGGCCTTCGAGGTCGAGGGGGTCCACGCCCACGACGTGGGTCAGTTCCTCGACTCGCGCGGGGTCGCCGTCCGCGTGGGACATCACTGCGCTCAGCCGCTGCACCGCCGCTTCGGCATGACGGCGTCGGTCCGCGCGAGCGCGGCCATCCACACGACCGAGGACGAGATCGACGCCTTGCTCGACGCCGTCTCGGGCGTGCGCGGCTTCTTCGGGGTGGGCGCATGAGCGGCCTCGAATCCCTGTACCAGGAGCTGATCCTCGACCACGCGAAGAACCGACGCGGGTTCGGTCTCGCCGAGCCCGGCGCTCACAGCGCCACCGTGCATCAGCGCAACCCCATCTGCGGCGACGAGATCACGCTGCGCGTCTCGGTCGAGGATGATCGCATCACCTCGGTGACCTGGGAGGGCGCGGGCTGCTCGATCTCGCAGGCCTCGGCGTCGATGCTCGTCGCCCTGCTGCAAGAAGACGGCGGAGACGAGGGGATGCCGCGCGCCGACGCCGAAGCGCTGATCGCGTCGTTCCGTGAGTCACTGCGCTCGCGAGGCAAGATCCCCCTCGACGAGGAGACCTTCGCTGACGCCGCCGCCCTCTCGGGTGTCTCGAAGTTCACGGCCCGCGTGAAGTGCGCGATGCTCGCCTGGGTCGCGCTCGAAGAGGGGCTGCGGCAGGCCTGAGCGCGGCGCCGCGAGCGGCATCACCTCAGTGATCCACGCAAAGTCAGTCGGCATCCACTGATCCGAGCTGAGATTGCGCGAATCCCGGAGGATACGCGGGCCTGACGCGCGCTACTCTTTCGGTCAGACCTCAACGAAGGCGGATGCCATGGCCACCGGATTCAGCGAAGAAGAACGCGCGGCGATGAAGCAGCGCGCCGAGGAGCTGAGGGCGATGAAGGGCCTGAAGGGCCTGGCGAAGCTGCAGAAGGAGAACGAAGCCTGCCTCGAGGCGATCGAGAAGCTGGAGGGCGTCGACCGCGCGGTCGCGGAGCGCCTGCACGTGATCGTGCTCGAAGAGGCGGGGCACCTGACCCCCAAGACCTTCTACGGCTTCCCCGCCTATGCCAAGGACGGGAAGGTCGTGGTGTTCTACCAGCCGGCCTCGAAGTTCAAGACGCGATACGGGACGGTCAGCTTCGACGACAGCGCTCAGCTCGACGACGGTCCGATGTGGCCGGTCTCGTTCGCCGTGGTCGAGGTGACGGACGAGGTCGAGGAGCGCATCCGCGAGGCCGTCCGGCGGGCGGCACCCTCGTCCTGACCGGACGACCATCGGCCGCATGATGCACCGGGCGGCTTCTCGCGCCATCCCTTGACGCGTCCGGCGTCCACGTCTTGGCTGAGGGCATCCTTCGCGTCTCTCACCGCCGAACCCGGTAGTGCCGCGTCGGACGGGGCCGCGGCCCCCGCACCGCGGGACACGATCAGGCCGGGACGACCCGGCCGGAGAGGACGAAGATGTCCGGCAACAAGGCAGTGGCGTACAAAGAGCCCGGTGTCGTGGAAGTCATCGACACTCCCTACCCCGAGTTCGAACTGAAGGACGGACCGGGCGTCAACCCGGCGAATGTGGGCCGCAAGGTCCCTCACGGTGCAATCCTGCGCACCGTCTCCACCAACATCTGCGGCTCCGACCAGCACATGGTGCGCGGGCGCACCACGGCTCCGGCCGGCCTCGTGCTCGGTCACGAGATCACCGGTGAGGTGATCGAGGTCGGACCCGACGTCGAGTTCGTCAAGGTCGGCGACATCGTCTCGGTCCCCTTCAACATCGCGTGCGGCCGCTGCCGCAACTGCAAGGAGGGCAAGACCGGCATCTGCCTGAACGTGAACCCCGACCGCCCCGGCAGCGCCTACGGCTACGTCGACATGGGCGGCTGGGTCGGCGGACAGGCCGAGTACGTGCTCGTGCCCTACGCCGATTGGAACCTGCTGGTGTTCCCCGACCGCGAGCAGGCGCTGGAGAAGATCCTCGACCTCACGATGCTGTCCGACATCTTCCCCACGGGCTTCCACGGCGCGTACACCGCGGGCGTCCGCCCCGGATCGACGGTGTACATCGCCGGTGCGGGACCGGTGGGCATCGCCGCCGCCGTCGGCGCGCAGCTGCTGGGCGCGGCCGCGGTGCTCGTCGGCGACCTCAACCCGGAGCGCCTGGCGCAGGTGCGCTCGCTCGGGTTCGAGAGCGTCGACGTGTCGAAGGGCGACCCCGGAGAACAGATCGAGCAGATCCTCGGAGTCCCCGAAGTGGATGCCGCGGTCGACGCGGTCGGCTTCGAGGCACGCGGCCACGGGTCCGACGCGGGCCACGAGGCCCCGGCGACGGTGCTCAACTCGCTGTTCACCGTGACCGCGGCGGGCGGCGGGGTCGGCATCCCGGGTCTGTACGTGACCGGCGACCCGGGCGGGGTCGACGAGGCCGCGAAGGTCGGTTCGCTGTCGCTGCGACTCGGCCTCGGCTGGGCGAAGTCGCTGTCGTTCACGACCGGTCAGTGCCCGGTGATGAAGTACAACCGGCAGCTGATGATGGCGATCCTGCACGACAAGGTACAGATCGCGAAAGCCGTCAACGCCACGCCCATCAGCCTCGACGACGCCCCACAGGGCTACGCCGACTTCGACAAGGGCGCCCCGCGCAAGTACGTGCTGAACCCGAACGGGTACATCACGAGCTGATCACCCGCACCGGAGCGCGCAGAGCCGGCCCTTCCTCGCAGCCTTCCTCCTGGATCCTGCGAGATCCGCGCGGTTCTGCGAGCTTCGGTGCGCGGGAGACTCACCCCCGCACCACTAGGGCCTCTCTCGGGGCCACCCGCCGATCTGCAGGAGTCGCGCGCCGATCACCCGAGGACGACCCGCTCCATCCGCTGAAAGCTCTGCTCCATCCCGTCCACCATGCCCGTGGCCAGCACGGCCTCGCGGGTCTCGGCATCCGGATACTCGATCAGCAGGGTCACCAGGGTCGCGCCGTCCTCTTCGTACAGCGACAAGTCATTGATCGTCGCGGGGTAATCGGTGCCGGTCATGTGCTCCGTCTGCACCATGCGGCGGGGCTCGTCGAGGAGCAAAATCTCGCCGTCGAAGCCGAAGGGCTCTCCCTCGGCGCCGGGCTCGGGCTCCCACGCGATCCGGTACGTGCCGCCCTCACGCTGGTCGACCTCACGGTGCGTCATGCGCCAGCCGTCGGGGCCGAGCATCCACTGTCGCATCAGGTCGGGGTCGACGTGCGCGCGCCAGACCAGCTCACGCGGCCCGTCGATCAGACGCGTGATGCGCACGTGCCGGTCGTCGAGGATCTCGAGCTGTGTGCCCTTGCCCTGAGCGAATGCGCGCAGATCCTGCACCACGGCGTCGAGCTGGTTCATCGCGAGCGTCGAGCCCTCGACCGCGCCCATCGCAGTGAGCTGCTCGAGCGCCTCTTCGGAGTCGAAGTACGTGACGTTCGTCAGCCGCGACCCGGTCGCGGTCTCGTCGAACGAGAAGGTCATGCGCATGGCGGGCATGCCGTCGATGAGGTCGCCGTTCTCGTCGACGAAGGAGTCGATCACCTCGAAGCCCCGCGGCGCATCGATGGCGAGGAACTCCCAGCTTCCTCGCGCGACCTCGCCGGTGGCGCTGGCCATGGCGTAGCGCGCCCGGCCACCCACCGCGCAGTCGAACGATGCCAAGGTTGCGGGCCACCCGGGAGGACCCCAGAACCGCTCGAGCTGACGCGGATCGGTGAACACCGCCCAGAGCCTCTCGACGCCGACCGCGAAGTCGGCGATCAGGGTCATGGTGAGCGCTCGGGCGTCGCTCTCGACAGATGTGACGGGCATGACGACTCCTTCGTCGGTTCAGATCTCGGTGGGTTCGGAGGGCGGAACGGATGCCGGCACCCCGGCGTCTTCGAGCAGGATCGCTTCGAGTCGGTCGACGCGGCCGCGCCAGAGGTCTTCGTACGAGCGCAGCAGTTCCTGCACCCGGGCGAGCGCGGTGGGGTCGGCGGACACGAGTCGCACCCTCCCCTCCGCACGCTTGGTGATGAGTCGCGCCTCGGCGAGCACGGCGACGTGCTTCGACACGGCGGCGAACGACATCGCGTACGCTGCGGCGAGCTGCGTCACTGACTGTTCGGAGACGAGGGTGCGCCGCACGATGTCGCGGCGCGTCGCATCGGCCAGGGCGTGGAAGACCCGGTCAATGTCGGCGGCGCTCTTATCTTCAACCATTTGGTTGCAAAATAGCGTGCCATTCCCGTGCTTGCAAGGGGGTCGTTCACACCACCACCTGCGCGGGATGAAACAGGCCAGCCGGCGAATGCGCGCGTGATCGCCGCCTCGTCGAGCTCCTGCCGGGCGCGCGCCGGTGGGCGCGCGAGGATCACCGCGATGGCGACCGCGCCCGGAATACCCGCGGCTCCCGTTGAGGCCAGCACCTCAGCCGGCGATGTGGAGGCCGACGCTCCTGCGACCGTCGGCGCCGGGTCGCTCGATGCGACGAAGATGCACGAGTACGCGGAGCCGAGCGTCGCGGCCGGCGGGGCGGCAGCGACGAACGCCGGGGCAGCCTGCACGGTGAAGTCGATCGGGTCGATCGGGCGCGGAGGCACCCTCGAACTCAGCCCCGCAGCGCCTGCAGCAAAGCCCCGACCGGGTGATCGCTCTCGATCGGGTGGCGCAGCGGAAGGTCTTCGACGCACTCGTACCGATTGCGTCGGCCCTCTTTCTCGCGCTTCAGATACCCGGCGTCGACGAGGTCGGCCAGGATGCCGTGCGCGGTGCGCTCCGTGATGCCGACGGCATCCGCGATCTCACGCACGCGGGCACCGGGGTCGCGGGCGACGTAGATGAACACATGGGCGTGGTTGGTGAGGAACGTCCATGTCGTCATCGCCACAGCATACTGACCTGCTGTACCGGAATCAAAGCACCGGTTATTTGTTACCTGTTTTTTGACACCAGCAATTTTTTGCAGGTAATGTGCTGCGCATGTCGCTTCTCGCCCCGCTCACGATCGCCGCGCTGCTCGCCGCGGTCGTCGCCGCCCTCCTCCCGGATGTCGCGCGTCGCCACACCCCGGGCTCCCTCGCCGTCTGGCCTGCAGCCGTCGCCGCGGCGTTCGCCGCGGCGGGCCTCGCGTCGGCCTTCGCCACCGACGTCGACATCGCCGGTTCCGCCCTCGCGCTGCTGGTCGTCGCCCTCACCGTGATCGTGCAGGCCTACGCCAGCCGCAACCTGCGCGGCGACCCACGTTCGCGCAGCTTCTTCGCCCTGTCGTCTCTCGCGGCCGTCGGGTCGACCACCGCCATCGCCGCGAACGACGTCGTGCTCCTCGCAGCCGGGTGGACCCTCGGCACGGTCAGCATGATCGCCCTCATCTCGACGGGCGGCGCCGGCCCGCAGACGCGCGTGGCGGTGGTGCGCAGCGCCGTGACGCTGCTGCTCGCAGACGCGGCCCTGTGGGCAGCCGTCGTCGTGGCGGTGGCGTCGACCGGCTCCGTCTCGCTCGCAGCCCTCGGTAGCCTCGACGACTCCTCGTCGGCGGTCGTGAGCGCACTGGTGGCGGTCGCGGCCGTGGCCCGCGCGGGCTCCTTCCCCCTGCACGGATGGCTCCCCGCGACCGCCGCGACGACCACCCCGGTCTCGGCGCTCCTGCACGCGGGCTTCGTGAACGCGGGCGCGCTGCTCCTGCTGCGCTATGCCGCTGTGCCCTCCGCCGTGGGGCCCTGGGTGGTGGCCGTCGTCGGCGCGATCACGATGATCGTGGCGACCCTCGCCATGCTCACGCGCCCCGACGTGAAGGGCCGCCTCGTGCAGTCCACCGCCGCGCAGATGGGGTTCCTGCTCTTGGCCTGCGGGCTCGGGGCCTTCGGAGTGGCCCTGGTCCACGCGATCGGTCACGCGCTCTACAAGGCGAGCCTGTTCCTCGGCGCCGGCTCCGCGGTCGAGCACGCGCTGAAGGGCCGGGCGATCGCGCTCCCGGTGGCATCCCGCGGCGGCGCTATCGTCGGCGGTGCAGTCGTGCTCCTGACCGGGGCGGCGGCGCTGGCGGCATCCGGTGCGATCACTCACAGCGCGGCGGTGCTCCTCCTCTTCGCCTGGGCCACCGCGGTGATCGCCGGGGCTCGGATCGGCGGGGGTTCATCGCCGACCGCGACCCGCACGGCCCTCGTCGCCGGTCTGGCCGCCGCCACCGCCGCCTATCTCGCGGTGGTCTTCCCCGCCGCCGAAGCGCTCACCCCCGTCATCGCCGCCGCACCCGCACCCGCAGTACTCGCCATCGCGGTCTTCGCGATCGCCGCCGCCTCGGGTCTCGTCGCGCGAAGCTCCGGTCCGCTCGCTGACCGCCTCTTCGCCTTCGCCTTCGCGTGGGGCCGACCACCCCTGCCCCCGGCCGCACCCCGCATCGACACGCCCTGGACCCCGGCGCCCGCCGACGGCCCCCTCGAGTACCGGAGATTCTGATGACCGCCCTCGCCTCCCCTCCCTCGCCCGCCGTCATCCGGGGCTGGATCGCCGCCGCCGGTCGCAGCATCTCGCCGCATTTCCCACTCGAGACCTTCATCGCCCGCAACCCCGTGGCCGGCTACGAGAGCCTCGACTGGGAGGAGGCGATGGGACGGATCGCCGGAGATCACGGCATCCTGTTGTCCCTTCCGGAGCAGCGGTTCCGTGACCTGCACGCGCAGGGGCGCATCTCGCCCGCCGACCTCCATGCGGCCCTGCGGTTCACCGTGTCCGAGGCGGGATCGCCCCGCGTCCTGCGCATCGGCGGCCTGGCCACCACCGTCGGCGAAGTGCTCGGACATGATCTGCTCGTCACTCCTCCCATGAAGGCACCCTCCCCGCACCCGACGCCGGCGGCGCGTCTGTCGCCACGCATCCACGCGCGAATCGACGACCTCACCGCGCGCTGGCTCGCCACCTCGCTCGGAACCGCGCCCTGGTCGCGGTCGACGAAGGGCGAGAGCATGTGGACGGCCTGGCGGCGCCTGGCCGCGCTCGACCCGACCCTGTCGCGGCGGGTGCGCAGCGGCATCCGGAACTGCTCCGACGACCCGGCCGGGGCCATCGGCGAAGCGCTCGCCCGGTGGAAGCTCGACGGGCCCGCGGCGGAGTCCTTCCTGCGGGCGCACGTGCTCGCGCTGCCGGGGTGGGCCGCCCTCGTCCGACACAGCGCCACGACCGGTATCGACCTGACCGCGCTCGTCGCCATCCGCGCAACGCTCGAACGGTTGCTGCTGCCCTCCGACGCCTCCCTCCCGACCCGAGCTGCGAGCGAGGAGTCCGCGGTCGACGACACCGCCCGCATCGGCGCCGTCGCTCTCGCCCTCGGCGTCGACTCGAACGACGGCGAGGTGCGCACCGCCCTGCGACCCGTCCTCTCTCTTATCGAGCCCGTGACGCGGCTCGCCGTCTGGCAGGAGGCATTCGAGAGGGGCATCGCGCGCGAGCTCGCCCCGGCGACCGCGCCGGTGCTTCGCCCGAGCGCTCGGACCCAGCGACCGCTCGCGCAGGCGGTCTTCTGCATCGACACGCGGTCCGAGAGTTTTCGGCGGCACCTCGAAGCCGCCGGCGAGGTCGAGACGCTCGGCTTCGCGGGCTTCTTCGCCGCCCCCATCTCGTTCCGTCCCGCCGACGGCTCCGCCGAGGTGGCCTCGTGCCCGGTGCTCCTCACGCCCCGCGTCGCGATCACCGAGTCGTCCGTGGAGCGCGACGCGATCGCGCGCTGGAGGCGGCAGCACTCGGCGAGCGTGGAACGGGATGCCACGATCGACGCGCTCAAAGAGTCCGCCGTCGCACCGTACGCCTTCGCCGAGACCGCCGGGTGGGTCCTGGGCGCCGCGAGCGCGGCCCGGACGCTCGCTCCCGAGGCATGGCGGGCACTGGTGTCGCGGATGCGCCCTGCGAAGCCGTCGACGCACGTCGACGCGAACGTCGTCTTCACCCTCGAGGAGCGCGTGCTCTACGCCGAGACGGCGCTGCGGATGATGGGCCTCGTCGACGGCTTCGCGCCCATCGTTCTGCTGACGGGGCACGGCGCCTCGGTGACGAACAACCCCTTCGCCTCATCGCTGCAGTGCGGCGCGTGCGGCGGACACGAGGGCGAGCCCAACGCCCGGGCGGCGGCCATGATCTTCAACGACCCCGAGACGCGCGCCGCCCTCGCCGGTCGCGGCGTCTCGATACCGGCCGACACGCTCTTCGTCGCGGCGCAGATGGACACCGTGACCGACGAGGTCACCGTGCTCGAGCCCTGGGCCATCCCGGCCACGCACGAGACCATCGTGCTGGAGCTGACCCGGCGGCTCGAGGCCGCACGCGCCGCCAACACGGCCGACCGCAGCGCCGGCCTGCCTGGCGCGGGCGGGCGGCACGGCGCGATTCGCGACACCGAGCGCCGGTCCGCGGACTGGGCCGAGGCGTACCCCGAGTGGGGCCTGGTCGGCAACGCCGCCTTCATCGTGGGGCCCCGCTCGATCACCGCGGGCGCCGACCTCGGTCGCCGCGCCTTCCTGCACAGCTATGACGCGGCCGCCGACCCCGACGGCGCGGGACTCGAGACGATCCTGACGGCGCCGATGATCGTGGCGCAGTGGATCAACGCCCAGTACTCGGCCTCGACGGTGGCTCCCGATCGCTTCGGCGCCGGGCCCAAGCCCTTGCACAACGTCGTCGGCACCGTCGGCGTGCTCTCCGGATACGGCGGCGACCTGCGCCTCGGGCTGCCCTGGCAGTCGGTGGGCGTCGGCCGCGCGTCCCGGCACGAACCGATCCGACTTCAGGTGTTCGTCGAGGCCCCGCTCGCTCGGGTGAACGACATCATCGACGCCTCCGAGGCCGTCCGCACCCTGGTCACCAACCGCTGGATCACCCTCCGCGTCCGCGAGCACGACAGCGCCCGCTGGATGCGGTGGGGTCGCTACGGCTGGCAGGCGGACGACCTCGACACCCACGACCACTCCGGCCTCCCCGCCGTCCACGAAGAAACCACCACGAAGGAGATCCGCTGATGAGCCTGTCCGAGCTGACCCCGATGACCAAGATCGAGGTGGTCGTCGCGAGCGACGACGTCGCCGAGGTGTCCGCCCTCATGCAGTCGTTGGGTGCCCGCGGCTACACCGCGATCACCGGTGTCGCCGGCGTGGGCCACCACGGCCCCCGCGGCGGCCGCCTGCTCTTCAACGACCACGACACCCTGACGCTGCTCGTCACCGTCGTGGCACCCGAGAAGGCAGACGCGATCGTCGCCGGCATCCGCCCCGTCCTCGACCACGCCTCCGGCGTGATGTTCGTCTCGCCGACCTCGGTCAGCCGCGCGGACTACTTCGCCTGATGTGCGCCGCGACGAGTCGAGCGGGGTCGCCGTACGTCGGCCACACGACCGCCATGGGAACCCTGCACGGGAAAGAGACCGCGTTCGCCCCGGCCTTCGCCCGGTGGCTCGGCGCGGGTGTCAGCCCGACGGTGCAGCTCGACACAGACTCCCTCGGCACGTTCACCCGAGACGTGCCGAGGGCGGGCACTCCCGAGCAGGCGGCCACGTTCAAGGCGCGGGCCGCCGCTCTCGAGCTCGGTACCTCCACGGGGCTCGCGACCGAGGCGTCGTACGCCCCGGCGCTCGGGGGCTTCGGCCCCATGGTGCACGAGGAGCTCGCCGTCTTCGTCGACATCGAACGCGGCATTCGCGTGCGCCACGGCATCCGCCAGCACACGCACGTCGCCCCGGCACGTGTCGTGCGTACCGAGAGCGAGGCGCGGCGCTACCTCGCTCGCGTGGGCTTTCCCCATCAGGCCGTCGTCGCGCGCACCGACACCGGGATGCATAAAGGGATTCAGGATGCCGCGGTCATCGACGCCCTGCTGCGCCGCGGCCCCGTCGAGCTCGAGCCCGACCTGCGCGCGCACATGAACCCGACCCGGCGACGGGTGCTGCGACGCCTGTCGTGGCTGCTCGCGGCCCGGCTGAACCGCCTGTGTCCGGGGTGCGGATGCCCGGGCTTCGGCACGGTGGGCGTCGTGCGCGGACTGCGGTGCGGCGCGTGCGGTAACGCCACCTCGCAGGTGCGCATCGACGTCGACGGCTGCCCGGCCTGCGACGAGCAGCGCGAGCGCCGGCGACCCCAGCGTGAGGCCGACCCGGCCACGTGCGATAGGTGCAATCCGTGAGGGGGGCTTTGGAGCCGGTGCGGGAGGTGCGGCGCGC
This sequence comes from Microbacterium sp. 20-116, assembly GCF_041079415.1. Taxonomy (NCBI): domain Bacteria; kingdom Bacillati; phylum Actinomycetota; class Actinomycetes; order Micrococcales; family Microbacteriaceae; genus Microbacterium; species Microbacterium sp. 20-116. The sequence goes on from NZ_JBFYGP010000007.1 coordinate 120,589, forward strand.
GGTTGACTCACCATTTCACCCGACGGTGAGTTGTCGATTTTCGGTCTGCACGGGCCGGACGCACCGAAGGGCGCCTGGCCCGCGATCACCGCCGGCCATTACGCGGCGACGCGCACGAATGGGCAGAGCGTTTTGAGCCGCCATCCTCGCCGAGCAATCAGGGGCTATCGAGCCGCCGCACCGTTCTCCGGGGCGAGCAAGACTCCGCGAGATCTGACCAGCCCACTACACCAAGCACTTGTTCGAGGTCGCCGGCCGCCGGCCGGACCCTCTCCCCCGAAACGCAGAAATGTTCGTTTTGCGAAAAGAACTCGTCGAACGCTACGTTCGCAGTGCCGGGGGGACCGGTGAGGCTCGAACGTTCCGGGGGGAACTTTGATCAGCAAACACTGGACCTGCCGTGCGGCAACTGCGACCATCACGATGATGCTTGCCTTGCTACCGAACGCCGCGAACGCCGATGACGGAGACCCGCCCCCGACGTTGGACACGCTTCAGTCGGTCACAAGCACCGCGGCCGAAACCGGCACTGCCGCGCAAGAGATTTTGAACGATGTTGCGGACGCCAGCACGGTCGAGACCGCCATCGACGGCAGCTTGTCGATGGACAGCGGTGACACAACGACCGTCATACCCGCCACGTCAGACGAACCGATCAAGATCGGCGACGTCGAGATCGAAATGCCGAGCCCTGGTGGCCCGATAGAGGGGGAGCGCGTAGCCGACGCTGTCGTCAGCTTCGAGAGCGACAACGGCTTCACCACCGTGCCGGTTCTGAAGGACGACGGTTCCGTTCAGATCACAACCATCATTAGCGACAAATCGGCACCGTCCAGCTACGCCTATCACCTGACTCTGCCCGCCACCGCGAGGCTCACTCTCGACGCATCGGGCTTTGTCAGCGCGACGATTGGCGACGAGCTTGCGCTCGGCGTCGCGCCGGCGTGGGCGGTCGACGCGGAAGGACGAGCGGTACCCACGCACTACGAGATTGACGGGTCGACGCTGCGTCAGGTGGTCGATCACAGCTCCAGCTCGTTCGCTTACCCGATCGTGGCCGACCCATGGGCTGGGCAACGGCTGTTCGACAGTGTCTGGATTTCCGGATACACGCGGGGCATCGCAAACGTCTCCTTGGTCACATCTCCCTGGGGCCGCATGATCCAGGCTGGGGTCCAGGGTTGGGGCCAGGGGCAGCTGATCCTCAACGGTGCTGGATGGGCCGAAGCCGTCAGTAAGGCGAAAGTCTTGGGCGGCAGGTCGACCTACTATCAGCAGTACCAGTGTCACGTTCTCGGCGCGTACACGCCCGCTAGTGGCGGACCTTCATGGGATCTCGAGGGCTATAGGGCGAACAGACTGAACTGGCGTATCGACGGCGGCGCCTTCCCCTACAAGTGCAACTGGCCGTGAATCGAGTCAGGTCACAGCGCGCCGCGCTGATTGCTACGGGTGTGACTGCTGGCGTAGCGATCACCGCGATGCTGGCCGTTCTCCTCGTCATGATGGCAACCCGGGACACCCGACAAGACATTAACCTCGGCGACTTCGCTCACTCCAGCTCGCAATTTCGCGCGCTGAACGGCTACGAGGAGGCGACCGAGAAGCTCTGCCGTGACGTTGCTGGGTGCGTTCAGGGCTACAGCGCGACGTATGCGTCGTACCGGAAGTTCAGCAGCATTGACGATGCGGTAGCGTTCGCCGCCACGTCGTCTGGCTCCTACCGGTCGAACTGGATCGTGATCGAGTACGTCGGGCATTCCCTCAGCGAAGGCGACAGAGCCGATGTGCAGGAATACTTCGACAGCACCGCTACGTCCGAGTAAGGCGCTTCCAACTTTCGTTGTGGGCAGCATGCCCGGAACTAGCCGACGGGCCGGGCGGAACGGCATCACGGCTCGCCTATACCGCTCCGCGACTCGCCGCACAATGTCCCCCATTCGGGGGACCTGGCCCCGGTTATGCTGGCCCGTATCGAGCGGCGATCGGCGAAGGCGCCGCGTCGATATGCGACACCTCCTCCTCTACGAGAGCCCGAAGGCGAGGCACCGTGCGAACCGATCTGAATCAGCAACCGGTCTGGACGGGTGCCGCAGCGGTGTTCCTCCTGTGGACCTCCGTGTTGGTCCTCGGCTTGTCAGGGCTCGCGATGCTCACCGTTCACGGCGATACCGGCGCCCTGCTCCTCATCGCCGCGCTCATCGCGGCGGCTCCGGCTGCCGCGTTGAGTCAGCGGCGCAGTTCGATCTGAGCAACGCAACGGCCCCTGCGAGACGACCGCAAGAGGCCGGCCGCACCATCACGCGGCCGGTCGCCTCACAGGTGCCGCAGGTTCCCCTCTTCGTCCGCGGTGACGAGCACCAGGAAGTCGACGACGAGCTGTGCGACCGCGCCCGTCTCGTCGATCCCCCAGTACACCGGGTACTGACCGTCGCCGTACCCGGACTCCGCGACGATGCCCACGTCGGACGGCCCGAGACCGACCTCCTGGACGCTCGGCGAGGGCGCGTACATGTACTCGGTGAAGGCCGCGGCCTTGGCCCGCCGGCTCATGGTCGCGTACGCGGGAAGATCGACGATGCACGCGCAGCCCGCGTCGACGCCGAAGAAGTGCCCCGGGCCGGACGGCAGATCGGCGGGATGCCAGGTCACCGGCATCCGATCGCTGAAACGCACCCGCAGGGCGGCGTTGCGGCCGAAACCGGTCACTCTTTCGACCGGGTACGCCCCCGGGGCCACGCTGCGGGCCAGGGGTCGCGCGTCGTCGTTGTCGTATCCGAAGTCGAGCACGGCGAGCACACCCGACGTCGTCACCAGGGTTCCCGCGGGCGAGACGCGTACCTCCGACTCCTCTCCGCTGCGCCGGTGCACGACCGAGCGCTCGGTGAAGTTGCGCACCTCGTCGAGGGTTCGCTGTTCGTCGGGCACCTCGTCGAGAGAGGTGTCCGGTGCCGCCTCGGCGGCGAGCGCCCGGGCCTGTGCCGCATCGGCGAAGGGAGTGCGGGGGTCGTCGAAGTGCTGTTCGATGGCGCTGATCTTCCACCCGCGCCCTTCGCGCTCGAGAACGTACTCGTGCTTCTGCCGCGTCGGCGAGTCGATCATCTCGGTCAGGACGAACGCGCGATCGCCCTCGACCTCGGAACGCACGATCCGTTCCACCGCGACCCCGTAGCTCGGCGGCGTACCGAACGAGGAGTCCAAGCGAACGTGCTCCCCCACCACGTGATCACGTGTCAGCGGGACGACGAGTTCTCGCCACTCGGAGAATGCGTTGCGCCGTGTGGACCGATCCTCGAAGGCTGGCGCTGCACGCCGCCACTGCGCGTCGTAATCCTCGAGGAAGCGCTGCACGCGCTTGTCTGCCGCTTTCGCCCCGCGATCGCCCCACATGCCGCCAGCCTAGGTCGCCGCCAGCTCCTCGAGAGGCCCGTCCGGCAGCACGACCCACCCCTCGCGTCGGGCGACGGGGAGCATTGCGGATGCCGGGCGCTCGAACGACCCGAGGGCTCCGGCGCGCGTGGCCAGGGCGGCGACGACGGCATCGAAGGCATCGGCCTTCGCGACGGCGAGGGGGCCGAATCCGCCGAGGTCGAGCCACGGGGCGCGCTCGGTCAGCGCGTCGAGCAGGATCGCCCGGCGGGCCGCATCGACTCGGTATCCGCTCGTGTCGAAGCCCCACAGGCGCAGCGATCCGCCGGGATACACCTCGAACAGGCGCCCCTCGGCCGCGCGGTCGACCGGGAACCCGGCCTCGGCCAACCGTCGCAAGAGGCCGGCGCCCCGCAGCGCCGTCACGCCCAGGCGGTCGGTCGAGACGCTCAGCGGCCAGCGCCCGATGCGTTCGCGCACGACGTGGTCGGTGTGGCGATAGACGAGCGAGCGGCGCCACTCCGCCCCTCCGTCGACCGGGCCGAGCGCGGGGTCCGCCTCGGCGTGGTGCGCCTGCACGAAGTCGACGAACGCGTCGGGCCAGCCGAGCGGGCAGTCCACCCCGAGCCACGCGTCGCCAGAAGCGACGGATGCCACGATGTCGGCATCCTGGATCCCGATCTCGAGCCGCGTGAGGCGGGCCGCGCCATCGGCCCAGTGCATCTCGGCGAGGGCCGTGCCGGGGGCTCCGGCGGCGAGGTCGACTCCGACGGTTCTCATCTCCTCGAGCCTAGGCGCGGTCGCCCGCGGCGAGGCCCGTCAAGACCTCGCCGAATGGCCTCGCGACCTGGGAGGATCGAGACATGGCAGACGACGACCTCCCCGATTCGCTGGAACCGGCCGTCGACATCCCGCCGCGCGACGAGCCGCCCGCTCCTCCCACACCGAAAGGCGACCTGAGGATCGCGTCCGTCGTCGCGATCGTGACCGGCGTCATCGTCATCGCCTGGTACCTCTTCGTCGCGACGGCGAGCGCCATCGCCGACGTCGACAACCTGATGTGGATCCAGATCGGCATGTGGGTGCTGGCCCTGATCTCGTTCGTGTGCGGCATCTTTAGCCTGAATGCGCGCATGGCGCGCGAGCTCGCCGCGGCGGGGTTCATCGCGGGGGTGGCGGCGGGTCTTCTCTCTGTGACGATCGGGCTGTTCAGCGGGCTCGAACTGTTGGGCTGACGACGCTCGGAATAGCGCCGAGACGAGCGGGGTTGCCGCTCTCATGACCTCGCGTGCCGCGCTCGAGAGCGCTCTGTCGAACATCGACGTGCACCCCGGTCGTGCGTGGCGGCGGTCGTTGTCGATGGGCGAGAGCACGACGCTGGCGCAGGGCGAATCCGCGATCGTCTACGTGCGCTCCGGCGAGCTCACCGGCCTCAGCGCCGCGCGAGCGGGATGCTCGGTCAACGCGCCCTCCGGGGCGGCGACCGCGGTGGAGGGCGGACGTACGCTGCTCACGGGAGACGCCTTCATCTCGCTCGGATGCCACTCGCTCGAGCTGGCTTCGCAGTCCGGCGCCGAGGTGACCGTCGTTCCGCTCGAGGTGGTTCCGACGGTGCACACCCGCGCCCTACCGCCGGTCGTCTTCGTCAGCGGCTTCGCGCGCGCAGAACCCGCGGCTGCCGGCCTCGCCGCCCACCTGGGCATTCCCACCCCCGGTGCCGCGCTCGACCGCCAGGGCGACGAGACCATCTGCAAGCTCATGGTGACCACGGTGCTGTTGTCGGCGCTGCGTGCGTGGGCCGCGTCAGAGCACGAGACCTCGTGGCCGCCGCGCACCGCCGACCCGTTCCTCGCCCGTGTCGCGGCCGCCGTCGACGACGACCCCGGAAAGGAGTGGACGATCGATCAGCTCGCGGCCCTCGGCGCGATGTCGCGGTCGGTGTTCGCCGCCCGCTTCCGGGAGGTGTTCGGCACTTCACCCGCGTCGTATGTGACGGCGGTGCGGATGCGCCGAGCCGAAGACCTCCTCGACGCGGGGACGCCCGTCTCCGAGACCTCGCGCGCCCTGGGGTACGCCTCGGACGAGGGGTTCCGCCGCGCCTTCCGCCGTCACACCGGCGTGGCCCCGTCGGCCTGGCGCAGCGGTCGGCGCTCGCTGACGCCCTGAGGCCCCGCCGCATCTTCGGCGGGGCCGTCGCCGTCATCGCGCGCGAGGGCGCCGCCGCAGCGAGAGGCCGAACAGCACGGCACCGATCACGAGCAGCAGGATGCCGATGGCGTCCACCGTCACGACTCCCGCGGCGTCCACGAGCAGGCCGCCGAGGCCGGCCGCGATGGTGATCGCGAGCTGGAAGCCGGTGACGATGAGGCTGCCGCCCGCCTCGAGGCGGTCGGGCATGCGGTGCCCGACCCAGGTGTTCACGATGATCAGCCACGACGAGAAGAAGAAGCCCCAGACCAGGACGGCGGCCGCAACCGCCCCCACCGCCGAGGGGAGCAGGACCACGGTGGCCACGGCGAGCGCGATGACCAGCGGACCGACGACGGCCAGACGCGCTAAGGCGCGGTCGACGATGATCCCGACGAGGATGTTCCCCACGAACCCGCCGACCCCGAACAGGGCCAGCAGCAGCACGATGGTGCCCGCTTCCACGTCGGGGATGCGCTCGAGCGACAGGCGCACGTACGTGTACGCGAGAAAGTGGCCGAGCACGACGAGTACGTGGCCGACCATGCCGCCCGCCACCCCCCGGCGACGAAGAGTGTCGACCAGGATGCCGAGGCTCGACGCCGCGGCCGGCGGAACGGGCGGCAGCACGGCGCGCACCGCGATGCCGACCGCCGCGGTCGCCACGGCGACGAGGAGGAACGCCAGCCGCCAATCGAGCGCTTCGCTGAGGGCGACGCCGAGGGGAACGCCCGCCACCGTCGCCAGCGACAGACCGGCAGAGCCGAACATGACGGCGCGACCGATGCGTTCGGGGCTCGACAGGCGTGCCGCGACCGTGATCGACATCGACCAGAACGCGCTGATCGCGGCCCCCAGCAGGAACCGGGCGATGAGGATGGCCACCAGGCTCGGCACGATCGCGACGACGAGGCTCGACAGCGCAGCCGCGGCCGCCGCCAGCACGAGCAGCGTGCGGCGGTCGAGCCGGGGAAGCAGCAGCCCGACGGTCGGGGCGACGAGAAGCCCCGCCAGGGCGGTGACCGTGACGGTCTGGCCGGCTTGGCCCGGGGTGATGCCGAGTGAGGCGGCCATCTCGGTGAGGACGCCGTTCGGGAGGAACTCCGCCGTGACGAGCAAGAAGCTGAGCAGCATCACGACGATGAGGCCGCCGTACCGCATCGAGGGCGGGGCGGAGAGCGAGGTCGGAACGGGAGCGGTCGTGGTCATGTTCCGATGCTCGTTCAGCGCTGCCGCCCTCGCCCGACCGATCGTCCGCGGCATCCGACCATTCGTCCGGGCCTCCGCGCGGGTGCTCGCGAGAGGCCCGCGATCCTGTCCGCCGCGTTCGCTCCCGACGGGCGAGACCGCCGAGAGGCGGCTCCGGCGCCCCTCGCTCGGTTCAGGTGACTCTCCGGGCCTCGATCACGAGATTCTCGGTCGAGGGGAGACCGTCGGATCGCTGGAGGCAGGTGACGACGACAAGCCTGCCCGCGGTGTTCGCCCACACGTCGGCGTCGCTCCCGATGGCGGTCTTGTCCACGACCTGCGTTCGATCGACGCGATAGTGCACGTCGGCGACCGAGATGTCGGCCCCGACCGCGATCCGCGCCCGGGCTGCGTCCACGTCGATGAGCGCGTTGCCCGGGCCGACGCCGCCCCCGCGCAGGGAGTGCATCACGACGAACACGGTGCCCGCGTCCGCCCGGTCGGGCGAGACCCCGAGGTTGCGCACCCAGTACGCCGAGGTGAAGCCGGGCGGCTGCAGGACGCCATCGACGACGTTCATGGCTCCGAGCGGGACGTCGAGTCCCACCGACGGTGCGGTGAATCTGCCGACGCCCTCTGGCGTCGCGGATGCGCTCGGCACCGGGTCGGGCCCGTCGAGCTGCACGGGATTGCCCGCGAGATCGTGCTGCGCCGCCGAGGGGCCACCGTCACCCGCCGAGGCCGGGGGAGGCGCGAAGAACGGGCCGAGCGCGATGCCCGCGGTCACGATCAGCCCCAGGGCGGCGGCCACCGCGGTGGCGGCGAGGATGTCTCCCCGCCGCCACCGCCGCAGAGACCGGAGAAACCGGTTCATTCAGCGTCCGAAGCGCGAGCGCGCGCGGCGCGTCACGCCGACGAGGGCCAGCAGCACCAGACCGAGGCCGCCCAGGGCGATCCACGGCCATGGCGCGGGCTGTGCGATCACCGTCCCCCCGGTTGCCACCGAGGGACCGGAGGAGCCGGTGCTCGCGGCGGTAGCGGTGGCCGCGGGCACCGTCACGGACAGAGGAGCGCTCACGGCGTTGCCGTTGGCATCCGCCAAGAACAGCGTGTGCGCCCCGGTCGCCAGCGATGCCGGCAGCGTCACGTCGGCGGTGATCGAGCCGTCGCCGGCGGCAATGAGGTGGCCGATGACCGTGGGCGTGGAGTGTACGACCACGTCGTAGCCTGCCCCGGCGACGAAGCCCGCGCCGGTCACATGCACCGTCGAGCCTGCCGCGATGTTCGTTCCCTGCGCGAGCGTGATGGTGGGGAGAGCGACGGTGATCGTGTAGGTCTTCGTCGTGGTGCCGTCTTCGGCCTTCACCGTGACGGTGGCCGTCTGGCCCGACACGGTGACCGTCGAGGTAGCCGCAGCGCTCGAGGTCGTCACCCGCACGTCGGATGCCGAGAGCGCCGCGATCGGTGCGGTCACGACCGCACCACCGGTGTCGGCGGCGGTGTCCGTGGGAACGCCGACGCCCCCGACGCTGATGCTCGAGGCGGTTGCGTCGTTCGAGACGAGGAAGCGGGAGCGCAGAGCGGTCGCCTCGGCCGATGTCACACCGATGACCTGAGAGATGTAGGCGTCGAGGCCGCCGTACTTGTTCGCGACGTCCGCCTCGAAGGTGCCCTGCAGCAGCGCGGGAGTGGCCCAGGTGACGCCGAGCTGCGTGTTCGACAGCAGGTAGTCGTGGAGGATGTCGGAGCTGCTGACCCCCAGGATGCGGTACAGCAGGTCCATCACGGTGCCGGTGCGATCCATGCCGTGCGAGCAGTGGATGAGAACGGTCCCGGTGGTGTGGGTGGACATCAGCCGGAGGATCTGGGCGTAGGCGCTGATCATGACGCCGGGCGACGAGGCGCTGACATATCCCTTGTCGACGAGGTCGTGGTACATCGCCGTGTCGTCGTTGTAGTTCCCGTCGCTGCCGAACATCGAGATGTTCACGTACTGGGCGCCGGGGACCGTGACGTCGGGCTTCGCCGACACCTGCGCGGGGGTGCGCAGGTCGATGACGAGGTCGACGTGATACTTGCTGGCGAGAGTCTGAGCGCCGGCAGAGGTGACCTTGTCGAGCGACTCCGTGCGAAGCAGACGCGGAGCATCGACGATCTGCGCGCCGGCGCCGACGAAAGACCCGAGCTCGCGGCCGTTGACGAGGCCGGGCACATCGGTGATTGCGTGATCCTGCGCGGTCAGGGCGGGCTGCAGCTGCGGGTCGGTCGCGGCCTGGGCGGCGGTCGCACCGAAGCCGAGGGAGCCGAGGGTCGCGGCGGCGGCCAGGGTGGCGGAGAGCAAGCGCGCGGATGTCACACGGCGGGAACGGGTAGTCACTGTCATCCTCAGGGTCGGAGATGGGGGTGGAAGGCGGCACCCGTTCGAGTGGGCGGGCGAGCCGAAGGCGACCGTCCCAACCCCGGGTGACGAATCCGAGAACGCGAGCGAACCAGTACCGAACGGAATCTGAGGATGTTGTCCTGAGGAGGTGATGAATCCGCGGAGAAGCCCTCATCTGTGCACTCGCACCCGATTCGCCTCAGCCGACGAGCACCGGCCCCACGTACCGCGCCGCCGGCCGGATGATCTTCGGATCGCGCGCCTGCTCGAGCACGTGCGCGGTCCAACCGATCGTGCGGGCGAGAGCGAAGGTGGGCGTGAACATCGCCCGCGGGATGCCGCATTGCTCCATCACCACGGCCGCGTAGAACTCGACGTTGGCGTGCAGCGGTCGCTCGGGCCGGCGCTGCGCGAGCTGCCGCTCGGCCTCTTCTTGGAACGCCAGCGCCTGGGTCACGCGGTCGCCGCCGAGCCCGCGTGCGACCTCGCGCAGCAGCTCCGAGCGCGGATCGGCAGTGCGGTACACCGCGTGCCCGAAGCCCATGAGCCGGCGCCCCGCGTCGAGCTCCCCCGCGATCCAGGCGGTGGGGTCGTCGACCGCGCTGTCGAGGCTGTCGAGGGCGCGGGCCGGAGCTCCCCCGTGCAACGGCCCCGAGAGCGCGCCGAGCGCGCCGGAGAGACAGGATGCCATGTCGGCCCCCGTCGACGCGATGACCCGGGCCGTGAAGGTCGAGGCGTTGAAGCCGTGGTCCATCGCCGCGACCAGGTAGGCCGACAGCGCCCGGACGTGGGCGTCGTCGGGAGCCGTCCCGGTCACGCGCTCGAGGTAGTCGGCCACCACGCCGCGACCGCCCGAGGACCCGGGCGCGAGAGCGAGCGGGGCCATGGCGGCGAAGGCGATCGCCTCGTCGAGCCGCGCGTCGGACTCGAGGTCGTAAAGCGCCGCGGACGAGCGGGCGGATGCCGCGAGCGTCCACACCGCGCGAAGTGCCGCGAGCGGCTGATCGGTGCGGGCCGTGACCGCGGCGATCAGCCCGGGCAGGGCGGGGTCGGCCTGTGCGGCCGAGACGCGCGCGGCGAAGGTGGCTCGGGTCGTGGCATCCGGCAGCTCTCCCGCCACCAGCAGTTGCCAGACGTCTTCGAAGGAACGAGTGCGGGCCAGCTCCACCGCCGAGAAGCCGCGGTAATGGTAGACGCCGGCCTCACCGTCGACGTCGCTGATGGTCGTCTCGGCCGCGACGACGCCGTTCAGTCCGCGGGGCACATCGATCAGGTCGCTCATGCGCTCAGTGTGCGAACATGACGGTCTCAGCGTCAACGTTGATCGGATCAAGATGACCGCACCCCTCCCCCGTCTTTCCGCGGCCCAGGTCGCCGCGCGCCTCGGCGTGAAAGCCGAGACCGTGTACGCGTATGTCTCGCGCGGACTTCTCCGCCGCGAGCGCGACGCCCGCGGCTCGACGTTCGACGCGCTCGAGGTGGAGGCCTTCGTCTCGGGCCGCCGACGCACGGCGCCGCGGACGCCGACGCACCCCACGACCGGCATGCCCCTCGGAATCGTGCAGACCGACATCGCCGACATCGAGGACGACGAACTGCTCTACCGCGGACGCCGCGCCCGCGACCTGATGAATCAGCCCTTCGCCGAGGTCGTGGCCTGGCTGTGGGACGCGGAGCGCGTGGACGCCCCCGACCCCGCGATCGGCAGCGCCCGCGCGATGGTCGAGGCCCTCCCCCTGCACGCCGGATCGATGGACCGCCTGCGCGCCGCGGTGACCGGCTTCGCCGCCGACGACCCGCTGCGCTACGACGCCTCGGCGGACACCGCCCACCGCATCGGCTGGTCGCTCATCACCGGGCTGCCCGTCGCCCTCGGCGGCCACCCGCACACCGATGTCGCGCGCTCGCTGGTGAGCGCGTGGGGCCCGCCGACCGATGCGGCGACCATCGCCGCCGCCAACGCCGCACTCGTCCTGCTGATCGACCACGACCTGGCGGTGTCGACCTTCGCCGCGCGGGTCGCGGCTTCGGCCCGTGCCGACGGCTACGCCGCTGTCAGTGCCGCCCTCGGCGCTGCCGATTCTCCGCTGCACATCTCGGCCGCGACCCGCACCGCCCGCTTGCTCACCCGCGTGCGGCGTGGCCAGGAACCCGAGAGGGCGCTGACCGACTCACTGCAAGAGGGCAACGGCATCCCGGGCTTCGGTCATCCGCTCTACGCCGGGGGCGACGATCGGGCCACGGCCCTGTTCCCGCTGCTGGCCGCACTGCCCGACGGGGAAGGGACGATGGATGCCGTGCGGCGACTGTCCGACGTCGTCGCCGACCGCGCGGGGTTGCGGCCCAACGTGGATCTGGCGCTGGCGGCGCTGGCATCCGGAGCCCGTCTTCCCGAAGACGCGGCGAGCACGATCTTCGTGCTGGGGCGGGTGGCCGGGTGGATCGCGCACATCGCCGCGGAGTACGCCGAGCCGGCCATGCGGCTGCGGCCCCGCGGGGAGTACGTGGGGCCGTGATCGCTCGCCTCAGCCCGTTTCACCCACCGAACGAAAGTCGATAGATGATGCGTCGATATCTGGCGATCGCTCTTCTCGCGGTCGCGGTCGCGAGCATGACGGGCTGCGCGCCCACCTCACAACACCCCAGGGGGAACGACATGACGAGCGACTCGGCGGCGAAGCAGGGGGACGGCACCCTGCGCACCGATCTCGCGCCGATCGCGACGCGATACCCGCAGCTCGCGTCGGCGGAGTCGATCGAGTGGATGGGCGGCACGACCGGCACGTCCGACGTGGGGCCGACGACGTACTGGGTCGACGTTGTGGCGGTCATCCCACAGTCCGAGGTCGACGCTCTGCAGGCGGCGGGAGACCTCGGCTCCGTGCACCCGCACGAGGTCGTATCGGGGATGCGCACGAAACTGCCGGCCGGCCCCTTCGAGGGCAGCCCCGCGCTCGACGAGCTGTTCTCCGCCTCGGGCCACAGCGCAACCGTCGCCCTGGATCCTCGCGCGCGCACGATCGTGCTGTCGGGCCTCTTCGAGTGACACCGGCCGGCGACGCTCGCCGGGGTCACTCGGCTGGGTATCCGACCTCAGCGGCTCTCCCACTCGCGTGCCATTCGCACCACCGCCGCCACGGCGGCCTCGGTGTCGGCGGGTGAGCCGCCCGCTCGACCGGCGACGAGACCGGCGACGAATGCGCTGAGCGGCGCCGCCGGCCGGGCGACACCGTTGGCGACGTCGCGCGCGAGATCGAGGATCAGAGAGATGGGGATGTCGCCCTCGGCCAGGCCGAAGCGCTCCGCGAGAGCGGCGCTCCAGTCGTTCAGCGCTTCGGGGGGCAGCGTGCGGGACTCGGTCATGGTTCCTCCTCGGGCCGTGGGGAGATCGTCCCACGAGTACAGCCGATGAAGGTGGCATCCGGGTGCCAGGCGATCCGATCGCGCCGAGCGCCCCGTCGCTATCCGACGACGCGGGCTCCCGTGCGGGGCGCCTCGATGCCGCGGCTCGTCACCTGGCGATGCGCGCGCACCACGAGGAGGAGCCCGATCGCCCAGAACGGCACCTGCACGAGCTCCGCCAGACGGAACGCGGCGAGCGAGAACTCTCCCCCACCGGCCTGCAGGGTGAGGACGGCGCCGATCGCCAGGATCACGAGGATGCTCGAGAGGAAACCCGCGCCGTTCACCACCCCTGTCGCCGTGCTCAGCCGCTCGGGCGGGTTGTGGTCGCGCACGATGTCGAACGCGATCATCGACGCGGGCCCCCCGACGCACATGGCGATAGCGAGCACGACGAGAAGGGGCAGCGGCGCCCGGTCGGGAAACACCAGAACCGCCGCCCACGACGCCGCTTGCGCGGCGACGAGAGCGATCACGAGGGCGGTCCGAGCACGGGGGAACCTCCCGGAGACGGCACCAACGAGCGGCCCGAAGACGATACCGCCGACGACGTAGACCGTGAACAGTCCGCCCGCGGTCGCGGCATCCAGGCCCTGACCGGCCACGAGGAAGGGGAAGCCCCAGAGGATCGCGAAGGCGTTGCCCGAGAACGAGGTGACGAAGTGCACCCAGAACGCCAGACGGGTGCCCGCCGCACGCCAGGCCGCGCGCACGGACCGGCCGACAGGCTCCCGTGCGACGGCGATCGACCCGCGCTCGTGGACGACGACCACGACCAGCACGCCCACCAGAGCCGTGACCCCGGCCACCGCGAGGAAGGCCGACGTCCACCCCGACAGACCGACGAGGGCCGCGAGCGGAACGACGCTGATGATCTGACCGAACTGCCCCAGTAGTCCGGTCACTTGCACGGCCGTCGGCGCGAGGCGTCGGGGGAAGCGCATTCCGATGACCCTCAGCAGGCCGGGGAAGATCGCGGCCTCGCCGGCGCCCATGAGCAGACGCGCGGCGATCGCCAGGCCCACGCCCGGGGCGACTGCGAGAAGCACCTGCGCCGCGGCCATCACGAACATGCCGACCGTGAGCACGGTGCGCGCGCCGAACCGGTCGAGGAGCAGCCCGACCGGCAGCTGCAGCGCGCCGTAGACGGCGAGCTGCACGACGGCCAGAAGCGACAGCGTCGCCGCGGTGATCGCGAACCGATCCGCCGCCTCGAGCCCGAGGGCCGACAGGGAGGTGCGATTCACGATGGAGACCACGTACGCGACGACCCCGACGAGCCACACGGCGAGCACGCCGATGCGCCGTCGCCAGGGAGCCGCCGGGGTCGCGCTCCGGGTCATCCGCGGGTCAGCCGCAGTGTCACGACCTGGAACGGCCGCAGCTCGAGCTGGATCTCGTCGCCCTCGTGCGCGAGCTGACGCGAACGCGCCATGTCGGCACCGAGCGGGCGCTCGAGCAGGTCGACCTCGGAGACGGATGCCACGGCGAACCCGGGCACCAGCGTCGTGGCCGCGCGACGACCCAGCGCCTCGTACGCACGCACGATCACATCGCCCGATCGGTCGTCGGCGAGCTTGACGGCTTCGATCCGGATGCCCTCGTTGGTCGAGCGCACGACGCTCCACGGCTGGACGGTGCCCTCCACGACGGGGCGGCGCAGCGGCAGGTTCTGCTCGTAACCGGATGCCACGACCGCGGCGATGTCGGCCCCGGGGTGCACCGCGTAGGCGAACGTGTGGTGGCCGGCATCCTGGATCGGGTCGGGCGAATTCGCCGCACGCACGAGGCTCAGGCGCACCTCGGTCTCGACCTCGCCCGAAGCCCCCACGGTGCGGGTGATGTCGTGGCCATAGGTCGCATCGTTGGTCACCCCGATGCCGTATCCGGGCTCTTCGACGTGCACCCAGCGGTGCGCCATGACCTCGAACTTCGCGTCTTCCCACGAGGTGTTCGTGTGCGTCGCGCGGCGCACGTGCCCGTACTGGATCTCGGCGCTGTGGTGATGCGCGTGCACAACGAACGGCAGCGACGCCTTCAGCAGCTTCTCGCGCTCGTTCCAGTCGAGGTCGACGGCGAAGTGCACGCGCACGTCGTCGGCCTGCACGGCGATCGTCTGCGTCAGTCGCGACGTGCCGAACGAGCGGGTCACGACGACCCGGGCCCGCAGGTCGCCGTCGACGAGCAGCTCGACCGCGTCAGCGGCATCCAGGTCGTCGAAGGTGTAGCGGTAGTGCGCGTCGATGTCCCACGCGTCCCACGCGTTCGGCAGGTCCTGGTGCAGCTGCAGCAGGTTGGCGACGCGGCCGGCGGGCACGAGCTCGCGGTTCTCGGCGAGGTCGACGATCGAGGTGACGAGGCCGCGGGCGTCGACGGTCACCCGGACGAGGCCATTGTCGAGCACGATGTCCTCGCCGTCGCGGTGCGCGGTCACCGGGTGCGCCGGAACGACGGGAACGAGGGATGCCACGCCCAGCGCCGGCGCCTCCACCAGTGCGAGCGGGGTGCCCTCGGCATCCAGGGTCAGAGACCGACGCGCGTGGTCCGCCGAGTTGACGACCGCGGCCGACAGGCCCGCGGCCGCGAGCGCCTCGGCGATCGAGCGCTCCAGCTCGGCGAGCGCGGCGGCGTAGTCCTCTTCGTTCTGCTCGTGCACCCACTGGATCGACGAGCCGGGCAGGATGTCGTGGAACTGCTGCAGCAGCACGCCCTGCCACAGGCGGTCGAGCGCCTCGTAGGGGTACTCGGCGCCCGTGAGCGCCGCGGCGGTCCACCAGAGCTCCGCCTCGCGCAGGCGGTTCTCGGCCTCGCGGTTGCCGCGCTTCTCGCGGGCGTGCGAGGTGAAGGTGCCGCGGTGCAGCTCCAGGTACAGCTCGCCCACCCACACGGGGGCGTCGGGGTACTCGGCCTGGGCTGCGGCGAAGAAGTCGTCGGGGTGCTCGATCTCGACGCGGGGCGAGCCCTCGAGCGAGGCGACGCGGCGCTGACGCTCCATCATCTCGCGGATGGGTCCGCCGCCGCCGTCGCCGTAGCCGAACGGCACGAGCGAGGTCGTCGCCCTGCCCTTGTCGCGGAACTGGCGCACGGCGTGGTGCAGCTCCTCGCCCTCGAGCGTGGAGTTGTAGGTGTCGATCGGCGGGAAGTGCGTGAAGATGCGCGAGCCGTCGATGCCCTCCCACCAGAAGGTGTGGTGGGGGAACTTGTTCGTCTGGCTCCACGAGATCTTCTGCGTGAGGAACCAGTCGAGCCCCGCGAGCTTCGCGATCTGCGGGAACGCGGCGGTGTAGCCGAACGAGTCGGGCAGCCAGATGCCGTGCGTCTCGACGCCCAGCTCGTCGCGGAAGAAGCGCATGCCCTGCGTGATCTGGCGCACCATCGCCTCGCCGCTCGGCAGGTTGCCGTCGGGCTCGACCCACTGCGAGCCCACGACGATCCACTGGCCCGCGGCGATCGCGGCCTTGATGCCCTCCCACACGTGCGGGTAGCGCTCCTTCACCCAGGCGTACTGCTGTGCCGACGACGCGGCGAAGCGGAAGTCGGGGTACTGCTCGGCGAGGGCGAGCACGTTCGAGAACGTGCGGGCGGTCTTGCGCTTGGTCTCGCGGATGGGCCAGAGCCACGCGGTGTCGATGTGCGCGTGACCGATGCCCGAGAGGCGGTGGGCCGAGGCGGATGCCGGGCGCGAGAGCACGTCGACCAGCTCGGCGCGGGCGGCCGCGGCGGTGCCGACGATGTCGTCGAGGCGCAGCACGTTCAGCGCCCGCTCGAGCGCGCGCATGACCTCGTGGCGGCGGGGCTCGGTCTCGGGCAGCTCCTTCATGAGCTGGTAGAGCACCTCGACGTCGAACTGCAGCCCCCACACCTCGGGCTCGAACACGGCCAGCTCGGCGGTACGGAACGTGTAGATGGGCGCCTCGGGCGCGGTCTTCTTCGAGCCGTACGGCGTCGGGACGAAGTCGTTCTTCAAGATGTCGGGGTTGGCCGCGGCCTCGACGAAGAAGTGCACCGGCTCACCGCCCGCGGCCTCGTCGGCCAAACGGACGTAGTGGTTGCGGGGGTGGATGCCCTTGACCTGCACGCCGTCGGGGGTGTGCACGAGCGCCTCGGCCTGGTTGCCTGGCCAGTCGCCCTGGAAGCCCGGGTCGAGCAGCAGCTCGACCGTGCGGCCGGCCCAGTCGGTGGGGATCTCGCCGGTGACCTCGAACCACCAGGTCGACCACGCGCGGCCCCAGCTGTCGCCGACGGCGAAGGGCGAGTAGTCGGCGGCGAGCGCCTCGGATGCCGGGACCGGCTCGTCGGGGACCATCCAGGCCTGCAACGCGACGGGCACGCGGGCCGAGTAGACGGCGGGCACGATGCGCTCGGTGAGAACGCGGTGGATGCGCTCTTCGACGAGCGTGAGGTTCTGGTGCACGGTGGTCTCCGATTCGAAGGCTGCGCGAGGTTCGGGGCTGCGCGGTTCGGGTTTCGTTCTGCGGGGCTGTGACGTGGTGCGGGGGTGCGGCGCCGTGGGGGGCGGAACCGCACCCCCGGGTCAGCGGAGGTACGACAGGTCGGCGAAGCTGGAGCCGGCGTCGTCCAGGAGGGCACGGGCCACCCGCACCGAGTCGATGAGCGGGTGGTGGGCGAGAGCGCGCAGCGCGGCGGCGCGCGAACCCGTGAGCGCGGCCTCGATGGTCTGCCGCTCGACGTACTTCACCGTGGTGACGAGACCGAGGCCGAAAGCAGGCACGGCCGCGCTCTCGATGGGCCGCGGGCCGTCGGCGCCGACGATGCACGGGACTTCCACCACGGCCTGGTCGTCGAGACCGGCGAGCACACCGCCGCCCGGCACGTTGAGGATCAGACGGGCCGACTGGTCGTAGGCGATCGCGCGCATCAGCGCGATCGCGACGTTCTCGTAGCCGCCCGAGACGAGGTCTTCCTCGTCACGGTCGCCCATGCCGGCGGAGTCGCGGTTGGTCGCCATGTAGGTGACCTCGCGCTCGTGGCGGCAGGCCTCCCACGCCGCGTGCGGGTGCGGGGCAGTCGCCGCGGCATCCCAGAACCCGGCCTGCTGGTCGAGCAGGTACCGCCCGCGGGTGGTCGCCGCGTACTGGTCGGCCTGCAGCACGTCGCGGCGGTACGAGTAGTAGTGCAGGTACTCGTTGGGCAGCGCGCCGAGCGTGCGGATCCAGTCGGCGCCGAACAGCGCACCCTCTTCGAACGACTCGATGCGCTCGGGAGAGGCCAGCAGCTCGGGCAGCAGGTCGACGCCGTCGCGGCGCAGGGCGGTGAGCCAGCCGAGGTGATTGAGACCCGCGTACTCGATCTCGACGTCAGCGGAGTCCCGGATGCCGAGAGCCCCGAGCGCGCGACGGGCCAGGCCGATCGGTGAGTCGCAGATACCGATCACGCGCTTGCCGAGCACACGACCCATGGCCTCGGTGACGACGCCGGCGGGGTTGGTGAAGTTGATGACCCACGCATCGGGGGCGACCCGCTGGATGAGCTCGGCGAGCCGCATGGCCACCGGCAGCGTGCGCAGCGCGTAAGAGATGCCGCCGAAGCCGACGGTCTCCTGACCGATGACCCCGTGCGAGAGGCCGATGCGCTCATCGGCCGCCCGACCTTCCATGCCGCCGACGCGGATGGCCGAGAACACGAAGTCGGCGCCGCGCAGGCCCTCCTCGGCATCCGTGTGCACGCTCACGCGCGGTGCGTCGGAGAAGTCGCGGGCCTGATCTTCGAGGATGCGGGCCATCGTGCGCAGCCGGGTGCCGTCGGTGTCGATGAGGGCGACCTCGTCGACGCGTCCGGGGTCGCGGTCCAGGAGGAGGGCGCGGTAGACCAGAGGGGTGCGGAATCCTCCGCCACCGATCATGGCAAGCTTCATGCGGTCACAATCTCGACATTCCGTCGGCCCAGGGACTCGACGATCGGGCCCTCGAGCGGCGCATCGGTGATGAGCCGCCGCAGGGCGAGGGGCAGGGCGATACGCCCGGCGCCGCTGCCGGGGAACTTGCTGTGGTCGGCGAGGACGGTCGCCGCGTCGCACGCGGCGAGCATGGCCTGCTTGATCGGGACCTGGGCGAGCGTGGTGTCGCGCAGGTCGCCCTCGGGAGACATACCGCTGACGCCGAGGAACGCGTGGTCGGCACGGATCAGACGCAGCGACTCGGTCGTGAGGTGGCCGGCGACGCTGCGGTAGACCGGATCGTAATCGCCCGGGAGCATCACGAGGTGCGTTTCGCGTTCGTCGCGCAGCACGTCGTAGATCGCCAGGTTGTTCGTGATGACGGTGACCGCGCGGCCGCGCAAGAGACGGGCGAGCTGCAGCGTCGTCGTTCCGACGTCGAGGATGACGGCCTGACCGTCACGGATGGTCGCGGCCGCAGCCCGCGCGATGCGCTCTTTGCCCTCGCGGTTGACGGGCTCGACGGTCGCGAACGGGGCGTCGCCCTCGCTCATCACCGCACCGCCGTGGGTGCGCCGGAGGAGCCCCGCGTCGTCGAGGCGCTGCAGATCGCGGCGGATCGTGGCGATGCTCGAGCCGGTGGCCTCGGCGAGCTCCGCGACCGTGGCCGCTCGGGCGGAACGAAGGTGCTGGAGGATCTCGCGATCTCTGACGTCTTTCATGGTTCGATCACCATAGCGCTCAAAATCGCTCAGTAACAAAATGTTTACACGCAAAAATTTGCGCGTTCATGATTGCTCGGTGCTATAAACGGTGCAACGCCCCCGGTCGTCACCGAAGAGAGGAGGGGCCGATGACAGTTGCATCCGGTCCCACCCCTCGCCTTCTGACGGCGGGGCAGCTCTTTCTCGATCTGGTCTTCGCCGACCTCGCCTCAGCCCCGCGCCTCGGTGAGGAGCACTGGACACCGGCTTTCGGCTGGGGTCCCGGTGGCATCGCGAACTACGCGATCGCCGCCGCCCGTCTCGGCGTCGACACCATGCTCTGCGCCGACGCCGGCGCCGACCCGATGTCTCGACTCGTGCGCGACCGTCTGGCCGACGAGGGCATCATCGACGGCGTCCGCGCGCGCACCGATTGGAACCTGCCCGTCACCGCCGCGATGAACTACGACGGCGACCGCGCTCTGGTCACGGGCGGTCGTCCCGCCGCCCCCCTGGCATCCCTCCTGCAGGATGCCCCCGTCACTCCCGTGGCAGCCCTGCACATCGACGACTCGGTATCGGAGTGGGTACGTGAG
Source organism: Microbacterium sp. 20-116 (assembly GCF_041079415.1). Taxonomy (NCBI): domain Bacteria; kingdom Bacillati; phylum Actinomycetota; class Actinomycetes; order Micrococcales; family Microbacteriaceae; genus Microbacterium; species Microbacterium sp. 20-116. The sequence continues at coordinate 140,311 of NZ_JBFYGP010000007.1, forward strand.
CGCGCTACGGCCGGCACCAAAGTGTTCGCCGACATCGGCTGGGATGCCGACGAGCGGTGGGATGCCACGGCCCTCGACGTGCTCGACGGCTGCCACGCGTTCCTCCCGAACGAGGCCGAGGCCCGCGCCTACACCCGCGCCCACGACGCCCGCACGGCCGCCCGCGCCCTCGCCGAGCGCGTCCCCCTCGCCGTCGTCACCCGCGGCGGCCACGGTGCCATCGCCGTCGACGCGGCGGCGGGCGACGAGGTCGAGATCGACGCCGTCGCCATCGACTTCGTCGATGCCACGGGCGCCGGCGACGTCTTCGGTGGGGCCCTCGCCGCCGCCGAGCTCACGGCCTGGTCACTGCGCGAGCGCGTGGAGTTCGCCACGCTCGTCGCCGCCATCACCGTGTCGCGCCCGGGCGGCGCGGCCGCTGCTCCCCGACTCGACGAGCTGCTCCCCTGGCTCGACGCTCACCCGGCGGCCGCCGACCCGGCGCGCTTCGCCTTCCTTCGCGCCGCGCTGCACGACGGCGCATCGCCCTTCGACGCCCCGCCCTCACACCGCACCCGAATCAAGGAGTGACCCACCCATGATGACCCTCACCCCGCGCCATCGACGCGCGCTCGGCACCGTCGCCGTCGCCGCCGTCGCCGCCGTCTCCCTCTCGGCCTGCTCTGGCGGCGCCGGCGGCTCGTCCGACGGCCCGATGACCCTCTGGACCTGGCCCGGCGGCCTCGGCGAGAGCGTCGTCGACTCGGCCAAGGCCCAGTTCCCCGACGCCAAGCTCGAGGTCACGACTATCGGCGACGACGTGAAGCAGAAGCTCGTGACCGTGTTCACCGGCCGCAGCGGCATCCCCTCGATCACCGGGATCAAGGGCGAGGACATGCCCTACTTCCTGCAGCAGGCCGACCTCTTCACCGATCTCAAGACGCTCGGTATCGACGACAAGCTCGCCGACTTCCCCGCTTGGAAGCTCGCCGAGGCCACGACTCCCGACGGCAAGCTCATCGGCCTGCCCACCGACATCGGTCCCACCGCGTTGTACTACCGCACCGACGTGCTTGCCGCGGCGGGCCTTCCCACCGACCCGGCCGCCGTCGCCGCCGCCACCAAGACCTGGGACGACTACTTCGCCTTCGGTAAGAAGCTCAAGGCCGCCACCGGCGCGTACCTCGAGGTCTCGATGGAAGACGTGTTCACGAAGGTCATGGGTCAGGGCGAGACGAAGATGGTCTCGCAGGACGGCGAGTTCCTCGGCGACAGTGCCCAGGTCAAGAAGGCCTGGGACACCGCGATCGAGGCGAACGAGCTCGGCCTGGTCGCCGGCATCCAGGACGGCAGCCCCGACTGGGCCGCCGCGGTCAACAACGGCTCGCTCCCGACCCTGCTCGGCGCCGCCTGGTACCAGGGCGACATGAAGAGCAACGCCCCCGACACCTCGGGCAAGTGGAATGTCACCGCGATGCCGGGCGGCCCGGCCAACATCGGCGGCTCGTTCCTGACCATTCCCGCCGCCACCGGCAACAAGGACGAAGCGATCAAGATCATCGACTACCTCCTCGACGCCGAGAACCAGGCCACCACGTACACCGAAGTGGGCAACTTCCCGTCCTCGACCGCGGCACTGAGCCAGCCTGCCCTGCAGCAGCCCGACCCGTTCTTCGGCGACCAGGTGACCACCGACGTCTTCAAGACGGCCTCCGAGAACATGCCGATCAGCTACACCAGCCCGATCGACAACGAGCTGCAGGCCCCCTTCATCACCGAGCTGACGAATGTGCAGTCGCAGGGCAAGGACCCGAAGCAGGCCTGGAACGACGCTCTGACCGCCGCCCAGCAGGTCTGGGAGCGCTCTAAGTGACATCCGCCACGCGCGTCATGACGGCCTCGGGGGTGCGCCCCAGCGCGCGCCCCCGAGGCCGGGGCCTGATCCGGCACTGGCCGATGTACGTGGCCATCGCCCCCTTCTTCCTGCTCTTCCTGGGCTTCGGCCTCTTCCCCACCGCCTACTCGCTCGTTCTGTCGTTCCAGGACTGGAACGGGCTGGGGGCTGCGAAGTGGACGGGCATCGACAACTACACCCGCCTTTTCACCGACCCCACGTTCTGGCTGTCGGTGCGCAACACCTTCGTCATCTTCGTCCTGTCGACGTTCCCGATGCTCATCATCGCGGTCGCCGTCGCCGCCATGCTGAACAACGCCGTGCGCTTCAGCACGGCCTTCCGCATCGCCTACTTCGTGCCGAACATCACCTCGGTCGTGGCGATGGCGGTGCTGTTCGGCTCGATCTTCGGCGAGAACTTCGGCCTCGCCAACTCCTTCCTGCACGCCCTCGGGCTTCCCGGGGTGCAATGGCTGTCGACGCCCTTCGGCATCCAGTTGACGATCTCGATCCTCATCACGTATCAGTGGACCGGGTACAACGCGATCATCTTCCTCGCCGGCATGCAGTCCATCGGAGGAGAGGTCTACGAGGCCGCCAAGCTCGACGGCGCCGGCCCCATCCGCAGCTTCTTCTCGATCACGCTGCCGCTTCTGCGCCCGACGATCATCTTCGTGCTCGTCGTCTCGACCGTGACCGGCATGCAGAGCTTCACCGAGGCCCAGGTGCTGACGGCCAGCTCGAGCACCACCAACCCGAACAGCGGCGGTGCGGGCCAGGGCGGTCTGACGATGGTCCTGTACTTCTACCAGCAGGCCTTCAGCTACAACCGCTTCGGGTATGGCGCCGCGATCGCGTGGGGCGTGTTCCTCATCGTCGTGATCTTCACCATCATCAGCTGGCGCTTCACCGCCGGCAAGAAGGAAGACAAGGCCCGCGCATGACCGTCACCACGCCTCCGCCCGCGACGATCACCGAGCACATCACGACCGCCGGCGTGCCGCTTCGCCGTCGTCGCAAGGTGACCCCGAGCCGTGTGCTCCTCTACGGCGTGCTCAGCGCCGGCGCGTTCATCTCGCTCTTCCCGCTGTACTGGCTCGTGGTCATGGCCAGCAACTCCACGAGCGACATCTACACCACGCCGCCGACGTTCGTCCCCGGGCCCCGCCTGTTCGACAACATCGGGGCGGTGTTCACCCGGATCGACTTCGCGGGCTCGCTCCTGAACACGGTGATCGTGGCGTGCAGCGTGACGTTCCTCGTGCTGGTGTTCGACTCGCTCGCCGCCTTCGCGTTCGCCAAGTTCGAGTTTCCGCTGCGCCGCACGCTGTTCACGATCACGCTCGTGACGTTCATGCTGCCGATGCAGCTCGCCGTCATCCCGCAGTTCATCACCATGACCAACCTCGGCTGGGTCGGTCAGCTGCAGGCGCTGATCGTGCCCGCGGCCGCCAACGCGTTCGGCATCTTCTGGCTGCGCCAGTACATGGTGTCGTCGATCCCCGACGAGCTGATGGATGCCTCGGTGCTCGACGGCGCGGGCTTCTTCCGTCAGTGGTTCACCGTGTGCCTGCCGCTGATCCGCCCGGGCCTGGGCTTCCTCGGCATCTTCACGTTCATCGCCGCGTGGAACGACTACCTGTGGCCGCTCGTCGTGCTGACCAACCCCAACCAGGTGACGCTGCAGGTCGCGATGGCCCAGCTGAACACCGCGTTCGGCCAGGACTACGGCATGGTCATGGCGGGAGCCCTGCTCGCGGTGCTGCCACTGCTCATCGTGTTCCTCATCGGTGCCCGCCAGTTCATCGGCGACATCGCCAAGGGCGCGATCAAGTGAGCGTGACCCTTCGTCCCGACCTGGTCCCCGTCTCCCCGTCCACGCGCGTCGTCACGTGCGCGGCCGACGAGATCGGCGAGGTCGCGGCGGACATCGTGGCGACCATCGCCTCCGACGGTGTGCTCGGCGTGGCCACCGGGTCGTCGCCGCTCGCGCTCTACGCCGCGCTCGTCCGTCGCCGCGCCGAGGGGCTCCGCACCGAGGGGTTGCGCCTGTTCGCCCTCGACGAGTACGTGGGGCTGAGCACCGACGACCCCCGCTCGTACGCCGCGTACGTGCGGTCCGTGATCGCCGAGCCGCTCGGCATCCCGGCCGAGAACGTGCGGGTGCCCCGCGGCTCGACCGACGCCGACGGCGCGGCCTACGAGCGCGCGATCGCCGAGGCCGGCGGCGTCGACGTGCAGGTCGTGGGCATCGGCCGCAACGGCCACATCGGCTTCAACGAGCCGGGTTCGGATGCCGAGACCCGTACGCGCGTGGTCGAGCTCGACGAGAGCACGCGTCGCGCCAACGCCGAGCACTTCGACGGCGACCTCACCCAGGTGCCGACGCACGCTCTCACCCAGGGCGTCGCGACGATCCTCTCGGCGCGGCGTATCGTGCTCGTGGCCGCGGGCTCCGCGAAGGCCGCCGCCCTGCGATCCGCCCTCACCGGCCCCGTCACCGCCGACAACCCCGCCTCGTTCCTGCAACGGCATCCCGACGTCACCGTCGTGGCCGACCCCGACGCCCTCCGAGAAAACCGATGACCCACCTCGGCGACACCGCCCCCGGATCCGACAGCCGACTGCCCCCGCGCGCCTGGCTGCGATCCGACGCCCCGGTCCAGAGCCTCGACGGCGACTGGGCCTTCCTGCTGCACGACGCCGACCCGGGCGACGACCTCGACGGTCCGCCCCCGTTCGCGGCCGTCGAGGCCGACGTCGCGGCGTGGGATCGCCTTCCCGTGCCCTCGCACTGGGGTCTGCACGGTCACGGCCACCCGACGTACACGAACATCCGGTACCCGTTCCCGCTCGATCCCCCGCACGTGCCCGACGCGAACCCCACGGGCGATCACCGCCGCACTTTCGAGTGGCATCCCTCGTTCTGCCCCGGCGGCCGCACCTTGCTGCGCTTCGAGGGCGTCGAGTCACTCGCGACCGTGTGGGTGAACGGCACCGAGATCGGCTGGTTCACCGGCAGCCGGCTCATGACCGAGTTCGACGTGACCGACCATCTCGTCGACGGCGAGAACGTGCTCGCCGTCCGCGTGCACCAGTGGTCGGCCGCCAGCTACCTCGAAGACCAGGACCAGTGGTGGCTCCCCGGTATCTTCCGCAGCGTCTCGCTCCAGGGCCGGCCCGCGAACGGCCTTGACGACGTCTTCGTGCGCGGTGACCGCGACCCCGCCACCGGCGCCGGCATCCTCGACGTGCGCCCCCGCGGCGGCTGGCCCGTGAGCGTGCGGGTGCCCGAGCTCGGCGTCGATGCGACGTGGGCCTCGGAGGGCGCGGTGGCCCCCCTCCCGATCCCCGCGGTCGACGCGTGGACGGCCGAGACCCCCCGCCTGTACGACGTCGAGGTGTCGACGGATGCCGAGACGGTGCGCCTGCGCGTCGGCTTCCGCCGCGTCGAGATCGTCGGCGACCGGCTGCTCGCCGACGGTCGCCCGCTGATCTTCCGCGGCGTGAACCGTCATGAGACCGACCCCGATCGCGGCCGCGTGTTCGATGAGGACTACGTGCGCGGCGAGCTCACGCTCATGCGCCGGCACAACATCACCGCGATCCGCACCGCGCATCAGCCCCCGCATCCGCGGGTGCTGGAGCTGGCCGACGAGCTGGGCTTCTGGGTCGTGCTGGAGTGCGACCTCGAGACCCATGGCTTCTGGGACGTCGAGTGGACGGGCAACCCCGCCGACGACCCCGCCTGGCGCGCGGCGTGCCTCGACCGCGTGCGCCGCACCGTCGAGCGCGACAAGAACCACGCGAGCGTCGTGATGTGGTCGCTCGGCAACGAGTCGGGCACCGGGCGCAACCTCGCCGAGATGGCCGGGTGGATCCGCGAGCGCGACGACTCGCGCCCCATCCACTACGAGGGCGACTACGGCGGGGCGTACACCGACGTGTACTCGCGCATGTATCCGACTCTGGAGGAGATCGCCTCGGTCTGCGGAGAGCAGACCATGCCCGTGCACGAGATCGGCCCCGCCGAGGGCGCCCGCCAGCGGGCGAAGCCCTTCGTGCTGTGCGAGTTCGCGCACGCCATGGGCAACGGCCCCGGTTCGCTCGCCGACTACGAGTCGCTCGTGGAGCTGTACCCGCGGCTGCACGGCGGGTTCGTGTGGGAGTGGCGCGACCACGGCATCCGCACCCGCACCGCCGACGGCGTCGAGTTCTTCGCCTACGGCGGGGACTTCGGCGAGCCCGTGCACGACGGCGTCTATCTGATGGACGGCCTCGTGCTCTCGGACGGCACGCCCTCTCCCGGCCTCGGCGAGCTCGCCGCGGTGTGGGCCCCGGTCACGCTCGAGCACCTCGGCGAGCGCTCCTGGCGCGTACGGAACCGGCAGCACACGCTCGACACCGGGCACCTCGAGTTGCGGTGGCGCGTCGAGGACGACGGCATCCGGGTCGCCTCGGGCGCCCTCGACCTGCCGACGCTGGCCCCCGGCGCCGAGAGCATCATCGAAGTGCCCGAGATTCCGGATGCCACGACAGAGCGCTGGACGACCCTCGAGGTCGCGCTGCGCGAGGAATGCGCATGGGCCCCGCCGGGGCACGTCGTCTCGCGCGCGCAGGCGCAGATGCTTGCCGCTCCCCTGCGCCTGGCACAGGCGTCGACCGGCGGCTGGCGCGGCGACGCGCTCGGCGACGCGGTCTTCGACCGCCGCGGCGGCCTCGTGCGCTGGCGCGACCTGGAGGTGTCGGGGCCGCTCCCCGAACTGTGGCGCGCCCCCACCGAGAACGACCAGCTCGACGGTCAGGGCTCGTACGAGACCGCCGACCCGGCGCTCACCGACGGTCGCGGCGATGAGAGCACCCCGGCGTCGTCGGTGCGGTGGCTCGAACGCGGCCTCGACCGTCTGCAGCACCGCGTGTTGTCGGTCGAGCGCACTGATCAGGGTCTCGTGCAGCGCGTGCGGTCGATGGCCGCGCATAGCGCGCAAGGCATCGAGACGACGTTCGCGTGGCGCCTCGACGGCGACGGGCTGCGGCTGCACACCGACATCCGCCCGTTCGGCCCGTGGGACTGCACCTGGCCGCGCGTCGGCGCACGCATCGGCCTGCCGGGCGCCCTCGCCGACGAGCGGGTGCGCTGGTTCGGCACGGGACCGACGGAGTCGTACAGCGATAGCGCCGAGGCCGCGTACGTCGGCCGCTTCGAGGCCGCCGTCGACGAGCTCGGCGTCGCGTACGGCCGCCCGCAGGAGACCGGGCACCGCCCCGGCCTGCGCGCGCTCGATCTCGGTCCCCTGCGCCTGTGCGCGGTCGCGTCGGGTTCGACCGGCCTGCCCGGGTTCCAGCTCGACCGCCACACCGCCCAGGAGCGCACCGGCGTCGCGCACGCGCACGAACTGCCGCCGTCGAGGGGGCTCTGGTTGTACCTCGACGCCGCCCAGCACGGTCTCGGCTCGCGGGCGTGCGGCCCCGATGTGCTGCCGCGCCACGCGCTGTGGCCGCGGGCGGTGTCGTGGACGGTGGTGTTCGAATAGCCCGACAGGGGCGCCGTGGTGCGCGTTTCTCGTCCCCGGCAGTGCACCAGCGGGTGGCCGACGGCATGCCGTCGGGGGTGACGACGACCGGTCGGGGCCCGGGCCACGCTCGACAGCGCAGCCCGGGCCGGTCGGCGTTACGCCGCGAGCGCCTTCGACAGGAAGGCGACGGCCTGAGCGATCGCCGCCTGCGCCGCATACGTGTCGTGCAGCGCGTTGACCATCACGAAGTCGTGCACGATGCCCTGGTAACGGACGGCGGTGGTGGGCACGCCCGCCTGACGGAGCTTGGCGGCATAAGCCTCGCCCTCGTCGCGGAGCACGTCGGCCTCGGCCGTGATGACGAGCGCCTGCGGAAGTCCCGCGAGCTGATCGAGCGTGGCACGCAGCGGCGACGCCGTGATCTGGGCGCGGTCGTCTTCGCTGGTCGTGTACTGATCCCAGAACCACTTCATGCCGTCGCGCGAGAGGAAGTAGCCCTCCGCGAAGCGGTGGTACGACTCGGTGTCGAAGGCCGCGTCGGTCACCGGGTAGAACAGCACCTGCGCGGCGAGGTCGACGCCGCCGCGCTCCTTCGCGAGCAGGGTGAGCGCCGCGGACATGTTGCCGCCCACCGAGTCGCCCGCGACGGCGATGCGCGCCGCGTCGAGGCCCTTCGACTCCCCTTCGGCGACGATCCACTGGGCGGTCGCCCACACCTGCTCGATCGCGTGGGGGTACCGCACCTCGGGCGAGCGGTCGTATTCGGGGAAGACGACTGCGGCTCCGGTTCCCACCGCGAGGTCGCGCACGAGACGATCGTGCGTGTGCGCGTCGCCGAAGACCCAGCCCGCGCCGTGGATGTAGATCACGACGGGCAGCACTCCGATCGCGCCCTTCGGGCGGACGATGCGGACTTTCACCGAGCCGCTCGGGCCACCCGGCACCTCGATCCACTCCTCGTCGATCTCGGGCTTGAAGATGGGGTCGTCCTGAACGCCGTCGACGGCGGCGCGTCCCTCGGCCGGCGGCAGCTGGTACAGGAAGGGCGGTTCGCTGGTGGCATCCACGAACTGCTGTGCGGCGGGTTCGAGGGCGATCTCGTGCGGGTTTCCGGACATGGTCGGGGCTCCTTCTTGACGACGGTTCTGCGAAGCGGGTGTGCGAGAACGATCGTTCTCATTCTCTGCTCCGACCGTAGAGAACGACCGTTCTCATGTCAAGTAGACTGCACGCATGACCGAGACCCGCGACCGCATCGTCGATGCCGCCGACGCCCTGTACTACACACGCGGCATCGGCCAGGTGGGGATGGATAGCGTTCGAGACACCGCCGGGGTTTCCCTCCGAGCCCTTTACAAGGAGTTCCCCGCCAAAGACGACCTGATCGTCGCGGTCCTCGACAAACGCCACGGCATGTGGACCGACGGGGTGACCGACGCCGTCGAGCGCATCGACGACCCCCGCGAACGGCTGCTGGCCGTCTACGACTACCTCGCGCATTGGTTCGACGAGGCGGACTTCCGAGGCTGCGGCTTCATCAACGCCTTCGGCGAACTGGGAGCCGCCAACCCCGGCGTCGCCCGCGCGGTGCGCGCGCACAAGGCCGATTTTCAGCGCTATGTCGGGCAATTGGTCGAGGCGGCGGGCGCTCCGGCCTTCCTCGCACCCCAGCTCGCCATCCTCGCCGAGGGCGCCCAGACCACCGCCGCGATCGCTGGAACATCCGAGGCCGCCGGTGCCGCACGCGCGGCCGCGTCGACGCTCATCGACGCCGCCTTCGCACACGGCAGCCGCTGACGACGGCGGCCGTCAGGTCGACGAGAACCCGTCCGGTGCGACCTTCCGCAGGTCTTCCCAGGTGTCGATATCGCGCGTCAGCGCGGGGTCGGCCCGCACCGACTCCACCCTCAGCCCGCCCAGGAGCGCCCGCATGGACGCGTCGCGCCCGCCCTCCGAGACACCGGATGCCGCCGCCCGCAGCGCGGCCGTCCGGTACCGGCCGATGAGCCACTGGTGTCGACCGTCGTCGAGACACGCGCCGTCCGCATTGTCGGGGACCGGACCGGAGAGAAGCGCCACCGCCGGACCGGCCGTCGGAAGATCGCAGGCGAGGACGAAGACCTCCTCGGCATCCACGTCACCGAGAGCGGCGACGATCGCGGCGACGGGGCCGCCGAACGGCGGATCTTCTCGCGTCCAGGTCACCTCGAGCGCATCGTCGAGAACCGGGGCGACGACGACGACGCGTCGAGCACCGGCCGCTCGGACCGCGTCCACCGCCGTATGCAGCAACGTCCGCCCGCCCACGCGCAGCATCGGCTTCGTCGCCCCGTCCAGTCGTGAAGCCCGTCCCCCGGCCAAGAGGATGGCGTCGACGCTCACCATCGCGTGACCGTGACCAGCTCGCCGGCGGCGAGGTCGCGCTCGCTCGGCGGGATGACCGCGAGCCCGTCGGCATCACCGAGGCCGCGCGTTCCGTGCGCGGTCGCCATGGCCGTCCATCGCGCGGCGTCGGAGCGGTCGAGGCGCACCGGCACGTACTGCACACGGCCCGGCCGCGCCCGGCGCCCCTCGGCGAGCGCGACACGCAGCGTCTCACGACCGAGATCGGCGTCGCCCTCGAGGGCGCGCAGTGCCGGGCGCACGAACAGCTCGAACGACACCGCGGCGCTCACGGGATTGCCGGGCAGACCGAACAGCAGCGTGCCCGAGGGGGTGCGTCCGAAGCCCTGGGGCTTTCCCGGCTGCATGCGCACGCGGTCGAAGCGCATGAGGTCGCCGAGGGTGTTCTTCACGACCTCGTACGCGCCGGCGCTCACTCCCCCCGAGAACACCACGATGTCGGCTCCGGCCGCCTCGGCGGCGGCGATGGCCTGACGCGGCCCGTCGCCCTCGTCACCGACGCTCGTGCGCAGGACGATCTCGGCACCCGATTCCTCGGCGAGGCCTGCCAGCAGCACGCTGTTCGACTCGGGGATCTGACCGCGGCGGAGCGGGTCGCCCGCGGGTCGCAACTCCGAGCCCGTCGACACGATCGCGATCTTCGGCGCACGCGAGACCGAGACCGTCCCCACTCCCGCGGCAGCGATCGCGCCGAGCCGGGCGGCGTTCAGGCGCACCCCCTCGGAGACGACCAGTTCCCCCGCCCGCACGTCCGAGCCGCGGCGACGGATGTGCGCCCCGGGCTCGCGCGGAGCGGCGAGCACCGTGACCGCGTCCAGCCCCCCGGCGAGCCCGCGCGCGGTGTCCTCGAACGGAACGACCGCCGTGGCGTCGGTCGGTACGGGCGCTCCCGTCATGATGCGCGCGGCCTCGCCGGCATCCAATCGCGGATCCAGCTCGGTGCCCGCGGGCAGATCGGCGACCACGCGCAGAGTGGCGGACACGGTGAGGTCGCGCACCGCGAATCCGTCCATCGCCGAGCTGTCGAAGCCGGGCACGTCGACGTTCGCGAACACGGGATGCCGCAGCACTCTGCCGCGGGCAGCGGCCACCGCCCGCGCTTCGGGCGCGAGCGGAACGACCTGCTCGAGAACCGCGACGAGGTGCTCGGCGACGTCGATCACGCGGCCGACCCGCAGAGGGAGAAAAGCATGCCCTCAGCGTAGGCGCGGGTCAGAGGTCGAAGCGGTGGGGGATCGCTTCGTCGCCGTCGCGGTAGGGCACGAATCCCATCGCGGCGTAGTACGCCAGCGCGGGTGCGTTGTCGGCACCGATGGTCGCGTCGATGTGGCGAAGGCCCGCGGCTTCGGCGGCGGCGCGCGAACGGGCGAAGAGACTTCGGCCGATTCCGCTGCGCCCCACCTCGGGGTCGATGTGGGTGCCGATGATGCCCCATCCCTGCTCGACCCCGTAGGGGTTGCCGGGCCAGGCGCGCTTCAGGGACTGGAAGCCGACCACCGCCCCGTCGCGGTCGGCCACGGTGCAGGCGATCGAGTGCTCGGCGTCGAAGTACCGCTCCTCGACCAACGCCGCGTCGGACTCCCCCGACCGCAAGCCAGCCCGGTAGATCGCGTTCTGCACCTCGACCATCGCGTCGATGTCGGACGGGCGCGCCTCGCGGAACTCGATCATGCGGCCATCCTCTCAGCCCCCTCCGACACCGGCGGTCTCTGCAACCCCAGCCGGCGAGGGATCCCACCCGGATACCGTGGCCCCATGGACGAGGTGACCTACGACGAGGTCGGCGCGACCGCGGGCGACATGCCGCCGGGCTACCACCACGTTCGCGCGCGGCGCGTGATCGGCAGGGGCCCGGACGACTTCGCAGCGGCCGCCGACGCCCTGCTCGCCGGCGAAGCGCAGCGACGGGCGGGGGCCCGGGTCGAGGTGTCCGAGACGCCGATGCGGCTGGGCTCGCACGTGACGATGCGCCTGGGGCTCGGCATCCTGAGCGTGCGCATTCCGTGCCTGGTGGTCTGGGCCGAGCGGACCGAAACCACGGCGGGCTTCGCCTACGGCACGCTGCCGGGACATCCCGAACGGGGTGAGGAACGCTTCACCCTCACGCTCATGCCCTCCGGCGAGGTGGTTTTCGCCATCGCCGCGTTCTCGTCACCGGGGCGCTGGTTCACGCGCCTCGGCGCTCCGGTCGGTCGGCGGGTGCAGTCCTGGATGACGCAGCGCTACCTGCGCGCGCTCGACGCCCGCTGACCCCGCGCTCGGTCCGCCGTATACGCGCCGAAGGCCCCGCCGAAGCGGGGCCCGTGGCTCTCCGGCCGGGGTCAGGAGCGAGGACGGTCGCCGTCGGCGACCGACCGCACGCTGTCCGTCGCCGGGGTCTGCTCGCCGGCACGCACCTCGTCAGCGGCGACCGCGATGTCGATCGCGGCGTCTTCGAGAGCCTCGGCGACGACGTCGCTCACGTCCGTGCGATCTCCGACGGATGCGCCGGGACGCTCGGGCTCGAGGCCCTCGGTCACGCGATCCGCGGCGACGACGTCGGACTCGGCGTCGGCCGCGACGACGCGCTCGCGCGCTTGGCGGGCCGTCTCGCCCACGGCGGCCGCGGCTCCCGCGGCGACGTCCTTCGTCTGCGATACGGCGGCGTCGATGGTCTCGGAGGCACTGGCCGCGAGGTCCTTCGACTTCTCGCGTGCGGCGTCGACGGCCGCCGACGCGCGACCCGCGACATCCTTCGCCCTGGCCTTCGCGTCATCGACTGCTTCCGAAGTGCGGGCGGCGACGGCATCCGCCCGCTCTTCCGCTTCCTCGACGACGTCGCGATCGAACGGCCCGAAGACCCCGGTCACGACGACGTCGACGGCGATGGTGCCGCGACCGAGCGGCTCAAGGGCCGACTTCACCGCGGTGCGCACGGCACCTGCGACGTCTCGCAGTTTGTGCGGGTAGTCGATGACGAGCGAGATGGTCGCGGTGACCGAGTCGCCACGACCGGTGTCGATCTTCACCCCCGGAGCGGCGCTGGCGAGACCGACCCGCTCACGAACGGCATCCGAAGCTCGTCCGACCAGGCTGCCGAGCGAGTGAACCCCCGGAACCGCGCCTGCGGCGGTCGCCGCCAGGGTCGCCGCAGCATCCAGGTCGGGCGGGTCGATGGTCGCATCGATGGTGGTCATGACGGCTCCTCGTGGGGTGTCAATGAACGCGAGTGTTGTCGCGTGCGAGCCGAGCGCGAAGGCCCGAGTGGATGGAGATGTAGGCGCGCAGATTCTGGCCCGTGATCGCGGCCAGGTTCGTGACCAACGTGTCGACGTGCTCGGCGACCTCGCGTGGCGAGGTGTTCTGGCGCGGCGTCACGGCCACGTGCAGCACGGACTGCTTGCCGACCTCGCCAGCGGTGATGCGCGATGAGAGGATCTCGTCACGCTCGCCCAGCGCGTTCTTCAGCGCTTCGGAGGCGAACCCATCCGTGACCGTGATGCGTCCCTCGTCGCTCGCGCTGCCGGTGGACTGCAACGGTGCGTGGCGGCGACCGCGCACGGCGGCCGAAGCGATCAGGACGAGCAGGATCACCAGCACCACGATCGCGGCGACGGCGCCCCAGCCCGCGGACTCACGGCCCAGCGACTCGAGCCAGCCCTGGAATCCGCCCATGACCGAGGTCCAGGCGTCCGTGCCGCCCGGGAGCAGCCCGACGGCGAGGGCGAGAGCGGCCAGGCCCAGCAGCACGACGGCGACCAGGAAGAGAAGGAAGCGGTTCAGACCGCGTCGCGTCGCGTTCATCGGGACTCCTCGGTGTCGGGTCGGTGCACGCGCAGGTGCGTGCGCACGGCGGGCGAGAGCTTGTACGAGGTGACTTCTTCGTCGACGATGCGCTGCAGTTGCGCCTCGTCGACCGGGATGCCGACCGGGGGACGAACCGTCACGTCGACGGAGCGGTGGGCGACGCCCACGACGATGTCCTCCCGGGCGATGCCCGACTCGTTGCTGAGGTGCTGGGCGAGGGCGGATGCCACGACGCCGTTGTCGACGACGACGGCACGTTCTCCCCATGACATCTCGTGGCGCGAGAGGCGGCCGGGCTTGAGCGCGAGGACGAGAACGATCAGGCCCACGACGGCGAGAACGACCCCGCCGACGATGAAGGCGACCGGCATGAGCGCGGTCGGTGCCGCGACGACGGCGTTCAGCGCTTCACCGGGGGCGACCAGCAGGGGCTGGGCACCGGAGAGGCTGAGGATGATCTCGACCGCGGCGTACGCGAGGGCGACGATCAACAGCGCGACCACGACGAGCATGGCGGTGGTGCGGGGCGAGTGGGTCTCGCGACGCACGACGGTGCGGAGCACGGTGTCAGTCATCACAGCACTCGCTTTCGCTGAGGGGTGGAGGCACCCGAGATGGTGAGGTCGACGCGCGAGATCTCGCGCCCGAACAGGTGGGCCAGACGCGAGCGCAGCTCGGTCTGGGCGACGCGCGCGGCCTCCAGCACCGGAGTCGCGGCGCGCACGGCCTCGGTGTCGTCGAGGCGGGGGACGGGGAACGGGGTCGTCACGCGCACCGCCGCGGTGTCGCGGGCCGAGACGATCTCGACGCGGACGTTCTTGGCATCCACTCCGACGATGTCGGCGGCGGCCCGCTCGGCCGTCTTCTGCAGTACGCGGTCGGAGATGGTCACCCGACCGGCGGGGAGGCCGGGGCCGGCAACCGCGGTACGGTTGCCGACCCCGGGGGAAGCGGTGACGGTGGTCACGATGTGCTCCGACCCTTGAAGGCGTTGACGATGTTGCCGAAGTCGAGTTCACCCGCCGTGATGCGAGCGACGACCACGCCGATCGCCATGAAGAGGGCGACGAGGATGAAGCCCCAGAAGCCGAAGATCAGAGCGCTGAGGGCCAGTACCAGGCCGGCGAGAGCGCCCTTGGTGGAGGCGCTCACTGGACGCGCTTTTCGTTGCTGTCGTCGTCGTTGTTATCGTCGCCCGGGATGTGGACGTCGTTCACGTCGACGTTGACTTCGACGACCTCGAGGCCGACGAGGCGGGTGATGGCACCGGCGACGCGGGTACGGACCTGGTCGGCGACCTCCTGGATCGGGGCGCCGTACTCGACGACGATCGTGATGTCGGCGGCGGCCTGCGTCTCGCCCACCTCGACCTTGACGCCCTGCGTCAGGTCGGTGGCGTTGATCGCGTCACGGATGGCGCCGAGCGCGCGGGCTCCGCCGCCACCCAGGGCGTACACACCGGCGACCTCACGGGTCGCGATGCCTGCGACCTTGGCGACGACGCCCTCGGCGATCGAGGTCTTGCCCTCGACGGGAGTGTCCTGGCCGCGGCCGTTGAGCGGACGGTTCACGCGCGACGCCGACTGGGGGACGTTCTGCGCAGCGGGGGTGGTGGGGGCGTTCTCAGCCATGTCCGTGCCTTTCGAATGTCTGGACCCGGGTGTCCGGGGTGGGCGCTTCGGCCTACATGACTAAGACGTACCGGGTCGAGGAATCGTCACGTCGGACTTGAAAAAGTTCCGCGGATCTGTATTCGCATGAATGCGGATAGCCGGAAGCCGCAGGATCTCGAGCGTATGCACGCTCTCATCGCTGGCTCGTGCTGGCATCCCTTCGACCGGTTGATTCGTCGCGAAAGAGCCCCCGCGGTGTCGGAGGCCCGGCGTACGCTCGACCCATGTCCCCCTCCAGCTCTCCGGTTCGGTCCTGACATGGGCCGCCTGACCGCCTCGCGTCGCGTGACGCGCCTCACGCTCGACGGCGTGAACAGACAGAGACCGGATGCCGTGGCCGTCGAGGAACCGCTCGAGATCCGTGTCGCCGGCACGCCCCTGTCGGTGACGATGCGCACGCCCGGGCACGACGTCGAGCTCGCGGCCGGTTTCCTCGTCTCGGAGGGCGTGATCAGCCGGGGCGAGGACTTCGCCCGCGCGATCCACTGCGGCGGGCCGGGCACCGGGGGCGCCGACGGCAACACCTACAACGTCCTCGATCTCACCCTCGCACCGGGTGTGGCCCTGCCTTCCCCCGACATCGCGCGCTCCTTCTATACGACGAGCTCGTGCGGGGTGTGCGGCACCGCCTCGATCGAGGCGGTCGAGAAAGTGTCGACGTACGACGTGTCCACCGACCCCTTGTCCGTCTCGGCACACGAGGTCGCCGCGTTCCCCGATCGCCTGCGCGAGCAGCAGAAGACCTTCGACAAGACCGGCGGCCTGCACGGTGCGGCCTTGTTCGAGGCGACCACCGGAGAGCTGCTGGTCGCCCGCGAAGACGTCGGTCGCCACAACGCCGTCGACAAAGTCGTGGGCTGGGCCGTACTCCACGATCGGCTCCCGTTGCGCGAAACGGTGCTGCAGGTCTCGGGCCGCGTCAGCTTCGAGCTCGTGCAGAAAGCCGTCATGGCAGGCATCCCGATGCTCTCCGCCGTCTCGGCGCCGTCGTCTCTCGCGATCGAACTCGCCGAGCGCGCCGGGCTGACCCTCGCCGCCTTCGTGCGCGGCAACAGTATGAACCTCTACACGCGCGCCGACCGTGTCCGTGTACCCGAGCCCGCGGCGTCCACAACCCCCTCCACCCAGAAGGTGGCGAGCGTACGCTGGCGACCAGCGCTCGGTGTGTAGATGCCACCGACTCGGCGCCGAGATCCACGGAGGGTGAACATGGGTGAATCGTTCGGACTGATGACCGAGGAACCGCGCCAGGGCGGCCTCGGCCCGCGCATCGACGGCGAGTGGTCGAGCACCGGTCCCTACGAGCACCCCGCGGCCGGCTGGGGCGCGGCGCTGACCGTCGGCAAGGTGCTGCTCGAACAGCGCCAGCCGGTCGCCGGCACCAAGGCCATGTTCACCATGAACCACCCCAAGAGCGGCTTCGACTGCCCCGGGTGCGCGTGGCCCGACGACAAGGGCGTCACTCTCGACATCTGCGAGAACGGCATCAAGCACGTCACGTGGGAGATGACCCATAAGCGCGTCGGCAAGGAGTTCTTCGCCGAGCACTCGGTGAGCGAGCTGTCGCAGTGGAGCGACTTCGAGCTCGAGGACGCCGGTCGCCTCGTCGGCCCCATGGTCTACGACGCCGAGACCGACCACTATGTGCCCATCTCGTGGAACGACGCGTTCCGCATGATCGCCCACGAGATCACCGCACTGGACTCCCCCGACCAGGCCGCGTTCTACACCTCCGGCCGCCTGAGCAACGAGGCGTCCTTCCTCTACCAGCTGTTCGCGCGCGAACTGGGCACGAACAACCTCCCCGACTGCTCGAACATGTGCCACGAGGGGTCTGGCCGCGGGCTCACGGCATCCCTCGCCACGGGCAAGGGCACCGCCGACCTCGAGGACTGGGAGAACGCTGACGCACTGTTCATCCTCGGCGTGAACGCCGCCTCGAACGCCCCGCGCATGCTCACGAGCCTCGCCGAGGCGATCGACCGCGGCGCGCAGATCGTGCACGTCAATCCGCTGCGCGAGGTCGCCGGCACCCGCACGATCGTTCCGCACGAGATCGTCGACATGGCGACGTTCCACAGCACACCGACCAGCACGATGAACCTTCAGGTGCGCCCGGGCGGCGACCTCGCGCTGATCCGCGGCATGGCCAAGGTCGTGTTCGAGGCGTCCGAGACCGACCCCACCGCCCTCGACCAGGCGTTCCTCGATCAGTACACGACCGGGCTCGATGCCTACCGCGCACTCGTCGAGGCGACGAGCTGGGACGAACTGGTCGAGCAGGCCGGTCTGACGGAGGCCGAGATCCGCGCAGCCGCCGACGTCTACCTCGCCTCGAGGGCCTGTGTCATCAGCTGGTGCCTGGGCGTGAGCCAACACCAGCACGGCGTCGACACCGTGCGCGAGATCGTCAACCTCCTCCTGCTGCGCGGCAACGTCGGCCGCAAGGGCACCGGTCCCTCCCCCGTGCGCGGCCACAGCAATGTGCAGGGCAACCGCACGTGCGGCATCAACCACAAGCCCACCGAGGACTGGCTCGCCAAGCTCGACGAGGTGTGCGGCATCACCTCACCCCGCGAGCCCGGCCTCGACACGGTGCACACGGTGGCGGCTCTGCACCGCGGCGACCTCAAGGTCTTCCTCGGCATGGGCGGCAACTTCGTCCGCGCCGCTCCCGACACCACGCTCACCGCCGAGGGCATGAGTCGGTGCGAGTTGACCGCGCACGTGAGCACCAAGCTCAACCGCAGCCACCTCACGCACGGCAAGAAGGCGCTGATCCTCCCGTGCCTCGGCCGCACCGAGCGCGACGAGCAAGAGACGGGGCCCCAGTCGATCTCGACCGAAGACGCCATGAGCTCCGTCATGCTCTCGCTCGGGTCCCGCAAGCCCGCGTCGCCGCACCTGCTGAGTGAGCCCGAGATCATCGCGCGCATCGCGCGAGCGACCATGCCCGATTCGGCGACGCCGTGGGAGTGGTACGTCGGCGACTACGACCGCATCCGCGACACGATGGCCAAAGTCCTGCCCGGGTTCGAGGGGTTCAACGAGCTCGTGCGCCAGCACTACGGCTTCCGAATCCCCCAGCCGGCTCGCGAGCGCGACTTCCAGACGCCGTCCGGCAAGGCGGAGTTCTCGGATGCCGAGCTGCCCAATGTCATCCCCGAAGAGGCCGATGTGCTGGTGCTGCAGACCATGCGCTCGCACGACCAGTGGAACACCACCATCTACTCGGCCGACGATCGCTACCGGGGCGTCCGCAACATCCGTGAACTGGTGTTCATGAACCGACGCGACATGAAGAAGCGCGGCATCGCCGAGGGCGACCTCGTCGACATCGTCGCCACCTCTCGCGACGGCTCGGTCCGCAGTGTGACGGCGTTCCGCGCGCTGGAGTACGACACCCCGCGCGGCAGCGCCGCCGGGTACTTCCCCGAGTTGAACGTGCTGCTCGGCCCGGACGACTACAGCCGTCAGAGCGACCAGCCGCTGATGAAAGACATCCGGGTGCGGATCGCGAAGACCGGAGGCTGACGCGGGGTTCGCTCGACAGAATCGGAGCGGTGCCCGAGAGTCATCCGGTTTCGGCAGTGGCCTACGACGCAGACGCGTCGATCCGCTACCGGGACCACCGGGTCGCGGGCCCGCAGCGACGACTCAGAGGTCGAGTTGCCAGAGGGCTTGCGTCGTCGTGACGCGCAGTGCGTCGGCAGGGTCGGTGAGGGCGTGCTCGGCGCCGACGACCTCGCTCATTGAGAAGACCCGCGAGCCGGCGGCATCCGCGGCGACGACCCCCGCGATGACGATGGCCGGCACCCGGTGGCGCGCGGCGACCGAGAGCACGTGCCCCGGCCCCTTGCCTGCGATGCTCGTCGCGTCGAACGTGCCCTCCCCGGTGAGGGCGAGATCCGACTCGGCGAGCGCTTCGCTCAGCTCGAGCGCCTGCGCGACGTAGGCCGCACCGTCGACGACCTCTGCACCGGCCGCGAGCAGAGCACCCGACAGACCACCGGCGGCCCCCGACCTCGGCACGATCGAAACGTCCAGTCCGAAGCGCTCGGCCCAGTCCGCGGCATCCGCCCGCAATCGCTCCGTCAGGCGCTCGACGAGTGCCGCGTCGGCGCCCTTCTGCGGACCGAACACCTTGGCCGCGTGGACGAACGTCGTGGTCGTGTCGGTGAGCACCGTCACCTGCCCGGGAGCGAACGGCACGTGGTCGCCCAGCGCCTCGATCGCGCCGCGGCCGCCGTCGGTCGCGGCGACACCGCCGGTCCCCACCACGATCCGAATCGACCCCGAGTCGAGGGCGAGCCTGATGAGCTCGCCGACGCCCCGTGTCGTCGCGCCCCAGGAGTCGTTGGCCTCCGCTCCCCCGGCGAGGACGAGCCCGGATGCCGCCGCCGACTCGATCACGGCGGCTCGGCCGTCGAGCCGCCAGGCGGCACGCACGGGTTCGCCGAGCGGTCCGGTCACCTTGTCGGAGACGTTCGCCCCGCCCAGGGCGTCGAGAGTGCCGTCTCCGCCGTCGGCCATCGGCACGATCGCGATCTCGGCGCCGGGCCACCGCTCGCGCACGGCCAGGGCCATGGCATCCGCCGCCTCACGCGCAGTCAGCGTGCCCTTGAACTTGTCGGGGGCGATGACGATGCGCATGGTCTTTCCTCCGCTGACTGCGGACGGTGCAGCCCCGTCTATCTTGCCCGAGCCACCTCCACACCTCGGCGATCCGCACATCCTCAGCCCGAATGCGGGGAACCCGGCTGACTTTCCGCGGATCGCTGAGGTTATGCCCCCGGCTGCCGTCGACCCCGGGCATGTCGGTGGACCCAACTAGACTGACTCCCGTCCGGCCCCTGCGATCTTGGAGCTCAGCCGCGTGACCACCCCGAACCCCGCCGCCCGTACCGCCCTCGCCGATACGGTTGAGAACGCGATCGCCACGCCCGAGAAAGAGCAGCCGTACGGCGCCCTCGGTCTCAAGAGCGACGAGTACGCCCAGATCCGCGAGATCCTCGGCCGCCGGCCCACCAGTGGCGAGCTGGCGATGTACTCGGTCATGTGGAGCGAGCACTGCTCCTACAAGTCGAGCAAGATCTATCTCCGTCAGTTCGGCCAGAAGGTCAGCGACGAGATGAAGACGCGCCTCATGGTCGGCATGGGCCAGAACGCCGGCGTGGTCGACGTGGGTGACGGCTGGGCGGTCACCTTCAAGGTCGAGTCGCACAACCACCCCAGCTACATCGAGCCCTTCCAGGGTGCGGCCACCGGCGTGGGCGGCATCGTCCGCGACATCATCTCGATGGGCGCGCGCCCCGTCGCCGTCATGGACCAGCTGCGCTTCGGCGCCATCGACCACCCCGACACCCCGCGCGTCGTGCACGGCGTGACCAGCGGTATCTCGTTCTACGGCAACTGCCTCGGCCTGCCCAACATCGGCGGCGAGACGGTGTTCGACGCCGTCTACCAGGGCAACCCGCTCGTCAACGCCCTCGCGGTCGGCGTCATGCGCCACGAAGACATCAAGCTCGCCAACGCCACCGGCGTCGGCAACAAGGTCGTGCTGTTCGGTGCCCGCACCGGCGGCGACGGCATCGGCGGCGCCAGCATCCTGGCATCCGACACCTTTGCCGACGGCGGACCCACCAAGCGTCCCGCGGTGCAGGTGGGCGACCCGTTCGCCGAGAAGGTGCTCATCGAGTGCTGCCTCGAGCTCTACCGCGACGACCTGGTCGAGGCCATTCAAGACCTCGGTGCCGCGGGCATCTCGTGCGCGACGAGCGAGCTGGCCGCCAACGGCGACAGCGGCATGAAGGTCGAACTCTCGAAGGTGCTGCTGCGCGACCCCTCGCTGACTCCCGAAGAGATCCTCATGTCGGAGTCGCAGGAGCGCATGATGGCGATCGTCGCGCCTGAGAAGCTCGACGCGTTCCTCGCCGTCGTCGGCAAGTGGGACGTCGAGACCAGTGTTCTCGGCGAGGTCACCGGCGACGGCCGCCTCGTCATCGACTGGTACGGCGAGCGCATCGTCGACGTCGACCCCTCGACCGTCGCGGTCGATGGCCCCGTCTACGAGCGCCCGGTCGCCTACCCCACCTGGATCGACGCCCTGCAGGCAGATTCCGCCGCGAAGCTCTCACGGGCGACGGATGCCGAGACCCTTCGCGACCAGTTCACGACCTTGGTGGCGAGCCCCAACCTCGCCGACACCTCGTGGATCACAAACCAGTACGACTACTACGTGCTGGGCAACACGGCGCTGAGCTTCCCCGACGACGCCGGCATGATCCGCGTCGACGAAGAGACCGGCCTCGGCTTCGCGATCGCCACCGACTGCAACGGCCGCTACAACCAGCTCGATCCGTACAACGGTGCGAAGCTGGCGCTGGCCGAGGCGTACCGCAACGTCGCCGTCACGGGAGCTGTGCCCACCGCCGTCACCGACTGCCTCAACTTCGGCAGCCCCGAGAACCCCGAGGTCATGTGGCAGTTCAGCCAGGCCGTCGAGGGTCTGAGCGACGGCTGCCTCGAGCTCGGCATCCCGGTCACGGGCGGCAACGTCTCGTTCTACAACCAGACCGGTGACCAGCCCATCCACCCGACCCCCGTGGTCGGCGTCCTCGGCATCATCGACGACGTCGCCGCGCGCATCCCGAGCGGCTGGCAGGACGCCGGCGAGAACCTCTACCTGCTGGGTGTCACCGCCGATGAGCTCGACGGTTCGCAGTGGGCCGGCACGATCCACGACCACCTCGGCGGACGCCCGCCGAAGGTCGATCTGGCACAGGAGCGCAAGCTCGCCGAACTGCTGCAGGCAGCGGGCTCCCAGTCGCTCGTCTCCAGCGCACACGACCTGTCTTCGGGCGGCCTCGCGCAGGCCCTCGCCGAGGGCGTCATGCGCTTCGGCGTCGGCGCACGCGTGTGGCTCACCGAGCTCATGGAACGTGACGGCGTGGATGCCACCGCAGCCCTGTTCAGCGAGTCGACCGGCCGCGTGCTGGTCAGCGTCCCACGCGAGGAAGACGTGAAGTTCCGGGGCCTGTGCGACGGCCGCGGCTACCCGGTGCTGCGCATCGGCGTGACCGACGTCGAGCCGGGCACCGAGGCATCCCTCGAGATCCAGGACGTCTTCACCGTCCCCGTGTCGGAGCTGCGCCGCCTGTCGACCGAGACGCTGCCCGCCGTCTTCGGCCCGACCGTCTCGGAGCCGGTGGCCTGAGGCCTCCCGCCCCCGCCCCGGCACCTCGAGAGGAGATGCGCGATGACCGATGACGACGACATGACCGTGTTCAGCGACCAGCGTCAGAAGCGCGTCAAGATCACCGCGTGGATCGTGATCGGCGCGCTGATCCTCACCGGCGGCGGTGCGACGGTGATCTCGCTCATCCTCGGCTGAGGCCGTACCGCCCCCGCGCGAGGTGCCTTTGGTGGGGCCTGGAGCGATCCCGGGCGATACGAAACGACTCTCACCCGTCGGCGAGCTGGGCCTCGCGCTGCGCATTCCGGCACGACGCCCAGCCCGCTGTCGGAGGCCCGGCATAGCATGGGCACTGTGGAACCGCTGATGGCCCTTCTGGTCGACTGGTGGTGGATCGGCCCCGCGGCGGCCGGTGCGGGCACCGTCGGCTGGCTCGGCGTGCGTCGTTCCCGCCGTCATGCGCTTGCCTCGGGGTCGACGACCACGACCGACCGGGCGGTCCGCGCCTGGTCCACGCGCCCCCTCGGCAAGACCGCCGCGCGCCGCCTCGAACTCGACGCCGCCGTGCTCGACCTCCAGGTCGCGCGCCACGCCGTCACCCGGGGTCGCGTCGACGTGAAGGTCGCCGACGCCGAGGTCGTTCGCGCCCAGGCCGAGCGGGCGGCATCCCGGGCCTCCGCCGATGCTGTCTCTGCGGCCCGCGGCCGCCTGACCGATGCGCAGCGCGACCTGCGGGCCGCGTTGGCCGAGGTGCGCGCCCGTCGCGCCGGTGTGAAAGCCGCGAAGGCGATGCTCCCGGCGATCCGCTCGGGCAGTGCCCCGCTTCCCGTCGCTCGTCTGCTGGCCGAACACGACGCGATCCTCGCTCGATGGATGGCGTACGAGACCGACCCCGGCCTCGCCATCGGCTACCCGCAGATGAGCGACTCCCGCTCTCCCCTGCTCGCCGACTTCCTGCGCGCGCACGAGAAGGCGCAGTGGCTGCGTCCCGCCTCGGTCCAGACGCGTCTCGAGCCGGCCGACTTCCTCGCCTACCGCGACGCCGTGCGCCGCACGGCTCACGCTTTCGACCGCGCCGAGCGCGCCGCCCGCCGCGGTGACCGCGAGCAGCCGAACGCCGAGGGGAACGACGCGTGGAGCCGCGTGGCATCCGATCTGGCTGAGACGGCCCAGCGCGCCCTCGCCCGCTCGATGGAGTCGATGGGTCGCGCGGCCGCCCGCAATTGGAACGAACGCGGCGCCAGACGCGCGCAGAAGAAGGCACCGGATGCCGGTGGCCCTGCGCCGCGGAACGGCCCGGTGTGGCCGCCTCCCGCACGTGATCGGCCGCCGACGCCCCCTTCCTGAGAACCGCTGGGACGACGGGCGTAGCATGACGCTGTGACGGAGCTGTTGAACTTCCTCAGCCACTACTGGTGGCTGGCCTTCCCCGTGTTCGGGATGACGATGGGAGCCGTCAACGCGCGCGTGAAACACCGCGAAGTCACCGCCCGACGCCGCCACCGCGAGCAGCTCGAACTCATCCGCGCACAGGGCGGCTCGGCCGCCCCCGCGCCCACGGGCAGCGTCGCTCTCCCGGCGCCCTCCGACGGACAGCAGCGTGTCGTCGCGGCGCAGGACGCCGTCACCCACCGCTGGCTCGAGTACGAGCTCGACGCGACGAAGCTCATCAGCTACCCCGCGATGAGCGACGGTCGCCAGCCGCTGACGGCCGCGTTCCTGCGCGCCAAGAAGGTCGCCGACAAACTTCGTCCGACTGAGGGCGAGACCCTCTCGGCAGCACAGCTGCGCGAGTACCGCGACGCCGTCACCGACTACGAGGTGGCTTTCGACGTGGCCGAGCGCGACGCGCGCCGCGTGAAGGACGCCGCCTTCACCCCCGACGAGCGCAAACGCCTCGATACCGCCAAGCAGCTGCTCACGGTCGCCACCGACCAGGCCGCCACGCCCAACGAACGCCAGCTCGCCTACAAGCGCGTCCGCGAGGAGCTCGACGGGCTGATCCTTCTGTCCGACGAGGCCGTGGACGTACTCGAGAAGAAGGTCGCCCTCGAACTCCCGCGCGGAGCGACCGCGCCCCCGGCGGCGACAGCGCCCGGCTCCGCAGGCTGATCGCCCCGCAGAATCGGATGCCGCGCCCGCTGGCATCCGATTCCGGTGGAGATTCCCTCCTCCACGACGCTCAGAGCACCCGTCTCCGCGTGCTCGGGCCAGACCGTCGCACGAGCCCCACCCGGAGCACAGACGCCGTCAGCGTGCGCGACGGATCCGCACCGGACCCCGCGCCGTGGTCACGTCGACGACCTCACCCCGCTGCGTCACCTCGACCTCGCCGAGCCCCACCAACTCACGCGCCGCATCGCGTGCGGGCTGCATGAGGTCGCGCCAGTCGTCGCCGCCGACCGCGCGGGCGGCCTCCGACGGGCAGATCGTCTTGCTAGCGTCGCGCGCCGCGAGCAGTTCGCGGATGGATGCCACGAGCCGAGGATCTGCACCAGATGACGGGGCCATCTGTCCAGTGTCCCTCCGCGCCGGGGCGGCAGGGCCAGAATGACCCGGTGATCACCGAGCGCCACTCCCCCGACCTGCCCGGACGCGCCGTCATCGCGCAGCGCTGGAACCGCGCCGTCTTCGTGCACTGGCGCATCGATCCGGCCGAGGTCGCCCCGCTCCTGCCGCCGGGTACCCGCCCCGACGTGCACGACGGTTCCGCGTGGGTGGGTCTCGTGCCGTTCGTGCTGAGCGAGTTCCGGTTCCTCCCGCTGCCGCCGGTGCCGCTTCTCGGGACCTTCACCGAGATCAACGTCCGCACCTACGCCGTCGACGATCACGGCCGCCGCGGGGTCGTGTTCCGCACACTCGAGGCCGAGCACCTCGCTCCCGTCCTCGCCGCGCGCGCCCTGTTCGGCCTGCCGTACCGCTGGGCCCGGACGGGGGTGCGCACCGAGGACTCGCGCATCGAGTTCCGGTCTCGGCGCCACGGGGCACGGCATCCGGCGACCCGGGTGCGGGCGACCCTCGGCACGGACACGGTCGACACCCCCTTGTCGCGTTTCCTCACCGCCCGCTGGGGCTTCCACGAGCGACACCTCGGCCGCACGATCTGGGCCGCGAACGCGCACGAGCCCTGGCCGCTCGTCAGCGCCGAGCTCGACGTGCTCGACGACGACCTCGTCGCCGATTCCGGCTTTCCCCAGCTCGCTGGACGCACGCCCGATTCGGTGCTGGCGATGCCCGCCGACCACCCCGGCTTCATCACGCGTTTCACGAGAGCTCACGCGATCGGGTGAACCCGCGGCCAACGGGCCCCTCCGACGACTCCTCACGGGTTTGCGGCACCGACTGCCCGTGCCCCACGACGACGCCCCCTTCACCTCGAGGGCGAAGGGGGCGTCGTGGAGCGAGAGGTCAGTCGCGCTGCGTCGAGAACGCCGAGGGGTTCTTCTCGAGCCAGGCGTCCACGGCCTCGGCCTCGCGGCCCTCGCCGTACTCGTTGACCACGAGGTCTTCGAGCGAGCCGTACTGCTCGTCGTCGAGCTGGATGCCCTTGATCAACTCAGCGGCATCCGGGTACTTCGCTTCGAAGCCCGACGTGCCGAGGAAGTGGAGGGCCTCGGGTTCGCCCATGAGGCCCTGCGGATCTTCGAGGTCCTTGACGTCGTAGGCGTCGTTGGCCCAGAACGGACGCCACAGCGTCACGGCGATGTCCTTCTTCGCCGCGATCGCGTTGTCGAGCTCGGTGAGCATCGCCGCGGTGGAGGACGTCACCAGCTCGAACTCGCCGTCGAGACCGTAGCCGGGAAGCATGGTCTCCTGCGTTTGGGTGGTGAGGCCGGCACCCGGCTCGATGCCGTAGATGCGGCCGTCGAAGCGCGCGGCGTTGCCCTTGAGCTGGTCGATCGAGTCGATGTCGACGTAGCTCGGCACCGCGATCGTGAGCTTGGCGTTGTCGTAGTACGCGCCGAGGTCCTCGATCTTGTCGCCATAGCGGTCCATGTACGACTTGTGCGTGAGTTCGGGCCAAGCCGACGGATAGATGTCGACGTCGCCCTGGGCGAGACCGGTGTAGAGCGGGCCCGCCTCGGTGAGGGTCTGCATCTCGACCTTGTAGCCGAGCTTGCCGAGCTGGTCTTCCAGCAGGTACGCCGTGCTGAGACCGTCGGTCCACGAGGGCAGGAAGCCGAGCGTGATCGTGCCCTTCTCTCCGCCGTCGCCCGAGCCGCCTTCGGCCATGTTCCCGCTGGCGCAGCCGCCGAGCAGCAGGGCGCCCGCGGCGCCGAGGGCGAGAGCAGAGGTGAGGTGTCGCTTGTTCATTGCTGTGTTCTCTTCCGTTTCGTATGTGATTCCGTGGGTGCTTCCCCGGGTGAGGGGTCGTTCGCTGTCGCCGAGAGCTCGCCTGTGCGACGGAAATCGACCCCTCGCGCCGGAGAACGAGGGAGGGATGCCGGGACTCAGCGCCCCGACGACACCGGCGCGCGACGCGGCGAGGCCTTCTCGCGCTCGGCCTCGCTCGCAGCATCCGCCGAGCTGGTGTCGACGTGCGACGCCGCAGTGGCTCCGGCGGCGACGGCCGCGGCGGAACGCGCGGCCCGGCGCCGACCCAGCACGCCCAGCAACGAACCGCGGTTGTCGGCCCGGTTGCCGAGGGCCGCGGTGAGCCGGTCGAGGTACACGGCGAGGACGACGACGCTCAGGCCCGCCTCGACGCCCTTGGGCAGGTTGACCGTCGAGATCGACTGCACGACCTCTTTACCCAGGCCGTCGGCCCCGACGATGCCGGCCACGACCGCCATCGACAGCGCGAGCATGATGACCTGGTTGACGCCCGCCATGATCGTGGGCATCGCGAGCGGGAGCTGGATGCCGCGGAGGATCTGCCCGGGGGTGGCCCCGAACGCGTGTCCCGCCTCGACGGTCTCGGAGTCGACCCCGCGGATGCCGAGCTCGGTCAGACGCACACCCGGGGGCAGAGCGAAGATGACGGTGGAGACCACGCCGGGTACGACACCGATGCTGAAGAACGTGATCGCCGGGATCAGGTAGACGAAGGCGGGCATCGTCTGCATGAAGTCGAGGATCGGCTTGAGCACCGCGCGGACGGTGGCGTTGCGTGCCGACCAGATCCCCAACGGCACCGAGATCGCCACGGCCACGATAGTGGCCACGAGAACGAGCGCCAGCGTCTGCATCGCCGTGACCCACTGGCCCATCGCGAGGATCAGGGCGAAGCCGATCACGGTCCCGAGAGCGAGCTTCCACGAGCGCAGGAGCCACGCGAGGGCCGCCGCGACGATGATGACCACGACGATGGGAGCGGCAAGCAGCACGTCGCTGAGCCCGCCGACGAGGAAGCGCACGATGAGGGCGACGACGTCGAACAGGCCCGAGAGGTTGTCGCGGACCCAGTCCACACCGGCATCCACCCATGAGCCGACCGGAATGCGGAAACCATCCATCAGCGCACCTCCTCGGTCTCGGATGCCGTGACCCCGGCATCGACGGGGGTCCCGTCGAGCGCCGCGTCGATCTCGGCGGAGGGAAGGGGCTGGGGCAGCACGGTGATCTCCTCGGTGGCGGTGGGACCGGGGCCGAGAGCGGCGAGCAGCGTCACGCGCGGGATGACTCCCGCGAGGCGACCGTCGGCGTCGAGGACGGCCAGGGGAAGGGGCGATTCGACCGACGGCACGAACAGGTTCATCAGCACGTCGTCGACGCCGACGCTCTGCGGCAGCGGCTTGAGCTTGCCGAGCAGCGAGTTCTCGCCGGCACGCACGAGCTTGATGGCATCCCGGTCGGTGATGATGCCGAGCGGCTTGCGATCGCGATCGGTGACGTAGACGGCAGACATGTAGGCGTCGCGCATCTGCCGAAGCGCCGTGCGAGGGCCCGCGGAGGCATCGACACGGGGGCGCGGGCGCTCCATGACGTTGCCGGCGGTGAGCACGCGAGCGCGGTCGACGTCCTGCACGAACTGCTCGACGTAGTCGTTCGCCGGGTCGGTGAGGATGTCCTCGGGCGTGCCGATCTGGACGATGCGCCCGTCGCGCATGACGGCGATGCGGTCACCGAGGAACATCGCCTCGTTGAGGTCATGGGTGATGAAGACGATGGTCTTCTTCAGCGTCCGCTGCAGCTCGAGCAGCTGCTCCTGCATCTCGCGGCGGATGAGGGGATCCAAGGCGCTGAACGCCTCGTCCATCAGCAGGATGTCGGTGTCGGCGGCGAGAGCGCGGGCGATGCCGACGCGCTGCTGCATCCCGCCGGACAGAGCGGAGGGCAGCTTGTCGCCCCAGCCCTCGAGGCCGACGAGCGCGAGGATCTCGTTCGCCTTCGCGAGGCGCTCGGCCTTGCCCACGCCCCGGAGCTCGAGGGGGTACGCGACATTCGCCGCGACCGTCCGGTGCGGCAGGAGCGCGAAGTGCTGGAAGACCATCGCGAGGCGGTCGCGTCGAAGCGAACGCAGGCGCGAGGCGCCGACGCCGGTGAGGGCGTCGCCCTTCACCTCGACGGTGCCGGCGGTGGCCTCGTGCAGGCCGTTCAGCATGCGGATGATCGTGGACTTGCCGGAGCCGGAGAGACCCATGATGACGAAGATCTCGCCGGGGAGCACCTCGAAGCTGGCGTCGATGACGGCGGCGGTCCCGTCATCGGCCACATCTTCGCGACGGGCGCCGGAGCGGAGCTTGTCGACGGCGGCCTGAGGGGCGCGTCCGAAGACCTTGAAGAGGTTCTTGGCGGCGAGAGCGGGCGCCGCGGCGGCAGGCGGATGGGTCACTGTGTGCACCTCAGCGGCCTCGGGTGGCCGCAGCGGTCACGCCCGGGTGGCAGCCGTCGGCGCTCTCCGGGGGTGGAGCACGTCAGCGTCGGATATCGGATCCGACGCTCAGGCCGCCGACCGTACGCTCGCCGGGCCGACTCCCCCGAGTCGTCACCGGCGACCGCGGACTGGTCTGGTGGGCGGTCCGAAATCGGACCTCCACCAACGTTTCACGGTGATGGAATCCCTGGCAAATCGCCCGTGAGCTTGCGGTCTCGGTTGCCCTGTGGCACGCGTGCGCGTGTGGGGGAGACGCTGATGACACCCACGACGGCCGACGCCGCGATGCGGGCCCGGGCGTGTCGCCGACCCCCTGCGCGCCTCCGCGGCGAGGGAGGACGCGTCAGTCGGCGTCCGGCTGCGCCGCGGCCGACCGGTGGTGACGGATGACCTCGGCCACGACGAAGTTGAACCACTTCTCCGCGAACGCGGGATCGAGGTCGGCCTGCTCGGCCAATTGCATGAGCCGCGCGATCTGCTGCTCTTCGCGAGAGGGGTCGGATGCCGGCATCCCGTGCTTCGCCTTGAGGACGCCGACCTGCTTGGTGCAGCGGAAGCGCTCCGCCAACAGGAAGATCAGGGCGGCGTCGATGTTGTCGATACTGCCGCGGAGCCCCTGCAGAATCGTCGAAGGATCGGCCTCGGTCATGTGTCCTCCTCAATCGCTCCGACCCTACCGGTCGACGCAGGCGCCCGAGGACGACTCTCAGGGAGTCCTACAGTGTGAGCATGAGCCGATCCACGCGCCCCGACCCCACCGCCGAAGGCGCAGACGCCGGGGCCACCACATCGCGCGACAAGCCGGTCTGGTCCGCACTCTCACGCCCCTATGCCGCCGGGTTCTTCCTGACCCTCGGCGGCTTGACGGCGATCCTGCTCGGACTCGCCCTGTCGAACCTCTCGACGGTCCTCGTCTACATCGCGATCGCCCTGTTCGTGGCGCTGGCCCTCGACCCGCTCGTGCGCTTCCTCGTGCGCCGTGGGCTCGCACGCGCGTGGTCGATCGTGATCGTGTTCGGCGGACTTGCCGTCATCCTCGCCGGCGCCCTGTGGTTGCTCATCCCGCCGGTGGTGCGCCAGATCGAGCAGTTCGTCGGCGACATCCCGACCTTCGTGAACGACCTCATCGACAGCGACGCCGTGCGGTGGGTCGAGAACAACTTCGGCGACAGCCTGGGTGACGTCCTCAAGGAGGTGCAGGGCTTCGCCACGAACCCCGCCAACATCGCCGCGATCGGCGGTGGCCTCCTGCAGGTCGGTGTGAGCATCGGCACCTTCATCTCGGGCGCGATCATCGTTCTCGTCTTGAGCCTGTACTTCTTGGCATCCCTGCCGAAGATGAAGAACTCGCTCGTGCGCCTGACCCCCGCCCGCAGCCGCGAGACGGTCGCCGACATGACGGGCCAGATCACCGACTCGGTCGGTGGCTACCTCGCCGGCATGGTCGTGCTGGCGTTGTGCAACGCGGTCTTCGCCTTCATCGTCCTGACGATCCTCGGCCAGCCCTTCGCAGCGCTGCTCGCCGCGCTCGCGTTCGGCATCACGCTCATCCCGCTGGTGGGCTCGGTGCTGTTCTGGGCGACCGCGACGGTCTTCACGCTCATCGTCAGTCCGACCTCCGGGCTCATCTTCGCCATCGTCTATCTGGTGTACATGCAGATCGAGGCATATCTCCTCACGCCCCGCGTGATGAATCGAACGATCTCGATCCCGGGTGCCCTCGTCGTGATCGGCGCCCTCGTCGGTGGCACGCTGCTCGGCTTGCTCGGAGCGCTCGTGGCGATCCCCGTGACCGCCTCGGTCCTGCTGATCGTCAAGCAGATCGTCATCCCGCGACAGGATGCCAAGAAGTAGAGCGGCGCGGCGCCGCCACCACGCATAAACGCTCTCCGCGCGCAGAAACACGCCGTCCTCGCGTTTCCGAGCGCGGATCGCGTTTATGCGTGTCCGTAGGCGCGTGATGGGCACCGACGGCGGCCCCTCGCCGCGCCCGGGATGCCGGGCAGTGCCGCCCAGCGGCGCCGCTCCCCCACGCAGAAACGCTCTCCGCGCGCAGAAACACGCTGTCCTCGCGTTTCCGGGCGCTGATCGCGTTTATGCGTGTCGGTAGGCGCGAAACCCGGCGCGACCCGGATGCCGGGCAGTGCCGCCCAGCGGCGCCGCTCCCCCACGCAGAAACGCTCTCCGCGCGCAGAAACACGCTGTCCT
>NZ_JBFYGP010000008.1:0-155064 GCF_041079415.1 Microbacterium sp. 20-116
CCCCCACGCAGAAACGCTCTCCGCGCGCAGAAACACGCTGTCCTCGCGTTTCCGGGCGCTGATCGCGTTTATGCGTGCTCGACGCGCGTGATGGGACCGCCGCCGGGCCCTCGCCGCGTGACGCCCCACGCAGAGACGCCGCGCTCGTGAACGCCGAACCCCCGCGCAGACGGACGCGAGGCGCATTCGCGCGCGGCCCGCACGCACCCGCTCAGCGCATCGGCAGCAGGCGCGTCGGCGACGGCGACGGGGTGCGGTGGCGAACCCGGCCCGGGATGCCGGTGCGGGTGTCGAGCGGCAGCGACACGATCTCGTGCGCGAGCTGGCCCGCCACGAGCAGCGTGTCGTCGACGACCACGTGATGTCGGGGCCAGTGCGTCCCCGTCTCGGCGAGGGCGAGCAGCTGCAGCTCCTCACCGTGACCGCGGACCGACAGCACACCCACTGTGTCGCTGCCGCGGACCCCGGCGTAGATCGTGGCCCCGTCACGGCTGGCCGAGAGCTCCGCGGCCGTGTCGGTGTCGAGGGTGCCGAGAAGGGGCTGACCCGAGAGCACGTGCCAGCGCCCGGCGCGGTCGGCCCCCAGGACGAAGACCTCGCAGCTGAGCTCGGTCACGACGTACAGATGACCCGAAGGATGCCAGAGCCCGTGCCGCGGGCCGCTGCCCTTCGGGAGGACGACCTCTTGCACGAGACGCAGGCCGTCGTCGACCTGGCGCCAGAACCGCACGAGGTCGAATCCCATGTCGGTCGTCGCGATGAGACCTCCGGGAAGGAACACCGCCTGGTGGGCTCGCGAGACGCGTGCCCCGGCGGCAGCCTCTTCGGACTCCGCGTCGGTGAGGGGAAC
Source organism: Microbacterium sp. 20-116 (assembly GCF_041079415.1). Lineage (NCBI taxonomy): Bacteria > Bacillati > Actinomycetota > Actinomycetes > Micrococcales > Microbacteriaceae > Microbacterium > Microbacterium sp. 20-116. The sequence goes on from NZ_JBFYGP010000008.1 coordinate 851, forward strand.
GTCGTCGTAGTCCGGGACGAGGTGGGAGTACTCGTCGCCCGCGGCCTCTCGGAGCGCGCGAGCGGCCGCCGCGAGGTCGGGGACGACGGCGCCCGACACCCGGGCACCGGTGGAGATGCTGCCCTGCTCGGACGAGGATCCGTGGGGATCGGCAGCTTCGGCGCAGATCACCGGGCCCGACGGTCGGCCCTGTGCGTCCAGCGCCATGCGGACGATGCGTCCGTCGCCCCAGCAGCTCGCGATCAAGAACGACGCGTCGGGCGAGACTGCGACGTGGCAGACCGCACCGCCGGCCTCGACGGGCGGGCCGAGAGGCGTCAACCGCGTATCGCTCGTACGGCGGAATGCCTGGACAGTACCGTCGAACTCGACGGCGGCGTACACGATGTCGTCGTTGGAGGGGTGGGCGGCCACCCACGACGGCGACCCGGGTACCTCGGCCGCGGTCGCGACCATGCCGAGGAGGCCACCGGCACCGAGCGCGTCGCGCTCCCCCGCCTGCAGGATGCCGATGCCCTCCGCCGACCCGGTGTCGGGGGCGTAGGCGCCGACACAGAAACGCATCAGTCGATCAGGTCGTGACGCACGATCACCTGGTCGCGGGCCGGGCCCACGCCGATGACGGAGATGCGCGTGCCGCTCATCTTCTCGAGCGCCAGCACGTAGTCCTGCGCGTTCTGCGGCAGGTCGTCGAACGTGCGGGCGGTGGAGATGTCTTCACTCCAACCGGGGTAGTACTCGAGGATCGGCTTCGCGTGGTGGAAGTCGGTCTGGTTCACCGGCAGGTCGTCGAACCGCTCGCCGTCGACGTCATAGGCGACGCACACCGGGATCTGCTCGAGACCGCCGAGGATGTCGAGCTTGGTCAGCACGAGGTCGGTGATGCCGTTGATGCGCGTCGCGTACCGCGTGATGGGGGCGTCGTACCAGCCGACCCGGCGCGGGCGACCCGTGGTCGTGCCGAACTCGAAGCCCCGTGAGCGCAGCCAGTCGCCGCTCTCGTCGAACAGCTCGGTCGGGAACGGACCCGAGCCGACGCGGGTCGTGTAGGCCTTGACGATGCCGACGATCCGGTCGAGCCTGTTGGGGCCCACTCCGGAACCCGTCGATGCCCCGCCGGCCGTCGCCGACGACGAGGTGACGAAGGGGTAGGTGCCGTGGTCGACGTCGAGCATGGTCGCCTGCCCGCCCTCGAAGACGACGACGTCGCCCGCTTCGAGCGCGTCGTTGAGAAGCAGTGACGTGTCGGCGACCATGGGACGCACGCGCTCGGCGTACGCCAACAGGTCTTCGACGATCTCGTCGGCCGTGATCGAACGACGGTTGAAGATCTTCACCAGCAGGTGGTTCTTCTGGTCGAGTGCCCCTTCGACCTTCTGCCGCAGGATGTTCTCGTCGAAGAGATCCTGCACGCGGATGCCGACGCGGTTGATCTTGTCGGCGTAGGCCGGACCGATTCCACGACCGGTGGTGCCGATCATGCGCTTGCCGAGGAAGCGTTCGGTGACCTTGTCGAGGGTGCGGTGGTACTGCGTGATGATGTGCGCGTTGGCGCTGATCTTGAGGCGGCTCGTGTCGAGGCCGCGCGCGTTGAGAGCCTCGAGCTCGTTGAAGAGCACCTCGAGGTCGACGACGACCCCGTTGCCGATCACGGGGGTGACCCCCGGGGACAGGATGCCGCTGGGCAGCAGGTGCAGCGCGTACTTCTCGTTACCGATGACCACGGTGTGCCCGGCGTTGTTGCCGCCGTTGAACTTCACCACCCAGTCGGTTCGTTCACCGAGCAGATCGGTGGCCTTGCCCTTACCTTCGTCGCCCCACTGGACGCCGACGATCACGATTCCGGGCATGTGCGCTCCTCGCGTCTGATTCCGGCGGTACACCCCATCCTATCGAGCGGGTGCGACACGCCCCGCGCGAAAGCTGCGGACCCGAGGTGCGCGTGATGTCGCGCCACGCGATCGACGCGCGCGCGGAGCCGGTGCGAGCACCGGGGGCGCGGCATCACTGTGCAGAAAGTTGCACGGGTGCCTTCCGGCGTCGCGTACGGAGCGCGAGGAGCAGAGCGAGGGGGATGAGAATGCCCGCGCAGGCGAACATCGTCGGCTGCGGGACGTGCGCCAGCAAGATGCTCGCGCAGGCGAAGCCGGCGTTCTGTGCAGCGAAAGCCCAGGAGAGGTAGCCGGCACGTTGCCGCGGGGGCAGATAGACGTCGATGCGGTGCGAGCGCAGGCCGAGAAGAGTGGCGACCGGCAACCCGCTCAGGAGCAATCCAGTCACGGCCCAGGGCAGCGGCGGAGTGAACGCGAGGAGGAGGCAGCCGACGCCCAAGGAGACGGCACCGACGAGTGCCCACCCGTCCTCAGAAGCGCCCGCCGGTCGCGACGCGTCCACCCACCCGCCGAGCACGCTGGTGACGGAGAGGGCGAGGAAGACCACCCATGCGAGGCTCACCTCGAAGCCGTACGTGACGACGAGCCCGGAAGCACCGACCTCCATCGCCCCGAAGTAGAGCCCGATCGTCGCGCTGAACAGTATCCACGCCACGCCACGCGCGTCCCATCGAAGGCGTCCCCCGCGCGGATGGGGACGCTCTCGCCCTGCGGCGTCAGGCGCGGGCGTTCCGCGCGACGTCAGGGAGACCGCTGCGGCCGCGGCGAATCCCACCAAGGCCACGGTGGCGATCGGTGCGACCGGGTGGATGAGGGACGCGAGGGCGGCGACCAGCGGCGCCAGGAAGATGAGGATGTCGAGGAAGATGACATCGACCGTGGATGCCGATCGTGCGGCATCCGCGGGCACCGTCTGCGACATCAGCGCCCGCACCGCGCCTCCGTTGCCGGCGATGCTCGCGCCCGCAGCGGCGGCGAGCATCGCGGCGATCCACGAAGTACTGCCCGCGACCCAACACGCGGTGATCCCGATCCATAGGACCGCGTGGGCAAGCATCTGCCATTGCAGTAACCGCTGCAGCGGCAGGATTCCCACCACATGCGCCATGACCGGCGTCGCTACGACCGTGCCTCCGACGTACCACGCTGCCAGAACCGCACCGGTGGCCAGGCTTCCCGTCATCAGGATGCTCGTCGTGGTGAGAGCGACCGCGGCCATCAGGACGGGTGCGCGCATGAGAGAAGCCGTCGCGGAGTAGCGCCAGAAGGCGCTGGACCGGAGGACGGCGTTGAGCGGTGAGGAGCGAGCCATATCTCGACCGTAACGGATGCGCTAGGCACCTTCCGTTACCTGCGATCATGGACCCATGGACAAACGGCACCATGCACGCGATGAGCTTCACCGCGTCATCGCACTCGTCGCGACGCGACAAATCGGGCCCTGGCCGGAAGAACTTCGAACCGCCGAAGATCTCGAACGGATCCTCCCCGGCAGCAGCGCGCACTCCGATAGCAGCGACGCGGGCCTCGGCGAATTGCAGGAGATACGACTACTCCGCGACAAGGTCGCGATAGTGCTCCTCGACCCGGAGGCGTCCGATGCATCGTCCCATCTCAATGATCTCGTGGACGCCTTCGCCCTTGCCCCTCTCGTCGCAGGCCTGGGCGAACCCCTCGGATTCCGCAGCTCGCGCACCGGATTGGTCGGAAGAGTCGCCGAACGCGTCATCGGCGCCGCCGTCACCGCGTTCTACAGCGGCGAGGCAACACACATCCACGAGTGCGAAGCCGACGGGTGCATCACGCCGTTCTTTGACGCCTCCCCGCGCCACAATCGCGCGTATTGTTCCGATCGCTGCTCCACAAAAATGCGCGTGCGACGCCACCGACGAAGCGCGGTCGCCGGGGCTTGATCCGCAGGTAGTCGGGCCAGAAGTTCGTCGGTGGCTGTGCGCGCAGACGCACAGCGCGCCTTCACTCGCCCAGGCTGTCGAAATGCCGCGCGAGCACCCTCTCGGCGTCGTCGCCAGGGTCGCGGGAAGCGTTCCACAACAGATGAAGCGCGAGCCCGTCGAGGAGCGCGTGGAGCCGAGCCGTCTCGAGATCCAGATCGACGTCGGTTGCCAGCAGGCCCGCCTTCGACATGCCTCCCAGCGCCGCCGCGCACACGCGACCGACACCGTCATGGAGGTCTCTGGCATGTCCCCGCATGGTTTCGTCCGTCTCGGCCAGCCGGCTCAGCTGCATCTGCACCACGAGTTCGGTCCGCCGTACGTCGTCGAGAGGGAGGAGCTCCTTCATCGCCTGCAGAGCGCGCTCTCGGGCGGTGCCCGTCACAGCACTCAACCGGGTCGTGACGGCGTGGCGTATCCGTTCGAAGCAGAACTGGCGCAGAGCATCTTGCGTCGCGAACGCGCGCCGCAGGGATGCGGTGGCGATCCCGGCTTCATCTGCGACTTTCCTCACCGAGAGTCCGGTCAGGCCCTCGCGTTCCAGAACCCGGAAAGCGGCCGCCGCGATCTCGTCGTTGCGGGCGTCATGGTCGATGAGGCGGGGCATAGTTCATCTTGCCTCCGCCGCGCGGGCACGTTTCGGCCAGAGGGAGTAACTGATCGCCCAGAGCAGGTCGACGACGACGATGACTCCGAGGACGGGGAAGATGCCGAGCAACTCGGCCGTGCGGGCGGGATCGGCGACCACGACGATGAGCCCCCCGAGGATGGCGGCCGTGATCACGGCGGCGAGGAGCGTACGGGCCACGTCTTTCCAGCAGGCGACCGCGTACGCCGCGCCCGACAGCGGCGCCGGCCGCGGCACCCCACGAAAGCGCGCGGCGAATCTGGCATCCATCCACCCGATCATGCGGTGTCCGTACGCAATGGATATCCCGATGTAGAGACCGGCCAGGCCGTGGTGCCAGGAAGCGGTTCCGCCACGGAGAAGATCGACCGTCACGAGCACCAGCAGGACCACGTCGATGATCGGAGCGGCGATCAGCAGGGCTCCTCCGAGCCTGGGGCGGCGAAGGACGTACCGAGCGGTCAGGCCCGCGAGGATCGCAATCCAGAAAGCCACCTCGCAGACGAGGATTGCCACCAAAATCATGAGCGCCTTTCCGGCATCTTTGCATTGTTAGCACGAGCGTACTAAATAAAAGGCGCATTTCGCGACCCGAACAATGCAGCCGGCGTGCGGCCGGACGCCCCAGACGATGGGGATGCGAGGCCGCGAGAGCCGAGACGCGACGGCTGTCGCAACCCCTCCCCGCGGCATCCGGGCTCTGATTAGCCTGGGGCGATGCAGAGATCGCGCGGATGGGCGACCGGGTGGAACGCGGCGCGCGTGACCGTCGCCGTACTCATCCTCGTCGCGGTGGGAGCACAGTTCGCATCGTCGACGGCCGAAGCCGTTGCGCGCGGCCGCGATGTCGCGACGGTGGTCGCCAACTTCTTCAGCTTCTTCACGATCCTCTCCAACGTCTCGTCCGCGATCGTGATCGCGTGGCTCGGCGCCCGTTTCTTCGCACGCGGCCGTCGTGTCGAGGTCGATCCGCCCGCCCTGGCGACGGCCCTCGCGTTCGTGTCGACCTACATGATCGTCACCGGCATCGTCTACAACCTGCTGCTACGCGGCATCCCCCTGCAGCCCGAGACGGTCGCCTGGTCGAACGAGATCATGCACGTGTGGGGCCCGCTCTTCCTGCTCTTGGACGTGCTCCTCGGGTCCGGCCGCAGGCGCCTGCCCTGGTCGGCGGCATTCGCGGCAGCGATCTTCCCGGTCGCCTGGATCGTGTACACGCTGCTGCGCGCGCCGCTCATCACCAACCCGACGACCGGCGCGCCCTTCTGGTACCCCTACCCGTTCCTCGATCCGAGTACCGGGGGATGGGGCAGCGTCGCGGTCTACATCGTGGTCATCGCCGTGGCCATCATCGCTCTCGCCTTCGGCGTCGTCGCGATCGGTCGGGCACGCGGCATCCGGAGACCGCGCCTCTCCGATGTCGGGGCAGACGTCCGTGGACGTCATGCCGCCGGCCGCCGGTGAGAAGCGTCCGACGGGGAAGGTCGACACGATCAGCCTGGACGGTGAGCGCGCGGCAGGGCCAGAGCCCGTGACCACAACACGGACATCTCCTCGGCCACGAGCCCGGATGCCACGAGCACACCGCCGTGGCGGGGGAAGAGCGATCGGCGACCGTCTTCGTCGCGCACCTCGGCTCCGGCCTCGTGAGCGATGAGCACCGCGGCGAGGTGATCGATCGGGCTGAAACGGTGCACCAGGGCGGCGCATCCGCGGCCGGCGGCCGGCCCGAGGAGCGTCAAGGTTCCCGAGCCCATGACGCGGAGCGTGCAGAATGCCGCGGTGAGCGAGAGCGCGAGGGCGTCCATCCCGGGCCAGGGCTCGTGGCCCGCCAGCTCGGTGCCGACCACTCCCCCGCGCAGTCCCGCGCGCTCCGGCAGGAGCAGCGGCATGCCATCGCGGCGAGCGCCCTGCCCGGCGACCGCATCGAACACCGCGTTCTGCCACGGCTCTGCCACGACGCCGACGAGCGGCTGATCGTCGACGGCGAGCGCAAGCGAGAAGGCGGTCCAGGGAACGCCGTTGGCGAGATTGGTGGTTCCATCGACGGGATCGAGGTACCAGGTCGGAACACCGGTGCGCGCACTGCCCCCGTACTCCTCCCCGACGAACGCATGGTCGGGGAAGCGGCCCAGCACGACCTCGCGCACTCTCCTCTCGATCGCGCGATCGAGCTCGGTGACGAGGTCGGCCGGATGCGCTTTGGCGTGCACCGCCGTCACCCGGTACGCACGCGTCTGGTCGATCGCCCATCGCGCGAGCTCCAGGGCCAGTTCGTGGGCCGCCGACAGATCTGACGGGGTCATCGTCTCGGCTCCTTCGTCGCGGATGCCGATCGCGCAGCGATCATCGCCCGCAGTCGATCGAGGCGGTTGGTGGTGACGGTGTCGATTCCGAGGTCGAGCGCCCGGGCGAGGTCGCTCTCGTCGTCGATCGTCCATGCGGTCACCGGCAGGCCCAGGTCGTGAACGGCTTCCACGAACCGGTGATCGACGAGCGGAAACGGCGCGTTGATGAGAACCGGCGACAACTCCTCCAGGTCGAGTGCCACCGGGGGCTGCTTGTGGGCCCACGGAAGCCAGATACGCGCGTCGGCGTCCCTCTCACGCAGCAGCCGCATGGCCGCGAGGTCGCCGCACCAGTCGACGACGACGCCCGAGGCCGCGACGACCGCATGGGCCGCGGCGGCCGGGCGCACGGCATCCATGTCGATCACCAGGCGGCTGTCGGCGTCGGCGAACAGCGGCAGCACCTCGGCGAGGAGGGGCGGGCGGTGGTCGGCGTCACCGAAGGCCGCCAGCTCGGCGGTGCGCACCGTCTCGATCGCGCGCGGGTCTCCCCACAACCGGGCGAGGGTGGGGTCGTGCAGCACGACCACGTCGCCGTCGGCGGTGAGCCGCACGTCGATCTCGACGACGGCCGCGCCCTTGGCGAGGGCCGACCGCACCGCCGGAAGGGTGTTCTCGCGCAGGGCCCACGAGTCTCCGCGGTGCGCGCAGGCGCGGGACCCGGCGGGACGCGTCATGCCGTCACCCCCGCCCGGCGCTCGACGAGACGACCGTCGCGGTACACGAGCGCCGAGGCGATCGACGCATACCCGCCCGCTCCGACCTGGGGCGGCACCCCCGGCACGAAGGCGTCGAGGGTCGCGTCGTCACGGCGCAGCCGCACCCGGTGGAAGTGGCCGTGCGGCACGACGCGCTCGACGCGCGCCGGTCGCGCGCCGGGCCGGGCGTCGAGCGTGAAGACGACGTCTTCGGGCCGCACTCCCACGACGGCGGACCCCTCGACGATGCCGACGCCGTCGAACTCGCCCTCGATCCGGTTGAGCGATCCGATGAAGGTCGCGACGAACTCGGTCGCGGGCCGCTGGTACAGCTCTCCGGGCGCGCTGAACTGCTCGACGCGACCCGCGTTCATCACGGCCACGCGATCCGAGATCGACAGGGCCTCTTCCTGGTCGTGCGTCACGACGACCGTGGTGATGCCGAGCCTCTGCTGCAGGTCGCGGATCTCTTCGCGCACCTTGACCCGCAGTTTCGCGTCGAGGTTGCTGAGCGGCTCGTCGAGCAGCAGCACCTCGGGCTCCTGCACGAGCGCACGGGCCAGGGCGACGCGCTGCTGCTCACCGCCCGAGATGCGCGGCGGGCGCGAATCGCGGTGGTGCAGCAGGTTCACCAGCTGCAGCACGGCGTCGACGCGCTCGGCGACCTCGGCGCGCGGGAGGCGGCGCAGCCGCAGCGGATAGGCCACGTTCTTGGCCACGGTCATGTGCGGCCACAGCGCGTAGTTCTGGAACACCATCGCGCTCGGTCTCTTGTCGGGCCCGAGCCGGGTCACGTCGCGGCCCGCCATCTCGATGCCGCCCGCGTCGGGGGCGAGGAAGCCGGCGATCATGCGCAAGGTCGTCGTCTTGCCGCATCCCGACGGCCCGAGCAACGACACCAGCTCGCCCCGCTGCACCGTGAGATCGAGGTCGTCGATGATGGTCCGCCCGCCCAGGGTCTTGCGCAGCGAGGTGAGACGCAGCCCCTCGGAGGGGTCGGAGGCGCCCGCGGGGGCGACAGAGGTCGGATCGACCGCGATGGTCACAGCATGCTCCTTCATTTGAGCTGGAATCCTTCGGCCAGCTGACCGCCCATCACGTGCTTGCGCACGGCGAGCAGCAGCACCACCGAGGGGATGGCGAGCAGGATCGAGAACACGGCGGCGACCTGCTTGGGGAAGTTGAGGACGAGGGAGTACATCTCGGTCGGCATCGTCACGATGTCGGGGGCACCGACGAGATAGGTGCCCTGGGCCTCGTCGAAGGCGGCGAGGAAGGCCATGACACAGCCCACGAGGATGCCGGGCAGAGCCATCCGCAGCGTGACGGTCACGAAGACGCGCACTCGCGAGGCGCCCGCGTCGCGCGCCGCCTCTTCGAGCGACCGGGGCACCGACGCGAACGCTGCGGCCGGGATCCACGTCATGAAGACGATGGTGCCGAGCAGCTGCACGACCACGACCCCCGCGACGGTGTTCATCAGGCCGAGGGCGTAGTACAGCGAGGCGAGCGTGGCGAACAGGCCCATCTTCGGAAAGGCGTTCGTGGCGAACAGGCCGATCAGGAACAGCCGCCGCCCGGGGAACTCGAACCGCGCGAACGCGTACGCCGCCGGCAGGCAGATCACCGCCGCGACCACGACCACGATCGGGGTGATGGCGAGGGAGCTCTGGATCGACGACGCGAGCTGCGGGTCGGTCAGCACGGTCGACCACCAGCGCAGCGTCCATGAGTCCGGCAGCAGGTGCGGATACGTCCACGTGTCGGCGAAGGCGTGGGCGCCGAGCCAGACGAGCGGCCCGAGCACGAAGACCAGCAGGACGACGGCGAACAGCACGGCGGCCGAGGTGCGCAGGGCCGCGGCGAGCACGCGGGGCATCAGACCTTCCCCTCACGACGGGCGGTGCGGAAGTTTGCCCACACGTACAGGGCGCCGATTCCGGATGCCGCGGCGAAGACGACGAAGGCCATGACGATCGACTGTTGCGGTTCGTTGTACGACGTGAACGAGTTCGCCAGCGCCACCCCGAGCATCGTCGGGGCATTGGGGCCGGTGAAGTACGGCACTGTGTAGGAGCCGATCACCCCGATCGCGGTGAACGTTACGGCGATGACGATGGGCACCGCGCTCATCGGCACGAGGACGGTCCGCACGATGCGGACCGTTCCGGCCCCGGCATCTCGGGCTGCCTCGATCATGGCATCCGGGATCGACTGCAGACCCGACGTGATCATGAGCACGGCGAAGGGCAGCGACGTCCACGCCGAGCCGATGACGACGGCGACGGGGGTGAACGCCCACACCGGCGCGTCGAGGCCGACCGCCGCGAACAGGCTGGTCAAGAAGCCGTCGGCCGAGTAGAAGGTCAGGATCGCCCACGACGCGATGACGACGGGGATGAACAGCGGCACGATCGCGACCGCCGAGAGCAGCCGCGCCAGGAACCCGCCGTGCAGGCGCAGGAAGAGGCCGATGCCGCCGGCGAGCACGAGCACGATCACGGTGCTGGCCAGGGTGACGCCGAGTGTCAGGCCGAGGTTCTGCCAGAAGTCGTCGGCGCCGAACACGTCGCCGTAGGCGGCCAGCGTGGGCATGGCGCCGTCGGCGCGGTGGACGTTCTGCCCCACCGCGGCGATGACCGTGTTGAGACCACCGGTGAACCCGACGCTGAACGCGAGCGCGGTGATCACCGGCACGCCCACGAACAGGGCGATCACGAGCACCGGGGGAAGCGCGAGCAGGAAGCCGGCCGCCGCCGTCCGCCGAGCCGGATGGGCTCGACGGACGGCGGGGCGCGCCACCCGTTGTGCGGTGGCGGCGGTCATCACTTGCCGGGGACCTTCTGGGCCCACGCCTTGTTCATGTCGGCCGCGTTGGCCGCGAAGTACCCGGGGCGCAGGTTCGCGATGTCGGCGTTCGCGAACGTGGACTGCACCGACGCCGGCAGCTTGTCGAGCGAGATCACGGGGTAGCCCGAGATGCTGTCGGCGACGAGCGCCTGAGCCGTGGGCGAGAGCACCCAGGCGAGCAGCTTCTGGGCATCGGCCTGACGCGGCGACGCCGCGGGGATGCCGAGGTAGCTGGCGCCGCCGGTGAACGAGGGGTCCGAGATCTGGGTGTAGGCGATGTTCGAGGGGATCTGGCCGTTTTTCACGCCGGTCACGAACTGATCGCTCCACACGGGCGCCATCGAGATCTGCCCGCTCGACAGCAGGTCGAGCACCTGGCTATTGCCGTTGGGGTAGACGCCCTTCTGGTAGACCGACGCGTTCAGGCCGGCGAGCGTGGCGAACCCGGTGCTCCACTCGCTCTCCAGATCGGGGGCGGCCTCGGTGGCGAGCTTGGTGCGGTCGTCCGCCGAGATGCTCTGGTCGAGCACGGTCGTCACGAACGAGGCGCCGCTGCCGCCCGTGCTGGGGGCGCAGTAGGTGAAGCGACCGGGGTTGGCTGCGATCCAGGCGAGCAGGTCGGCGAGGGTCTTCGGCGGGGTGGCGACCGTCTTGGTGTCGTAGGCGAGCACGACGCTCGATCCCCGGTAGGGCACGCCGCCGTTGCCGCCGGCCTGCACGAGAGCTGCGGGTACGTCGGAGAGCGCGGGCACCTGGTCGGCGGTCACGGGGGTGAGCAGACCCGATGCCGCGACCTGGGTCACGAAGCCCGCGTCGACGAGGTCGTAGCCGGGGTCCTGGTGCTGCACCGTCGCGGCGGTGAGCTTGGCCACGGTCTGCTGGTCGTGTGCGCCGTGCAGGTCGAAGTCGACCTTGACCGTGTAGCCGGGGTTGTCCTTCTCGAACGCGGGGATGAGCGTCTTCTGCCAGAGGTCCTGGATGTTGGTGTCGGCGCTGAGGAAGACGGTGAGGGTCTTGTCGGACCCGTCGGACGACGAGCCGTTCGAGCCGCTCTGGCTGCAGCCGGCCAGGGCGAGCCCGACGGCCGCGACGGCGGCGAGGGAGGCGATCAGGCGAGGACTTTTCACGGGGTTCTCCTGTGAGAGGAAGGGGTTCGGGTGCGTCGTCCCGTCGGTGGCGAGGACGAACGGTGTCACGCTAACTCGGCCGCTCATTTGTGGCGTAGCGTCGCGGGGAGGTTTCATATGAGCATCCGCAGTCGTTCAATCGGCGTTAATGTGAGCGCAAATGAGCATCGAGAGAGTGTGATCGACCTCAAAAGGAGTGCTGTGCTGACCCATCAACGCGAGGCGGCGATCCTCGAACGACTCGAGGCCGTCGGGAGCGTGACCGTCGATGAGCTGTCCCGCCTGCTCGACGTGAGCGGGACGACCATCCGTCGCGATCTCGAACGTCTCGAGCTGGGCGCCCGGCTGCGCCGTGTGCACGGCGGAGCGACCGTCGCCCGCACCCGGGAGCCGGGCGCGGACGGCGAGCTCGACGACGACACCCGCGAGAAAGAGGCCATCGCGCGCGCCACGGCGGGCTCGATCGCCGACGGTCAGGTGGTGCTGCTCGACATCGGCATCACCACGCTGCGACTGGCGCGGCACCTGCGCGGGCGACCGGTCACGGTCATCACGAACAGCCTCGCGGTGCTCGACGCCCTGCGCGACGACGACGTCGTGACACTGGTGCTGCTGGGCGGCATGATCGGCGCCAAGACGCGGACGCTCATCGGCCCGCTCACCGAGGAGTCGCTGGCCCGTGTGCACGCCGACGTCGCCGTGATCAGCAGCACCGGGATCAAGCCCGAGGGGGCCGTCGTGACCGACCTGACGCACGAGGCCAGCATCAAGCGGCGCATGCGCGAGGTCGCCGACCGGTCGATCCTCGTCGCGAACACGTCGAAGTTCCCCGGCAGCGGCTCGTACCGGATCGCGTCGCTGTCCGACTTCGATGCGATCGTCACGACCGACCGGGCGGATGCCACGACCCTCGCCGCCGCCGCTCGTGCGGGTGTCGAGATCGTCCGGGCGTGACCCGCAGCGCAGGTACGGCTCGAACCCTTACCCTGGTCGCGTGCGTACCCGACTGATCTCGGCGGCCCTCGCCGCCTCTGCCCTCCTCCTGCTCACCGGTTGCGCGAGCGCCCAGACAGCGCCCGCGACCGAAGCCTCGGTGAGCGCCCCGTCACCCACGACCGCCGGCTGCGCGTACACGGCGTCGGGCCAGGCCGCCGCGCCCGCGACGGCGCCGCCGTCCGACGCCCGTCCGGCCGCGTCGGTGAGCGCGGTGCTGCAGACCTCGGCGGGCGACATCCCGATGACGCTCACCGGCGAGCGCACGCCCTGCACCGTCGAGAGCTTCGTGTCGCTCGCCCAGCAGAACTACTTCACCGACACGACGTGCCATCGCCTGACCACGTCGGGTATCTACGTACTGCAGTGCGGCGACCCCACGGGCACCGGCATGGGCGGCCCGGGCTACCGGTTCGGCGACGAGCTCGACGGCACCGAGACCTACCCGGCGGGCACGGTCGCCATGGCCAACGCCGGCCCGAACACGAACGGTTCGCAGTTCTTCCTCGTCTACAAGGACTCGCCGCTGCCGGCGAAGTACACCGTCTTCGGCACGCTCTCGCCCGAGGGCCTCGCGGTCGTCTCGAAGATCGCGCAGGCCGGGGTCTCGGGCGGCGGCGCCGACGGCGCCCCGGCGACGGCGGTGAAGATCTCCGGCGTGACGATCGGCTGAGGCCGTCGGGCACCGGCGGCCCACCGGCGCTCTCGTGCGTCGGCCGCGTCAGCCGTCGTGACGCTGGAGCCAGTCCAGCACGAGTTGCCGACTCGCCTCGGCCGAGGCGGTCAAGGTGCCCGTGGTGTCGCCGGTGCCGTGTTCCAGGCCCGGGTACTCGACGTACCTGTTCGTGATACCGCGTTCGGTCAGCAGCTCGGCGAAGACCCGGGTGCGGTCGGCGAGCACGAGATGGTCACCGGTGCCCTGATAGATCAGGGTGGGCGGGGATTCCGCCGTGACGTGGGTCGCCGAATCGGTGAAGCGGTAGCGGTCGGGGTACTGCGCGGGAGGACCTCCCACGTACCACTGCTCGACCTGGCGAGCGATCGCGGTGGTATCCCCGATCCCGGTGAGATCGACCGCGGGGTACCCGGCGATCACGGCACGCACGGTGGGCAGCGCAGTCCCCGGCGGGGAGCAGCTCGACGCGAGGGTGTGGTCTGCCGACATGTACGCGGCGTTGACCGCGAGGTTGCCGCCGGACGACAACCCCAGCGTCGCGATGCGATCGGGATCGAGATTCTGTGTGCGGCCGTCGCCGGCGATCCAGGCGAGTGAGCAGCCGATGTCGTCGACCTGCGTGTCCCACGCGTGGTACGTCGACGAAGCGAGACGGTAGTCGACGTCGAGCACCGCGTAGCCGTGCTCGGGAAGGTAGCCCGTGTAGGCGTTCGGCCCCCGGGTGCCGGTCGAGAACCCGCCTCCGTGTATCGAGACCACGACGGGCCACCCCGCTCGTGGTGCCGCGCCCGGCGGAAGGTAGAGATCGGCCTGGAGCGTGGTGCTGCCCGCCGTTCCGAGCGTGACGGTGCGGCTCGGGCCGCTGTCGAGCCCGGTGAACGGGAGCGCGGGCAGCAGTGGGCTCACCCCGAGCCCGAGCGAGCCGATCGAGACGGCCAGCAGCGCGGTGGTCGCGACCACGCCGACCGTTCCCGCGGTTGCGGTGGCGGTCAGCCAGAACGGAAGGCGGCGGATGCCGGGCCGCGACCGCCAGAGGACGACCGCGCACACGAGGCCGACCAGCGCGACGACGAGGTTCCAGATGCCGAGCGTGTCGCGCAGCAGCCCGAAGACGAGCACCACGTACTGCGTCAGCTCCGTCTGGAGCAGCCAGATGGTCCACGGCACCGGGACGATCGCGAGCAGTTGCGCCAGAACCGTGTAGCCGATCGCGAGGAAGGCGAGGCAGGTCAGGATGACGCGGGCGGTACGGGACCGCACTCCGTGCTCGCGGGAGGTCGTCACGGATTCACCGTAGCAGAACGAGACGGTACCGTTCCATGAATGCGAACGGTCGCTAGAGTGGGCGCGTGGAGCAGGCGGTGAAGATCAGAGGAGCCGCGCGGCCCCGAGCGGCGACCACCGATGCGATCCGCGACGCCTGCGTGGCCGAGCTCACCGAACGCGGGTATCACGCGCTGTCGATGGAGAGCGTGGCGAGGCGCGCCGGCGTGGGAAAAGGCGCCCTGTACCGCCGATGGCCCGACCGGGCCGCGATGGTGGTGGCCGTCGTCGAAGAGATCACGCGCATCCTCCGCCCCGACCTGGCTTTCGATGACGACGACCTCGAGAGCGACCTGACGCTCTTCGCGGCATCGGTCGATCGGTGGCTGCACGACCCGCGCATCATCGCCGACCTCGTCTCGGTCGGGGTGCGCGACGCCGACTTCTCGACCGCCCTCACCGCCGCGGTCGCGGCGGTCCTGGGACCCACGCGAGAAGCGCTGCGCGAGCGGGCCGCACGACGCGGCGATCCCGATCCCGCCGACGCCATGGCCGACATCACGGGCGCGGTCTTCTGGCGACGCGCGGTGATGCATCAAGATCTGACCGACGCCGACGTGGCGCAGCTCGCACGGCGCGCAGCGCGCGGCGCGACGATGCCGCAGGTCGACTGACCTCGCACATCACCCTCGAGGCCGGCCACGACCACCTCGCGGTCGAGTCGGGGCGTGGCATCCGTCCCCAATAGAATCGAGGGCATGTCCAAGGTCTTGCAGTCCCTTCCCGTCGGCGAGCGCGTCGGCATCGCCTTCTCGGGAGGTCTTGACACCTCGGTGGCCGTCGCGTGGATGCGCGACAAGGGCGCCGTCCCCTGCACGTACACCGGCGATCTCGGCCAGTACGACGAAGACGACATCGCGTCGATCCCCGGCCGCGCCACGCAGTACGGTGCCGAGGTCTCGCGCCTCGTCGACTGCAAGACGGCACTGGTCGAAGAGGGCTTCGTCGCCCTGGCGTGCGGTGCCTTCCACATCCGCTCGGGCGGACGCACGTACTTCAACACCACGCCGCTCGGTCGCGCCGTCACGGGCACGCTGCTCGTGCGCGCGATGAAAGAAGACGGTGTCGACATCTGGGGCGACGGCTCCACATACAAGGGCAACGACATCGAGCGGTTCTACCGCTACGGCCTGCTCGCCAACCCCGCCCTGCGCATCTACAAGCCGTGGCTCGACGCCGACTTCGTCACCGAGCTCGGCGGCCGCAAAGAGATGAGCGAGTGGCTCGTCGCCCACGACTTCCCCTACCGCGACAGCGTCGAGAAGGCCTATTCGACGGATGCCAACATCTGGGGCGCCACGCACGAGGCCAAGACCCTCGAGCACCTCGACGTCTCGCTCGAGATCGTCGAGCCCATCATGGGCGTGCGCTTCTGGGACCCCGCGGTCGAGATCGAGACCGAAGACGTCACGGTCGAGTTCGAGGCCGGTCGCCCGGTCGCCATCAACGGCACGCGCTTCGCCGATCCCGTCGAGCTCGTGCGCGAGGCGAACACGATCGGTGGCCGCCACGGCCTGGGCATGAGCGACCAGATCGAGAACCGCATCATCGAGGCCAAGTCGCGCGGTATCTACGAAGCTCCCGGCATGGCGCTGCTGTTCCTGACCTACGAGCGCCTGGTCAACAGCATCCTGAACGAAGACACCCTCGCCACGTACCACGAGCAGGGGCGGCGCCTCGGTCGCCTCATGTACGAGGGTCGCTGGCTCGAGCCGCAGTCGCTCATGCTGCGTGAGTCGATCCAGAAGTGGGTCGGTTCGACGATCACCGGTTCGGTCACCGTGCGCCTGCGCCGCGGTGAGGACTACACGATCCTCGACACCGTGGCATCCGGAATGTCGTACTCGCCCGAGAAGCTCTCGATGGAGCGCGTCGGCGACGCCGCCTTCGGTCCCGTGGACCGCATCGGTCAGCTCACCATGCGCAACCTCGACATCGCCGACTCGCGCGCGCGTCTCGAGCAGTACGCCGCGATGGGCCTGCTGGGCGGTCCCACGGGTGAGCTCGTGGGCGATGTCGCCGCCGGTGGCGCGCAGGGCATCATCGAGTCGGCCGCCCCGCTCGACGCGGCCGGCGAGCGCCTGGCCGAGGCGACGGATGCCGCGGGCGAGGCCGCCGCGTTCGACTCCGGCACCGACTGACACGCACCACCTCGACGGAGCCCGCGACGCCTCGGCGCCGCGGGCTCCGTCGTTCTCGGCCGTCCCCTTCCGACGCACAGCGAGCGAGGGACCACGATGCGGAGCACAGGGCCGCACCCGTGAGCGAGAGCCGACGACGATAAGTTGCACACACGCGTGCACTTTCGGCGTACACTTGCCTCCGTGAGCACCCCCACCCGCCGCGACGCCGTCGAGAACCGCGCCGGCATCCTCGACGCCGCCACGGCCGCCATCGGCCACGACCCGCGCGCCTCGATCGACACGATCGCCCGCCGCGCCGGCCTCTCGCGCCGCGCCCTGTACGGCCACTTCGACGACCGCAACGCCATCGTGCGCGAGGTCATCGCCGCGGGAGCGGCCCGCTTCAACGACATCGCGGCCCGTATCGACGATGCCGACTCCCGCGTGGCGCTCGCGCGCCTGGCATCCGAGCTCTGGCGCGAAGCCGCTCACGTGCAGGCCGCGGCCGCCCTCGCCCTCGACGACGCCCACCTCGCCGAGACCTCCGACGCCCTCGCACCGCTGCGGCGTCGCATCGACGGGATCGTGCGCCGGGGGCAGGAGGCCGGAGAACTTCGGACCGACCTTCCCGCGGCCACCCTCGCGCGCCTTCTCGAAGAGACCGGGCGCATGGTCGTCTCGCGGGTGGATGCCGGTTCGTCGACGGCCCGCTCGATCGCGGTATGCGCGGTCCTCAGCATCGCGGGACTCTCGTGGACCGAAGCCCGCGCCCTGCTGGAGCAGCACCCCGACCTGGAGGCGCAGTGAGAGTCGTCCTGAACGCCGTCGCGAAGGGCCGTGCGCACAGTGCCCTGCCCGAGACGTCGACCTCGTACGAGACCGGCCGCGCGACCCTGGTCGTCGCCGAGACCGAGCAGCGCCCCACGGTGCTGGGCCTCGTGGCATCCGGTCGCATGAAGGTCGACAGCGGCACCGTGACCCTCGACGGTCGCTCCGACTCCTCGGGCATCCGCCGCCGGGTCGCGCTCGTCGATGCCCCCGTGGTCTCGGAACCCGAGTCGAACGTCACCGTCACCGGGGTCGTCGCCGAGGAGCTGATGTTCGCCGGCCACGCCCCGAATCCGTTCTCCGCCGCGCGCTGGCTCGAGGGCATCGGGCTCGAGTCGCTCGCGAACGTGGCCATCGGCAACGTCGAGCCCGCAGCCCGGGTGCGCCTGCTGCTCGAACTCGCAGCCCTCCGCAAAGACGTCGAGGGGCTCGTCCTGGTCGCCCCCGACCGCCACGGCGGCGAACCGCTCGCCTGGTGGCGTATCGCCGAGGAGTTCGCCGAGCGCGGGTACGCCGTGCTCGTGGTCGCGGGCCACGCCTCGAAGACCATGATCGACGCCCTCGACGAGACGGTGGAGGCCGCCCGATGAAGATCCCGCAGATGATCACGGCGGAGCTGCGCCGCCTCACCTCGACCCGCATGTCGGTGATCGCCCTCATCGCGTTGCTCGCGGTCCCCATCCTGTACGGCGGCCTCTACCTCTGGGCCAACCAAGACCCCTACGGCAACCTGTCGAACGTCCCCGTCGCCCTCGTGGTCGACGACCAGGGGGCCGACGTCAACGGTCAGCAGCGCAATCTCGGCGACGAGGCCGCCGAGCAATTGCTCGACAGCGACACCTTCGAGTGGCACCGCGTGTCGCCCGACCAGGCCGACGCCGGCCTGCAGGCGGGCGACTTCGACTTCGTCGTGACCCTGCCGGCCGACTTCACCGAGGCCGTCGCCTCGCTCTCGAGCTCGACGCCCCGTCAGGCCGACATCGAACTGCGCACGAACGACGCCAACAACTACCTCGCCTCTACGATCGGCACCCAGGCCGTGGCCCGCATCCAGTCGTCGGTGGCGAAGAAGGTCGTCGACGAGGCCGGTCTGACGCTGCTCGACGCCCTGAACACCATCCGGGTGAAGCTCGTGGATGCCACGAACGGGGCGACCCAACTCGTCGACGGTCTCGCGAGCGCGAAGAACGGCTCGTCGCAGCTCTCGACCGGCTCGACCACCCTGGCCGAGGGCGCCGCGAAGCTGGCCGACGGCAACGCGCAGTTGTCGGCGGGCGCGAATCAGCTGCGCGACGGAACCGTACAGTTGCGCGACGGCTCCGCCCGCGTCGCCGACGGCGCCCAGCAGGTGGCCGGAGGCCTCGACCGCCTCGACGCGGCGGCCCGCCAGGTCGGCTCCGTCGCCGGCGACGCGGCGTCGCAGCTCCCCCAGGCGCGCACCGACATCGCCAAGGCCCTGGCCGACGCGGGGCTCGACCAGGCCCGCATCGACCAGATCCTCACGCGTCTCGACCCCGTCGGAGATCGCCTCGCGGCCGCCAACTCGCGCGTGCAAGACACGGTCACGCAGATCGACCAGCTCGACGACGGCGCCCGCCAGGTCGCCTCGGGAAGCGCCACCCTGGCCACCGGTGCCGCCAGCGCCGCCGACGGCGCCTCGACGCTGGCCGACGGCGCCGCGACCGCGGCATCCGGAGCCTCCCAGCTCCGCGACGGATCCGCTCAGCTCCGCGACGGCGCGACCCAGCTCGACGATGGCATCGCCCAGCTCTCGACGGGTGCGACGCAGCTGCGCGACGGCCTCGCGGCGGGTGTGAACCAGATCCCGGACTCCGATCAGGCCACTCGCCAGGCACAGGCCTCGGCCATCTCTGACCCCGTCACGGTCGGCTCGACCTCGGTCACCAAGGCGCAGAACTACGGTGCGGGGCTGGCCCCGTTCTTCGCCGCGCTGGCCGGATGGATCGGCATCTACGCGCTGTTCCTCATCGTGAAGCCGGTGTCGAAGCGCGCGGTCACGGCGCTGCGCTCGCCCTTCCGCGTGACTCTCGCGGGCTGGCTCACGCCCGCGGGGCTCGGCGCCCTGCAGATGGTGGGACTGTTCACGATCCTCGCCTTCGCGTTGCAGTTCTCGTTCGCGAACCCCTGGGCGGCCCTCGGCATCCTGCTGTTCGCCTCGGCGACGTACGCGGCGATCGTTCTCGCGCTGAACGTCTGGCTCGGGTCGGTGGGGCAGTTCCTCGGACTCGTGCTGATGGTGTTGCAGCTCGTCACCGCCGGAGGCACGTTCCCGTGGCAGACCCTGCCCGGGCCCCTCGCCGCCCTGCACCACGTGCTGCCGATGGGATACGTCGTGGATGCCATGCGGCAGGTCATGTACGGCGGAGACGTCTCGCGAGTCGGCCAAGACCTGCTGGTGCTCGGCGCGTGGATGGTCGGCGGCGTGCTGATCGCGGCGATCGGCGTCACGCGGATGACGCACCACCGCACGCTGCGCGACCTGCAGCCGAGCCTCATTGGCTGACGCGTCTCGCGAACCCGTCGCGGGGCACGCCATGTGGCGCCGGGACCACCTGCCTCCCCCCGGCGCCCGAGCTCACACCGGAAGCCTCACCTCGAACACCGTCCGCCCCGGCCGACTCTCCACCGAGATCGACCCGCGGTGGGCGGTGACGATGGCCTCCGCGATCGACAGTCCGAGGCCCGTGCTCCCGGCATCGCGGTTGCGGGAGTCGTCGCCGCGTGCGAAGCGGTCGAACAGCCGCCGGGCGACGCCCGGATCGATCCCCGGGCCGGTGTCTGTCACGCGCAGCACGGCTTCCGCACCTTCGCGCACGAGCGACAACGTCACCGTCGTGCCCGCCGGCGTGTGCGTCTGCGCGTTGCGGAGCAGGTTCGCGACGACCTGTCGCAGGCGGTTCTCGTCGCCCGTGACCGAGATGAGGTCGTCGTCTGCGACATCGAGACGCCACTCGTGCGTCGCATCCGCCGCCTGCGCATCGCTCACGGCGTCGACGGCGAGCAGGGTCAGCTCGACCTCTTCGCGTCTCAGGGGCTGGCCGGCATCCAGTCTCGCCAGAAGCAGAAGGTCGTCGACGAGGGATGCCATGCGCTCGGCCTCCGACTCGATCCGGTCGAACGAGCGGGCCTGGGTCGGCGTCATGGGTGCGTCCTCGCCGAGCGAGAGCTGCGCGTAACCGCGGATGCTCGCCAGGGGCGTGCGCAGCTCGTGGCTCGCATCGGCGATGAAGCGTCGCAGCTGGTCCTCGCTGTGCTGCCGCGCCGCGAGGGAGGACTGCACGTGCCCGAGCAGGTCGTTCAGCGACGAGCCGACGCGTCCCACCTCGTTGTCGACGCGGGTGTCCGCCGGAGCGACCCGATCGGGGATGTCGACCGCGCCCGCGCTGAGCGACAGGGTCGACACGCGCTGCGCGACCGCGGCGACACGGTCGAGCGGTCGCAGGCTCCGCCGCACGAAGAGCGACAGCCCCAGGATCGCGACGATCAGCGTGACGGCTGACACCGCGACGAGGATGACGGTCAGCGCCGAGGTGGTCGCGGTGACATCCGCCTGGGAGCTGCCGACGAACACGGTCGCACCGTCGTTCTCGGCCGCGGCGACGCGGAACGCCCCGAGGTCGCCCCCGAGGTCGACGGTCGTCGGGGTCCGGTCGGTCGGCACCGCCGATCGCAGCAGCGCGACCTGTTCGTCCGTCAGCGCGACCACCGTGCCATCCGAGCGTGTGTAACTCGAGACGAGGACCCCGCCCGCACCGTCGACCACCGCTTGCAGGGTGCCGATGCGCGGCGCCGGGGCACCGGCATCCCGCTGAGGGGGACGCTCCCCGCCGAAGGGCCCGCCCGAGCCGTCGCGCCCCACGGCGAACGACAGACCCTCGCGCACCTGCTGGTCGAGCCGGTCGAGCGTGAAGGAGCGCAGTGCCACGACGGTGGCGACGCTCATCACCAAGAAGGCGAGGCCGACGAGCACGCTCGTCCCCACGACGAGGGTGCGCCGCAGCGTCCATCGAACGCGCATCAGACGGTCTTGATCGAGTACCCCACACCGCGCACGGTGTGGATCAGCGGGTCGCCGAGAGTGTCGATCTTCTTGCGCAGGTACGAGATGTAGATCTCGACCACGCTGCCGTTCCCGCCGAAGTCGTAGCTCCACACCTGGTCGAGGATCTGCGCCTTGCTGAGCACGCGTCGCGGGTTCTGCATGAGGTAGCGGAGCAGGTCGAACTCTCTCGCGGTGAGCTTGATCGGGATGCCGCCGCGCTCGACCTCGTACGACTCCTCGTCGAGCGTGAGGTCTCCGACGCGCAGCCGCGGATCGGCGTCGGCGACGACCGCGACGTGACGGCGGGCCATTCCCCGCAGCCGCACGACGACCTCTTCGAGGTTGAAGGGCTTGGTGATGTAGTCGTCGGCCCCGGCCGAGATGCCCGCGATCCGGTCCTCCACCGCGTCTTTCGCCGTGAGGAACAGCACGGGGGCGTCGTTGCCCGCGGCGCGGATACGGGTCAGCAGCTCCATGCCGTCGAGCCCCGGCATCATGATGTCGAGCACGAGCAGGTCGGGGCCGAACTCCCGGATCGTGCCGAGCGCTTCCTGACCGTTCGCGGCGGTGCGGGCGTCCCACCCCTCGTTCTCGAGCGCCATCCGCAGCAGGTCGCTGAGGTTCGCCTCGTCGTCGACGATCAGGGCCCGGACGGGGGAGCCGTCGGGGCGGGTGAGGGGCGCGGGACGAGATGCCATGACAGCCAGCATGCACGCTTAAAGACGCCGCCGTCGCTCGACATATCTCCTTCATAGGAACGGTGAGGCAGCGGTGAGGGTGCCGTTCTTACGGTCGACGCAACGGCCGCACCCCGCGTCCGGAAGGAGAAGCATGTACGGCACCTACCTGCGGCGCGAACTCGCCGGCCGAAAGAAACAGACCGTGATCGTCGCGGTCGGGCTCGCGATCGCGATCGCCCTCGTCATCGTCGTGAACGCCCTCTCAGCGGGCGTCCGAGATGCCCAGTCGCAGGCGCTGTCGTCGGTGTACGGAGTGGGCACCGACCTCACGGTGACCGGCGCGCAGTCCGAGCCGGGCCAGGGCGGCGGCTCGCGCTTCGACTTCGGCGCCGGCGAGGGAGCGAGTGCCGACGGCACCACCACCCTCAGCCAGTCGCGGCTGATGACCGACATGCGCCGCGGCACGCTCGACGCCACCGCCGTCTCCACGGTCTCGAGCCTCGAGGGGGTGTCGGCCGCCACCGGTGCACTGGCACTGACCAACACGACCTTCTCGGGCCAGGTCCCCGATCGCAGCGCACAGTCGGGCGCCGGATCCGGCCCGGGGCAGGGCACGGGCGGAATGGGCGCTCCTCCCGCGGGCGGACCGGGTGGCGACGGCGGCAGCGCCTTCGGCGTCGACTCCTTCAGCGTTCTCGGCGTGGACCCCGCGGCATCCGTCGGCCCGCTCTCCTCGGTCACCGTGGCCGAGGGCCGCGCGCTCACCTCGGCCGACGCCGGCACCGACGTCGCTGTCGTCGACGCGACCTACGCGGCGAGCGCCGGGCTCTCCGTCGGCGGCACGGTCGAGGTCGCGGGCACGGCGATGCAGGTCGTCGGGATCGTCGCTTCCGCTTCGGCTGACGCCGACACCGCCGCGAACGTCTACCTCCCCCTCGATGTCGCACAGACCCTCGCCGGCACGGGGGATGTCGTCTCGACGGTGTACGTGCAGGCCGCGTCGGCGGATGCCATCGACGCGGTGCAGAGCGAGATCGCGGCCGCGCTGCCCGAGGCCACCGTCAGCTCGCAGTCAGAGCTCGCCTCGAGCGTCTCGGGATCGCTTTCGAGCGCGTCGACCATGATCACGAACCTCGGCACCTGGCTGTCGGTCGTCGTGCTGCTGGTCGCCCTCGCCCTGGCGGTGCTCTTCACCATCTCGGGCGTCGCGCGGCGCACCCGTGAGTTCGGAACGCTCAAGGCGATCGGCTGGTCGAACGGCCGCATCGTGCGTCAGGTCGCGGGCGAGTCCCTCGTGCAGGGACTGATCGGCGGGGCCGTGGGACTGCTCTTGGGTCTCGGCGGCATCCTGCTCATCGACGTCATCGCGCCCACGATCTCGGTGGCCGCGGAGACGACCGGTCCCGGCGGCCAGGGCGGACCCGGGGGCCCAGGCCCCGGCGGCTTCGGCCAGGCCGCGGCCCAAGCCACCGACATCGTGCTCAGTGCTCCCATCACCCCGGTGGTCGTGGTCGCGGCGGTGGGGATCGCCGTTCTCGGCGGGGTCCTCGCCGGAGCCTTCGGCGGATGGCGAGCCGCTCGCCTCAGCCCCGCCGCCGCCCTCAGATCCGTCGCGTGAGCGGCATCCCCCATCTTTCGAAAGAGACATCATGACCCTCACCGCTCCCCCCTCCGTCGCCACCGCCTACCGACTCGACGGCGTCACCCGCACCTACCGCCAACGCGATCGCACGGTGCAGGCACTGGCCGGAGTCGACCTCGAGATCACCGTGGGCGACTTCGTCACCATCCAGGGACCGACCGGCGGCGGCAAGTCGACGCTGCTGCAGATGCTCGGCGCCCTCGACCGGCCCTCGAGCGGGTCGATCGTGCTGGGCGAGCTCGACATCGCGCGGGCGTCGAACGCGCAGCTGGCGAAGCTGCGCGCCGAAGAGATCGGGTTCGTGTTCCAGGGATTCAACCTCATCCCGACGCTGACCGCCGCCGAGAACGTCGACATGGGCCTCGAGCCCCTCGGGCTGGGCCGCGACGAGCGCCGCGTCCGCGTGACCGAGGCCCTGACCCGCGTGGGCCTCGCCGACCGCGCCGATCACCGCCCCGGAGAGCTCTCGGGCGGTCAGCAGCAGCGCGTCGCGATCGCCCGGGCCGTTGCTAAACGGCCCCGCGTGCTGCTCGCCGACGAGCCCACCGGCAACCTCGACGAGCGCATGCGCGACGAGATCCTCGACGTGCTGCAGGAGCTCAACGCCGAGGGGCTGACCCTGGTCGTGGTCACACACGACTCCGCCGTCGCTCGCCGAGCCCGCCGTCGCTTGCGCCTGGCTCAGGGCACCGTGACCGACATCACCCGCGGCTGAGAGCCCCACACCACGCGCGAGGGGCCGAGAATCGTGGCCGGGACAGTGCCCCGGCGATGATTACCGGCCCCTCATGCGCGGGCAGCGCGTCAAGGGGAGCGGGCCAGAACCCCGCGGCGGCCTACAGTCGGATTCACGCCGACAGGAGGGATGCCATGGCCGCCCGCAACACGCGCCTGATGCGCTGCACGCCCGACGACCTCTTCGCCGTGCTCTCCGACGGCTGGCTCTACCCCGTGTGGGTCGTGGGAGCCGCGCGGATGCGCGACGTCGACGAACAGTGGCCGCGCGAAGGATCGCGCATCCATCACTCGCTGGGCGTGTGGCCCGTGATGATCCACGATCAGACCGAGATCGTGGAGTGGGATCCCCCTCGTCTACTGCGACTGAGGCCGGAGGCCGGCATCCTGGGGCGAGGAGTCATCCGCATCGACGCCCGCCCCCACGGCGACGGCACGGCGGTGACCATCGTCGAGGAGCCGGTGTCGGGAGCCGCGTCGTTCCTGCCCCGCGCCCTGTGGAAGCCGATGCTCGTCGCACGCAACCACGAATGCCTCAACCGCTTGGCGTTCCTGGCCGAGGGGCGGCGCGAGGAGCGCGAAGCACGCGAGCTCGACCACCGCACCGAGACACCCGACCCCGCCGAGGGCGTCGCCTCACCGCAAGCCCAGCAAGACGTCCGCGAGGCCGGGATCTGAGCGGGACTCAGCTCTCGGGGCGGGACTCCGCCCCGGTCGAGCCGGGCTGCTCCGTGCTGTGGTGCAGTTCGTCGATGTAGAGGTTCTCTTCATCGGTCGTCCGGTTGCGGTAGGCCGCCCGCCCGACCATGTGCGCGGCGAGGGGTGCCGTCGCGAACTGGATGAGCACGATCGGGATGCCGAAAGCGAGCGCCTCCCACGTGCCCGTCGCCAGCGCGACCGCAGAGACGATGAGAAGCACGCCGAGCACCTGCGGCTTGGTCGCCGCGTGCAGGCGCGTGGGCACATCGCGCCACCGCAGGAGGCCGATGGTCGCGGTGAGGCAGAGGATCGCACCGAGGAGCACGAGCACGAGCGCCACGGTGTCAAGAACGCCGTCGAGGGTCATCTCGGGTTCTCCTTCCGCGCGACGAAGCGGGCCACGGCGATCGAGCCGAACACGCCCACGGCCGCGATGATCAGCATCGCGGGCAGCGAGCGCGTGTGGTGATTGATGACCATGTCGGCGCCCAGGATGCAGAGCACCTCGGTGAGCAGCACGTCGGCGGCGACCGCACGGTCGAGGATCGACGGACCGATCACGAGACGGATCAGCGCCAGCACCGCGGCGACGGCGAAGACGACGAGGATGACCACGACGAGGATGTTCACAGTAGCGTCCTCCCATCGCGCGGCGTCTCGGCCCCATGGCGGGCGTCGACGTCCGCCTCGGCGATCTTGGCGCGCAGCTCCTGCAGCTCTTCCTTCGAGCCCACGGCACGCGTGATGCGGGCTTCCCACCCGAGCACGACGCGGCGCTGGTGCTCGGCATCCGCGTCGCTGCGCACCCCGATGGTGTGCAAGAACAGTGTGCGGTTCTCGCGATCGACGTCGACGATGAGCGAGCCCGGGATGAGCGATGCCGTGACGGCGGTGTGCGCCATGATCACATCGTCGTCCACCCGAAGGGGCACGGCGATGATGGCCGCACCGGGCTGCCGCCGAAAATCGAGCACCTGCCACGCGACGATGAGGGAGCCCTTGATGACGGCGCCGAGGAAGGTGACGACGAAGACGAGGCCGTACCAGAGGTTGATGCGACCCGAGAGCTCGACCGGGGGCAGCCGGAAGACGCGGGTGACGAAGACCGCCATGACGAGACCCGTGAGGAAGGCGAGCCAGGTGAACTGGCCCCACAGCAGCATCCACAGTGCGACCAGCCAGACCAGGAACGGAAGCTGGTGCAGGAAGAGCGACACCTGCGAACGGCGGGACGGGTTCATCTTTGACCCGCCTGTTCCTGGACCTGGACGAGGCTGACCCCGTCGGTGATGTCGACGCCCGCCCGCAAGCACATGTCGAGCAGCGGTCCGGCGAACACGGTCAGCGACACGGTGACGGCCACCATGCCGACGGTGGCGAGCGTCATGATCTTCGGCGTCGTGCGCCGCTCGGTCGAGATGGCGGCGGCGGGCGCGTTGCCGAGGTAGGCGATGCGCTCGGTCGTCTCGGCCGAGTCGTCGTCTTCGCGCCAGAACGAGAGGTTCCACGCGCGCATGAGCGCGTACAGCGTGAGGATCGAGGTCACGATACCGCCGACGATCAGGACCATCATCACGGGTGTTCCCACCTGAGCCGCGGCGTCGAACAGCGCGTACTTGCCGATGAAGCCCGAGAACGGAGGCAGGCCGCCCAGGTTGATCGCCGGGATGAAGTAGAGCACCGCCAGCAGTGGCGCCGCGCGCATCAGGCCCTTCACCTTCAGGATCGAGGTACTCCCCGCCCGGCGCTCGATGAGGCCCACCGCGAGGAACAGCGTCGTCTGCACGATGATGTGGTGGACGATGTAGTAGATCGTGGCGCCCACCGCGAGCGGCGTGTTGATCGCCAGACCGAAGATCATGTACCCGATGTGGCTCACCAGCGTGAACGACAGGATGCGCTTGAGCTCGGCCTGCGCGACCGCCCCCAGGATGCCGACGATCATCGTCGACAGCGCGACCATCATCAGCAGGAAGTTGAGGTCGTTGTCGACGAACAGCTGTGTCTCGGTGCGGATGATCGCGTAGACGCCGACCTTGGTCAGTAGGCCCGCGAACACCGCCGTCACCGGCGCGGGAGCCGTCGGGTACGAGTCGGGCAGCCAGAACGACAGCGGGAAGACCGCCGCCTTGATCGCGAAGGCGAGCAGCAGCATGAGGTGCAGGATCGTCTGCGTGTCCTGGGGCAGCAGCGACATCCGCTCGCTGATCTGGACCATGTTGACCGTGCCGAGCGCGCCGTAGACCATCGCGATCGCGGCGAGGAAGAGGATTGACGACACCAGCGACACGACGATGTAGACGACGCCGGTGCGGATGCGCGATTCGGTGCCGCCCAGGGTGATGAGCACGTACGAGGCGACGAGAAGGATCTCGAAACCGACGTACAGGTTGAACAGGTCTCCGGCGATGAAGGCGTTGAAGATGCCCGCGCCGAGGATCAGGTACGCCGGGTAGAAGATCGAGACCGGGGTGTCCTCGTCGTTGTCGGCCGCGCCCTGGCCGATCGAGAACAGCAGGACCGCGAGGAGGACGATGCTCGTGACGACCACCAGCAGGGCCGCGAGCACGTCGACGTAGAGCACGATGCCGAACGGGATGTCCCACGCGGCGATCGCCACCGCGATGGGCCCGCTCGTGTCGACGGTGACGAGCAGGACCGCACCCAGCACGAGGACGGCCGCGAGGGAGGCGACCGACACGACGATCTGCGTCTTCTTGCGTCGTCCGAAGATGAGGTTGATCGCGGCACCGATGAACGGAATGCCGACGAGCAGGGGCACGAGGGCGCTCACGAGCGATCACCGTCCTGGGGGTCGCGGGGGGCGTCGAGCGGCGGCTCCGATTCACGCGACACCGCGACCCGGTCGACCGGAGCGTCGTCGACCAGCTGCGAGAGATCGCCCTGGTGCAGCACGCGGATGGGCGAGGCCACATCGCCGACGAAGTCGGTGGTGACGTCTTCGTCGTCGGAACGGGCCTCTTCGTCCATCGCGTCTTCGGGCTCGTCGGCCGCGCGGGTGCGCAGAGCCACGTCATCGGCGTCGTCGATGACCGTGTCGGCCTGACCGAGCTGCCAGGAGCGGTAGATGAGGGCGAGCAGGAACGCCGAGATGCCGAACGTGATGACGATCGCGGTGAGCGTCAGGGCCTGGGGCAGCGCGTCGGACATGTCCGCGGCATCCGTCTGCCCGCCGTCGTAGAAGGGGGCCCGGCCGGGCGCGCCCATGACGATGAGGAGCAGGAGGTTGGCGGCGTTGCCGAGCAGCAGGAAGCCGATCAGCACGCGGGTCAGGCTGCGCTCGAGCATCGCGTACACACCGCACGCGAAGAGCACGGCCATGACGATGACGAGAACGAAGGAGATGGTCATGAGGGCGCCATCTCCGCATCTTCCGGGTGCTGCGACTGCCGGTCGACCTCGGCGCCGAGGCTGCGGAGCACGTCGAGCACCAGACCGATCACCACGAGGTAGACGCCGACGTCGAAGATCGTGCTGGTGACGAACTCCCAGTGCCCGATGATCGGCAGCTCGCCCTCGAAGGTGAAGCTCTGCAGCGGTGCGAACCCGAACACCATCGGCACCAGGGCGCACAGCACGGCGATCGCCATGCCCGCACCGAGCAGGCGTCCCGCGTCGGTCGGCGCGGCGGCGCCGAGCTCCCAGCGGCCGCCGGCGATGTAGCGCATGACCAGGCCCATTCCCGCGACCAGGCCTCCGGCGAAGCCCCCGCCGGGCAGGTTATGGCCGGCGAAGAGCAAGTACAGCGACACGATCATGATCGAGTGGAACAGCACCCGGATGATGATCTCGAGCAGGATCGAACGGTTCTCGGGCTGCACCTTGGAGCCCGAGATCAGCCACGCGCGCGGGGCGCCGGTCTCGCCCACGCGTCGAGCGCGCACGCCGCTGTCGGTCTCGACGAGGGGTCGACGGCGGCCCAGCCCGACGCGAGAGCGCGCGGTGCCCGATCGGCGCGCGAGGTTGTCGCTGCGGTTGGTGATGAAGACGAGGGATGCCACGCCCGTGGCGGCGAGGACCAGCACCGAGAGCTCTCCCATCGTGTCCCAGCCGCGCAGGTCGACCAACGCGACGTTGACGACGTTGCGTCCGTGGCCGATCTCGTAGGCGAGGGGCGGCCACTCGAGGGAGATGGGGAGGTCTTGACGTGCTCCGGTCGCCACGATCGCGACGAGGGCCATGGTGAGCCCCACGCCCGCGCCGAGGATCGCTCGGGCGATCGGGGCCACCGACTCGTTCTGCTCCCCCATGCGGGCGGGGAGGCGCCGCAGCACCAGCGCGAACACGACGAGGGTCACGGTTTCGATGAGCACCTGGGTCAGCGCGAGATCGGGGGCGCCGCTGGTCGCGAAGAGCACCACCATTCCGAGCCCCGTCACCGAGACGAGCGCGACCCCGGTGTAGCGCTTTCGGGCGCGGACGGCCAAGATGCCGGCGGCGATCATGACAGGTGCCGAGATCAGCTGCGCGGGCGACTGCCAGGCGTCGAGCTGCGCGCGCCACTCGCGCGAGGCCAGCAGGGCCGTGCCCTCGGCGACCACGAGCACCACGAAGATCGTGCCGACGTAGAACGGCAGCGAACCGCGCTGGAAGCGGGCGGTCACCCACTCCGAGGTGTGGTCGATCGCGCGGAGGGTGCCGTTGTACGCGTCGTTGGCTGTGAAGGGCAGCACACGAGGACGCTTGTGCAGCTGTGTCTTGCGCACCACCCAGAACACGCCCGCGCCCAGCGCCAGGGTGCCGAGCGAGATGAACAGCGCCGGCTCGAGCCCGTGCCAGAGGGCGAGGTGGTACGGATACTCGGGCGAATCGACCCCGGCCGTCGCCTCGGGGAGTCCGTCGGCGTAGGGAGCGAGCCAGTGGTCGACGATCGGCGCGAGGAACCCGAGGGCCAGCGTGGTCGCCGACAGCAGTACGGGAGCCGACAAGAACCCGATGGGCGGGTCCGGCCACTCGGTCGTCTCGACGTCGCGCTTGGTTCCGTACGCACCCCAGAGGAATCGGATGCCGTAAGCCGCCGTGAGCGCGGAGCCCAGGACGATGCCGACCAGGGCGACGATCCCCCACACCGCTCCCCCCTCGGCCTCGTGCAGCAGAGCGGTCAGCGCCGTCTCTTTCGCGACGAATCCGAGGGTGGGGATCACACCCGCCATGGAGAAGATCGCGACGAACGACGCCGTGGCCATGACGGGCGCCTGGCGGCCGAGGCCGGAGAGCTGGCCGATGTCACGGGTGTTGAGCTGGCGGTCGATGACGCCGACGACGAGGAAGAGGCACGACTTGAACAGGGCGTGGCTGAGCAGGAGCGCGACGCCGGCGAGAGCGGCATCTCTCGTTCCGTATCCCAGCATCACCGTGAGAAAGCCCAGCTGGCTGACCGTGCCGAAGGCGAGGATGCGCTTGAGGTCGCGTTCGCGCAGCGCCTGGAAGCCACCGAGCAACATGGTGAAGACCCCGAGCGCGATGAGGGTCGGTCGCCAGAACGGGGTGTCGGCGAACCCGGGGGCGAGACGGGCGATCAGGTAGATGCCGGCCTTCACCATGGCCGCGGCGTGCAGGTACGCGCTGACCGGGGTGGGCGCGGCCATGGCGCCGGGGAGCCAGAAGTGGAACGGGAAGATCGCGGACTTGCTCAGGGCGCCGACCAGCAGCAGCAGGACCGCGATGTCGACGACCGCGCCCGTGGGAGGGTCGGCGAGGATCGCCGACAGGCTGGACGTGCCCGACTGGACCACCATGAGCACCACGCCGATGAGCATGACGAGCCCGCCGAGGGTCGTGACGAGCAGCGCCTGCAGCGCGGCACGGCGACTCGCGGAACGGCTGTGGTAGTAGCCGATCAGCAGGTACGACAGGACGCTCGTGGCCTCCCACAGCATCACCAGGACGACGAGATCGTCGGTGAGGACCAAGCCGTACATCGCACCGGCGAACCCGAGCAGGACCGCCGAGAACTGCCCCACGCCCCGCGTCTTGCCGCGGAAGTACCAGCGGCAGTAGAGCATGACGAGCGCCCCGACGCCGGTGACCACCAGGGTGAGGAGCCACCCCAGCACATCCATGCGCATCGACAGCGACACGTTCAGCGCGGGGATCCACCGGTATTCCTGTAAAGGAATATCGCCCGAGAAGACCGCGGGGGCAAGGACCACCGCGTGGGCGAAGGCAAGGGCGGGGAGCACCGCGGCGGCGTAGAACGCGCGGGCGCCGATGCGCGAGACGAGCCACGGCAGAAGAAGGGGGACGGCCGCGAAGGCGCCGAGGAAGATCAGCACGGTCGGGCCTCCTCGGGGTCGACGGGCGGATGCCCGGGCTCTCGGGGTGTCGTGACTATTCTATGCGGAGCATGAGAGTCCCAGCATCCGCGGCGTCATGTGGTACGCGGCGGGCCGGTCGTCGTTCCCTCTCGGAAGGCGCACCGCAGGTCGAGCCCTGAGGGCGTCTCGTCCTCGAGCATCGCCGCCACGGCCTCACCGGCAGCGCGGCCCTTCGCGGTGGCGGGCTGCACCAGGGTGGTCAGCACGTGCGGGGCGAGGCCGTCGACGACGACCCCGTCGAACCCGGTTACGCTCACGTCGTCGGGCACTCGCAGACCCGCTTCCTCGGCGGCGCGGATGACCCCGGCCGCGAGCAGGTCGCTCTGGGCGATGACCGCCGTCGGGCGGTGGTCGGGATCGGCGAAGATCGCTCGACCGGCGATGCTCCCCTCGTCGATCGAGCTGGTGGCGGCGGCCACGGCGGGAGCGTCGGGGAACACCTCCCGGGCCCCGGCCAGCCGGTCGGCGGTGACGTCGACCCGGACGACGGCTTCGTCGGAGATCCAGCCGCGGCGCCGAGCCGTGTCGGTGGGCAGGGTGACGATCACGACGTCTCGGTGACCGAGCGCCTCGAGGTGGCGCGCGGCCTCGCGCTGCGCTTCGGTGTTGTCGAGCAGCACCTGGGGCACGCCCTCGCCCGCATCGCCCTCGACCACGACGACCGGGATGCCGCGGCCCTTCACGATCTCGAGGGAGTCGCGCATGCGCGGGCTGCAGCCGATCAGCACCGCGGCGTCGATGGGAGCGGTGTGCAGCGAGGGTTCGCTCACCGTCTCGCCGTCGTCGCGAAGCAGCAGCAGCGCCGCCCCCAGGCGGGAGACGCCGTCGGCCAGACCGTCCATCATGTGGGTCGTGACCGGGTCGAGGAACGCCGTACCGAGGTGCTGGTCGAAGACCACGCCCACGATGCCGGAGCGTCCGCGACGAAGGGACGCGGCGCGCGGATCGGGCCCGGTGTACCCGAGGCTCTCGGCCGCCGCGAGCACTCGCGCGCGGGTCGCCTGCGAGGTCGGCGTCTTGCCGCTGAAGACGACGGACGCGGTCGACGCCGAGACGCCGGCCTCTCGGGCGACGTCGCTGATGGTCGCGCGACGGTTGCTCACGGGCCGATCGTACTCGCCGACGCGGGCGTCGCCGAATCGATTCGATGCGTGTCGAATCGATTCGGTACAGTGGCCGCATGCACTCGACGCTCACCCGGTCCCAGCTCGTCCGCTGGCACATCGCGATCTGCGCCATCTTCCTCGCGAGCGGGCTGAGCATCTCGACGTGGGCGTCGCGGGTGCCCGCCATCCGCGAATCGCTAGGCATCGAGAACTCCGGCGTCGGGCTGCTCCTGCTCGGCATGGGCGTGGCATCCATCATCGGTCTCTCGATCGCGCCGGCTGTCATGGCCCGCATCGGCGCGCGCACCGGCATGCTCGTCGCCCTGCTGCTCGTCGGCATCGGCCTCATGATCATCGGCTTCGGGGCCGACTCGCTGCAGTTGTTCGGGGTCGCCCTCGTGGGCCTCGCCCTGTTCGGGTTCGGCAACGGCACGGTCGACGTGATGATGAACGTCGAGGGAGCAGCGCTCGAGAAAGCCACCCGGCGCACGATCATGCCGCTGCTGCACGCCTTCTTCAGCTTCGGCACCGTCATCGGCGCGGGTCTGGGATTCGTCGCCGTCAGCCTGGGCATCCCCGTGGTCGCGCACTGCGCGGCGATGGGCGTGGTCATCATGGTGGTGGCCTTCGTGTCGGTGGCCAACGTGCCGCGGGCCGAGGTAGCGATGGACGCCCCCGCCGCCGAGGAGCGCGCCCACTGGCGCGAGCGTCTCGCCGTCTCGCTGCAGGCCTGGCGCGAGCCGCGCACGTACACGCTCGGGGTGATCATGCTGGGCATGGCGTTCGCCGAAGGCAGCGCCAACGACTGGCTCCCCTCGGCCGTGGTCTACGGCCACGGAGCCCCCGAAGAGGCAGGTCCTGCGGTGCTCGCGGTATTCTCGGTCGCCATGACCGTGGGCCGAATCGCCGGGGGCCCCGTCGTCGACCGCCTCGGCCGTGTGCTCGTGCTGCGGGTGCTCGCCGGCACCGCCGCCGCGGGTCTGTTGCTGTTCATCCTCGCGCCCTACGGTCCCCTCGTCTTCGTGGGTGCGGCTCTGTGGGGCCTCGGTGCCTCGCTCGGGTTCCCGATCGGCATGTCGGCCGCCGCCGACGACCCCGCCAAGGCCGCCTCCCGCGTGGCCGCCGCGGCGACCATCGGCTACGTGGCGTTCCTGTGCGGCCCCCCGATCCTCGGGTGGATCGGCGACCACATCGGTCTGCTCAACACGCTGCTCATCGTGGTCGGGCTCATCGTGGCATCCGGTCTCTTCTCGGGCGCGGCCAAGCCGCTCGCCGTCGAGAACGAGCGGGCCGCAGAGCCGGCGCGGCGCGATTAGGCGCCACGGCCCCCAGCGGTCGCTGCTGCGTCGATGACTCCGGCCGCCTCGACGCGCATCCCGCCGTCGCGACGACGGTGCGGAACCCTCGGGGTGACGCGACCCGTCGGACGAGCTACCCGGGGGCGGCGGCGCACCGCAGCCACGGCACGGTCTCTCTCGACGGCGGTGTGACGATCGTCTCGAGTTGCGACAATGGAGTCGTGCGCCTCGTCATTGCTCGTTGCTCCGTCGACTACACCGGTCGCCTGAAGACACATCTGCCCCTCGCGACCCGACTCATCATGGTCAAGGCCGACGGTACGGTCGCGTTCCATCGCGACGTCCAACACGCGCCCCTGAACTGGATGAGCCCGCCGTGCTCGCTCACCCTCGAGCAGCCCGACGAGGCCGACATCGAAGACGGCGTGATCGAACGCTGGCGCGTGACGCACGCGAAGAGCGGCGACGCACTGCTGGTGCGCATCCACGAGGTCATGCACGACACCGCCCACGACCTGGGCCTCGACCCCGGGCTCATCAAGGACGGCGTCGAGGCCGATCTGCAGCGCCTGCTCGCCGAGCAGGTGTCGGTGGTGGGTGAGAACCTCACGCTCGTGCGCCGTGAGTACCCCACCGCGATCGGCCCGGTCGATCTGCTGCTGCGCAATGACGACGGCCACGGCACCGTCGCGATCGAGGTCAAGCGTCGCGGCGACATCGACGGCGTCGAGCAGCTCACCCGCTACCTCGAGCTGCTCAACCGCGATCCTCTGCTCGCCCCGGTCACCGGCGTCTACGCCGCGCAAGAGATCAAGCCCCAAGCGCGCGTGCTCGCCACCGACCGCGGCATCCGGTGCCTCGTCCTCGATTACGACGAGATGAAGGGCGTGCAGTCGGGCGCCCCGCGGCTCTTCTGACGCGGCGAGCGCCGCGCGCGGGCAGCGCCGGTAGCGTGGACGCATGCCTGCACGCTCTCCCTTCTCCTGCGTCCTGTGGGACGTCGACGGAACCCTCGTCGACGCATCGGAGGGCATCCTCCGCCGGTTGACGATCACACTCGAGCACTTCGGACGCACGCCCCCCGTGCGGGGAGAGCTGTCGCACTGGATCGGTCCGCCGATGTTCGAGTCGTTCCAGGTGAACGTGGGGATGACTCCTGAGCAGGCCACCGAAGCCGTCACCTTCTACCGCGGGCTGAACAAGAGCGAGGGCTACACGGTGAGCGCGCGCCTGTACCCGGGCGTCGAACAGCTGGTGCACGACCTGCACGCGGCGGGCATTCCGCAGTCGACGGCGAGCTCCAAGCCCGAAGTACAGGTGGTCGCCCTCATGGACCACTTCGGCCTCGCTCCATCACTCGAGGCCATGGTCGGAGCCACCCTCGACGAGCGCACCCTGAGCACGAAGGCCGACGTCGTGCGCGAGGCGCTGCGCCGTCTCGAAGCCGCCGGGGCCGACACCTCGCGCCCCATCCTCATCGGCGATCGACACCACGACGTCGAGGGAGGGGCGGATGCCGGGGTGCCGGTGATCTTCGTCCGGTGGGGCTTCAGTTGGCCCCACGAGGCGGACGGCGCCCAGGCTGCCGTCGACGAGATCGACGAACTGCGTGCTCTTCTGCTGATCGACGACTCGTCGGGACCGGGCACCTCCGTCGGTGTCTGAACTCGAGGGGGTTGCCCCCGCGGCGATCGCCCTGCTGGCGGCCGCACTCACCGTGGCGGCCATCGTCATCGCCGTGCGGCTCTGGCGCAGATCGCCCCGTGCTCGCGCCGCGGCCGCCCAGTCCGTGAGCGATGCCGCCGAGGCGCTGCTTCGCCTCGACGACGCCGTCATCGCACTGGAGCTGGCCTTCCGGGCCGCGGACGCGGTAGATGCCATCGACGAACCGACCGAGCTCCGCCGCGCCCGGGCCGCCGCCCTCCGCACGCGCGATCGCGGGTTCGCCGACGTCTCGCGCCTCGAGACCGACACCGGTCTCGCTGTCCGGCGACGCGACGAGGCCCGCCGGTTACGCGCCCAGCTGGACGACCAGAGCGAACGCGTCGCTCGGACCCGCACGCAGCTCGAGGAGTGGGCCCGCACGCACCGGAGCGCGGCCGCGCTCCTGGCCGCCGCCCGAGGCCGCCGCGCACGACTGATCGAGACGACGGGCGACCCCGAGCCGCTCCTCTTCGTACTGCGCGAACGTTTCGCCCCCGAAGACCGCGACGATGCCGAGGCGGCCGGGCGGGCGGCATCCGACGCCCTCCGCGACGCCGACGACGCCATCGAGCGCGCCGCCTCCGAGCCGGACGGCCGCCACCTCTTGGACGCCTCCGCCGCCCTCGCCCGCGCCGAAAGACAGCTGCGCGCCGTCGAGGACGCGCACCGGGTCGCGATGCAGGCCGCCGAGAACGCGGCGACCGAGATCACCGCGGCGCGAGCCGAGATCGCGGCAGCGACGCAACTGGCGTCTCGCCGGCCCGGCGAAGCGGCACCCGACGCCGCTGAGCGCTTGGACGCCGCCGCACGAGACCTCGAAGCCGCGGCGACCGACACGGCCCGGCGACCCCGGCGCGCCATCGCCATCGTGGCCCGGGTACGCGAGCGAAGAGACGAAGCGCTGAGCGAGGCGATGACCCCGCGGCAACGCCTCGAAGCCGCACGCGCCGCTCTGCCGGGAACCCTGGCCTGCGCCCGCGCCGCCCTCGCCGTCGCCGACGCGCGCGACTCCGAGGCCCCGATCGCCGATCGCCTCCGGCTCGAAGACGCCCGCCGTCACCTCGCCGCCGCCCGCGCGGCGACCGATGCCGAGCAGGCTCTCGCCCACGCACGCGCCGCGTGGCACTCGGTGTCCCGACCGAGCTGACCACCGACCCCGGTCCGCCGTCGCGCGACCCCCGTGCCCTATCGTGAGCGGCATGGGGCAGAACACGATGCGCCGACGGGTGCCGCAGCTCGCGCGCCGCCTGCCGGCCACGATCATGCTGGTCGGCATCCTGCTCGCCACAGGCGTCGCGACCGGCGCGCTCTGGCAGCCGTTCACCGCCTCCGACGCCTTCGACACGCTTGCGTACGGCCTGCCCGCCCTCGAAGCCGGCCGGTGGTGGACGCCGATCACCGGCACCTTCGTGATCAGCGCACCGTGGCTGTACCTCATCGGCCTCCCGACCCTCGTCGGGATGGGGTTCCTCGAGGTCCGTCGCGGCACGCGCGTCGCGAGTGCGTACTTCGCCGTGGGCCAGCTGTTCTCGATCTTCGCCGCGTCCCTCTTCCTGTGGCTCACGGCCTTCTTGTCGTGGCCTTGGGCGCAGGCACAGGCGATGACGCTCGATGTGGGTCCCTCCGGCGGTGTCTTCGCCTGCGTGGCGGCGGCGCTCGCGCTCCTGCCCTCCCCGTGGCGCCTTCGCGCGTGGACGGTCCTCATCGCGGGTCTCGCCCTCACCTTCCTCTACTACGGCTCGCTCCCCGATCTCGAGCGCGTCCTCGCCGTCGCCCTCGTGCTGGGAGTCGACAGGTCGCTGCGCCCGCAGCGCGTGAGCGTACGCGAACAACGCCTGATCGCCTTCGTCGTGCTGTGCGCCCTCGGGGCGTTCGAGATCCTCGGCTATCTCGCCCCGATGACCGGTCCGTTCGGCTCGTCGGCGGCGACCTCGGGATCGTGGGTCGACGTCGCGGTCAATACGCTCGTCGTCCTCGTGGTCGCCACAGCCCTCCGCCGCGGTCGACGATGGGCCTGGGTCGTGGTGATGCTCTACAGCGCGCTGAACCTCCTGTTGGTTCTTCTGCTCTTCGGCGTCCTGCTCCTGGAGGGTCTCACCCAGATCGAAGCGGATCTGGATGCCGACTTCACCAGCGTCCTGGCCTCCTCGGCGCTGTGGCTCGTGGCATCCGTCTACTTCTTCCTGGTGCGGGCAGCCTTCCGTGCCCGTCCGCGCGCAGCGCTCGGCGACTCCCCCGCCCCGTCGGTCGCTGAGGTGAAGAACGAACTGCACACGAGCGGCGGAGGCACGCTGTCGTGGATGACGACGTGGGAGGGCTTGTCGTACGCGCGCTTCGGCCGCGGCCTCGTCGCGTACCAGCGTCGCTCCGGCGTCGCGCTCGTCCTGGGCGACCCGCTCGGGCCCGTCGGCACCCGCGCTCAGACCGTCCGCTCGTTCATCGAGGCGGCCGAGGCCGCGGGGCTCGCACCGTGCTTCTTCAGCGCGGGCGAGGCGACGGCCGATGCCGTCCCGGACGGATGGCGACGCATCGTCGTGGCCGATGACACGGTGGTCGATCTGCCCGGCCTGCAGTTCACCGGCAAGGCCTGGGGCGCGGTGCGCACCTCGCTCAATCGCGGCGAGCGCGAGGGCATGACCTTCCGCCTCTCGAGGCTCAGCGACGAGACGTGGGGGGTGCGACAGCAACTGCGTGCGATCTCGGAGAGCTGGGTCGGAGACAAGGGCCTGCCCGAGATGGGGTTCACCCTCGGCACCCTGCACGAAGCGGCCGATCCCGAGGTGCGTATCGCCCTTGCGGTCTCACCGCAGGGCGATGTGGACGGCTTCCTGTCGTGGCTGCCGATCTACGGCGAGGACGGGATCCGCGGCTGGACGCTCGACCTGATGCGCCGCCGCGACGGCGGCTTCGGGCCGGTCATGGAGTACCTCATCGGCGCATCCGCCCGCGAGTTCTCCGCCGAAGGAGCCCAGGTCATGTCCCTGTCCGGCGCCCCGCTGGCCCACGAGTATCCGGCGGATGCCGGCGCGATCGCCGACCTGCAGGACCGCATGGCCGCGATGCTCGAGCCCGTCTACGGCTTCGCCTCGTTGCACCGGTTCAAGCAGAAGTTCCACCCGCGCTACGAGACGATGTACCTGCTCTTCCGCGACGAGGCCGATCTCACGCGAATCGGTGCCGCCCTGACGCGGGCGTTCCTTCCGCACGCGACGCTGGGGCAGTTCGCCGCCGCGGGCGTCGACCTCGTGCGTCACGAACACTGAAGGCCCCGGCCGACACGCGGAACGCGCACGACCGGGGCCGGACCGACCGGAGCCGGTGGAGGATCAGAGGGGGCGGATGTTCTCCGCCTGCAGGCCCTTGGGGCCCTGGGCGACCTCGAACTCGACACGCTGGTTCTCTTCGAGCGAGCGGTAGCCGCCCGACTGGATCGCGCTGTAGTGCGCGAAGACGTCCTGGCTGCCGTCATCGGGCGCGATGAAGCCGAAGCCCTTTTCCGAGTTGAACCACTTGACCGTGCCCTGCGTGCTCATTCGTTCTGCCGTTTTCCGCTTGAGCCGGCGCCGAGCGCGCCGGTCTGTGCCCCCACGGTAACCGCCGGGGTCTGTTCTCGCACGGGTCCGTGACACAAACGTTGCGAGGCGCGAGATACGCGGAAACACGCCGTAAGCCCATACGACGCCCGGGCTGAGCAAGGCTCGAAGCCCGGGCGTCGACGGATCCCCCCGGATATGTCACGCGAGGCGTGACGGCGATCACTTTACCGGCGCGGGGGCCCGCGCGCGACACGAAAACGAAGAATCAGCAAGTTCTTCCCATGTGCTGTGGTAACCGGAGGCCCTAAAATCCGGCTGATGGATAGTCGTCGGCGTGCTTCCGCCCTCGTCGACGAGGCCTACCGGGCCCTCGGCGAGGCGATCGTCGATGGTCGACTCCAGGCCGGCGACCGCCTGCGCGACGTCGAACTGGCAACCCTCATGGGTATCTCCCGCACCCCCGTGCGCGAGGCACTCCAGCGGCTCGAGCGGATCGGACTCGTCGAGGTCGCGGCCAACAGGTACACCCGGGTTGCGGCCCTCACCGACCGTGCCCGCCACGACATGCGCGAGTACGCCGCGCACACCATCGCGGCCGCGATGCACGTCGCCCTTCCCCGATGCACCGATGAAGAGCTCCTCGACACCGCACGCTTCGTCGAAGAGATGCGTTCCGCCGAATCTTCGGAGCAGTACGTGCGCGCGGTCATGGATCTGGCCTCGCACCTCGTGGCCGTTTCACGCAATGTCGTCTTCCAGAAGACCTTCCTGCAGCTCGATCTCGTCCTTCGCCGCAACCTCGAGGGGTGGACGAGCGTCTCCGACGGCACTCGCGAGACGCTCTTCCGCCATTTCCACGACCAGGTCGCGCGCCGCGACACCAATGGCGCCACGTGGACGTTCCTGGCCCTGCACGGTTTCGCCTGACCGCACAAGAGCCGCGACCGACTCCGCCCGCGCCCGTTAGCGTGACGCCATGCCCCACATCGAGCTGCGAGACCTTCGAAACCACGATCGGGATGCCGCTTTCCAGGCGGTGTCGGCGAGCACCTCCGCGTGGCCCCGAGCGGCGTTCGCGGATCGCGAGGCCTTCGACGCATGGGCGGCGGACGACAAGGTCGACGCGCACGTCGTCGTCGAGGACGGCTCCGTGGTCGGGGTCGCCGCGGCGCTCGACGTCGACGGCGACCGAGAGATCCTCCTCGCCGTCTCTCCCTCCGCGCACGGCGACGCTCCCACCGAAGCCGTGCGTCTGCTCACGGCCCGCGAGGCGGAACGCCCCCTCTACGCGTGCGTGTCCGCCGACGACGAACCCTCGCACGCCGTCCTCGCCCGCATCGGTTTCGTCGAGCACGGGCGCGACGGCGACGACGTGGTCTACGTGCTGCCGCCGACGTTAGAGTGACGCGGTGCCGACGAGTGACGAAGATTCGAACCCCCGGATGGTGGATGCCGAGGGTTTCACCCGCGTCCTGAACCGTCCCCGGGCGATGGTGGCCTTCGTCGTCATCGTGTTCCTCGTCACCGTCGTCCAGGCGCTGTCCGACCCTCTCTCCGCCGTCCTCCAGGGCGACATCGTCTGGGATTACCGCATCCCGTTCGGTGTGGTGATCGCGCTCGTGATCGCGGGGTGCGCTGTGCAGAGCGGCTTCCTGCTCCTGTCCGCCCGGTTCCCCCTCGTCGCCGTGCTGGGGACGACTGGCTGCTACCTCGCTCTGGTCGCCGGGCTCGAGATCCCGCGCTGGCTCGGCGCCCTCCCTCTCGTCGTCGGTGTGGCCGTGTTCTTCCTCGCCGCCCAGAGGCGCGCCGCGGCGGCCATCGGGTGGACGCTCGCGGTGATCGGCGCAGCCGTCGGCATCCTGTCCCTCTGGTCGACGTCCACCGGGGCGCCGCCCGCCGTCGCGTGGAGCTTCGTCCTGAGTTCCGGGCTCGCCTTCGCCGCCCCCGTGGCCGGTGCCGCAGCACTCGGAATCTGGTGGGCTCGGCGCATGAACAGCCTGCGGCGAGCGCGCGCAGAACTCGCCGCCGCCGCAGCCGAGCACGAGGCCGAGCTCGAGAGGGCGCGCATGCGCGAACGGGCGCGCATCGCCCAAGAGCTGCACGACGTCGCCGGTCAGCACCTCGCCGGTCTCCTCTCCCTGGCCGACGCGGCGGTCGACATCGACGTGCTCGACGCCGATCAGGCCGCCGCCCTCATCGCCGAGATGCGCGCAGAGGGCCGTTTCGCCTCAGCCAGCCTCTATGCGGCGCTGCGCGACCTGCGCGCCGAGAGCGACGCGCGCGCCGAACCGACCCTCGACCTCCGCTTTCTCGACGAGCTGCTCGACTACTGGTCGTCGCGGGGGATGCACGTGGTCGCCCGCGTCCACGCGGCCGTCGACGACCTCCCCGCGATGGTCTCCACGACCGCCTACCGCGTCGTCCAGGAAGCCCTGACCAACGCGTGCAAGCACGCCCCCGGCGCGCCCGTGTCGGTCGACGTGCGCGTCTCGCCGACATCGATCAGAGTGGCCGTCGGCAACGAGGCCGGCCGGGCCTCCGCGCCCTCCGATCTCCCCGCCGGACTCGGGTGGGGCCTCACGGGAATGGCCGAGCGCGTCGACCTCCTGCACGGTTCCCTCACCGCGGGCCCCGTCTCGACGGGCGGATGGGCGGTCATCATGGAGGCACCTCTGACGGCCTACGAGCCCACGACCCCCCTTCTGACGCCGTGACGACGGCCGGCAACGACATCCGGGTCCTGATCGTCGACGACAACCGCACCGTGCGCCGCGGCATCCGGCTCCGGCTCGAGAACGCCACGGGCGTTCGCGTCGCGGGAGAGGCATCCAACGGCCGCGACGCCGTGGTGCTCGCCCACGCGGAGCGCGCCGATGTCGTGCTCATGGACCTGCACATGCCCGGCATGAACGGAATCGAGGCCACGCGCCTGATCACGGCGGACGAGCAGGGCGGATGCCGCGTGATCCTGCTCACGAGCGAGGTCTCCGACGCGTTCGTCGTCGACGCCATCGAGGCCGGCGCGAGCGGCTACCTGCTGAAGGGGCACGACAGCGATCAGCTGCTGCCGGTCATCCGCGGGGCGGCGGCCGGAACGGCCACGATCTCTCCCCGCGTCGCCCCGAGACTGATCCGCGAACTGCGCGAAGCGCGCAGCGCTCCCGCCGAGCCGGAGCAGGTGGCTCTGCTGACGGCCGCGGAACGCAGGGTCGTGGGGCTGCTCAGCAGCGGAGTCACCTCGACCGACGACATCGCGAAGAGACTGAGCGTCTCAGTGAACACGGTCCGCAGTCAGACCGCCTCGGCGCTGCGCAAGCTGGATCTCGACGACCGCACACAGCTCGCCCTCTGGGGAGTGCGCAACGGGCTTCCACGCCCCCGGTCGTAGTCCGATCGGATGAAATCGCCGGACCCCTTCCCCTCCGCCACGTGTGCCCGGGCCGGCCGCGGCGAGCGCCCGATGTCGATCGGGGGCACACTGAGGGCACAGCGTGAGGGGACTCCGCTGCCGCATTCCGCGCGGGGTCGGGCTTGTTGGGGGCGGCCCCGCGCGGCTCGCGGCGATCGTTGACCTCGCGGCGATGCCGTGTTGGGGTGGAGCGATGACGAGCGAATGGGCGTGGAGCATCTTCATCGTCGTCGGCGCGATCCTGTGGTTCTGGTCGATCCGGCTGACACTGCGGGCCTACCGCGACGAACGCCTGCCGATGTGGGCGAATCCCCGCAATGCTCCGGGTCGCGCCGTCGCGGCCCGTGCCTTCGGGACGGGCCTCGCGATGTTCGGGGCCGGTATGACAACGGGCGCCGTCGACACGGGGCCCTGGACCGCCGCGGTCCTGGCGGGTGCGTTCTTCGCCATTGTTTTCGTCGCCCCCTACGCGATCTCGGTCGCCGTCCACAATTCCCGTGTGGACCGAGGTGTCACTGCGGCGTGAGCGTCGCGACGATGGGGCGGTGATCACTGCCCGCGTCGTCGAAACCGTCGAGGACGGCGAAGCCGTTCACCCTCCACGCCGAGCCGACCAGCACATGGTCGATCGGCGCGGCGAGGCCGACGGGCAGCCGCACGGGCCAGGTTCCCGCGGCGGCCGAGCCCGCTTCGGCGGCGGCGTCACGGCATCCGCCGATGGTCCCTCCGTCGACGCCGAGGCCGGCGAAATGATCGACCGTGGAGTTGAGATCGCCCGCGACGATGACGTCGCTGTCGGTGCACCTGTCCGCGATCCATCCGAGGCCGAGCTCCCAGCGATCGGTGACGCCCGGCAGGGGTGGCATGGGGTGGGCCGCGACGAGGATCGGACCCGAGCCGTCGACCGACCTCCACACCCCGCTCGGCAGGCCGACCGTGGAACCCGCGTCGGCGTCGAGCTCGTACTCACCGAGAGCGCGGGAGATCAGAATCGAGGTGGGGATAACCTCGCCGTCCGGTGACGCCGCGACCGTATCGTGCGCCATCGAGATGCCCTCGCGATCCAGGATGCCGGCTACCTCGGCTGCCGCGACCGCATCGGTCTCGGGGAGGCTGACGACGTCGGCACCGGTCTCCCGAACCATCCGGGCGATGGTCTCGGGCGTGACCGAACCGCCGTACGTGTTCCAGGCCGCGATCGTGAGCTCCCCCGGCTGCACGGGCGCTCCCCCGCCGCGAGCGAGCAGCACCGCCCCGTTGCCCACGGACGCCACGGCGAGCGCGATCGAGAGGGCGGCAGCCACTCCCCATCGCCGACGCCAGACCGCGACGCCTGCGACCAGCAG
Source organism: Microbacterium sp. 20-116 (assembly GCF_041079415.1). Taxonomy (NCBI): domain Bacteria; kingdom Bacillati; phylum Actinomycetota; class Actinomycetes; order Micrococcales; family Microbacteriaceae; genus Microbacterium; species Microbacterium sp. 20-116. The sequence goes on from NZ_JBFYGP010000008.1 coordinate 44,845, forward strand.
GGCGGCGATCCCGAAGCCCAGAGCGAGCAATGCGCGAAACGAGATCGCGTTGGCCACGAGAGGCAGGCGATGGATGCCGACCCCCTGCGGCCACACCACGACAAACGCCGCCACCGATCCCCCCGCGAGAGCGAGGAGGAAAGGGAAGCGGCGGTGTTTCGGCATCCCGCCCAGTAAAGCGGGTGACGGCCGAAGACGCGGAAAGGCCCGGGGCGCGGTCCAATCGCCCCGGGCCTTTCGCTGCAAGGTCAGCGCGCGGCGCGACGACCCACGATGAGGCCGTAGATGAGCAGAACGATAATCGAACCACCGATCGCGAGCAGCCACGTCTGGATCGAGAAGAAGTCCTGCAGCGGAGCGTTGAAGAGCAGACCACCCAGGAACCCGCCGAGCAGAGCGCCCACGACGCCGAGCAGCAGCGTGATGAACCAGCCGCCACCCTGCTTGCCGGGGAGGATCAGCTTGGCGATGGCGCCGGCGATGAGGCCGAGGAGAAGAAATCCGAAGAATCCCATGATGTGTTCCTTTCGCGAGTGTGAACCGATGCCCGCTCGAGGCGGGACTCTCGTTGCATCCAGCTTCCTCTCAGGAACGAGATTCAGGGGGTGGGTTGCGTAAGACGCGCATTTCTGGTGCAGTCGCGCGTCCGCGCGAACGGCGTCGTCCGGCCGGCGATCGACCGAGCACGGGATGCGAGACTGGAAGAGGCCGGCGCGCCCCGTCCCGACCGGAGGACGCCCCATGAGCAGCACCACCCGACCGTATGGTTCACCGTCTCTCGGCACGACGCAACGGGACCGCGACCGTTCCGTTCGCCGACGAGAGCGTGCCGAGGTCGCTCTGATCGCCCTCTGCTGGGTCTCCGTCGTCGTCGCCGTGATGCTGTTCCTGGGGTCCGGGCGACCCGCGCAGGTGACCGATCTCGCGAGCGTAGTCACGGCCGCGGGGATCGTGACGGGCCTCATCGGCACCGACCTGCTGCTGCTCATGCTCGTGCTCGCCGCCCGCATCCCCTGGGTGGACCGCACCTTCGGGCAGGACGCCGCGATGAGGTTGCACCGCCGCCTCGGCAAGCCCGCGGTGTACCTCGTCCTGGGCCACGGCGCGCTGCTCACCGTGGGCTACTCCCTCCGAGACGGTCTGTCGCTCTGGCACCAGACGCTGTCCCTCTATTCGGGGGCCGACATGCTCCTGGCGCTGCTCGGCAGCTGCCTTCTGGTTCTCGTCGTCGTGACCTCGCTCGTCGTCGTGCGTCGCCGACTCGCGTACGAGGCCTGGCACGCGATCCATCTCGTCAGCTATGCCGCCGTTCTGGTGGCGGTGCCTCATCAGCTCTCAGCCGGCCAGGTTCTCTCCGGCAGTACGCCGCAGAGCGTGTACTGGATCTGCCTCTACGTTCTGGCGTTCGGCTCGATCGCGTGGTTCCGCTTCGCCGCCCCGCTGCTCGCCACGGAAGAGCACCAGCTTCGCGTCGCCGCCATCGAGACCCTCGCCCCGGACGTCTTCTCGATCCATCTCTCCGGCCGCGACCTGCCGCGGCTGGGCGCCCGAGGTGGGCAGTACGCGATCTGGCGCTTCTGGAGTCGCGGCACGTGGTGGCATGCGCACCCGATCTCGTTCTCCGCGGTGCCGACCGACACGAGCGCCCGCCTCACCGTGCGCGCGCTCGGCCGCGGAACGGAGCGTCTCGCTCGGCTGCGGCCCGGAACGAAGGTCTCCGTCGCGGGCCCGTACGGGATCTTCACGGATGCCGCCCGCACCGCCCCGCGCCTGGCCGTCGTCGCCGCCGGGATCGGCGTCACCCCCGCACGTGCGCTGCTCGAAGACACCGGACTGCGCCCGGGCGAGGCGACGGTCGTTCTGCGTGCGACCGACCGCTCGCAGACCTTCCTCTGGGACGAGACGAAAAGCCTCGTCCAGGACGCCGGCGGCGCGGTCATCGAGATGATCGGCAGCCGGCCCGCCGAGGAATCGTCGTGGATGCCGCTCGAGGCGATCGAGCGAGGGGCGACCATCGCCTCGGTCTTCCCCGAGCTGCAGGAGTCGGACCTCTTCGTCTGCGGGCCCGCAGAGTGGACGGATCTGGTCGTCCGCGACGCGAGGGCCGCGGGCGTGAAAGACCGGCAGATCCACGTCGAGAGATTCGTGTGATCGTCACGCCCCGAACGTGCAAGAAGGGCCCCGGAGTAAATCCGAGGCCCTTCTTCGTTGTGTGCGCGAGGGGGGACTTGAACCCCCACGCCCTTGCGGGCACTGGCACCTGAAGCCAGCGCGTCTACCTATTCCGCCACTCGCGCGTTGCGCGGCATCGAGGATGCCACGCGACCAACTTCCCGAGAATATCACGGCGGCCACCAGGTCACGAAACGCGGCTCCGAAGCCCGCGTCCATGACCTCCCCAGCCGCGCTGACTACGATGTGCCTACTGGTCTGCCTGCCTGAAGGAGTCTCGTGGGGCTACTCGACAGTTTTGAGAAGGGTCTCGAACGCGCCGTCAACGGTGCGTTCGCCAAGACCTTCCGCAGTGGCATCCAGCCGGTGGAGATCGCGTCCGCTCTGCGCAGCGAACTCGACAAGAAGGCCGTCGTCGTCACGCGTGAGCGCATCCTCGCGCCGAACACCTTCGCGGTGCGCCTCTCCCCCGCCGACGACGAGAAAATGAGCGCGCTCGGCTCGACCCTGGTCGCCGAGCTCGACACCCTGGTGAAGAAGCACGCCCGCACGCAGGGCTACTCGTTCGCCGGCCCCGTCGCCATCTCGATCGAGCGCGACGGCTCCCTGTCCACGGGCACGCTGCGCGTGGACTCGCAGACCACCGAGGGCCAGGTCGCCTGGCGCGGAGTCGTCGACATCGACGGCACCCGTCACCCGCTGACATCCGCCCGCACGGTGATCGGTCGTGGCAGCGACGCCGACATCACGATCCCCGATGCCGGGACGAGCCGCAAGCACGTCGAGATCCTGTGGGACGGCGAGCGCGCCATGGTGCGCGACCTCGGTTCCACCAACGGCACGACCCTGAACGGTCGCAAGGTCTCCGAGGCCGCTCTTCCGCCCGATTCGACGATCTCGATCGGACGCACCAATATCGTGTTCCGTGTGGTCGCTCAGGCCCAGCCGCCGCGACGCTCTTCGGCGTCCGACGCCACGAGCATCTTCGACGTCCGGGAACGGGGACCCCTTTCATGAGTCAGCTGACTCTCCTCCTTCTGCAGGGCGGTTTCCTCGTCCTGCTGTGGTTCTTCGTGTTCGGCGTCGTGTACTCGCTGCGCGCCGACCTCTTCGGCGTCAAGGTGCGCAAGCTCCCCGAGCCCTCGGCATCCGCTGCCCCGGCGGCAGCCGCTCCCACCTCCTCGCCCGACGCGGTGACCACGCAGGTCAAGCGTCCCGCCGCTCCCACCCCCGCACCCGCCGGGGGGCTCGCGACCACGTCGGCGGTCTCGCGCATCGTCATCACGAGCGGCCCCAAAGCCGGGCTCGAGCTGCCGCTGGGCACCGAGCCGCTGACGATCGGCCGCTCCAGCGAGTCGGGTCTCGTCATCCGCGACGACTACACCTCCAGCCATCACGCCCGCCTCGTGCTGTGGGGGGAGCAGTGGATGCTGCAAGACCTCGATTCGACGAACGGCACCTCGCACGACGGCGTCCGCGTGGCAGCGCCGGTACAGGTCAAGGTGGGTGCTCCGATCAAGGTCGGCGCCACGACGTTCGAGTTGAGGAAGTAACCCTCCCCCATGGTCTTCCAGGGCTCGAGCGCCGCCATCTCCCACACGGGCAAGGTGCGCTCCAACAATCAGGACTCCGGCTACGCCGGGTCCAACCTCTTCGTGGTCGCCGACGGCATGGGCGGTCACGCGGGCGGTGACGTCGCCTCGAGCCTGGCGATCGGCCGTCTGACCGAGCTCGACCAGCCCTTCGGCTCCCCCGCCCAGGCCGAGCACGCCATCCGCGATTCCCTCGCCGACACGGCAGCGGAGCTCATCGACACCGTGGCGCGCCGCCCGGAGCTGGCCGGCATGGGCACCACGGTGAGCGCTCTGGTCATGGTCGACGATTACGCCGTCATCGGCCACATCGGCGACTCGCGCATCTACCTGTACCGGGACGACACGCTCACGCAGATCACGGCCGACCACACCTTCGTGCAGCGCCTGGTCGACTCCGGTCGCATCACGCCCGAAGAGGCGCGGTACCACCCCCGTCGATCGGTGCTGATGCGGGTGCTCGGCGATATGGATCCCGATCCCGAGATCGACAGCTTCATCATGCCGACGCAGGACGGCGACCGCTGGCTCCTGTGCTCCGATGGTCTCTCGGGCGTCGTCGACGACGCGCACACGGCGAAGACCCTCGCTCTCGGACTGCCCCCCGCTCGGACCGCCGACGCTCTGCTCAAGCAGGCTCTCGATGGCGGTGCGCCCGACAACGTCACCGTCGTCCTCGTCGACGTCGGCGGGCAGCACCCGGTCTTCATCGGCACCCCGACCATCGTCGGCTCCGCCTCGAACCCCAGCGGAGTGGTCGTCCCCGCGGCGCGCCCCGGCCGATCCGGCTGGCTCCACCACGCCCGTCAGGTCGCGAACGAGCCGACGCATTTCGAGCCGGCGGCCGAGTTCCTCGAGGAGCTCATCGAAGAGGACCGCCGTCGTGCCCGCCGACGCCGTTTCGGCTGGCTCGCCGCCCTGATCCTCGTCCTCGCCGCCATCGGCGTCGGCCTGTTCGCCGGGTACAACTGGACGCAGACCCTCTACTACGTCGGCGCCGACAGCGACTCGGTCGTGATCTATCGCGGTATCCAGCAGTCCATCGGCCCGATCTCGCTGTCGACGGTCTACCAGGACACGAACATCCCGCTGGACGGACTGTCCGACTTCGATCGGCAGACCGTCAAAGCCACCATCTCGGCCCCGTCGCTCGGAGACGCCGAGAAGATCGTCGAACGCCTGCGTCCCGCGGCGGAGGGAAGCGGATGACCGATCAGAAGCTCACCCGATCCGGTGACTCCGTGTCCACCGACACGGCCGTCATGCGCGCGCTGAAGAAGATCCGCGTCCCCGCCAAGCAGCGCAATCGCGAGCTCGGTCTGCTCCTGTTCGCGATCATCGTCTACGGCGGCGCCGTCGTGCTGGTCCAGCTCGGCGTGAACAACACGGTCGAGACCGGCTACCTCACGATCGCCGCGATCCCCGCTGTGCTCGCCCTCGTGATGCACGTGGTGCTGCGCCTACGCGCCCGCGACGCCGACCCCTTCGTGCTGCCGATCGCCACCGTCCTCACGGGTCTCGGTATCGCGATGATCTACCGCATCGACCTCGCCGAGAAGGCGAGCGGGTGGGATGCCACGGGCAACCGCCAGATCGCCTGGGCGGCCATCGCGATGGTCGCAGCCCTCGCCGTGCTGATCTTCGTCCGCAACTACCGCGTGCTGTTCCGGTACACCTACCTCTTCGGCCTCGTGGGCATCCTGCTCCTGCTGCTGCCGTTCGTGCCGGGCCTCGGCACCGACCAGAACGCCGACGTGTGGGTGTCGCTCGGCTTCGTGTCGTTCCAGCCGGGCGAGCTGGCCAAGATCTGCCTGGCGATCTTCTTCGCCGGGTACCTCGTGCGCACGCGGGAGAGCCTCACCTCGACCGGCACGCGCTTCCTCTTCATGACCTGGCCGCGCGCTCGCGAACTCGGCCCGGTGCTGATCATCTGGCTCGTCTCGCTCGGCATCATCGTGCTCCAGCGCGACCTCGGCACGGGCTTGCTGATCTTCGGCATGTTCGTGGCGATGCTCTACGTCGCCACCGGCAAGACGAGCTGGGTGCTGATCGGCCTCGTGCTGGTCGCGAGCGGTGCGTTCCTGGCATCCCGAGTCCTCCCCTACGTCAACGGCCGCTTCGCCAACTGGCTGAGCGCCTTCGACCCCGAGGTCATCAACCGCGACGGCGGCAGCTACCAGCTCGTGCAGGGTATCTTCGGCCTCGCGCACGGCGGCCTGTTCGGCACCGGGCTCGGCCAGGGTCGTCCCTACATCACCCCGCTGTCGCAGAGCGACTACATCGTGCCGAGCCTCGGCGAGGAGCTCGGCCTGGTCGGCCTGTTCGCGATCCTCGCGCTCTACATGGTGTTCACCAGCCGCGGCATCCGCATCGGCCTGGCCGGTCAGGACGACTTCGGCAAGCTGCTCGCCACGGGCTTCTCGTTCACCATCGCCCTGCAGGTGTTCATCATGGTCGGCGGCGTCACCCGCGTGATCCCGCTGACCGGCCTCACGACCCCGTTCCTCGCGGCCGGCGGCTCGTCGCTGATCGCGAACTGGATCATCGTGGCGTTCCTTCTGCGCATCTCCGACGCGGTACGCAGCCGCCCCCGGGTGGTGATCGGTTGATGAACCGCCCGTTCACCGCCGTCGACGCCCCGATCCTGGAGGAGGCACCGTGACCAAAGAGCTCCGACGCCTCAGCATCGTGATGCTGGCGATGTTCCTGGCCCTGTTCGCCTCGACGAGCATCATCCAGGTCGCTCAGGCCAACTCGCTGACCAACACCACGGGAAACACCCGCGCGCTCTACGACTCGTACCAGATCCAGCGTGGATCGATCATCGCCGGCGGCACCGCGATCGCTTCGTCCGTGCCCTCCGACGACGTCTACAGCTGGCAGCGTCAGTACACGGATGCCGCGATGTGGGCTCCCGTGACCGGCTACATGAACCCCGTGCTCGACGCGAAGACCCAGATCGAATCCGCTGAGAACAGCGTGCTCAGCGGGTCCGACTCGAACCAGTTCTTCTCCCGCATCGACCGGGCCATCACCGGTCAGGCTCCACGCGGCTCGAACGTCGAGCTCTCGCTCGACCCGAACGTGCAGAAGGCCGCCTGGGACGCGATGGGTGATCTCCAGGGCGCCGTCGTCGCGATCGAGCCGTCGACCGGTCGCATCCTCGCCATGGTCTCCAAGCCCAGCTACGACACCAACGCGCTCGCCTCGCACGACACCGATGCCGTGAACGCGGCGTACGACCAGCTCGTGGCCGACACCTCGAAGCCGCTGGACAACCGTGCCATCGGGGGCAACCTCAACCCCCCGGGCTCGACCTTCAAGCTCGTCGTGGCCTCCGCCGCCCTGGCATCCGGTCGCTACACGCCCGAATCCACGTTCCCGAACCTCGCGGCGTACACGCTGCCCCAGTCGACGAACGTCGTCAGCAACGCCGGCGGCGGCACTTGCGGCGGGGGCGACACCGTGACGATCGCAACCGCTCTGCGGCTGAGCTGCAACATCCCCATGGCCGAGCTCGCCGTCGAACTCGGCGACGACGCCATCCGCGCCGAGGCGGAGAAGTACGGCTTCAACAAGTCGTTCAGCATGCCGCTCGAGTCCACCCCCTCCACCTACCCGGCCTCGCCGAACGCCCCGCAGACCGCGCTCAGCGGCTTCGGCCAGGGCGACGTGCGCGCGACGCCCCTGCAGATGGCGATGGTCTCGGCCGGCATCGCCAACGGCGGCGTCGTGATGAACCCGCGCATGGTCGACCGGGTGATCGAGCCGAACCTGTCGATCAAGGACGAGGCGAGCAGCAGTGAGTTCGGGCGGGCTCTCGAACCCTCGATCGCCGCGCAGATGGTCACCATGATGACGGCGAACGTCCAGGACGGCGCAGCATCGAATGCAAGAATAGACGGGGTCGCAGTGGCGGGTAAGACCGGCACGGCGGAGAACGATTCCCGTCCCTACACTCTCTGGTTCACCGGCTTCGCACCGGCGGACGACCCCAAGGTCGCCGTCGCCGTGGTCGTCGAAAACGGTGGAGGCCAGGGGCAGAACGGGAGCGGCAACGAGATCGCCGCCCCGATAGCGAAGAAGGTCATGGAGGCGGTGCTGGGTAAATGAGACCGACGCAAGGTGTGACCTTCGGAGGACGCTACGAGCTCGATTCGCGAATCGCGATCGGCGGTATGGGCGAGGTCTGGGAGGCGACGGATCACGTCATCGGACGAACCGTCGCGATCAAGATCCTCAAAGACGAGTACATGGGCGACCCGGGCTTCCTCGAGCGCTTCCGCGCCGAGGCCCGCCACGCCGCCCTCGTCAACCACGAAGGCATCGCCAGCGTGTTCGACTACGGCGAGGAAGACGGCAGCGCCTTCCTCGTGATGGAACTCGTCCCGGGCGAAGCCCTGTCGACGATCCTCGAGCGCGACGGCTCTCTCTCGACCGACAAGACTCTCGACATCGTCGCCCAGACGGCCGCGGCCCTCCAGGCCGCGCACGCCGCGGGTCTCGTCCACCGCGACATCAAGCCCGGCAACCTACTCATCACGCCCGACGGTCGTGTGAAGATCACCGACTTCGGCATCGCGCGCATCGCCGATCAGGTGCCGCTCACCGCGACCGGCCAGGTGATGGGCACGGTGCAGTACCTCTCGCCCGAGCAGGCGTCCGGTCACCCGGCGTCGCCGGCCACCGACACGTACTCGCTCGGAATCGTCGCCTACGAATCCCTCGCCGGCAAGCGCCCCTTCACGGGCGAGTCGCAGGTCGCGATCGCGATGGCGCAGATCAACGAGCAGCCCGCTCCGCTCCCGCCCACCGTGGCGCAGCCGGTGCAGAATCTCGTGATGGCGATGATCGCCAAGAAGCCCGACGACCGTCCGGCCTCCTCTGCCGCCGTCTCGCGCGCCGCCACGGCCCTGCGTCGCGGCGACCTCGCCGCGGCCGCCGCGGCCGTCCCGGCGATCGCGACGGGCGCTGCCTTCGCCGATGACGCGACGCAACTGCTCACGGCCGGCGGACAGACCTCCGCCACCACGCGCCTCATGCCCGCCTCCGCGGCCGCGACCTCTCTCCTCACCGAGGAGCACACCGAAGAAGACCCCGCGCCGCAGAAGAAGAAGCGCAGCCCCTGGACGTGGCCGCTGGTCGCGCTCATCGCGCTGCTGGCTCTGGTTCTGATCGGCACGCTCTTCACGCTGCTGTCGAATCAGGGCGATCCGGACGCCGTTCCGGCGAGCCCCTCGGCCTCGGCCTCGACCCCGGTACCTCGCCCGTCGTCGCCCTCGCCTGCCCCGTCGCCCTCGAACACTCTCGTCGACGTCGACGCTCTCAACCTCATCGGCAAGACCTGCGATGAGGCCCGGGAGCTTCTGCGCGACGCGAACCTCGGCGCCACCTGCGCCACCGGCAACGCCGCAGCGAGCGCCGATCAGGTCGGCAAGATCTACGTGGTCGACCCGACCGGACGCAACCCGCAGGGCACCAACATCGAGGTCACGGTCTACGGCGAAGAGACACCGCTCTCCACGCCCGGCACTCCGACCCTGCCCGGTACCTCGGTCACGGCCGGCAGCGACATCCAGATCTCGTGGCAGCAGTACTCCTGCCCCTCGGGAACCGGATCGGTCACGTCGTACAACTTCACCGCGACCAACGGCACCTTCGACACCAACGGTCAGTCCACCGCGTCGTTCGCGCCCGATGCGCGTAACGCCAAGCTGACGGTCAGCAACGCCCCCGGTCAGACCCTCCGCGTGACGTACACCGTCAGCTGCTCGGGTACCGACCGGACGGCCGGCCCCTCGGGCGAGGCCTCCGCGACGATCTCGGGCGGCAGCTCGGCATCGCCGACGGCGACGCCCGCGGCCGTTCCGACCGTCAAGCCCTGATCACCCATCCCCCCACGCCAGGAGCTCCACCCGTGACCACTGAGACGCGCGTCCTTTCCGGGCGCTACCGCGTCGACGACCTCATCGGTCGCGGCGGTATGGCCAGCGTCTACCGGGGGTACGACCAGACACTCGGCCGCACGGTCGCGATCAAGGTCCTGAAGGCCGACCTGGCCGGCGATGCGGCTTTCCGCACGCGCTTCCGTCTCGAGGCGCAGGCGGCCTCGCGCATGGCTCACCCGACGATCGTCCGTGTGTTCGACGCGGGCGAAGACGTCGAGACCGGGGAGGACGGCCACGAGCGTCCGGTGCCGTACATCGTCATGGAGCTCGTACACGGTCGCCTGCTCAAGGACGTCATCGCCGCGGGCCCCGTCCCCACCGACGACGCCCTGCGGTACGTCGACGGCATCCTGGAGGCCCTCGAGTACTCGCACCGCGCCGGTGTCGTCCACCGCGACATCAAGCCCGGCAACGTCATGATCACCGACTCCGGTCGTGTGAAGGTCATGGACTTCGGCATCGCCCGCGCGGTGTCCGACTCGTCGTCGACGGTCGCCGAGACCACGGCGATCGTCGGGACCGCGGCGTACTTCTCGCCCGAGCAGGCCAAGGGCGAGTCCGTCGACGCGCGAGCCGACCTGTACTCCACCGGCGTGGTGCTCTACGAACTGCTCACGGGGCGCACGCCGTTCCGCGGCGAGACCCCGGTGGCCGTGGCATACCAGCACGTCAGCGAGGCCCCCGTCCCACCGAGCGAGATCGTCGAGACGGTTCCTCGGGCTCTGGATGCCATCGTGCTCCGCGCCCTGGCCAAGGATCCGTTCCAGCGTCCGCAGGACGCCGCGAGCTTCCGCGAAGCACTCGACGAGACGGTCGACGGCAAGGGACCCACGAAGCGCCAGATGTCGGCGCTGTCCAACGAGCTGTACGGACCCAACCCGCGTCAGGCGGCCGAGACGGCCCGCTCCTTGCGACAGCTCAGCACCGACACGACGATGCGTCGCACCCAACCCGGTCCTCCGGTGGCCTGGATCTGGGCGGGCGTCACCGTTCTCGCGGTACTGCTGGTGGCGGTGCTCATCTGGGTCATGCAGATCCAACCGAGCAACGACGTCCCCACCAGTGCCTACACGGTTCCCGACGTCGTCGACATGTCGTACGACCGTGCCGTCGAGACACTCGAAGCTCAGCAGCTGACCACCAGCCGTGTGAACGAGTCCGATGAGAAGGTCGCTGCCGGAAACGTCGTGAGCACGGTCCCCGAGGCCGGAACGAACGTCACCTCGGGTCAACGGATCACGGTGTACGTCTCCACCGGCCCCGATACGGCGAAGGTGCCGACGCTCGACGGGATCACCGAGAGCGAGGCGCGTACGTCCCTGCAGAAGGCCGGTCTCACGGTCGGTTCGATACGACGCCAGGACGACCCCGCCCTGGCCGCGGGAACGATCATCTCGTCGAGCGTCCAATCGGGCTCCGAGGTCGCGAAGGGCACCACGGTCAACCTCGTGGTCGCGAGCGGTCAGGTCGTGATCGTGGACTACACCGGCTACACCCACGAGGCTGCGCAGCGCGAGTTGGAGTCCGACTCGAAGCAGCTGACGGTGAAGACTCAGCAGGATCCCGGATGCAAGGCGGCTACGCCCCCGACGGTCAAGACGCAGTCGCTGGCCCCGGGCGAGGTCCCCGTGCACAGCGAGATCACGCTGACGGTGTGCGCGGGTTCCTGATCCCGCGGGGGTGAAGCAGCAAGCCGCGCGCGGCGGCTCCCGGTAATCCGGCGTTCTCGAGCCAGCGGCCGAGCAGAAGGTGGCCGCCTTCGGTGAGCACGCTCTCGGGGTGGAACTGCACCCCCTCGATCGGCGCGGTTCGGTGGCGTACACCCATCACCACGCCGCTGTCCGTCTGCGCGGTGATCTCGAGCTCGGCCGGGAGCGAGTCCGGCTCGACCGCGAGAGAGTGATACCTCGTGGCGACGAATCCCGCGGGGAGGTCCTCGAAGACGCCCTGGCCTCGATGCCGGATGACGCTCGTGATCCCGTGCAACAGCTCTGGCGCATGCCCCACACGGGCACCGAAAGCCGCCGCGATGGCCTGATGACCGAGGCAGACCCCGAGCAGGGGGATGCCGGCACCGAACGCCGCGCGGACCACGGCGATGGAGTGCCCGGCGTCGTCGGGGTGCCCTGGCCCCGGGGAGACGAGGATCGCGTCCGCGTCCCTCGCCGCGCGCTCGGGTAGCCCAGACTCTCGCGAATCGAGGAGGACGGTCTCGGCGCCCAGGTCGCGAAGGTAGCCGGCGAGGGTATGGACGAAGCTATCGCGATTGTCGACGACGACGACGCGCCAGGGCCTCACTCGACCGTGACCTCCTGGGGGTAGACGAGGTCGCTCACCCAGGGGAAGACGTAGAAGAACAGGCCGTACAGCACTACCGCGACCAGCACCAGGAGGATCAACAAGCGCACCCACCAGGGACCGGGGAGGACGCGCCACAGGGCTCCGTACATCAGGATGCTCCAGAGGTCAGGGACGCCGGCGGACCGGCGTCGGTCCGCGGGGTGAAGGACTCGAAGACGCCGTAGCCGATCGCACGCTCCGAGAAGCCGTAGCGCGGGCTGCAGGTGGTCATGGTGATGAGGCGGTCCGTCGCCTCGATCTGCGGCTGCTGCGGCGTGGGCAGCAGGACATTCACACCGTCAGGGCGCACGTACTCGATGTTTCGGAAGCGGTAGGTGAACCAGCCGACCTCGGTCTCGACGACGATGGCGTCACCGATACGCAGCGAAGGAAGGTCGGCGAAGGGCGCGCCGTGGCTGCCGCGGTGGCCGGCGATGGCGAAGTTGCCCACCTGTCCGGGCATCGCGGTGTCGGGGTAGTGGCCGAGACCGATCGGGTCGAGCGTGCGCGAGGAGCTGACTCCTCCGGCCACGGTGAAGTGGTAGTCGGGTCCGAGACGCGGAATGTAGACCACGCCGAAGCGTTCCGCGTCTCCCGGCTGCTCCAGGGCGGGCGGGTCCGCGGTGGGCGGTGCTGCCGGCTGCGCCGGAGTCGTCGTGGTGGCAGAGGGGGCGGGCGGCGGAGGATCGGCGTTCCATTGCTCGCTGAGCTCTTTGCCCTGATCCTTGAACTGCGCGCCGATGATGGCGTCGCCGATCCAGAGCTGCCACACGACGAAGAGGAGCACGAGGACGCCGGCGGTGACCAACACATCGCCGATCACCCCGATGACGGACACCCGGCGACGCGGCGCGCTCCCGCGCCGTGATCCCCGACGGGTCTGCGGCTGGTCGACGGTCTGCACGGGGGCAGTCTAGTTCCGCGGGATCACGCGTGCCTGACCGTTAGACTGTCCCGCATGGCTCGAATTGGCAAAGGCGAAGACCCGATCGCTGAGCGCAACGAAGGCGGATCGGCTCCGAACCCCGTGTGGTTCCTGCCCATCATGATCGGCCTCATGCTCATCGGCCTCGTGTGGGTGCTGGTGTTCTATCTCAGCAACTCGCAGTTCCCGATCCCGGGTATCGGTCCGTGGAACCTCGTCATCGGCTTCGGCATCGCCTTCGTCGGGTTCCTCATGACCACGAAGTGGCGCTGACTTACACACGTGTAATTCATCCCCACCTGTGGACGGGGCTGTGGATAACTCTCAGACGTAGAAAAGAGCCGGGATTGCCAGCAGGGCGATCAGCAGAACGCTGAACCCGACCAGCAGACCGATCTGCAGGCGCTTCTGCGCCGCCGCACGGGTGCGTGCATAGATCAGCCCCACTCCCGCTCCGGTGACGAGACCGCCGAGGTGGGCCTGCCACGAGATGCCCACCGCCGCGAGGGATCCGGCGAAGTCGCCCGACCCGATGGCACCGATGGCCGCGATCACGAACGGCCAGGCGAAGTTGATGGCGATGAGCAGGGCGATGACGCGGATGTCCGCCCCGATGTGCCTTCCGATCACCAGGAGGGCACCGAACAACGCGAAGATCGCGCCCGAGGCACCGACCGTGGACACGCCGGGGGCGAGGAGCGCGACCGCAACGGATCCGCCCAGCGCGCCGATCAGATAGAGCGCGAGAAAACGACCGCGGCCGAGCAGGGGCTCGAGGCTGCGCCCGATGAACCAGAGCGCGAGCATGTTCAGGCCCACGTGGAAGAAGCCGCTGTGGACGAGGGCGACCGTCAGCAGGCGCCACGGCTCCAGCACACCCAGTTGCGGCACGAGGTAGAGGCTGTTGAACGCGAGCAGGTTTCGCACGACCCCGCCCACACCGGGGATCAGACCGATGACGTAGGCAAGTCCGGTGACGGCGATGATGCCCAGCGTCATCTGCGGTCTGCCGGACGCGACCAACGACACGGGACGCGATGCCCAGCGACGCTGGGCCTTCTTCTGAGCAGGGGTTTGCGAGGCGCGCTGCTGCGCCATGCACTCGGGGCAGATGACTCCGACGGCGGCGGGTGTACGACACTCCGAGCACACGGTGCGCATGCACCGCTGACACAGCACGAAGCTCCGCCGGTCGGGATGCCGATAACAGAAGTTGTCGCTGTTACGACGGAACTCGTCAGTTGTGGACACCCGCCGCCGCCTGGAAGGTCAGACCGAGACGACGTCGACCGACTGGAGCACGACGGGCTCGATCGGGCGGTCGCCCGCAGCGGTGGGAACGGCGGCGATCTTGTCGACGACGGCCTTCGAGGCCTCGTCGGCCACCTCACCGAAGATGGTGTGCTTGCCCTGGAGCCACGGAGTCGGGTCGGTCGTGATGAAGAACTGCGATCCGTTGGTGCCCTCGGGCTGGCCGGTGATGGCGTTGCGGCGCAGACCGGCGTTGGCCATGGCGAGCTTGTAGGGCTGGGTGAAGTCCAGCTCGGGGCTGATCTCGTCGTTGAAGTTGTATCCCGGTCCACCGATGCCCTGACCGAGCGGGTCGCCGCCCTGGATCATGAAGTTGGGGATGATCCGGTGGAAGATGACGTCCTTGTAGAGAGGGCCCTCGCCCTTGGCGCCCGTCGCCGGGTTCGTCCACTCCTGGGTTCCGTCGGAGAGTCCGACGAAGTTGCGGACGGTACGCGGAGCGTGGTCGCCGAACAGGTTGACGACGATGTCGCCGTGGTTGGTGTGCAGGGTCGCTACGGCGGTGTGGTTGGCCATGGGTACATTCTCTCAGAGTTATCTGCAAGGGTCGGCGGTGCCGGCGACCCGTTCTGGCAAGATGAACGAACGTACATCCCATCGACAGGGAGGATGAGCCGTGGGCCTCAGCCGCAAGAGCAAGAAGGAACTGCGCAAGCTCCAGAAGCACGCCGCAAAGGTGTGGGAGTCGCAGCAGGTGCTGCTGGGCGAGAGCGGGAAGGTCGCTCGAGAAGCCGGCCACCAGCTCGGTCGCTTCAGCCGCGAAGATCTCGTCCCCGCCGTGCAGGACGGGTACAACAAGTACGCCGCTCCGTACGTCGACAAGAGCGTGAAGTACAGCAATCGCTTCCTCAGCCACAAGGTCGTTCCCGCGGCCGGTGCCGTCGTCGGCGGAGCGATGTCGGTGTGGGACGCCGCGGGTGACACCCGTGACCGCCTCGCGAAGGGCCGTGGTTTCGAGCTCGACACGCACAAGTATGCCAAGCGCGCCGAGAAGTACGGCAAGCAGGCGTCGAAGCGTCTCGCCAAGAAGCTTCCCTCGCAGCACGACGGCATCGGTGCCGGTGGCGTCATCGCCATCATCCTCGGTGTGGTCGCCGCTGCGGGCGTCGCCTACGCCGCGTGGCAGACGCTGCGCGCTGACGATGAGCTGTGGGTGGCGGACGACCCGCTGCGCGCACCCGACGCGTGAGCGATCCCACCATCAGAGTCCGAGAGGCCGCGCGAGAGCGCGGCCTCTCGGTCGATGTGCGTGAGCGTCCGGCGCCGTCGAGCCTCGACGAGGCGGCCGAGCTGCTCGGCATCCCCTCTGCATCCATTGTGAAGACGCTGGTCGTCAAGCGGTCCGACGACACGTACCTGTTCGCTCTCGTGCCCGGTGACCGTGCCATCTCTTGGCCGAAGCTGCGTGCGGTGGTCGGGGTCAACAAGCTGCGCCTCCCGGAGCCCGAGCTGGCCCTCGCCGCCACCGGCTACGAGCGAGGCACCATCGTCCCCATCGGCAGTACGACCGACTGGCCGGTCTTCGCCGACGAACGCATCGTGGGCACGCGCATCGCCATGGGAGCCGGAGCGCACGGTTACAGCGTGTTCGTCGAGGCCGATGAGCTCATCGCCTCTTACGGCGCAACCGTCGCCGACATCACGGCGGAGCGCGCCTGACGCTCAGGAGCCGAGGAGGCCTGCCATCCGCAGGGCTACGTCGACGAGCTGAACACGTCGAAGCTTTCGCGTGGCCGCGAGGGTGAACCACTCGGCCCTGTCGGTCGATCCGTCGGTCTCGAATCTCAGCCGGCCGCCCACGACGCGCGCGCGGTAGACGATCCGCAACGCGTGCAGCGGACCCGTGGCTCCGCCCGCGAGCCGAGCTTCGGCCGGAATCACCCGAGAATGGATGCCAAGCAGGTCGTCGACGACGACGCGGAACCCCGTTTCTTCGCGCACTTCGCGGCGCACCGCGTGGGCGGGGTCTTCACCGTCCTCGAGGCCCCCGCCGGGAAGGGTCCACGCCCCTCGCCGGCCGTCTATCCAGTGGGCGAGCAGCACACGGTCGTCGGCGTCGGTGACGACGGCGTACGCGGCCACGCGCATGTCCATGACCAGACTCTAGCGAGGGTGCTCACCCGCGTGTCGGAGTTGACGGTGAGGGACCGGTACCCGCCACGATGGTGCCATGCATACAGCGCTCTCGACGACGACGACGGATATCTCGCGCCGCGATCTGACTCTGGATCTCGCCCGTGTCACGGCCGTGTGCTTCGTGGTCATCGTGCACTTGCTGCAGGTCGGGGTGGGGTGGGGCCCCGACGGCTCCCTCGTCACCTCACGGCCCGCAGAGATGCAGCCCTGGTTCGATACCGCGACCTGGTTCGGACAGATCATGCCGCTCTTCTTCGTCGTCGGCGGATTCGCTTCCGCGGCGGGGTGGGCGACGTGGACGGCCCGCGGCGGTGATGCCCTCGGCTTCGTGCGTTCGCGGACGCTGCGGCTGGCGCAACCGGCTCTGCCCCTGTTCCTCTTCGTCGCGGTCGTCCTGGTCGCCGCCACCGCCATCGGGGTCGATCCGTCGCTGGTCGCCGCCGCCGTCGTCGGAGTCGGGATGCCGCTGTGGTTCCTGGCCGCATACCTGTTGTGCCAGGCGGTGGTCCCCCTCGCCGCTCAGTGGCATGCGCGGGCCCCTCGGGGAACCCCCGCGGTGCTTCTGACCGCGGTCGTGGCGGTGGACGCCCTACGGTTCCTCTCCGGGGTGGAGGAACTGGGCTACCTCAATCTCCTGTTCGTCTGGCCCCTCATCCAGCAGCTGGGATTCTGGTACCGCGACGGGTGGTTCGATCGCCGCTCGGCGGTATCTCTCCTCGCCCTCGCGACCGCCTGCTACCTCGTGGTCGGCGCCGTGGTCGTGTGGGGGCCCTACTCCGACAACATGCTGGCGAATCTCAACCCGCCCACTCTTCCCCTCGTGCTGTTCGGCCTCGCTCAGGCGTGTCTGCTGCGTCTGGCGAAGCCCGCGCTCACCGCGCTCATGCGCACGCGCCTCGCGCAGGGGGTGGTGTTCGCGGTCGGGTCCCGCCTGATGACGGTGTACCTGTGGCACCTGCCCGTCATCCTCATCATCTCGGGGATCGCCCTGCTCATCCCCGGCGCAGCTCCCGCACCCGCGAGTCCGCAGTGGTGGGCGACGCGCCCCCTGGTCTTCCTGGCGACGGCGATCGTGCTCGGGTTGCTCTCGTTGATCCTGATCCGATTCGAGGCGCTGGGCGACCTTCCGCCGGCACCGGGATCGGTCATCCTGGCGATCGCGTGGTTCTGCGCATTCCTCCCGCCCTTCGCCGTGACGCTGCAGGGGATGAACACGGTCCTCGCGGTCGGCGGAGCGGTCCTGTACACGGCATCCGTCGTTCTGCTCCGAAGAGGGCGGCGACGACGCGCCTCGTGAGAGCGACGGCGGAAAAGAAGAAGAGCCGGTCCCGATGGACCGGCTCTTCTTTCTCGATTGTGGAGCCTAGGAGATTCGAACTCCTGACATCCTGCTTGCAAAGCAGGCGCTCTACCAGCTGAGCTAAGGCCCCGCGAGGGAAGGGGTGGGGCTACCAGGACTTGAACCTGGGACCTCTTCATTATCAGTGAAGCGCTCTAACCGCCTGAGCTATAGCCCCGTCTCGCTGACGTGATGTCAACCTCGAAGACTTTACCGGACTCGCGAGGTTTTGACGAATCGACGTCAGTTCGAGGTGAACCCGACGAGAAGGCCACCGGTGACCTTGACCGCCAGGTTGTAGATGCCCGCCATCACGGCGCCCAGCACCGTGACGATGACGAGGTTCAAGATGGCGATGATGGCCGCGAACGCCATCACCTGGGGAAGGCCGACGTACTGGGACAGGGTCGCACCACCGTCGGTAAAGCTGGTGAAGAACTCATCGAGCTTCGTCAGCAGTGTCGCCGATACGACGAGGTAGATCAGGAAGTACGAGACCACCGTGACGATGGCCAGGGCGACCGCCGCCAGGAACGACAGCTTCACCGCCGACCAGAAGTCGATGTACACCAGGCGCAGTCGGACCTGCTTGGCGGGGGTCTTGTGAGTCGACTTCTTGGCGAGCTTGTCGGCTACCGTGCTCATGCGTCAGTACTTTCCTCGGGGGTCTCGGAGGAGGAGGCGTCGGCCTCGTCCGCGGGGGAAGCGGCGGGCTCCGTGGTCGTCTCCGTCGTCTCGGTCAGGTTCCGCTCTGCGTTTCGGGCGATGGCGATGATCCTGTCATCACCTCCGGCTCGTGCGAACACGACACCCATGGTGTCGCGCCCCTTGGCGGGGACCTCGGCCACGGCAGAGCGTACCACCTTGCCGCTGGCAAGAACCACGAGGACCTCGTCGCCCTCCGACACCATCATTCCGCCCGCGAGAACGCCGCGATCATCGGTCAGACGAGCCACCTTGATGCCCAGACCACCGCGGTTCTGCATGCGGTACTCGGTGACCGCGGTGCGCTTGGCGTATCCGCCCTCGGTCACGACGAAGACGAATTCGTCGTCCTTCGCCACCGATGCCGAGAGCAGGCTGTCCCCCTCGCGGAAGTCCATACCCTTCACGCCTGAGGTCGACCGACCCATCGGTCGCAGCGCGCTGTCGGTGGCGGAGAACCGCAGCGACTGTCCGAGGCGGCTGATGAGCAGGATGTCATCGCCCTCGTCGACCAACATGGCGCTGACCAGCTCGTCCGCACCGCCCTGTTCCGCCTCGTCGCCCTCTTCCGCGACCTGGCCGCGGAGCTTGATGGCGATCACACCGCCCTGTCGGTTGGTGTCGTACTCGTCGAGGCGGGTCTTCTTGACGAGACCGTTGCGGGTCGCGAGCACGAGGTACGTCGCGACGTTGTAGTCGCGGATGTCGAGGATCTGCGCAATCTCCTCATCGGGCTGAAGGGCGAGGAGGTTCGCGACGTGCTGACCCTTGGCATCCCGACCGGCCTCGGGGACCTCGTAGGCCTTCGAGCGGTACACGCGACCCTTGTTCGTGAAGAACAACAGCCAGTGGTGCGTCGTGGTGACGAAGAAGTGCTCGACCACGTCGTCTGCGCGCAGCTGCGCGCCCTTCACACCCTTGCCGCCGCGATGTTGCGAGCGGTAGTTGTCGCTGCGTGTGCGCTTGATGTAGCCGTCGCGGGTAACCGTGACGACCATCTCTTCTTCGGCGATGAGGTCTTCGATCGAGACGTCGCCGTCGAATCCGTGCAGGATCTCGGTGCGACGGTCGTCGCCGAAGCGGTCGGTGATCGCCGTGAGTTCGTCGCGGATGATGGTGCGCTGACGGGCGGGGGTGGCGAGGATGTCGTTGTAGTCCGCGATCCGCGCCTCGAGCTCGGTGGCCTCGTCGACGATCTTCTGACGCTCGAGGGCCGCGAGTCGACGCAGCTGCATGTCGAGGATGGCCTGCGCCTGGATGTCGTCGATGTCGAGAAGCTTCTGCAGGCCCTCGTTGGCATCCTGAGCCGTCGGCGACCGACGGATGAGCGCGATGACGTCGTCGAGCGCGTCGAGCGCCTTCAGATAGCCGCGCAGGATGTGCATGCGCTCCTCGGCCTTGCGGAGGCGGTACTGCGTGCGACGCACGATGACCTCGACCTGGTGGTCGATCCACAGGCTGATGAAGCCGTCGAGAGACAGGGTGCGGGGCACGCCGTCGACGATCGCGAGCATGTTCGCGCCGAAGTTCTCCTGCAGCTGCGTGTGCTTGTACAGGTTGTTCAGCACGACCTTCGCGACGGCGTCGCGCTTGAGCACGACGACCAAGCGCTGACCGGTGCGCCCCGAACTCTCGTCGCGGATGTCGGCGACGCCCGTGATCTTGCCCTCGCGAGCGAGGTCGCCGATCTTGACGGCGACGTTGTCGGGGTTCACCTGGTAGGGCAGCTCGGTGATCACGAGGCACGTGCGGCCCTGGATCTCCTCGATGTTGACGACGGCCCGCATCGTGATCGAGCCTCGGCCGGTGCGGTAGGCGTCCTTGATGCCGCGGGTGCCGAGGATCTGCGCACGCGTCGGGAAGTCGGGGCCGGGAATGCGCTCCATCAGCGCTTCGAGCAGCTCCTCGCGCGTGGCATCCGGGTTCTCGAGGGCCCAGAGGGCACCGGACGAGACCTCGCGCAGGTTGTGCGGGGGGATGTTCGTGGCCATGCCGACCGCGATGCCGACCGAACCGTTGACGAGCAGGTTCGGGAAGCGCGCGGGAAGGACCGTCGGTTCCTGGGTCTGACCGTCGTAGTTGTCCTGGAAGTCGACGGTCTCTTCTTCGATGTCGCGCACCATCTCGAGCGCGAGAGGAGCCATCTTGGTCTCGGTGTATCGGGGCGCGGCCGCACCCTGGTTGCCGGGCGAACCGAAGTTGCCCTGACCGAGAGCGAGGGGGTAGCGCAGAGACCACGGCTGCACGAGGCGCACGAGGGCGTCGTAGATGGGGGCGTCACCGTGCGGGTGGTAGTGACCCATCACCTCGCCGACCACACGGGCGCACTTCGAGAACGACTTGTCGGGACGGAAACCGCCGTCGTACATGCCGTAGATCACACGGCGGTGCACGGGCTTGAGGCCGTCACGCACATCGGGCAGAGCGCGCCCGACGATGACGCTCATCGCGTAGTCGAGATAACTCCGCTGCATCTCGAGTTGGAGGTCGACCTGGTCGATCTTCCCGTGGTCGTGCGCCGGCTCGCCGCGGACGTCGTCGGATTCGGGCGTGATGTCGTCAGCCATGTCTTCTCAGTTCCGTGATGAATGCGTCGTGCGAGATCAGATGTCGAGGAAGCGGACGTCTTTGGCGTTGCGCTGGATGAAGCTGCGTCGCGACTCGACGTCCTCGCCCATGAGCACCGAGAAGATCTCGTCGGCTGCGGCGGCGTCGTCGATCGTGACCTGCTTCAGCGTGCGCGTCTGCGGGTCCATCGTGGTCTCCCACAGCTCGTGATCGTTCATCTCGCCGAGACCCTTGTAGCGCTGGATGCCGTTGTCCTTGGGGATGCGGCGACCGGAGGCCTGTCCGTCGATCAGCATCGCGTCGCGCTCGCGGTCGCTGTACGCGTACTCGTGGGGGTGGTTCGACCACTTCAGTCGGTACAGCGGCGGCTGAGCGAGGTAGACGTAGCCGGCCTCGATGAGCCCGCGCATGTAGCGGAACAACAACGTGAGCAACAGCGTCGTGATGTGCTGACCGTCGACGTCGGCATCGGCCATCAACACGATCTTGTGATACCGCGCCTTGGCCATGTCGAAGTCTTCGCCGATGCCCGTGCCGAAGGCCTGGATCATGGCCTGGACTTCCTTGTTGCCCAGGGCGCGGTCGAGACGCGCGCGCTCGACGTTCAGGATCTTGCCGCGCAGCGCCAGGATTGCCTGCGTGTGCGGATCGCGACCCTGCACCGCGGAGCCACCGGCCGAGTCACCCTCGACGAGGAAGATCTCGCTGATCGAGGGATCCTTCGAGGTGCAGTCCTTCAGCTTGTCGGGCATCGCGGCCGACTCGAACACGCTCTTACGGCGAGCGGTCTCGCGTGCCTTGCGCGCGGCGAGGCGCGCGGTCGCGGCGTCGATCGCCTTGCGGATGATGTTCTTGGCCTGACCCGGATTGCGGTCGAACCAATCGCCGAGCTTGTCGCCCACGACCTTCTGCACGTAGGCGCGCGCCTCGGTGTTTCCGAGTTTGGTCTTGGTCTGACCCTCGAACTGCGGTTCCGACAGCTTGACCGAAATGACCGCGGTAAGACCCTCGCGGATGTCGTCGCCGGTGAGGTTGTCGTCCTTCTCTTTGAGGAGGTTGTTCGCGCGGGCGTAACGGTTCACGAGCGTCGTCAGCGCGGCGCGGAAACCCTCTTCGTGAGTGCCGCCTTCGTGGGTGTTGATCGTGTTCGCGTAGGTGAAGACGTTCTCGGTGTATGCGGTCGTCCACTGCATCGCGAGCTCGAGGGCGATCTTTCGATCGGTGTCCTCGGACTCGACCTCGATGATCTCGTCGTTGACCACGTCGGCCTTGCGCACGCGGTTGAGGTGCTCGACGTAGTCGACGAGCCCACGCTCGTAGAGGAACGTGTCGTGACGGGCTTCGGTGACCTCTTCGCCCGGTTCGCCCTCCGTGATGACGGACTGCGGACGCTCGTCGCGCAGGCTGATGCGCAGGCCCTTGTTGAGGAAGGCCATCTGCTGGAAGCGCGTGCGCAGGGTGTCGTAGTCGAAGTCGATGGTGTCGAAGATCGTGGCATCCGGCCAGAAGGTGATCGTCGTTCCCGTCTCGTCGCTCTCTTCGTCCTTCGAGAGCGGAGCGAGCGGCACACCGCCGTCGCGGAACGACTGACGCCACACGTGCCCCTGGCGCCGGACCTCGACCTCGAGGCGCGTGGAGAGGGCGTTCACGACCGACGAGCCGACACCGTGCAGACCGCCCGAGACGGCGTAGCCGCCCCCGCCGAACTTTCCGCCGGCGTGCAGCACGGTGAGCACGACCTCGACGGTGGACTTGCCCTCGGTGCGGTGCATGTCGACCGGGATGCCGCGGCCGTTGTCGACCACGCGCACGGCGCCGTCACCGAGGATCGTGACCTGGATCGTGTCGCAGTAGCCGGCCAGCGCCTCGTCGACGGAGTTGTCGACGATCTCTTGCACGAGGTGGTGCAGACCGCGCTCACCCGTGGAGCCGATGTACATACCGGGACGCTTGCGAACGGCCTCGAGGCCCTCGAGCACCTGGATGGCGTCCGCCCCGTACTCGTTGGGAACCTTCTTCGCCGCGGCGGGGACTTCGGGTTCCTCGGAAACGCTGTCGGGGTTTTCGGACGTCATAGGTACGCGCGCTCCAGATCGATTCGTCGGAACTCCCATCCTATCGCGGAAGGGCTCTCGAAATGGCTTGTACGCCCCTACGCGGGGATAAATCGCGTCGAGCCGGGATCGACCATGACTCAGCCGTAGGTATCGCGCGGACCGCGGCCTGGAACGGCTCTGGGCCCCCATTTCCACGAGGGGACGTCCGGGCCTACGAACCGGATCGCCTCGACACCGGCCTCGGGGAAGCGCCGAAGGATCTCCGACAGGATCTGCGCGCGCATGAACTGC
Organism: Microbacterium sp. 20-116; assembly: GCF_041079415.1. Lineage (NCBI taxonomy): Bacteria > Bacillati > Actinomycetota > Actinomycetes > Micrococcales > Microbacteriaceae > Microbacterium > Microbacterium sp. 20-116. Next base: position 68,229 of record NZ_JBFYGP010000008.1, read on the forward strand.
AACTGCTTGGCCCACGCCGTCGAATCGGCCTGAACGGTGAGCGTTCCGTTCTCGAGGGCCACCGGGCGCGTGTGCGCCGCGGTGTCGGCTCCGGCTACCTGATCCCACGTGCGCACGAGGTCCTCGCGCGAGAGCTGGGGCTCCCACCCCGCCGACTGGGTCAGCGCCGAGATCACATCGCCCAGACCGCGCGGGTCGCGGCCCGGGCTGAAGGGAGCGTTCTCGCCGTCGTCGGCCCGACGACGACGCTTCTTCTTGCGGTACGGAGAGGGCTCGAGCCCACGAAGCCGCAAGTAGGTCGACATCGTTTCGGGGATCTCGGCGTCGTCACTCACCGCGGGGCTCCTCGATGCGGCCCGCCTCGACGCGGACGACGTGTGCCCGCAGGACATCGGGCACATCTTCTTCGACGGCCGAGGTGACGATGACCTGCTCGTAGCCACCGGCCAGCTCGGCCAGTCGGGTGCGGCGGCCGGCGTCGAGCTCGGCGAACACGTCGTCGAGGATGAGAACCGGGTCGCCCAGACGCGACTCGGCGCGGAGGAGTTCGGCGGATGCCAGGCGCAGAGCGAGCGCGACCGACCACGACTCTCCGTGCGAGGCGTAGCCCTTGACCGGCAGACCCCGAACGCGCAGCACCAGATCGTCGCGGTGCGGGCCCACGAGGGTCAGACCGCGCTCGAGCTCGGCCGAACGCTTCGCCGCGAGGGCTGCCCGGAACTGATCGGCCAGGGGCTCGCTCGATCGCGCGCCGTCGACGGCATCCCCCTCTTCGGGGTCGCCGCCGCCCACGGAGAGCGCCCACGACAGCCGCGGTTCGTGGTCGGCGCCGGCGATCGCTGCATAGGCCGTGGCCACGGGATCGGAGAGGTCGGATGCCAGCGCGCTTCGCGCCTCGATCACCTCGGTGCCCAGGGTGACGAGCTTGTCGTCCCAGACGTCGAGAGTGCTCAGCGCCTCGCCGCGGAGTCCCCGAGCGCGCGCCGACTTCAACAGGGCGCTGCGCTGGCGGAGCACGCGATCGTAGTCGGCGAGCACTCCGGCCATGCGCGGGGTGCGCTGGACGATGAGCTGATCGGCGAACCTGCGGCGGGCGGAGGGGTCGCCTCGCACGATCTGCAGGTCTTCGGGGGCGAAGAGGACCACCTGTGCGTACCGGGGGAGCTCGGAAGTGCGGACGTTGACGCCGTTGACGCGGGCCTTGTTCGTGCCCTGGCGGTTCAGCTGCAACTCGAGCAGGACGCTGCGCTCACCGTGGGCGAGCCGGGCGCGCACGATCGCGGCATCCGTCCCGTCTTTCACGAGAGGGGCGTCGTTGGAGACGCGGTGCGAGCCGAGAGTCGCAAGATACGCCACCGCCTCGACCAGGTTCGTCTTGCCTTGGCCGTTGCGGCCGACGAACACGTTGGCCCCCGGGGAGAGCATGACATCGGCTTCCGCGTAATTGCGGAAGTCCTTCAGTCCGAGCTGCTCCACGATCACCGAGTCAGACTACCCGCCGCCTCCGACACGGCAGCGTGGGTTGCCGCTCAGCGCAACAGCAGGTTGGGCTGCAGGAGGTACTTGAACGTCCCCTCGCCGCCCTTCTCGACCGACGTCTGCGGGGTGACCAGCACGGGGCTGAGCTTGTTCGCGTTGTCGCTCGAGGTGAAGGTGATGCGCGTGAATTCGCTGCGGACGGCACCGAGCGATTCGATGAGGTACTGCGGATTCAGGCCGAGAGTGACCTCGTCGCCCACGAGCGTCGCGTCGACCGACTCGGTTGCGCGCGCCTGCTCGGTACCGGCCGCGTCCATCGAGACACCGTCGGGGCCGAAAGTGAAACGCAGCGGCGCGGAGCGATCGAGCACGAGGGCCACGCGACGGACCGCTTCGACGAGCTCGGCGGTGTTGACCACGCTGTGGTGTTCGGTCTGCGCGGGGAAGAGCCGGCGCACGGGCGGGAAGTTGCCCTTGATGAGCAACGACGTGACGGTCTTGTTGCCCGACGAGAAAGCGATGATCTCGCGGTCGCCCGAGCCCGAGAAGGCGATGGAGATGTCGCCGCTGTGGGCGAAGGTCTTGCCGACTTCCTGCAGCGTACGCGCGGGCACGAGAGCGGAAGTGGTCTCATCAGATGCCACGGCTCCGCCATCCCACGGGATCTCGCGGAGCGCGACGCGGTAGCGGTCGGTTGCGACCAGGCTCAAGCGGGTGCCGGAGACCTCGAGCTGCACGCCGGTGAGGACGGGGGTCACGTCGTCGCGCGAGGCCGCGAACGCGACCTGTGCGATCGCCGTGGCGAACTCGTCCGCGGGAACGAGACCGGACTCGCCCGTGACCTCGGGGATGGCCGGGTACTCCTGCACGGGCATGGAGGCGAGCGTGAAGCGCGCGGAGCCGCAGGTCAGCAGGATGCCACCGTCGTCGTCGACCGTGATCTGGATCGGAGCGTTGGGCAGACGGCTCGCAATGTCGCTGAGGAGTCGGCCGTGCACCAGGATCGTGCCGGGCTCGTCGACGGTCGCCTCGATCGTCGTGCGCGCCGAAGCCTCGTAGTCGAAGGCGGCGAGGGTGAGTCCCTGTTCGTTGGCCTCGATGAGCACACCGGCCAGGATCGGCTGCGGGTTTCGCTGGGGCAGGAGCTTGACCACGAACGAGACGGCTTCGCTGAACACATCGCGATTGACGTGGAACTTCACGGGTGCTCCCTTGACGGCGGGTATGGCTTACCCATGCTAGTGCCCCCTTTCGGTGACGCCCGCCGAGCGACGTCCCCACGGCAAGGTCATCGAATCTCTCTTAACAAAGAACTTGGATCTTCATCTTGTTAACAGCTGTGGAGAGTGTGGATAACTCGCGACACGCTTGTTAACAGAAGGGAACCGGGGGTCTGTTAACTGTGGACGAGCTGCGGAGAGCCTGTCGAGTTAACACCGGTCGTCGAGACGACCTCCCCCTGCTCCTCCACAGCGTTAACGCCTCAGTGCACAGATCATCCCGAGGAAAATCGAGTTATCCACAGGTTTTCCACACTGTGTAGAACCACCCCGGAAACACCCCGTGAGAGACGCTCCACGCCCGGTCAGGGGCAGAAAAAGCGAAGGGGCCCGAGCCACCGGTGGTGGTCGGGCCCCTTCGGGAGACAGGCGCTCAGCGCATGCGGCCGAGCTGGCTGGTGATCTCCGAAACCTGATTGAAGATCGATCGACGCTCCTTCATGAGGTCGCTGATCTTCTTGTACGCGTACATCACGGTCGTGTGGTCGCGGTTTCCGAACAGCTGCCCGATCTTGGGGAGCGAGAGGCTCGTGCGCTCACGGCAGAGGTACATCGCGATCTGACGCGCGGTGGCCACCGCCTGCGAGCGGCTCGAACCGTAGAGGTCGTCGACCGACAGCTTGAAGTACTGCGCGGTCGCCGTGATGATGTCCGTCGGCGAGATCACGTTCGCGTCGTCCTGGTCGATGATGTCGCGAAGGACCGTCTGGGCGAGCGACATGTCGAGCGTCGAGCGATTCAGACTGGCGAACGCGGAGACACGGATGAGGGCGCCCTCGAGCTCGCGGATGTTCGACGAGACGACCGTGGCGATGTATTCGAGCACGTCGTCGGGAATGAGAAGTCGTTCGCTCTGCGCCTTCTTGCGGAGGATCGCGATGCGCGTCTCGAGGTCGGGCGCCTGGACGTCGGTGATCAGACCCCACTCGAAGCGGCTGCGCATGCGGTCTTCGAAGCCGGTCAGCTGTTTCGGCGGCAGGTCGCTCGTGATGACCACCTGCTTGTCGTGGTCGTGCAGCGTGTTGAACGTGTGGAAGAAGGCTTCCTGCGTCTCGGCACGGCCCTGCAGGAACTGGATGTCATCGATCAGCAGGATGTCGACGTCGCGATAGCGCGCCTGGAAAGCCGAGCCCCGGTTGTTGGCGATCGAGTTGATGAAGTCGTTCGTGAACTCTTCGCTCGAGACGTAGCGGACCCGGATGCCGGCGTACATGCTCGCGGCGTAGTCGCCGATCGCGTGCAGGAGGTGGGTCTTGCCGAGCCCCGAGTCGCCGTAGATGAAGAGGGGGTTGTACGCCTTGGCCGGCGCTTCGGCGACAGCGACCGCCGCGGCGTGCGCGAAACGGTTGGACTGCCCGATGACGAAGTTGTCGAAGGTGTACTTCGGATTGAGGCGGGTGTCGTTCCGCGACGCCGGGACGATCGGCTCGGGAGCCTGCTCGTTGATGGTCGAGAGCGCGGGTGCCGCCTGCGGCCGCTCTTCCTGCGGAGCGGCGGAGGAGCTGCGCTGCGTCTCGATCACATCGGGGTTCACGACGACGCGGAACGTGCCGATCTGAGGATCTTCTCCCTGCACGTGGGCGAGTGCCTCGAGGATCGGCGTGCGCATGCGCTTGTTGAACTGGGCTGCCGTGAGGTCGTTCGGCACGTCGAGATAGAGGGTGCCCCCCATGACGCCCTGCGGAACGGCGAGGTTCAGGAAGCCGTGCAGCTGCGGGGTGACGCGGTCGTCGGTGAGAAGATGGTCCAACACGGATGACCAGACGGGTACATCCGGTGCTTCGTGCAGAGACATAGCCCCTCCGGGGTGTTGACGCGACGGGTGATCGACGTGTCGCGTCGAACCTGTGGATAACTTCCGGGGCCACGCTAGTTCGAGGCCCTGTCGGAGCAAAATCCACTGTAGGACGCGGCCGCGTGTCTTTTCCACGCTTGTGTACAACGCCTGGGGATAATGGGCGGTCGCGTTCTCGGTTTGAGTTAACGCCGCGCTCGACGTAGCCTTAGTCGGTTGACTTATGCCTATACGGCAGTCCCGACCCCCGTCCCCGGCAGAAGAGCATCGGGCGACATCACCTCCGGAGTGACCCATGAGCAAGCGCACCTTCCAGCCCAACAACCGCCGCCGCGCCAAGAAGCACGGCTTCCGCGCCCGCATGCGTACGCGTGCCGGCCGTGGCATCCTGGCCGCACGTCGCGCCAAGGGCCGCACCGAGCTCTCGGCCTGACGGACCCGGTGCTCGCGAAGCCGAACCGACTCACCCGCGGATCGGACTACAAAGCCACGGTCCGACGGGGCACTCGCTGTGCCGGAGCGCACACCGTGACCTACGTCGGAACCTCGGCTGAGACCGATTCGCCCCGGTTCGGCTTCATCGTGAGTCGACAGGTCGGCTCCGCAGTCACCCGCAACACCATTCGCCGCCGCCTCAAGGCGGTGTGCGCCGAGGCGCTCCCGTCTGTTCGCGGGGGCGCCTCGATTGTCATCCGTGCGCTGCCCTCGGCCGCGACCGTCGACTATCCGACTCTCCGCGCCGAAGTGGTGCGATGCCTCGAACGAAAAGCATCGGTATGAGTGCCTCGACTCTCCCGACCTCGTCCACGGGGGCCGGTCGGCTCACGGCCGACGGTGTCATGGCATCCATCCCGCTCCTCCCCCGCAATGCGGGGCTGGCGCTGTTGCACGCGTATCGAGCGACGATCTCGCACGTCTACGGCGACGTGTGCAAGTACTACCCGTCCTGCTCCGCCTATTCGGTGGGTGCCGTGCAGCAGCATGGACTCGTGAAGGGCATCGCGTTCACCGCGGCCCGTCTCGCACGCTGTCATCCCTGGGCTCAGGGTGGCATCGACGACGTCCGTCCTCATCGGGCCTTCCGCCACGAACTCACTCGGCACGGATTCGTCGTGCCCTCCCGAAAGGACTGATCGTGCAATTCGATCTCATTGGGACCATCCTCTGGCCACTGAAATGGGTGGTCGAACTCGTGCTGGTGGGGTGGCACGCCCTTTTCACCGCGTTGGGCATGGCTCCCGCGGCCGGCCTCACCTGGGTTCTGTCGATCGTGGGCCTCGTGCTCATCGTGCGCGCCGCCCTGATCCCGCTCTTCGTGAAGCAGATCAAGAGCCAGCGCAAGATGATGGAGATCGCTCCCGAGCTGCGCAAGGTGCAGGAGAAGTACAAGGGCAAGCGCGACCAGCTGTCCCGCGAGGCGATGAGCCGCGAGACCATGGCGCTGTACAAGAAGCACGGGACGACGCCGGTTTCGAGCTGCCTGCCCCTGCTCGTGCAGATGCCGATCTTCTTCGCGCTGTTCAGCGTGCTGAACGACGTGTCGAAGCACGCCGCGAGCGGTATCGGCGGTGTGGGTCTGCTGACTCCCGAACTGACGACCGAGTTCTACGACGCGCGCCTGTTCGATGTGGCGTCCATGCACGTCAACCTGGTCACCGCATGGGGCCAGGCCGATGGCCAGGTCACCGTCGCGATTCTGCTGACGCTCGTCGTGCTCATGATCGGCTCGCAGTTCTTCACGCAGCTGCAGATCATCTCGAAGAACCTGTCGCCCGAGGCCAAGACCGGTCAGGCGTACCAGATGCAGAAGATCATGCTCTACATCCTGCCGCTGGCGTTCATCTTCTCGGGTGTGTTCTTCCCGCTCGGTGTCGTCATCTACTGGTTCGTGAGCAACCTGTGGACGATGGTTCAGCAGTTCGTGGTCATCCGCGAGATGCCGACTCCCGGTTCCGACGCCGCGAAGGCTCGCGAGGAGCGCTTGGCGCGCAAGGGCAAGGCCATCGATTCGTCGGGCAAGGTCGTTCCCATCGAGAAGTACCGCGCTGAGCAGCAGCGACTGCTCGAAGAGACCGAGAAGGCTCGTGCGGCCCAGCCGAAGCGCCAGCAGCCGGTGGGCAAGCAGCGCGCGAAGAAGCAGCAGTCCACGAAGAACACCGGCGCCGCGGGTGGATCCGCTGGCAACGCCGGTTCCGCACCCGCCTCCTGAGAACCGGAGATCACGATGACGACGTCCGATCAGATCGCACCCGAGCAGACTGCCGCCACCGAGGAACAGCTCGAGCAGGAAGGCGACATCGCCGCCGACTACCTCGAGGGCCTTCTCGACATCGCCGATATCGACGGTGACCTCGCCATGGACGTGCGCGCAGGACGCGCGTACGTCTCTGTCGAGGCCGAGGATGCGGCGGCTCTGTCGACCCTCTCGCACCCCGACACGGTGCAGGCTCTTCAGGAGCTCACGCGTCTCGCGGTGCAGAATGCGACGGGCCGGTTCTCACGGCTCATCCTCGATATCGGTGGATCCCGCGACGCGCGCCAGCGTCAGCTCGAGAACCTCGTCGATCGGGCGATCGCTCGTCTCGACGAGGGTGCGTCGCAGGCATCGCTCCCGGCGATGTCGAGCTACGAGCGCAAGCTGGTGCACGACATCGCGGCCGATCGCGGTTTCTCGTCCGAGTCCTTCGGTGAGGGCGCCGATCGTCACACCGTGCTCCGCCGCGGCTGAGCCTCAGGATGCCGGAACAGCTCGAAAGTGAGCCGAGTGCTGCATCGACGCTCTTCGGTGTGAATCTCGAGAAGGCTCGTCGCTTCACCGAGAATCTCGCGGTCCACGGCGAGGAACGTGGGCTCATCGGCCCGCTCGAGGTGCCGCGACTGTGGACGCGTCACATTCTGAACAGCGCTATCGCGGCGCCGTTCTTCGAGGGTCGCGCCGTCGACGTGGGCTCTGGTGCCGGCCTGCCCGGGCTCGTGCTCGCCATCGCCCGACCGGACGTCGAGTGGACGCTCATCGAGCCCATGGAGCGCCGTACGGCGTGGTTGTCGGAGCAGGTGGCCGAGCTCGAATTGGAGAACGTCACCGTCGCGCGTATGCGTGGCGAGGAGTGGGCTGAGGGTCGAGTGTTCGACGTGGCGACAGCTCGTGCGGTGAGTGCTCTGCGGACCCTTCTGCCGTTCACCGCTCCCCTGGTGCGTCCCGGCGGTCGTCTGGTCTTTCTCAAGGGCGCCAATGTCGGTGCCGAGGTCGAGGCCGCCTCGAAGCAGGTGCGCAAGTACGGCCTCAGCGATGTCTCTGTCGAAGTCGTCGGCGAGGGTGTCCTCGAGGAGCCGACGCGGGTCTTTCTCGCCACCGTCAGTCGTTGACCTTCCAGTTCGCCATTCACTTCAGCGAGCGGCATCGGCTCATGCTGTTTCCTATGTACTTCCTATGGATACTTGCCCTTTCGCCTCACCGGCGGCCTGACTTCAGCCGGCTGTCTCGTCCGTGTCGTGTGCGTTCGATCCACGAGTAGACGCAGGTGAATGACGGTCGAAGTCTTGCTCGCGGATCGCCTGGGGTTCCGCGGTGTTCTCGTTTTATCGGTGTCTCAGGTTCCGGTGACAGCCGTCCGATAATGACAGGTTCACACCGTCTGCCATAGGCCGAACAGTTGCGATAGGTCCCGCCAGGCGATCCCGCACCGGTAACGGTAGATGATCGCCTCGACCATCAGCCTCGCGTCGGAGAACTTCCGCCCCGGCCGACCGGTGGGGCGGGGAAGCATTTCCTCAATCAACGCCCACTGAGCATCCGAAAGTACGTGAATCCGCGACATCAGCCGGGCGTCTCAGACATCCCCAACGGATCGCGGTGGGCTCGCCCCGTCAGCGACACGTCACGCCCGCACTACTGGTTGCTGAGGGCGATCCGGTTACCCTCGCTGTCAGCCAGCTCTGCAACAATCAGGCCGTCGGCGACTTCTGTAACGGGGTACAGCACCGATCCACCGAGCTTTTGCGCCCTCGCTACCATTGCTTCGACGTTGTCCACCGACACGTAGACGCGAGTGCCATCGATGGATGGAACGTACGATTTGCCCTGCATCAAAGCGATGACCGCGCCCGCTGCGTCCGAATCGTCATCGAGGATGTAACACTGATGACCGTCAACGACCGTCCGCCGCACCGAGGCACCGAAGAGACCGCGGTAGAAGCGTTCCGCACGTTCCAAATCCTCTGCCGGGATCTCAACGTACGTCGCTCGTACGTGAACCCTGGTCATGCCCACGACCATAGTGGAAACAACCAGACGCTGGCAGGGTATAGCCGCACGGAGGCGCCCACCCGATGCCGCACAGCGGAAACGTTTATCGGACACGCCCTTGTCGCGAACCGGGCCCTCTGCCGCTGACGCGGGGAGGGTGGTCGCCACACCATGGCAATCTGCCTGCCATTGTGCCTGGCGGAATTTTCACGGCGCCGCAAAGGGTTCGTAGACGGCAGTGATCGCGGGAGCGAGGCGTAGGGCGCGCGATCGGTATGAGGCGCACCGACCCGTCGCGGGTTCTCGGGATCAGGCGCTGGGCCATCAGACCCACTCGGGTAAATCGGCTTACGCATCTTCACGGATGAGGGAACGGGTCATTGACTGGCTTTGGTGATGGTTCGGATGGGGCAGGGGACTCTCCCCCACCCGTGGCAACAGCCTGGCTTGGACTCGGAGGCTATTGGTGGTCGACGGCGGGGATTGCGATGCTGCGGCGAAGTGGGCTCCCCCGGCGCGCTGTCGGTCGGACTGTGCGGTGCGCCGGTGCCGTTTGGTGTCACGTTAGATCGTCCGTACGTATGGCAGTGGCGCGAGGTGGTAGCGCTGCGGAAGTGGCCAGGAGCCGCTAGGCCCGGTGCAGCGTCAGTGGCGCGCGATGGTCGGATCCGAGGTATCCGGGAGAGTGTGGGGATGCTTCAGTAACACGCGGTGTTTCACGTGAAACGTCAACTACAGCTGATTGGCCTAAGTGGTGAGATGGAGACGGCGGGGTTGTTCGTATACGAAGTTCGGCCGAGTGACGGTTCTGTTCCATTCGTGGCACGTTCGCGCGCGTCGCTCCAGCGTCCGACTTGGACATCCAGTTTCCGTGCTGACTGCAGATGAAAAAGTCCATCAGGCGGCCCGCTCCGTCACGCTGTTTCACGTGAAACATCGGCACTGCCGCACCTGGGTAGCGGCACCATGGTGTGACTCGTTCGTGGGGTCGAATTGCGGTGCCGCAGGAGACCCTCGATGGCGACCTGCGTCACCGACGGTGCATTGCAGTGCCGCGGGCGGCGACCCGTTTCCTCCTCCCCGCCGGGTTGTCGCCGAGTTTGCCGTATCAGTCCCTTCTTCGGGGATGTTTCACGTGGAACATCGGATCGCGGTGCCTGGGTAGCGGAAATCTGGTGCGACTTGTTTGTGGGCTCGGGACACGGTCCCGCAGGAATCCCACGGTGGCGAGCCGCTTCACCGTTGGGTGCATTGCAACGCTGCGGGGGGTGGCCCGCTTCTCCCTCCCCTGCCCGGGTCTCGCCGATTTCACCGTGTTACCCCCTCTCCTCAGTTGTTCCACGTGAAACACCGGCATCGCCGTACCTGGGTAGCGGTAATCTGGTGTGACTCGTTCGTGGGGGTCGAGTCGCGGTCCCACAGGAGACCCTTGATGGCGAGCCGCTCCATCGACGGCGCATTGCAATGCTGCGGGCGGTGGCCCGTTTCCCGCTCCCCCGCCAGGTTCTCGCCGAGCTTGCCGTGTCAGTCCTCTCTTCGGAGATGTTTCCCGTGAAACAGGCCCTGTGACGAGGGCAGTGGGGTCGTGAACTCCAGGCCTGCAGGGAGTGCCGTGATCCGCGCGGAGTTGGAGCACGGACCAAACGTGAGGGAAGCTCGAGCCCCGCCGGACTCTGCTCCGAGAACTGCCAGTAGTCCTAGTTTAGGAAAGTCGCGTCACGCGGTCGCAAGAAGACGCCGAGGCTGCTGAAAGCGAGAACATCGAGCGAGTTGCGCGGCGGTAAGACGAGTTCGACATGCCGCTCGGTTGCCCCCGGGCGGATAGTGTGCGGTCATCGATCGGGGACCACTGTGTCGGCCCTCTGTGGGCGACCACGAGCGGTCGCTTGGCCCGACAGTTGGCAGAAGTATGTACGTTTTGACGGGATCTTCCGTAGGTGGGGCGCTTACGTTCTCGCGCAAAGTCCCATAGGCGGATGCGGGTGGGCGTTCTGCCGTGAACTGCCACGGGCGTAGGGCTCTGCGTGGGCTGCCGGCACTCGCTGGTGACAGCGGGAGTCTTCCGTGTTGCTGCCCAGTTGTTGCTGCTGCGCTGCCGCGAAACGGGACGGGCCTCCATCCGCAATCTCGCTTACACGCAGAACCTGACCCGGCGTCTGCTGCGAGGCTGACGTTGCCTGGGGGCGCAGCGACAGAGCTCCGACCGCGGGGTCGGTGCAGAAGGGTGGGCTTCGCTGCGTCCTCGCTTGTGAACCGAAGGTCGATGGGTGACCCCGGCGCGTCTGCGCGGAGTGAAGATCTGGGTGCGTACGGCTGGTCGCTCGCTCGCCGCCGGCTGGTGCGAGCGTTGAGCGGGAGCGGGCGGGTGCGGTACGTCAATCAATTACCGACGAAGAGGTCTCGCCTCCCGTATCCCCTGTCTCGCTCGCTCACGCCCATACGAATTCGGTTCCCAGTCGATCCAATGCAGCGCTAGCACTGCTTCTTGATTCCACAGCGCGCTTCGACTGAGGGGGTGCGCGCACGCCAGCTGCGCAGTCATGGAGACCGCCCGACGACCGGCGCGTGAGATCGAGCTACGAGGCACTACTTCGTACCTTGAATCGACCGTGAACGCGCGCTGCCACTAGACGATCCGCCTTTGTCTCGTTGTGACGTTGGTGAGCGGCGAACTCGCCAGGGTCGCAATCCTGAGGTGGAGACACGCGTTGAGCCCGCTTGGATCCTGGCGGAAGAGTTTCACGTGAAACACAATTGCTAGCCCCTGACGGCTGAGTGTAAGCGGCTGAAGAGTAGCCAGCTGACCCAGCACCGAACTCGCGTCGCGGAACCCTGGGCTGTTGTCCGACGGTTCTCGTCACCGCCCCGGATGGCGCGAAACGATGGAGGAGTAGGGCGGACTCAGTGTTTCACGTGAAACATAATGACAAGGCGTGGCGGGAGATCACGCCAAAAACGGACACCCTGCACCCGGGTGCCCCCTCATGAGCTCGCGGGACTACGACCCGGGGACTGATGCGTGTGCAGCGACGAAAGGTCCGGCGTGCCCAGTCGCTGCCCCTGCCATCACACACCGGGCGCGCGGGTAGACTGGGCGAGTTGCCGACGGAGAGGTGCGTTTCACGTGAAACAGTCCGATGAGGCGCCCGCGTCGTCTTCGTTCGACGACTCCCCGATCGCACGAGAGATCGCGAATCTCTCCGCCCGTCGACGGACTCTCGAAGAGACGTCTGTTGAGCTGTCGGGTCGCACGCGCGTGTTCACGGTGTCGAATCAAAAGGGTGGGGTCGGTAAGACCACGACGGCTGTTAACATCGCGGCGGCGCTGGTCTCGGTCGGAGCTCGTGTCCTGGTCGTCGACCTCGATCCCCAGGGCAACGCGTCGACGGCACTCGGCGTTGCGCATAGTGCCGATACTCCGAGCGTGTACGACGTGCTCATAGATGAGTTCCCTCTCGCGGACATCATTCAGACCAGCCCGGAGTCCCCCAACCTCTTGTGCGCACCCAGCACAATCCACCTCGCCGGCGCCGAGATCGAGCTCGTGTCGCAGGTCGCGCGAGAGCATCGCCTCCGCGGAGCGCTACGTGATTACCTCGATCGGGATGAAAATCGTCTCGACTTCGTGATCATCGATTGCCCCCCATCTCTCGGGCTCCTGACCATCAACGCCTTCACGGCCGCCGATGAGGTTCTGATTCCCATCCAGTGCGAGTACTACGCGCTCGAGGGACTCAGTCAGCTACTCGGTAGCGTGCAGATGATCCAGAAGCATCTGAACCCGGGCTTACATGTCTCGACCATTCTGTTGACGATGTACGACGGACGAACCCGGTTGGCGCAACAGGTCGCCGAGGAAGTCCGCTTGCACTTCACGGACGAGGTCTTGAACACCGTCATCCCCCGCTCGGTACGCGTCTCGGAGGCTCCGAGTTTCGGACAGACCGTCATCGCGTACGATGGCCAGTCAGCGGGCGCCATTGCCTACCGCGAGGCCGCGGTGGAGATCGTCGCTCGCGACACCACGAAGAAGGGTTCCTGATGGCCAAGAGGACCGGTCTGGGCCGCGGTATCGGCGCCCTCATCCCCACCATGGAGCCGTCGGAGGCGCGTCCCGTCGACGTGTTCTTCCCCGACGGGAACGTCAAGGGCAAGGACGCTCCCGTCGAGACCGTTGGCGATCAGACGTCCGACTCGTCACTCGTCACGGTGCCCGGTGCGCGCCTCGTCCACATCGACCCGAAGTCGATCGTTCCCAACCCGCGCCAACCACGTACGCACTTCGACGCCGACGATCTGGCGGAGCTCATCCACTCCGTCCGTGAGTTCGGAGTTCTGCAGCCTGTTGTCGTGCGGGACAAGGGCGACGGCACCTACGAACTCATCATGGGTGAGCGCCGTACTCGAGCGTCTCGCGAGGCGGGGCTCGAGACGATCCCGGCTGTCGTGCGCGAGACCGAGGATGAGTACCTCCTCCGCGATGCCCTCTTGGAGAACCTCCACCGGTCGCAGCTCAATCCGCTCGAAGAAGCTTCCGCCTACCAGCAGTTGCTGGAGGACTTCGGCATCACGCAGGAGGAGCTCGCGACGCGTATCGGTCGCTCCCGCCCGCAGATCAGCAACACCATCCGTCTGCTGAAGCTGCCGGTGCCCGTGCAGCAACGCGTCGCTGCGGGTGTCCTGAGTGCTGGGCACGCTCGTGCCATCCTTTCGCTGGACGACCCCAAAGAAATGCAGAAGCTCGCCGACAAGATCGTCAACGAGGATCTCTCGGTGCGGGCGGCCGAAGCTGCGGCCAAGATGCCCGGCGTTGCACCCGTGCGCCAGAAGCCCCGGGCCGGGTCGCAGCAACTGGGTCTGGACGCCATCGCCGACAGGCTCGGTGATCGCTTCGATACCAAGGTGCGGGTCTCGCTGAGCGCGAAAAAAGGCCAGATCAGCATTGATTTTGCAAGCATTCAAGACCTCAATCGCATTCTCGCGACGTGGGGCGAAGAGGGCTACACGGGCTGAGCGCTCGCTGGGGTGCTTCTCTTGCGGTCAGCGAACGGGTTCCGAGGCCCGATGTCAGCGGCTCGACGTACGCTGGAACGGTGACAGCGAACGACGACAAGCCGCGCCGTCGCGCTAGCCTCGAGCTTCTGCGCGCGGAGGCCTCCGACGAACTCGCGGTTTTGATCCACGAGCGCCTGCGCGGGGGTGAAGACCCGTGGGACTTCATGGAAGACCTACCGAGTGTCGACGAGCTGGTCGTGCTCATTCTGCGGGCTGACAATATCTCGAAGAACGGCGGCGTCCGTCCGACCCGCGCACGCAATTACCGTGTGCTCCGGCAGATCGCCCTCGACTACCCCGCTCTCACGAAGGCCGTATGGCGCATCCTGGGCGATGAAGAGCCGCATCGGCGCTGGGATGCCAGCGCCCGCCTCGACGCCTCCTGAGGGGCGCTCAGGCCCCCGTGGGGCCGCACTCATCATCTGACCGACGAGAACGTGCTCCGCACTTCCAGGAGTCCTGGCATCCCGATCTCGTCCGAGGGTGATCGCGCGGTGACCCGCAACGGTGAGAGTGTCGGTGTCTCGCTGTCTGAACGCTCGATGCCCCTGCTACTGGAGTTCCGGCGCCCCCGGGGCCCTTCTTCGACAACCCTGTACCCATAACGCAAACGTCCCCGGCACCAGAAGGCGCCGGGGACGTTCAGACGAGAGATCTCAGCCGAGGAAGGCGGCGAGATCCTGCTCGAGCGCGTACTTGGGCTTCGCACCGATGATGGTCGTCTTGACCTCGCCGCCCTGGAAGACCTTCATCGCGGGGATCGAGGTGATCTGGTACTTCATCGCGAGGTCGGGGTTCTCATCGACGTTGAGCTTGAGAACGGTGATCTTGCCCGCGTTCTCGTTCTGGATCTCGTCGAGAACGGGGGCGACCATGCGACACGGTCCGCACCACTCGGCCCAGAAGTCCACGAGAACGGGTCCGTCGGCCTGCAGGACGTCCTGCTCGAACGTTGCGGAGGTCGTCGCCTTGGCAGTCATTGCATTTCTCCTTAGATGAAAGCGTCAGTTGGTGAAAACGCCGGTGAGCTCGGTTTTGTTCCTCAGACGACCGCGGCGTCGGGGAGGCCCTCGATGGGGCTCTCGGCGACGGCGGGCTCGCCGGCCTCACCGCGCGCGGCGAGGAAGTGCTCCACGTCGAGTGCGGCGACGGTGCCACTGCCCGCGGCCGTGATGGCCTGCCGGTAGGTCGGGTCGATGACGTCGCCGGCGGCGAAGACACCCTCGACCGACGTGCGCGACGAACGGCCGTCGACCCAGATGGTGCCCTGGTCGGTCAGCTGCAGCTTGTCGTGGACGAGGTGCGTGCGGGGGTCGTTTCCGATCGCGACGAACAGGCCGTCCAGTGGCAGCTCGCGCGTGGAGTCGTCGACGGTCGAGCGCAGGCGCACGCCGTTGACGGCCTCGTCGCCGAGGATCTCGTCGACGGCGCTGTTCCAGATGAACTCGATCTTCGGGTTCGCGAACGCGCGCTCCTGCATGATCTTCGAGGCGCGGAGGGAGTCCTTGCGGTGGATGATGTAGACCTTCGACGCGAACTTCGTCAGGAAGTTGGCCTCTTCCATCGCGGAGTCGCCACCGCCGACCACGGCGATGGTGCGGTCACGGAAGAAGAAGCCGTCGCAGGTGGCGCACCACGAGACGCCGCGGCCGGACAGGCGGTCTTCGCCCTCGAGGCCGAGCTTGCGATAGGCCGACCCGGTGGCGTAGATGACAGAGACGGCCTCTTCGACCTTGCCGCTACCGAGGGTGATCTTCTTGACGGGGCCGTCGAGCTCGAGCGATACGACGTCGTCGTATAGGACCTGGGCGCCGAAGCGCTCGGCCTGCGCCTGCATCTTGGCCATGAGGTCGGGACCCTGGATGCCGTCGGGGAACCCGGGGAAGTTCTCGACCTCGGTCGTGTTCATGAGATCGCCGCCGGCTTCGACGGAACTCGCGACGACGAGGGGCTCGAGGTTGGCTCGGGCAGCGTAGATGGCGGCCGTGTATCCGGCCGGGCCCGATCCGATGATGATGACGTGACGCACGTTTGCGCCTTCCTCTCGTTGATTCCGTCGGATGAAACCCATGGTAGCCGCGGGGTATTCCGCAGCCCCCGGGGCTAGCGCTTGGGGAGGAACCGCCGACCGAGCGCGAGCGCCGGGGCGAGTTCGGGGGTGCGGAAGAGGGCCAGGATGCCGATGTACACGGCGAGGACGACGATGCCCAGCACCGCGGCGCCGGCGATTCCGGTCCCGACGCTGCTCGTCATCCATCCTTCGGGTCCGCCCAGAAGGAGCAGGGTCCCCCATCCGGCGGCGGCGGCGGGAATCGCAGCCAGGGCGAAGCGTCCAAGCGCGGGGAGCCACGAGCCCGTGCCGATGCCGGAGAGCCGTCGACGGAGCAGGATCGTCGCGACGATCACCTGCACGATGCTGGCGAAAGACTGGGTGAGGGCGACGCCGGCGGCGAGTTCCGAGCGGTCGAGGGCCGCGCCGGCCGCAAGGGCTCCCGCGGCGACCAGCACGCACTGCAGCAGCGTGAAGAAGAACGGGGTCCGCGTGTCGTTGTAGGCGTAGAACGTCCGCTGGATGACGAAGAGCACGGCGAGGGGCACGAGGGACACCAGGAAGCACCACAGCACGGGAGCCGCCGCGAGGGCTTGTTCGGGATTTTTGGTGAAGATCCGGCTCGCGGGAACGGCGGCCACGGCGAGGGCGGCGGTGGCCGCGACGATGAAGAACCCGAGCGTACGGATGCTGCGGGCGATGTCCGCACGCACGTCCTCGTCGCGTCCCGCGGTGGCGTGCTCGCTGAGCTGCGTGAAGTAGGGCGTCCCGATCGAAAGCACGATGATCGAATACGGGAGCATGAACAGCAGCCAGGCGTTCTGCGACGCGAAGATCGCGGGGTCGTTTCCGGACGCGCCGGAGAGGACGTTCGACTGCACGACCCCGGCGAGCTGACCGGCGACGACCATCAGGAAGGTCCAGCCGGCAAGCCGTCCGATGTGGCGGAGACCCACCCCTTTCCACCGGAAGTCGGGCCGGAGAGTGAGCCCTGCGCGGCGCCAGAAGAACATCAGCACGACCGTCTGCACGACGATCCCACCCGTCGCCGTGGCCGCGAGCAGGGTGATCATAGACGGGGTCCACGCGCCCACGTTCTCTTGCGGACCGCCGAACAGCAGGATGAACGCCCCGAAACCCGCGATCGACACGACGTTGTTGACGATCGGCGCCCACGTGTACGGGCCGAAGACGCGCCGGGCGTTGAGGATCTCGCCCAGCAGCGCGTACAGCCCGTAGAAGAAGATCTGCGGCAGGCACCAGTAGGCGAAAGCGGTCGAGAGCGCGAGCTGGCCCCCGGTGAATTTGCTCGCGTAGACCTGCACGAGGAGCGGGGCGGCGATCATCGCGAGAGCGGTGGCGCCCAGCAGACCGACGGTGCCCAGGGTGAACAGTTTGGAGATGAAGGCCTGTCCCCCATCGGCGTGCGCGGCGGCCTTCACGATCTGCGGGACGACCACGGCGGTCAACAGGCCGGTCGAGATGATCGCGTAGATGTTGTTCGGGAGCTGGTTCGCGACGGCGAAGGCGTCACCCGCTCTGCTCTGCGAACCGATGGCCGCGACGAGCACGATGGTGCGCAGCACCCCGCTCACGCGGGACGCGATGGTCCCGGCTCCGATGAGCACGCTGGCCCGTCCGATACTGCTCACGGGCGTGTCTCCTGCTCGGTCTCCGACGCGGTCGCGCGGGGTGTCTGGTCGTCGTGCTCGAAGTCCTCGGCGTCTTCCGCGGGGCTGCGCCCGTCGGCATCCGGATCTTTCAGGACGATCCCGTCCGCGGGCTCGTCGTCGTGAGGGGTCTGAGGTGCGGCTTCTTCGGCACGCAAGCGGCGTCGACGGGCGACCGTGCGCACCACTCCGAGGCTCAGGAAGCCGACGATGAGGGCGATGACCACCACGATGCCGATGTTCTCCCACTCGGCGCGCACCTCGACGTCGACCGCCTGAGGCGAACCGATCGGCACGCCCGTGGGGCTGTAGAGCTGCAGGTCGACGCTGACCTCGCCGTTGGCGATGCGGGCTTCGACGGGGACCTCGACGCGGGTGTTGGCGGAGGCCTGGGCGTCGATGGTCGTGTGGTCTTGGACGCGAAGCCGCACGTCGTTGGTGCGGACCGCCATGACGACGGTGATCGGCCAGGGCAGATCGTTGCGTACCCACGGCCGCAGCGGGGCGCTGGAGCTGACCAGGCGGAAGTCGGACGACAGGATGCCGACGGAGTCGAGCGTCGTGCGCGTGGCGTCGCGGTGGTCGGAGACGGCCTGGCGGGCGGCATCCCCCGTCCACGAGACGTTCGTGACCTGCAGGACCTCGGCGCGTTCGCGCCCGGTCAGGAGCTCGGGCTGGTCGAGGATCGAGGCGAAGCGGTCGATGCTCTGTTCGTCGCCGAGGAGGTTGCGGACCTCTTCGACACGGGCGGCGTCGACGGTCGGGGTGGTGAGGGAGACCTCGGATGCCGGGAGGGCAGCCACCGTACGCAGCGTCGAGGCCGTGAAGCCCGGCGCTGTCGCGGCGAGGCCGAGGGTCGCGCGCAGGCTCACACGAGAGCGGTCGGTGCCCCGGTCGAGGACGGCGAGCACCGGCTGGTCGCCGGTGGCGGCGCGTGCGATGGAGAGATACGCCTGGGCGGCCGCCAACGAGGCTCCGCGCCGGGTGCTGTCGTTCTGCCCCGCCGCGTCGGCGAGAGCACGCGAGACCTCGGCGTCGTAGACCGGGGTGGACACCCCTCCGACGCGGGCGGAGGCCTGCCGGCCGCCGCCCGAGACGTTCGTCGACGGGATGAGGACGTGGGTGGGGTCATCGGTGCTGCCGAGGGCGCCCAGGGCGGCGACGGTATCCGAACCCGCGGATCCGGTGGCAGGCCAGTAGACGTGGGGGGTGGCGACTCCGATGTCGAGCAGCGTCGACAGGGACGGGTAGGTCGGCTGGCCGGGCGTCGTGCTCGGCGCGGGTTCGGGAGTCGACACCGCCGAGACGGCCGGCGCCGGCTGCACGAAGTCGGCCGCGGTCATGTAGTTCTGCAGCGATGTGGGGGTCAGCGGGGCCGTCAGCCCGGCGTGCAGCTGAGCCGCGACGTCGGAGTCGCCGAACTGCAGGGCGAACCGGTCGTTGGGGAGGGCCATCAGACGCTGGAGCCACGACACCGCGGTGGGCGGGGCCGCGGAGCCGAGCACGCGGATCGCGGCGGGGATGGCGGGGTCGACCGCCAGAGTCGTGGCCGTACCGTCGACCGCGTCGAGCTGCGCCGAGAGGGCGCCGTCGACAGCGGTGAGCTCGGCCAGTTCGTTCGCCGTCAGCAGCCCTCGGGTGAGGGGCGCCGCGGTGATCGGCACGACGAGCGCGATCGGCGTCTGCGCGCCGGCCTCGGCGGGGACGACGACCACGCTGGGGGCGGTCAGTCCTGCACTGGTCGCCAGCACGGGGTAGACCCCCGCCCCGCGGTTGGCGAGAGCCGGATCGGTGCCCGGTGCCGTGAGCGTCGTGGTCGACTGGGCGCCGGAGGCGGTGGCATCCAGTGTTCCCACGGCGATCTGCTGAAGAGCGATACCCGAGGCATCACCGCTGAGCCAGCGGTCGATCGACGCGTCGTCGGCGAGGGGTGCGGACCCGAGGGAGAGGGTGACGGGCCCGGCGGCCACGGGCGAGGTGCCGGCCGCGACGGTGACGACGACCGACAGGGCATCTCCGGGGCGCAGGATGCCGTTCGCCGAGGGCGCCGCGGTGAGCACCGACGGAGAGGTCGAGGCCGACGGCGACGGGCTGGGCGTGGCCGCGGAGGCGGTCGTGACCGGCAGTGCGATGCCCGCGACGAGGGCCCCGGCGGCCAGGGTCGCCAGGAGCCGGCGCGTGAAGGAGCGCCGCGGCACGGGTGCGCCCGAAGGCTGGGAGGTCACGGTCATACGATCGTCGGCGGAACGAGGGGGCCTCGCACCGCCTGCGAGTCTAGGCCCGCGTACCTACAAGCCCCCCGATAGCCTCGCGCAGACGATTGAATGGACCGGTGCTTCCCGAACCCGATCCCCAGCTGTGCCAGGCCCTCGCCGACGACCTTCGCGCGGCGGATTACACCAGTGCGGCCCTCCGCGACGCGTGGGGGGTGCAGGCCGACGACGCCGTCGCCCGCGGGCTCCGCCGCCCCGCCACCCGGGCCCTGGGCGATCGCGGCGACGCCCTCGCCGTGCTGGGCCGCCTGTGGGGGCTCGGGCTGCCCGTCCCCCGCGGTGACGCCGAGGCGGCTCTTCCCACCCTGCGCGTCGACGGGGCTGCGGCCCTCGGTCTGTTGGAGATCTCGGGGGATGCCGTGACCCCGGCGGTGCTCGTGAGGCCTCAGGCCTTCGCCGACGACGAGGGCGAGGTCGAATGGTGGATCGCCAGCGACCTCGATGAAGCAGCCCTCGAGGGTCCTCTTCCCGAGGACCATGTGCTCGGCGTCGGCGGGGCGTCGCAGACGCTCGCGCGCCTTCAGCTCACCCGTCGCGCGCGCTCTGCCCTCGACATCGGCACGGGCTGCGGCATCCAGGCCCTTCGACTCCGCCGGCTCGTCGATCGCGTCGTCGCGACGGACATCTCCGAGCGCGCCCTGCGCTTCACCCGCCTCAACGCCCTCGTGAACGGGGTGGACGGGATCGAGACCCGCCTGGGCTCCCTGTTCGAGCCCGTCGCCGGTGAGACCTTCGACCGAGTGGCATCCAATCCCCCGTTCGTCATCACGCCGCGGGTCGCGGAGGTGCCCGCGTACGAGTACCGCGACGGGGGGATGGAGGGCGACTCGCTCGTCGCATCGGTCATCTCGGGTGTCGGGGAGCACCTCGCGCCCGGCGCGGTGGCGCAATCGCTCGGCAACTGGGAGTACCGCTGGGGCGAGTCGGGGCTCGACCGCGTGCGGGGATGGGTCGGATCGTCGCTCGACGCGTGGGTGATCGAGCGCGAGGTGCTCGACCCCCTCGCCTACGCCGAGCTGTGGGTGCGCGACGGCGGTACGGTGCCCGGGACCCCCGCCTACGCGCGTCTCATCGACGCGTGGCTCGAGGACTTCGCGAGTCGCGGGGTGACGGGTGTCGGGTTCGGGTACGTGCTGTTGCGCAGACCTCTCGCCGGTG
The DNA here is from genome assembly GCF_041079415.1 of Microbacterium sp. 20-116. Classification (NCBI taxonomy): domain Bacteria; kingdom Bacillati; phylum Actinomycetota; class Actinomycetes; order Micrococcales; family Microbacteriaceae; genus Microbacterium; species Microbacterium sp. 20-116. Next base: position 89,235 of record NZ_JBFYGP010000008.1, read on the forward strand.
GACCCACGCTCGCGCGCTACGAGCGCGTCTCGGGTGGCGGGGAATCGGCCTTCGGTCCGCACCTGTCGGCATCCCTCGCCGCGCACGACCGAGCTGCGCTGCTCGACGACGAGGGTTTGGCGGCGAGCGTGCTGCGCGTCGCCCCCGACGTCACCGAGGCACGCCACCACCGCCCGGGCGAGGAGGACCCCTCGGTCATCGAACTGCGTCAGGGCGGTGGCTTCGCACGAACGCTCGAGGTCGACCCGGGGCTCGCGGCCCTCGTCGGCGCATGCGACGGCGACCTGGCGGTGGGCGCTCTCATCGATGCGATCGCCCAATTGATGGAGGTGGATGCCGAAGCCCTGCGCGCGGATCTGCTGCCGCGCGTGCGCGAGTTGCTGGTGACGGGGTTCGTGGGCTTCGCAGACGACTGATCCACCGCCCCTCGCTCGGTGGCGTCCAGCGGCCCCGGATAGGCTCGAAGGCATGCTGAACATGGCTGAGGGTCTCGCGCGCCTCGAGGAGCTCGCCGCGCATCCCGTGGTCGCCGACCTCTCCCGCGTCTTCGCCGACGCCGGTCGCGACCTGGCGATCGTCGGGGGTCCCGTGCGCGATGCCCTGCTGGGCCGCGTCACCCACGACTTCGACTTCACGACCGACGCCCGCCCCGACGAGATCCTCGCGCTGGTGAAGCCCGTCTCGTCGGTGCAATGGGACGTGGGTCGGGCCTTCGGCACGATCGGTGCCCGGGTGAGGGGCGAGCAGGTCGAGATCACCACGTATCGCGCCGACAGCTACGACGGGGTCACCCGCAAGCCCACTGTCGCGTTCGGCGACACCCTCGAGGCCGACCTCAGCCGTCGTGATTTCACGGTCAACGCGATGGCGCTGCGGGTTCCCGCCCGCACGCTCGTCGACCCCACCGGCGGCGTCGAAGACCTGGTCGCGGGGCGCCTGCGCACCCCCATCGACCCGGCCGTGAGCTTCGGCGATGACCCGTTGCGCATGCTGCGCGGGGCGCGCTTCTCGTCGCAGCTCGACTTCGCCGTCGACCCCGACACCCTCGCCGCCATCACCGAGCTGCGCACGTCGTTGCAGATCGTGAGCCCCGAGCGTGTGCAGGCCGAGCTCGTGCGGCTCATGCAGACGGACGACCCGGTCCGCGGCATCCGGGTGCTGGTCGAGACCGGTCTGATCGACGAGTTCCTGCCCGAGGTGCCGGCGCTCCGCCTCGAGGTCGATGAGCACCACCACCACAAAGACGTCTACGAGCACTCGCTCACGGTGCTGCGCCAGGCGATCGCGCTCGAGAAGCAGCGTCACCCGGATGCCGCACCCGACGTGCCCCTGCGCCTGGCAGCGCTGCTGCACGACATCGGCAAGCCCGCCACTCGTCGCCTCGAAGCGGGCGGTGGAGTGACGTTCCACCACCACGACATCAAGGGCGCGCGCATGGCGCGCAAGCGCCTGCAGGCCCTGCGCTTCGACGCCGCGACTACGACCGTCGTCTCGCGCCTCGTCGAGCTGCACCTGCGGTTCTTCGGCTACGCCGAGGGGGCGTGGACGGATGCCGCGGTCCGCCGCTATGTGCGCGACGCGGGCGATGAGCTCGAGCGTCTGCACATCCTCACGCGTGCCGACGTGACCACCCGCAACAAGCGGAAGGCCCAGCGCCTGGCATCCGCGTACGACGACATCGAGGCCCGCATCGCGGCGCTCCGCGAGCAGGAGGAGATCGACTCGATCCGCCCCGAGCTCGACGGCAACCGCATTCAAGAGGTTCTCGGGTTGAAGCCGGGTCGCGAGGTGGGCGAGGCGTATCGCTTCCTGCTCGACCTGCGACTCGACGAGGGCGTGCTCGGCGAGGACGAAGCCGAGAAGCGCCTGCGGGAATGGTGGGCGGCGCGGGGCTGAACCGGGGCCAGGCTTCCCGCCGGTGGGCGGGACCGTCGCGCGGAGTTCGTCGGTGACACGCCGACGATGACACGCCGACGGTGACGGGCCGTCGGCGGCGGGCCGGGCGCGCGCTCCGCACGACGGTACGGGGTGGGGCGGCCTCGTAGGGCGTTGTTCGTGGCCCCGGGGCGTTCTGTGTGGCCCCGGGGCCATTGGCGAGAGAGAGGGGCGGCGTCATCGGGTTGCTCGAAGGTCGGATGCCACCCCCTCACTGCCCGCGTCAGGGCACGACGACCGCGCGCCCCCGGACCTCCCCCTTGTGCAGCTTCCCGTATGCCTCGACGGCGCCGTCGAAGCCGTAGCGCTCCACGTGCACGCCGACCGCCCCGCTGCGGGCGAGATCGAGCACCTCGATGAGTTCGCTGCGGGTGCCCCAGTACGGAGCGCGGACAGCCGCGCCCATCGGCGTCGAGAAGAAACCGGCGGGGAGGATGCCGCCGCCGATGCCCACGATGTGGATGAAGCTGTCCATTCCCGCGACCGCACGGGCGAGGTCGATCGTCGGCTGGACGCCGACGAAGTCGAAGACAGCGGTCGCACCGAGGCCGTTCGTCAGCTCCTTGATGCGCTCGGCCGCATGCTCGTCGGAGGTGACCGTGTGGTGCGCGCCCACCTCGCGGGCCAGTGCCAGCTTGTCTTCGCCCAGGTCGACCGCGATGACCGTCGCCTGCGTGATCGCGCGGAGGATCTGGACGCCGACGTGACCGAGGCCTCCGACACCGATCACGACCGCTGTGGCACCCGGGTACAACTTCTCCTTCGCCGCGACGATGGCGTGGTACGGCGTGAGGCCGGCATCCGTGAGCGAGACGGTCTCGACCGGGTCGAGGTCGCCGAGGGGCGCGAGGTGACGCGGATCGTCGACGATCACGTACTCGGCCATGGCTCCGGGGCTGCCCAGTCCTGGAGGCGTGATGCCCATCTCGGCCGCGTAGGGGCAATAGTTCTCGGCCCCCTGGGCGCAGGCATGGCAGCGGCCGCAGCCCCACGGTCCGTAGATCGCGTACGCCGCGCCCATCTCGACGCCTTCGACACCTTCGCCGAGCTCGTCGACGACACCCGCTCCCTCGTGACCCAGCGTGAGAGGGAGTCCGTAGGTGTACTGGTCTTCGGGCAGGTCCATGACGAACCAGTCCGAGTGGCACAGGCCGGCCGCGGTGACCTTCAGGCGCACCTGGCCGGGACCCGCGTGGGGCTCATCGATGTCGACGACCTCGGGGCCTTTGCCGATCTCGCGATACTGCACTGCCTTCATGGCATCCCTTTCTCTCGTTCTTTCCACCGTGGGGCGCGTCCTCTGTGTTTCCTGTGGGGGTTGACGGCGTTTTCGGGACATCGGGAACGGTTCTCATCGGCAGGCTGGGGCAATGGATGCCACGGACTGCGTGTTTCACGCCCGGGTCGGTCTCGCGCAGGGCACGTCGGCGCTCGTGCCGATGAGCGACCTCGCCGGAATCGCGCCCGAGGCCTATCGAGACGCCTTCGCAAAGTACGACGACACCGCCGAGCGGCGCCGGCTGCGCGACACCGTCATTCCCGGCCTCGACCGGACGTGGACAGAGGTCGTCTTCCTCTCCCCCGTGCACCCGCACGCGATCTGGCAGGCGTGGCTCGAGATCCGGGGGGGTGAGAGGCCCCCAGTGGAGTTCTGGGCCATTCCGGCCGCTGACCTTCCCGATGGCTGTGTCGTGCTGGACCGCACGCTCACCGCCACGGGTGAACCCATCGACCCGCGTGAGGTCCTGCCGTTCGATCGTGCGTCCCATCGAGCGGCACTGACGACGACCCCGCAGAATCGCGCCTGGCTCGAGGATTGCGCGCGCCGAGGGGTGAGCGGGGCCTGGTTCCACGGCATCCCGCATGTCCTGGCTCCGGGGTCCGTCCCGCTCGACCGCGCTCGTGTCGTGTCCTGGGAGGTCGCGCCGTAGCGGGGTGTCTTTCGTGCACCGGGGCGCTCGCTGACCGCCCCAGTGCACGGACTGCGCCCCGGTCGATTCGACCCTCCCGATCGCGGACCACCCGACCTACACTGGGACCCACCTCCGTCACCGCCGATGGGAGTCCCGTGCCCTCTCCATGGTCGCGACCGGCCGTTTCCCCCGAGACCTCGGGGCTGCTGATCGCGCGTGCTCACGACGAGCTCCTCGCCGGCAATGACGACCGGCGCCTCGATGACGTGCGGCCCCTCGTGCAGGATTCGTGGCGGAGGTCGCTGGCATCCCTCGTCGGGCCCGAAGGTCTTCCGCCGCTCGATCTGCCCAGCGGTGAGCTGGAGGCGTACCGCCGCGCTCACCCGCTCGCGGGGGTCATGGACATGGTTCGCTCGTTGCTCCTGCCCGGCACCGCGGAGGAATCAGGAGTGGTCGTGGCGGTGGGCGACGCCGCGGGCCGCCTGCTGTGGGTCGAGGGCGATCGTCATATCCGCGCCCTGACCGGCGATATGGGGTTCGTGGCAGGGGCGAACTGGGCGGAGGATGCCGTGGGCACCTCGGCCCCGGGCACGGCCCTGACTCTCGACAGGTCGGTGCAGATCCGTGGCGCGGAGCACTTCAACCGGCTCGTGCAGCCCTGGTCGTGTACCGCGGCTCCCGTGCACGACCCCGAGACGCACCGACTGCTCGGCGTGATCGACGTCACCGGAGGACCCGAGGCCGTGACGCCCCAGGCTCATCTGCTGGTGGATGCCACGGCTCGCGCGATCGAGAGCGAGCTGCTCGTGGCGCGGCTGCGCGCGCAGCAGGCTCCTCCCCCGCGTCGACCCACGCCGGCGCGAGCCCTGCTGCGCATCCTGGGTCGAGACCGTGCCCTGCTGGAGGTCGGCGGCGCGTCCGTCGAACTCAGCGCGCGGCACGCGGAGATCCTGCTACTGCTCGCCGTCCACCGCGAGGGTCTGTCCGCCGAGGCACTGAGTGAGGCGGTGTACGGCCACGCTGCCGTCGAGACGCTGCGGCCCGAAATGGTGAGGCTGCGGCGCGTGCTCGCCCCGATGGCGCCGCGCCTCGTCCCCACCTCGCGGCCCTACCGGCTTCCCGTGGGCCTCGAAACGGACGCGCAGCACGTGCTGTCGCTGCTCGATCGCGGGGCGCACCGGGTGGCGCTCGCGGCGTATGCGGGCTCGGTGCTCCCCGACTCCGAGGCTCCGGGGGTGGTCGAGGTGCGTGAGTCGGTGCGCTCGACGCTGCGTGAGGCGCTGATCGCCGAAGCGGGGGTGGATGTGCTTCTCGCCTACGCCGAGACCGCCGACGCGCGCGACGACGAGGAGGTGCTGCGCTTGTGTTTGAAGCTGGTGCCCGCCCGCTCACCCAAACGCGCGGGTCTCGTGGCTCGGCTGGCGAGCCTCGAAAGCGCGTGACACTCCGTGCTCCCCCGCGCCACCAGGGGATTTGCTGAGAGCCTCCCCGATGTCGGAGGCCCTCGTTACGCTGACCGTATGGACGAAAAAGCTCTCGACATCTTCTCGGCAGCTCGCGCCCGTCGCGACGTGGGGCGCATCCGCGAGGCACTCGCCGAGGTCAAGGCGGGCGACGTCGCCCGCGTCATCGTCCGCTCGCCCCGCTACGGGCTCTACGCGCTCGAGGGCACTGTGCGCATCGGCGTCGGCGGGCAGCCGCTCGTCGGCGACGTCATCCTCGCCACGAGCGCCGAGATCCAGCGCATCGACCTCGGCATCGAGGCCCCGCAGCCCGCGCTCGAGGCCGACGTGGTCGACCCCTCGACCCTTCCCCACGGCACCCCCGTGCGGGTGACCTTCGTCACCCCGACCCACCAGACCTTCGCGCTGACGGGTCCTATCACGGCCGGCAACGACCGCTTCCTCCTCGTCGGCAGCTGGATCGTCGCCGACGACCGCGCGATCGCGCCACGCGTGCAGAGCATCGAGCGCCTCGACGACGTCGACCTGCACGAGGTCAACGTGCCTCCGCTGCGTTCGGTGCTGGCCGACGCCGACGCGTAGTCGCGCGGCTGCGCCGAGTCTTCGACGCGCAGAACGGATGCCACGGCCTCGGGGTCGTGGCATCCGTCGTTTCGCGGGGTGCGGTGAGGTCGCGAGATCACGTGATCTCGCCGACATCACCCGTCTTGTCGTGTGTTTTTGTCCAGGTCACGTGATCTCGCGCCCTCCGCGGCCACGACGACCCCGTGCAACTCGATGCAACCTCCTCCGGCGTACCGTCGGCGCATCGCCGCTCGCAGCCGACGCGGCGACTCATGACCGTCGAAGGAGACACGCATGACCATCGTCGAAGAAGGCGTCTCGAGCGTCTATGCCGCTCCCGGAACCCGCGGGGCCGTCGCCGAGTACCGTTCGCGGTACGGGCACTACATCGGCGGCGAGTGGGTCGAACCGCACAGCGGCGAGTACTTCGAGAACATCACCCCCGTCACCGGCAAGCCGTTCTGCGAGGTCGCTCGCGGCGACGCGCACGACATCGACCGCGCGGTCGAGGCGGGGTGGAAGGCGTTCGCGTCGTGGAAGAAGACCACCCCGGCCGAGCGCAGCGTCATCCTGAACAAGATCGCCGATCGGATCGAAGAGAACCTCGAGAAGATCGCCGTCGCCGAGACGTGGGAGAACGGCAAGCCGGTACGTGAGACGCTCGCGGCCGACATCCCCCTGACCGTCGACCACTTCCGCTACTTCGCCGGTGTGCTGCGGGCGCAGGAGGGATCGCTCAGCCAGCTCGACGAGAACACCGTGGCTTACCACTTCAACGAGCCGCTGGGTGTGGTGGGTCAGATCATCCCGTGGAACTTCCCGATCCTCATGGCCGCGTGGAAGCTGGCCCCGGCCCTCGCCGCGGGCAACTGCGTCGTGATCAAGCCGGCCGAGCAGACCCCGGCATCTCTCCTGTTCCTCTTCGACATCATCGGCGACCTCCTGCCGGCGGGTGTCGTGAACATCGTGAACGGCTTCGGCATCGAGGCGGGAGCACCGCTCGCCCAGCACAAGCGGATCCGCAAGATCGCCTTCACCGGCGAGACCACGACCGGCCGCCTGATCATGCAGTACGCCTCGCAGAACCTCATCCCCGTCACGCTCGAGCTCGGAGGCAAGAGCCCCAATGTCTTCTTCGAAGACGTCGCTCTGCACAACGACGACGCCTATTACGACAAGGCGCTCGAGGGTTTCACGATGTTCGCGCTGAACCAGGGCGAGGTGTGCACGTGCCCCTCGCGCTCGCTGATCCAGCGGTCGATCTACGACCAGTTCCTCGGCGACGGCCTCGAGCGCGTCAAGAAAGTGCGCCAGGGCAACCCGCTCGACCCCGAGACGATGATCGGCGCGCAGGCCTCGAACGACCAGCTCGAGAAGATCCTGTCGTACATCGACATCGGCAAGCAGGGCGGTGCGAAGCTGCTCACGGGCGGGGAGCGGGTCGACCTCGGCGGCGACCTGTCGGGCGGGTATTACGTCGCGCCGACCGTGTTCGAGGGCACGAACGACATGCGGATCTTCCAGGAGGAGATCTTCGGGCCGGTGCTGTCGGTCACGTCGTTCGACGACTTCGACGACGCGATCTCGATCGCCAACGACACGTTGTACGGCCTGGGCGCCGGTGTCTGGAGCCGCAGCGGCGACACCGCCTATCGCGCGGGCCGGGCCATCGAGGCCGGGCGCGTCTGGACGAACACGTACCACCAGTACCCCGCGCACGCGGCGTTCGGTGGGTACAAGCAGTCGGGCATCGGCCGCGAGAACCACCTCAAGATGCTCGACCACTACCAGCAGACGAAGAACCTGCTCGTGTCGTACGCCGACGGGGCGATGGGCTTCTTCTGAGCTTCCTCCGGAATGTCCCGCTTCGCACGAGCTCGACGGACTGAACTCGCACGAAGTGGGACACGCAACGTGGCGGACGGTATGCATGTCCCACTTTGTGCGGATCGGGTTCGCGATCTCCGCACGAAGTGGGACATGCCTCAACGAAGGACGGGAACGGATGCCAGAACTCTCCCGCGTGGACGTGACGGATGCCGCGGCCGCGCTGCTGCGCGAGCTGACGGTGAAGCACGGGCCGCTGATGTTCCACCAGTCCGGCGGGTGCTGCGATGGTAGCTCCCCCATGTGTTACCCCGTGGGCATGTTCCTCACCGGGCCTAGCGACGTGCACCTCGGCGACATCGAGGTCGGACTCGACGACCCCGTCGAGGTCTACATGTCGGAGTCGCAGTTCGAGTACTGGAAGTTCACGCACCTGACGATCGACGTCGTTCCGGGACGCGGCGCCGGCTTCTCGGTCGAGGGCCCGACGGGCATGCGGTTCCTCATTCGCTCCCGGATGCTGACGGAGGAAGAGGCGGTGGCGTTCGGGGTGGGCACTCCGTCCGGATGAGGCTTGCCCGCCAGCGCTTGTCACGCAGGGCCGTCACCGAGGCAAGGGTCAGGACGAGAACCGGGACGGCGAGCACCGCGTCCGGAACGAGGTAGGACACCAGAAACCCCGTTGCCGAAGCGCAAGCCACCGCGATCCAGTAAGTGGAATGCCGAGCCGGGTCGATGAGGTATCCCCAGCCCATTCCGAGCAGAGCCGCGAAGACGGTGACGATAAGACTGAGGTCGGGGGTCTCGTGCACGTGGATTCTCCAGGTCCGTGGAGAGGTCAATGTGGCATACCGTGTCCGTCCTCGGCGGGAGAATCACCTTCGGGCGGACGGTATTCACCCGTCCTGTCGCGGCCCGGCCCGCTACAGCCACCCCCGCTCGACCGCGACCCGCACGGCATCCGCCCGATTCCGCCCGCCGGTCTTGCCGATCGCGCTCGAGAGGTGGTTCTTGACCGTGCCCTCCGACAGGTGCACGGTCCGGGCGATGTCAGCGATCGATCCGCCGTCGCGCGCCGCGGCGAGCACGTCGGTCTCGCGTTCGGTCAGCGGTGAGTCGCCCTGGACGAGCGACTCCGCCGCGAGCTGCGGATCGACCACGCGTAGCCCCTGCGACACCCGCCGCACAGCATCGGCGAGCTCGGCCGCGGGGGTGTCTTTCACCACGAACCCCGAGGCTCCTGCCTGCATGGCCCGCGCCAGGTACCCGGGGCGTCCGAAGGTCGTGACGATGAGGGCGCGGCATCCGGGAACCTTCGACCGCAATTCAGCGGCCGCGGCGATCCCGTCGATTCCCGGCATCTCGATGTCGAGCAGGGCGACGGTGGCCCCCGACGTCCTTGCCGCCTCGACCACATGGTCACCGCGACCCACCTGGGCGACGACCTCGATGTCGGATTCGAGTCCCAGCAGGGCGGCGAGGGCCCCGCGGACGAGAGCTTGATCGTCGGCGATGAGCAGTCGGATCACCACGCCACCTTCACTCTGAATCCGCCGAGGTCGCTACGGCCGATCGTCAGCCGTGCCCCCGAACTCTCGACACGTTCCCGAAGCCCGGTCAGACCCGAACCGGTGGATGCCGTGGACGCCGGGCCGCAACCGTCGTCGGCGACCTCGATGGAGCGGTTGTCGAGTTGCACGCGGCAGGCGCTCGCTCCGGAATGGCGGACCACGTTGGTCACGGCTTCTCGAACGACCCAGCCGGCGAGTTCACGCCGGTCGGCGGGAACCTGGTCGGTGGAGCCGGGGAGGTCGGCGGACACTCCCGCGCTCTCGAGCGCCGCTCGCGCCGCGGCGAGCTCGCCGCTGATGCTCACGCCCCGGTAACCGTGGACCGTCGCCCGCACGTCGGCCAGCGCTCCCCGCGAAAGCTCCTCGATCTGGCCGATCTCGTCACGGGCGGCCGGGGAGCCGGCATCCATCAGTCGTCCGGCCAGCTCGGCCTTGACGGTGATCACGGTGAGCGAGTGTCCGAGGATGTCGTGTACATCGCGGGCGACCCGTCCGCGTTCGCGCTCGGCGGCGAGTTCGGCGATCTGCTCTTGCGCGTCGCGGAGACGCTCGAGGGTCGAGATGTTCTCGACGAAGCTGAACATCATGATCGAGATCGAGAGGATGATCGCCGAGTTCACGACGTTCGACAACGCGTCGGCGCCCATCGCCTCGCCGACGACGAACGACAGAGCGCTGAGGGCCGGGACGAACAGCCAGGTCGTCCGCCGGCCCATCGCCGAGACGGCGAACGCGACGCCGACGAACGTCCACATCCAACGGATGTCGGCGCCGAGCCACGGCAGCAGCGCGAGGCTGAGTGCGAACAGCACCACGGTCGGCGCCACCCGGCGCAGGCGCGACGCGGTGACACGGGCGTAGGGAACGGTCGCCATGAACGCGGCCGCGAACAGGACCACGATCGCGGTGCCGACGAGGTGACCGGCGACGCTCGGACCCTCCCACAGTTCGACGAGCACGGGAAAGGTCCAGATCAACGAGATCGATGCCCCGATGAACCAGCCGCGTCGGAACGGACGGCGGCCCGGAACGCGGGTGCGTTCCGGGCCGGTCGTCGTGCTCACGTCGTTCACCCTAGGCGCGTCAGCCGCGACGCGTGTCGCGACGGAAGAAGTACACGGTTCCGGCGACGAACACCGCGAGCCAGACCACCGCGTTGATCAGGGCGCCGAGATCGAATCCGTCACCGGTGAGGGGCGAACGGGCGAGCTCGCCGATGCCGTACACCGGCGTCAGCTTGCCAATGACCTGGAGGAAGTCGGGCATCGACGACAGCGGAAAGAACAGACCGCCGAGGAACGACAGCAGCACCACCGCGAGGCTCGTGATCTGCGCCGCGTTCTCGCCCGGCACCATGTACCCGACCATGAGACCGAGCGTCGTGAAGACGGCGCCGGCGAGCACCCAGGCCGCCAGGCCCGTGACGATCCACTGCGCCGGGGCGAGCTGAACACCGGCCCCGGCGGCGACCGCGTACGTCGCGATCACGGCGATGAGGCCGAACATCATGCCCGCGAGCATCTTCACCACGACGTTCGCGACGGGATTGAGGGGCGTGAGCCGCAGCTGGCGCGACCAGCCCTGCGCGCGCTCGACCGCGACCGATGCCCCGGTCTGGGTCGCCGACATCATGGTTCCGTACATCGCCATCGAGACCATGATGTACGCGGCCACCGACACTCCCCCGGCCGCCAGCGGGGTGTCCGTGAGCGGCACGTCCAGCGTCTGGAACCCCACGATGAAGAACATCAGCACGGGGAACGCGACGGTGAAGAGGATGCTCCGAGGATTCCGCAGCTTGCGCACCAGTTCGATGCGCAGATAGGTCAGGGTGAAGCCGCCGAAGGCGGGGACCGGGCGGTCGAGGGCGATGGCGGTCATCGAAGTGATCCATTCAAGGCGAGGTCGGACGCCGAGGGCTCGGCGGTGAGAGTCAAGAAGACGCTCTCGAGGTTCTGCGCGGTGATCTCCAGATCACGCGCCGTGGTCGTGCTGAGCAGGTGCCGGGCGAGGGCGTCGGAGTCCCGCGTGCGCACCGAGACGCGCTCGCCGTTGGCCTCGACCGAGTCGACGCCGGGCAGCGCCGCGAGCGCCGTGAGGTCGGCATCCGGAAGCGTCGCCTGAACCACACGACCCGAGACGAGGTTCTTGATCTCGGTGGTGCTGCCGTCGGCGACGATCTGACCGCCCCGCATGAGAATGATGCGGTCGGCGTACTCGTCGGCCTCGTCGAGGTAGTGCGTGGCGAACATCACGGTCCGTCCGCGCGCGGCATCCGCTCGAATCGCGCTCCAGAAAGAGCGGCGCGCTTCGACATCCATGCCGGTGGTCGGTTCGTCGAGGATCAGCAGGGCCGGGTCGCTCACCAGCGCCATCGCGAAGCGCAGTCGCTGCTGCTCGCCGCCCGAGCACAGTCCCACCTTGCGTCGTGCCAGATTCCGGATGCCGGCACGCTCGAGCGCCTCGTCGACGGGACGTTTCTCGGCGAACAGGCTCGCCGTGAGCTCGACGGTTTCGCGCACGGTCAGGTCTTTCAACAGTCCGCCCGACTGGAGCACGGCCGAGACGAGACCGCGGGCGACGGCGCCGCGAGCGGTGTGACCGAAAACCTCGATGCTGCCGGCGTCGGGAATGGTCAGTCCCAGGATCATGTCGATCGTGGTGGTCTTACCCGCGCCGTTCGGGCCGAGGAAGGCCACGATCTCGCCCGGTCGGACGGTGAGGTCGACGCCGCGCACGGCGTGGACGGAGCCGAAGCTCTTGACGACGCCCCGCGCGTTGATCGCGGCGGAGGTGGGGGTGGAGGAGGTCATGTGTTCATGCTGGCCTCGGGTGGTCCGCGGCACATCCGTCGCCCGTCACCATTCGGGGGTGACGTTCGTCATGGGTGGGTGACCGGGTGAACTTCGCCCGGGCTGCGGGCGGGATCTGTGGATAACTTCGGAGGCCCTCCGCCGAGTTCGTCTACCTTGCCGGCATGCGCGAGATCTCGGTTGACTCAGAGAGACTGCGTCGCACGGCACAGGTCGTCGACGTCACCGTCCAGCGCGCCGAGAGCGAGACCGCGGTCCCCGACTCCCGCAACCTCGGTCACGCCGAACTGGGCGCGGCCGTGGGCGACTTCGTCCAGGCGCTGACCGGCGGGTGGACCGAAGCGGTCGCGCAGTCGGACGACGTGGCATCCGGTCTTCGGAACTCCGCCGAGATGTACGAGGCGGCGGGTGCCAAGGCCGACGCGACCGTGAAGGCGCTCAAGGAGGGGCTGTGAGCGGTCTGGGCGCGGCGTCGGTGGCTCAGGACCTGGTTCCGGGTTCGGTTGATGCGGCGTACGAGGCCGCTCATCTCGCGTCGGGACGAAGCCGTGTGGCGGGGACGACGGCCGAGGAACTTCGGTGGCTGCGCGAAATCGACGGCTGGAGCGGTGAGGGAGCTGACGCGTATGCCGCCCGTATGGCGGCCGTGGCGCAGCGGTGGACGGAGATCGGCGACGGGGCGGCTTCGATCGTCGAGCCGATGCGGACCTACGCCCTGGCGCTGCGTAGGGCGCAGACCCTCGCGGCGGAGGCGATCGAAGGGTGGGCGTTCTCGGAGTCACTGGCGGAGGACGCCGCCGACGGAGTCCCGTTCGCCTCCTTCGCTCGGGGGTGGCCCGTCTTCGCGACCGACGCTCGACACCGCGGCCCTGCCCCGACGACCCGCACGGAAGCGAGAGCACGCGCCGAGGCGATGCTCGCGGACGCCCGCGCCGATGTGCGCGCAGCGGGTACCGTCGCGGCCGCGGCGGTCCGCGCCGCGATCGACGCGGTGCGGGCGCGCGGCACGACGTGGGCCGCTGTTGGCGCGCAACTCGGCGTGGCCACACTGACGTGGGACCGTGTGCTGTCGGTCCTGCGCTCGCTCGACGGTGCCGCGCTCGCCGCGCTGCTGCATACCCGGCCCGACCTGGTCACCCGGCTGTCGCAGATCGCCCCGAGCGAGGTGGCGCCCTGGTGGCGCGAGCTGAACGCTTCGCAGCAGAACGCGCTGATCGCGACGGCCCCCGGCGTGATCGGCAATCTCGGTGGAGTCGCCTACGCCGCCCGCGACCGGGCGAACCGCATCGTGCTCGCCCAGGCTCTGGAGGAAGCGCGGAACAGTCCGTTGGATGACGCGGAGCAGGTGGCGGCTTTGGAGGCGCTGGATCGTGCGTCGAAGGGCAACACGCTCGTCTCACTGGTGCTGGACCGGCCGCCGTTGGCGCAAGTGGCGGTGGGGGATTTGGATGCCGCGGAGCATGTGAGCTTCATCGTTCCCGGCATGAACACGACGGTGGGGAACGATATGGAAACCTACGTATCAGCCGCCGCAAAACTGAGGTGGGAACAGTTTCTGGCGTCGGGTACCCCCATGAATGAGATCGCGGTCGTCGCCTGGCTTGGCTATCACCCGCCAGTGAGTGATCCTCTCTGGCGGGCCCCCGAGGTCGTTGCCGATACCCGAGCCGAAGTAGGAGCAACGGCTCTCTCCCACGATTTGGGCGCCATGAAGGCTTTGCATGAACTCAATAGCGGAAAATCGACTATCTCAGTCATCGCGCATTCCTACGGAACCGACGTCAGCACTCTCGCGCTCGAGCGCGCCGACGCCGACCACCTCGTGCTTCTCGGGTCGGCCGGAGTCAGTGACGAGATTGAATCGGTGAAGGATCTGAGGGTTCCGGGCGGTGGAGTGTATGCAACGCAAGCAATGAACGATGGGTGGGCACCAGTGGGCCAGGGACTCTCGGGGAGGACTGACCCGACCACGGACTCGTTCGGAGCACACGCTTTCTGGTCGGAACACGCTCGCTTGAACGGCGAGCGGTTTGATGGCGTACACAGCCACGGGCCAATCGGCGCCGGGCCGCAGAGTCCCAGCTATCTCGACTCCGGTTCGGTCACTCTCCGCTATGCCGCAATGGCTTCCATCGGCCTGGGTGAGGACATACCGGAGGGTGGCGATAGCCTCGCCAGGCGTGCCGCGAGCGGAGGCATAAACACACGTTTCTACATCGACCCGCGACCGCTCCGAGATGCCCAATGAGGCTCAGGAGAAGTCTCGCGAGCCTGATTGCGTTGTCACTTATGACGACGGGGTGTGTGCCGACAAAAGACGGTGAGGGGAATGGGATGACTACCCGGGCAGTCGAGGAGCGCGCCGAACAGATCCTGCGCGCAACCAAGGACGTTCTCGGAGAGTCCGGGTGGACTCCGCACCCGACTTGGGTGGGATGCGATGCGCAGGGGAGAGGACTAGTCCAGCTTCTCTTCTTCGTAGAACGTCTCAAACCCATGGAAGGTGATCTGGGGGCCCTTTCTGAGAAAGTTGCCGAGAAGTGGGCGGGGCTTGGACTCGTCGCCCGCGCCCAGCCCGTCTCAGACAGGCCCGGGACGTATGTCGTTTCTGATCCACCCTTCCTGCAGGGGGCGAAGCAAGATGGAACCCTCACTCAGCTGCAGTTCAGCGCCACGTTCTCAGGGCTCCAGGTGTTGAGTCCCTGCGTGGAGGGCGATCTCGCTCAATTGAACTCCCCCCAGCCGACCCTCACGCCACCTTCGTCGCCCTGATCGGTTAGCTCAGCGGCATGACGGACGGTTGCTCGCTCAAGGGGAACCGTCACGTGACCCGGCGGAGCCTCCGCGGCGCGCTGAGCATGGCAGCGATTCCTGAGTCGGGACGGACGAGAGCTCGAAGAGTTGGATCGGGAGCGTTTACAAATGAAGCGCCTAGTAATCGCGTGTGTGCTCACTTTCGTGTTCATGTCCGTCAGCGCGTGCTCCGCCGGTTCGCCGAGCAGAGGGGCTGAAGAGGTGACTCCCGACGAGGTGAAAGAGACCGTGCTTGGTTACTACGCGGACGTACGCGCTGCCCTCGGCGATGACGCGTGGAGCGAGGAGCTCTTGGGGGACATGTCAGCTGGATGGTCACCGAGATGACGTCCAATGGACGTTCGCCGCCCAGCGTTTCATCGAACTGCCCATGACTCCCAAGTCCTACGGTGAGCAGATTGCTGCCGCTTGGACCGACCGCGGTCTCGAGCCATCAGCCGGGGAGGATGAAGGTTCCACGGAGGGCAGCTATCTCGTATCTGACCCGCCGTTTCTTGCTGGCAGCCGTTCGGACGGTGGATTTACGCAAATCTCCATTGATCCGCGCTCTGCGCTTTTTCGCGCGACGTCTGCATGCATCCCCGGTCGTCTCGCGGATATGGAACCGCCGCAGGGCTGAGACGAGCGTGCGGGAATCGCAATTCGCACCGCTAGGACGCGACCCTCACGCCACCTTCGTCGCCCTGATCGTGTAGCTCAGCGGCACGACCGACGGCTGCTCGGTCAACGCGAACTCGCCGTCGGAGCGCGGGGTCATGCGGCCGGGAAGCGCCTCCCACGGCACGCTGTCGTGCTCGACCAGCGTGTCGAGACGCAGGCCGCGCTCGAGCAGTGCCGTGACGATCTCGCCGAGACCGTGGTTCCACTCGTACGTCCGCGTCGATTTCAGGGGCGCGGCCACCTCGACGTAGGTGCTGTCGTCGTTCCACTCGAGCGGAGTGGCCTGCTCGAAGTAGGGGAACGCGAGGGACAGCCCTGGCAGATCCTCGTTCATCGCCCACAGGACGGGGTGCCCCTCGCGGATGTGCAGCGTGCCGCCCGGAGCGAGCAGGTCGGCGACGACCCCCGCCCACTCGGTGATCGACGGCAGCCAGCACAGGGCACCGATCCCCGTGTAGACGAGGTCGAACTCTCCGCGGGGCAGGGCGTTCGCGGCATCCCGCACATCCGACCGGACGAAATCGACCTCGACGCCCGCCTCGGCGGCAAGCCGGCGGGCCTCGACGACCGCGTTCTCGGAGAAGTCGAGTCCGGTCACCTTGGCGCCGAGTCGGGCCAGGGAAAGAGTGTCGGTGCCGATGTGGCACTGCAGGTGCACCGTTCGCTTTCCCGCGATGTCGCCCAGCAGCGGCCGGTCGAAACGCACCACGTCCGACAATGCTTCGGTGTCGTCGATGTAGCGTGCGATTCCGTATCCTGAGCCATCCCGGGCAGCGTGCAGCGTCGCGCGCTCGTCCCAGTTGGCGCGGTTGGCGTCGATGTAGTCGGAGGTCATGGCATCCCCTTTCCGAGAGACGAGCCTAGGGATGCCGCGACCCGGTGTCGCTTCGTGACGCGGAGTGGGCGCGATGTCGGGGGTGCGGGTTAGCCTGGCGGCATGTCGGGCAAGGTCTATGTCATCCACGAAAATCCCCAGTGGATCCCGCCGTTCGCGGCGGCATTCGAGGCAGAAGGGGTGCCGTTCGAGGAGTGGCTCCTCACCGACGGGTCGATCGACCTCGCGGTCGAGCCTCCCGAGGGCGTGTTCTGGTCGCGTCTGAGCGCATCGGCGCACACGCGCGATCACGCGCACAGCAAGGAGTTCGGTCGCGCCGTTCTCCGCTGGCTGGCGTCGTGGGGTCGGACCGTGATCAACGGCGCAGACGTTCTGGAGCTCGAGGTCAGCAAGGTCGCTCAGCATGCGGCTCTGCGGCACGCAGGCATCGACGTTCCGCGCACGGTCGCCGTGTTCGGCACCGACGACCTCGTTGCCAAGGCACGCGACTTCGGTGCGCCCTTCATCAGCAAGCACAATCAGGGCGGCAAGGGCCTCGGCGTGCGGCGCTGGGATTCGGTCGACGAGTTCGCTGCGTGGGTCGGCAGCTCCGACTTCGAGCCCTCGCCCGACGGCATCACGCTGCTGCAGGAGCTGCTGGTCGCCCAGGCCCCGTTCATCACGCGCGCCGAGTTCGTCGCCGGCGAATTCGTCTACGCCGTGCGGGTCGACACCAGCGCGGGCAGCTTCGAGCTGTGCCCCGCCGAGGCGTGCGCGGTTCCGGGTGCCGACGGAGTCGAGCCCGAGCCGCTGTTCCGCCGTCGCGACGACGTCGATCCCGTCCTGATCGATCGCTTCCTCGCTTTTCTCGCGGCCGAGGGCGTCGGTATCGCCGGTATCGAGTTCATCGAGACGCGCGACGGCCGCACCGTGACCTACGACGTGAACACGAACACGAACTACAACCCCGACGTCGAGGCCACCGCGCCTCGCTCCGGACCGCGCGAGATCGCTCGCTGGCTCGGCTCGCTGCTCCCGCAGGAAGTGGTCGGTTCGCGTGGCTGAGGCCGCTCCCCCGCACTCCGAGTGGGACGGCTTCGGCTTCGCCACGCGGCAGGTGCACGCGGGCGAGATCGAAGACCTCACGCACGGCTCGCGCATCACGCCGGTGCACCTGTCGGCGGCCTACCGATTCGACTCCTTCCAGGAGGCGACCGATCGGTTCGCCGGCGCCGATCTGGGCCACCTGTACTCGCGGAACGCGAACCCGACCAACCAGGTAGCGGAAGCCCGCCTGGCTTCCCTCGAGGGCGGGTCGGGCGCGATCGTCGTCGGCTCGGGCCAGGCGGCGATCACTATCGCCCTGTTGGGTCTCGCGGGCAGCGGCGAGCACATCGTCTCGACCGCGAGCATCTACAGCGGCACCCGCGTGCTCTTCGACCGCACGTTCGCCCGCATGGGCGTGACCGTCGAGTACGTCTGGGACCCCACCGACGAAGCGGAGTGGGACGCGCTCATCCGTCCCGAGACCAAAGCGATCTTCACCGAGACCCTCCCGAACCCCAAGAATGACGTCGTCGACATCGACGCCGTCGCCCGGGTCGCGCGGCGCCACGGCATCCCTCTCGTGGTCGACAACACCATCGCGACGCCGTTCCTCATCCGCCCCATCGAGCACGGGGCCGACATCGTCGTGCACTCGGCGACGAAGTTCCTCTCTGGCCACGGGGCGAACCTCGCCGGCGCCGTGGTCGACGGCGGCACCTTCGACTGGGTGGCATCCGACCGCTCCTACCCCGCCCTCACCGACACCGCGATCGCCGGTCACGCCTCGTTCGTCGAAGCGTTCGGGCCGCGTGCGTTCGAGCTGTCACTGCGGTTCGGCATCGCGAACGACACCGGCCCCGCGCTCTCGCCACTGAACGGTTTTCTGCTGCAGCAGGGCATGGAGACGCTGTCGGTGCGCATGCGCCAGCACCTCGCCACGGCCCGCACGATCGCCGAGTGGCTCGAGGATCATGCGGCGGTCGAGAGCGTGGACTACGCCGGACTCCCGTCTCACCCACAGCACGCGCTCGCCGTGCGCAACTACGACGGTCTCTCGGGCTCGGTGTTCTCGTTCACCGTGCGTGGCGGGCGTCCCGCCGCGGAGCGCTTCTTCGACGCCCTACGCCTCTTCAGTCGCATGACGAACATCGGTGACACCCGGTCGATGGCGCTCCACCCCGCGACGACCACGCACCTGGGCTTCACGCAAGAGACGCGCGACCGCCTCGGCATCGGCGACGGCCTCATCCGCCTGTCGATCGGCCTCGAAGATGCGGAAGACCTCATCGCCGATCTCGAGCAGGCTCTTCGCGCCGTGGCGTAGATCGCACGGTCACGCGGGTGACGGCATCCATCCGTCTGTCCCGTTGAGTGTCCAAAACACCCGGAGAGTTTCGGAATCCGTCCGAGTTTCTTGGACACTCAACAGGCGTGCGGCCATCCCAGGCGGTGCCCTTTCCCCTCGAGTGTCCGAAACACCCCGCGAAGGCGTCGGCGCGCTCGGGGTCTTTTGGACACTCACATGCCCGGCGGCCTGGTGCCGGCCCGGCGTGCCGACGCACGGGCGTGCCGACGTGCGGGTGCGGCGTACCAACGCACGGGGTGCGGGCGTGTCGGCATCGCCCGCCGAGCAAAGCCCGAGCAGGGACGGTGAACGGAATGCGCCACCTCCACCGGATTGGATGTCCAAAACACCCGGAGGTTTTTCGAATCCGTCCGGGTGTTTTGGACACTCAACAGGGGGTGCGCAGACCCGGGTCCGGCCCACGCCAGGCCCCGCCCGACTTGCGCCGGACGTTTGCGCCGTAACGCCCCCGCGTCAGGCGTCGCGCTGCGCCTCGAGCCGGCGCACGCGCGGAATCACCTCGGCGGCGAACCGCTGCATCTCGGGCAGGTGCGGCGAGAACTGCAGCAGCAGCGTCGAGACGCCGACGTTCGCGAACTCCACGATGCGCTCGGCGACCTGGTCGGGCGTGCCGACGAGGTTCGGCCGCAGGCCGCGGTTCGAAACCGAGTACTCCTTGAGGTCGACCTGGGTGTCCAGCTTCGACTTGCTCACGAAGTCCTGGTACGAGCCGTAGGCCGCTCCCCCGCGCACGTCGGTGATGCGGTCGATCTCGGCCTGCGCCTCGTCTTCGGTGTCGCGCACCACGGCATACGCCGCCATGCCGAAGGCCTCGAACGGCGTCGCTCCGGCCTCGGCGCGTCGGCGGCGCATGTCGGCGACTTTCGTCTCGAGCTCCTCGAGGGTTCCGCCGTGCGTGAGGTACGCGTCGGCGAAGCGCGTGATCGCCGTGCGGCCGGCTTCGCTCTCGCCGCCGGCGTACAAGCGCGGCTGCACTTGCGGCTTGGGCTCGGTATACGTGCCCTCGGTGCGGTAGTACTCCCCCTCGTACGCGAAGGGCGTCTGCGACCAGAGACCGCGCAGCACCTCCACCCACTCGATCGTGCGCGCGTACCGGTCGTCGTGCGCGCTGAAGAGCCCCTCGTACTGCTTGGCCTCTTCTGCCCACCACGCCGACACGACGTTGAGGGTGAAACGGCCGCCGCTGATCTCGTCGATCGTCGCGGCCTGCTTCGCGGTGTGGAACGGGTTGTGGAAACCCGGACGCACGGCCGTCATGAGCTCCAGCGACGACGTGACCGCGGCCAGTCCCGCCGTCACCGCCCACGCGTCGAGCGACGGAGCCTCGACGCCTTTGATGTCGTTGAGGTTGAGCTCGGGAATGAGCGTGAGGTCGAACCCGCCCTCTTCCGCAGCCCGCGCGATCTCGGCGATGTGGGCGAACGACACGGGGGTCTGCTCGTCGTCGACGTTGCGCAACCATCCGCCGAAGATGGGGGTCCAGTAGCCGAAACGCACGCGCTGGGGGGAGGTCATGGCTCCATCCTCACCCGGCGACCGTCGCCCGGCGTCACGCGACGAAACGGTCCGTCATATGTCGTTGACCGATGCCCGAAGCGATGCGAGGTTGGCCGGGTTCCGATCCGCGAGGAGGACCCCATGACCGATTCCACTCCCACCCACGAGCCGCTGAAGTTCGCCTACTGGGTGCCCAACGTCAGCGGCGGGCTCGTCATCAGTTCGATCGAGCAGCGCACCGACTGGGGCTACGACTACAACGTGAAGCTCGCGCAGACGGCCGAGCGCGTGGGATTCGAGTACGCCCTCAGTCAGGTGCGCTACGCCTCGAGCTACGGCGCTGCCCAGCAGCACGAGTCCACCTCGATCAGTCTCGCTCTGCTGCTCGCGACCCAGAAGCTCAAGGTCATCTCGGCCATCCACCCGGGCATCTGGCATCCGGCGGTTCTGGCCAAGTTCATCAACACGGCCGACCAGTTCTCGCACGGCCGGGCCGCCGTCAACGTCGTCAGCGGGTGGTTCAAGGACGAGTACACCGACCTCGGTCTCGAGTGGCTCGAGCACGACGAACGGTACGAGCGGGCAGCGGAATTCATCCAGGTGCTTCGCGGCTTGTGGACGCAGGAGAAGTTCTCGTTCCACGGCAAGTACTACGACATCACCGATTTCACGCTTCGGCCGTTTCCGTACGAGGTGCCGGGCCGGGCGCACCCCGACATCTTCCAGGGCGGCAATTCCACGGCCGCTCGCTTCAACGGTGGCGCATTCTCGGATTGGTATTTCTCGAACGGCAAGGACTTCGACGGGTTCACCGAGCAGTACGACGACGTCACCCGCATCGCGGCGGAGCACGGTCGGCGCACCCGGTTCGGCCTGAACGGGTTCGTCATTCAGCGAGACAGCCGTGCCGAGGCGGAGGCGCAGCTGCGTGAGATCATCGCCCACGCCGATTCGGGCGCGGTCGAGGGGTTCCGCAAGAGCGTGCAGGAGGCGGGTAACGCGACCGCGGACAAGAAGGGCATGTGGGCGGACTCGAGCGTCGACGATCTCGTGCAGTACAACGACGGTTTCCGCACGCAGCTCTTCGGCGACGCGCAGCAGATCGCCGAGCGGATCATCGAATACAAGAAGCGTGGCGTCGACCTGTTCTTGCTGGGGTTCCTTCATTTCCAGGAGGAGCTGGAGCTCTTCGGCGAGACCGTGATACCGATCGTGCGCGAGCTCGAGGCGGATCTGATCAGGAGCGGCGACCCCGTGACCGCGGCGCGATGACGCGTATGCCGCAAGGCGTATACGGTGCTGGACGTCACGGCGGGTGACGGGGTCGGCGGCGAGGCGGTGAGTGCTTTGCTTCCCCGCGGGCCGGAACTCAGTCGCACGTTCGTTGAGTTTCGGTCTCGTAAATATGCGCGCAAGGGCTTTGTGAGTGGCGGGAATCGGACTTAGATGTCCGAAGGAATGCGGCATTTGTCGCAATCAACACTTCACAGCAGAGGTACAACATGACACTGCACAACAGTGGCCGCGGCCGACTCGGCCTCGCTCTCGGCGCGCTCGGTGCGTCGACCCTCGTCCTGGCAGGCTGCACGACCACGACCGGAGGCGGCTCCTCCGACGACGGCTCCACCGACCCGCTCGTCATCGGCACCACCGACAAGATCACCTCGATCGACCCGGCCGGCTCGTACGACAACGGCTCGTTCGCCGTCATGACGCAGATCTACCCCTTCCTCATGAACAGCCAGTACGGCACGTCGGAGGTCACTCCCGACATCGCCGAGTCGGCCGAGTTCACTTCGCCGACCGAGTACACGGTCACGCTCAAGTCGGGCCTGAAGTTCGCGAACGGTCACGACCTGACCTCGTCCGACGTGAAGTTCTCGTTCGACCGCCAGGTCGCGATCAACGACCCGAACGGTCCCGCATCGCTGCTGGGCAACCTCGACAGCGTCGCCACCCCCGACGACACCACGGTCGTCTTCACCCTGAAGAACGGCAACGACCAGGTCTGGCCTCAGATCCTCTCGAGCCCCGCCGCGCCGATCGTCGACGAAGAGGTCTTCTCGGCCACCGCCGTCACCTCCGACGACACCATCGTCGAGGGCAAGGCCTTCGCCGGTCAGTACACGATCGACTCGTACAAGCCCAACGAGCTCATCTCGTACAAGCCGTACGCCGATTACATGGGGTCGCTGCCCAAGGCCGCCAACGGCGGCATCTCGACCAAGTACTACGCCGACTCCTCGAACCTCAAGCTCGACGTGCAGTCGGGTGCGATCGACGTCGCCTACCGCAGCCTGAGCGCGACCGACGTCGCCGACCTGCAGAAGGACGACGCGGTCAAGGTCGTCGACGGCCCCGGCGGCGAGATCCGCTACATCGTCTTCAACTTCGACACCATGCCGTACGGCACGAAGACGGCCGACGCCGACCCCGCCAAGTCGCTCGCGATCCGTCAGGCCGCCGCCGACCTCGTCGACCGCCAGGCCATCGCGACCGACGTCTACAAAGACACCTACTCGCCGCTGTACTCCTACGTGCCGCAGGGTCTCGCGGGTGCCAACGAGGCGCTCAAGGACATGTACGGCGACGGCCAGGGCAAGCCCGACGCCGCCAAGGCCAAGGCGACCCTCGAGGCCGCCGGTCTCACGACGCCCGTCACGCTGAACCTGCAGTACAACGGCGACCACTACGGCCCTTCGTCGGGTGACGAGTACGCCGCGGTCAAGGCACAGCTCGAGAAGGACGGCCTGTTCACGGTCAACCTCGCGCAGACCGAGTGGGTGCAGTACACGAAGGACCGCAAGGCCGACGCCTACCCCGCTTACCAGCTCGGTTGGTTCCCCGACTACTCGGATGCCGACAACTACCTCACACCGTTCTTCTCCAAGGACAACTTCCTGCTGAACCACTACGACAACGCGGACGTCCAGAAGCTGCTCGTCGACCAGGCGACGCAGACCGACAAGACCACGCGTGAGTCGGAGATCGGCGAGATCCAGGACAAGGTGGCCGCCGACCTCTCGACGCTGCCGCTGCTCCAGGGCAAGCAGGTCGCGATCGTGGGCTCCAGCGTCGAGGGCGCCGTCCTCGACGGGTCCTTCAAGTTCCGTTACGCACCGCTGCACAAGTAAGACCGAAGCGGCGCCTCGCGCGATCGGTCGCCGAGCGAGAGCGGAGCGATGAGGCGCCGTTCCCCCTGTGAGTGAGGTCTCTCCCGTATGGTCACTGCCGTCGACGCTGCCGACATCGCCAAACCCGTCGCTCCCAAGGGCGGAGGACTCTGGCGCTACATCCTGGTCCGTCTGCTCTTGATCATCCCGACGGTGTTCATCCTCGTCACCGTGGTGTTCGTGCTCATGCGCATCACCGGCGACCCGATCACCGCCGCCCTCGGCGGCCGTCTTCCCCCCGATCAGCTCGCGGAGCGCATCGCGCAGGCCGGGTACGACCGCCCGCTGATCGTGCAGTACTTCGAGTACATCGGCGGGATCCTCCGCGGCGACTTCGGCACCACGCTCACCGACAACCGTCCGGTGATCGAGATTCTGCTGCAGTACGGATCCGCCACCCTCGAGCTGGCGATCTACGCGCTCTTCGTGGCGCTGCTCATCGGCATCCCGTTCGGCCTGCTCGCCGCCTACAAGCGCGACCGCTGGCCCGACGCGACCCTGCGCATTGGGGCGATCCTCGGGTATGCGACGCCCATCTTCTTCGTCGGGCTCCTGCTCAAGCTCGTCTTCTCGGTGTGGCTGAGCGTCCTGCCGGTCGCCGGACGCGCGAGCACCCGCACCGAGCTGAAGTTCGCCTCGATCGAGAACCCCACCGGCATCTACCTGCTCGACGCGATCCGCCTCGGAGATGGCGCTGCCGCGGGAGACGTGCTGATCCACGCGATCCTGCCCGGCGTGGCGCTCGGCATCCTGACCGCGGGAATCTTCCTCCGCCTGGTCCGCACGAACGTGATCGGCACGCTGGGCGCCCAGTACGTCACCTCGGCTCGTTCTCGCGGCGTGGGGGAGTACCGCCTGGTCACCAAGCACGCCTACCGCCCGGCGCTCATCCCGATCATCACCGTGATTGGTCTGCAGATCGCCCTGCTGCTGTCGGGCGCCGTGCTGACCGAGACCACCTTCGAGTGGAAGGGCCTCGGCTTCATGCTCAGCGAGTACCTGAAGGCGCGCGACTTCGTCGCCGTCCAGGGGATCGTCGTGATCATCGCCGTGCTGGTCGCCTTCACCAACTTCCTGGTCGACGTCATCGCGGCGATCATCGACCCCCGAGTGAGGTACTGACATGTCGGATGCCATCACCCCCACCCTCTCCGACGACAGCGTGACCGTGCGAAAGGTCCCCCTGCGCGACCGCCTGCCGGTCATCTCGCACCTGCGGCGCAGTGTCGGCCTCCAGCGCACCATGCTGGTGCTCGGCCTCCTCATCACCGCCGTCTTCCTACTGACGGCGCTGTTCGCCCCGCTGCTGGCGCCCTACGGGTTCGCGCAGCAGGAGGCGGACGGCGTCAAGTTCGGGACGCAACAGACGCCGAGCGCGATGAACCTGCTCGGCACGACCGTCGGCGGCTACGATGTGCTCTCGCGCGTGATCTGGGGAGCGCAGACCGCTCTGCTGGTGATCCTGTGCGCGATCGCGTTCTCAATCTTCCTGGGTATCTTCTTGGGCCTGGTCGGCGGCTACTTCGGCGGCTGGTTGGATCGCATCCTCGTCGTTCTGTGCGACGCGATCTACGCCTTCCCCTCGCTGCTGCTCGCGATCGTGATGTCGATCGCGATCACGAAGGGCCAGTCGACGCTGTGGGGCGGCATCCTCGCCACCGCCATCTCGATCACGGTGGTCTTCGTGCCGCAGTACTTCCGCGTGATCCGCGCCGAGGTGGTGCGGGTCAAGGCCGAGCCCTTCGTCGAGTCGGCGCGCGTGATCGGTGTGCCGACCGGTCGCATCCTGCTCCGCCACGTGCTGCGCAACTCGACCCGTTCCTTGCCGGTCGTCGTGACCCTCAACGCCTCCGAGGCACTGCTGACCCTCGCGGGCCTCGGCTTCCTCGGGTTCGGAATCGAGGCCACCGCCGCCGCCGAGTGGGGCTACGACCTCAACCGTTCGGTGAGCGACGTGACCAGCGGCATCTGGTGGACCGCCATCCCGCCGGGAGTCGCGATCGTGCTCGCCGTGCTCGGCATCACCCTCGTGGGCGAGAGCCTCAACGACCTCAGCGACCCGCGCCTGCGCACGCGCCGCCGCGCCGGTCGGGCACCTGCGCCCGTCACCGCGGTCGACCCGTCGACGGCTCGCGCCACCGCCGCTCCCGCCGGGCCCCCGGCATCCGCCCCCTCCGATGGGAGCCCCTCATGACCGGCACCACCGCCCCCGTCGCCCGGATCGACGACCTGCGCGTCACCTTCGCCACCGACGGCGAGCCGGTCTCGGCGATCAACGGGATCTCGCTCGAAGCCCACGCCGGCGAAGTGCTCGCCATCGTGGGCGAGTCGGGCTCGGGCAAGACCGTGACCGCGAACACGCTGCTGGGGCTGCTGCCCGAGACGGCCACGCTCTCGGGCGCCGTCATCGTGCGCGGCCGCGACGGCGACCAGACCGACATCGTGCACGCGACCCGCGCCCAGCTGCGCGAAATGCGCGGGCGCGACGCCGCCATGGTGTTCCAGGAGCCCTCCACCGCGCTCAACCCCGTCTACACCGTGGGCTGGCAGATCGCCGAGGGACTCCGCTCGCACGAGAAGCTGTCGAAGGCCGAGGCGAAGACCAGGGCCGTCGACATCCTGCGCCGCGTCGGCATCCCCGACCCCGAGAAGCGCGTCGACGACTACCCGCACCAGTTCTCGGGCGGGCAGAAGCAGCGCGTGGTCATCGCGATGGCGCTCGTGCTCAACGCCGGCCTGATCATCGCCGACGAGCCGACCACGGCTCTCGACGTGACGGTGCAGGCCGAGATCCTCGATCTGCTGCGCACCTGCCGTGACGAGTTCGGCGCGACGATCGTGCTCATCACCCACAACATGGGCGTCGTGGCCGACCTCGCCGACCGCGTGATCGTCATGTACCGCGGCGACATCGTCGAGCAGGCGCCCGTGCGCGAGCTCTTCGCTTCCCCGCAGCAGGCGTACACGCGCGAGCTGCTGGCCGCCGTGCCGCACGTCGGTCGCGGCAAGAGCGCCCATCAGTCCCTCGAGACGCCGGCCCCGACCGCGCCGCCCGAGGGCAGTCTGGTCGTCGCCGAGAAGGTCGAGATCGGCTACCCGGGCCGCTTCGGTTCGTCGGGGATCGTCGCCGTGAAGGGAGTGGACTTTTGGATCGGTCCGGGCGAAGTGCTCGGCTTGGTGGGCGAGTCGGGCTCGGGCAAGACGACGATCGGTCGCGCGATGGTCGGGCTGACATCGGTCGTCGGCGGGTCGCTCAAGGTGCTCGGCACCGAGATGCGCGGAGCGAAGCCCCGCACGCTCGCCAAGACGCGCCCCGACATCGGCTTCGTCTTCCAGGATCCGGCCACGAGCTTCAACCCCCTGCTCACGATCGCGGAGTGCATCGCCGAGCCGCTCGTCGTGCACCGGCGCGTCTCTGGCGCCCGCGCCGCGCGCACCCGTGTGAACGAGCTGCTGGATGCCGTGCAGCTTCCGACCGCGTTCGGCGACCGCTACCCGCACGAGCTGTCGGGCGGTCAGCGCCAGCGCGCCTCGCTCGCCCGCGCCCTCGCGCTTGACCCCAAGCTGCTGATCGCCGACGAGCCGACCTCAGCGCTCGATGTGTCGGTGCAGGCGCGCGTGCTGCAGCTGTTCGCGCAGCTGCAGTCCGAGTTCGGCTTCGCGTGCCTGTTCATCAGCCACGACCTCGCCGTCGTCGATGAGGTCGCCGACCGCGTCGTCGTGCTGCAGCAGGGTGTGATCCGCGAGCAGGGGACCACCGTCCAGGTGCTCACTCAGCCGCGCGACGACTACACCAAGCGCCTGCTGGTGTCGCTGCCCGTGCCCGACCCGGTCGAGCAAGAGAGCCGCCGCGAGCTGTGGCGGTCGACCCGCGGGGTCTGACCGGCCCGGATTCGGGCCCTCACGCATGTTGTGTGGGGGCCCTGGTCGTTTCGGCGTGCGCGCAAGCTCGGTGATTCGCGCATCCTCCGTGGGTGTGCCGGATGCCGGCTGAGGTTGTGCAGGTCGCTGAGGTTGTGCCCCGCGGCATCCGCGCCCCCGTGTTGCGCAAGCTCAGTGATTCGCGCATCCTCCGTGGGTGTGCCGGATGCCGGCTGAGGTTGTGTGGATCGCGCAGGATGTGCCCCGCGGCATCCGTCTCCGTGTTGCGCAAGCTCAGTGATTCGCGCATCTTCCGTGGGGTGTGCCGGATATCGGCTGAGGTTGTGCAGGTCGCGGAGGTTGTGTCCGGCGGCATCCACGCCCCCGTGTTGCGCAAGCTCGGTGATTCGCGCATCCTCCGTGGAGTGCGCCGGATCTCGGCTGAGGTGATATGGATCGCCGAGGTTGTGCCCGGCGGCATCCGTCTCCGTGTTGCGCAAGCTCAGCGATTCGCGCATCTTCCGTGGGGTGTGCCGGATATCGGCTGAGGTTGTGCGGGTCGCGGAGGTTGTGCCCGGCGGCATCCACGCCCC
The DNA here is from genome assembly GCF_041079415.1 of Microbacterium sp. 20-116. NCBI lineage: Bacteria > Bacillati > Actinomycetota > Actinomycetes > Micrococcales > Microbacteriaceae > Microbacterium > Microbacterium sp. 20-116. The sequence continues at coordinate 117,146 of NZ_JBFYGP010000008.1, forward strand.
CGTGTTGCGCAAGCTCGGTGATTCGCGCATCCTCCGGGGGTGTGCCGGATGCCGGCTGAAGTTGTGCAGGTCGCGGAGGTTACGCCCGGCGGCATCCGCCCCCGCGTTGCGCAAGGTCGGCGATTCGCGCATCCTCCGTGGGTGTGCCGGATGCCGGCTGAGGTTGTGTGGATCGCGCAGGATGTGCCCCGCGGCATCCGCGCCCCCGTGTGGCGCAAGCTCAGCGATTCGCGCATCCTCCGCGGGAGATGCCGGATGCCGACTGAGGTTGTGCGGATCGCCGAGGTTCTGCCCCGCGGGCCTCGTCCGAAGTCAGCGCCCGAGCACCGACGTCAGGATCCACCACCCCGCGACGGCGACGACGACGACGAACGCCCCGACGGGGAATCCGCGCTTGAGGCGCCGCCCCTCGCGGGCGACGCCGGCGGGCGGCGGGGTGAGCAGCGGCACGTTCTGAGCCGCGGCGCCGGATGCCGCGATCCCCGTGGCCCCCGACGACGAACCCTCGAGCCGGTCGTCGCGCCACCGCGCCCACTGCGCGAGCTTCTCGTCGATCGCGTCGACGGTGGCGAACAACCACCGCCAGGTCGCGGGGTCGAGGGTCGACAGGTCGCGCTTGGCGTAGAGGAACAGCCAGTCGTCGACGATCTCGACGTCGAGCGCCGCGGCGTTGTCGACGAACCGCGCCATGACGTCCGGGGTGAAGAGGTACAGCGCGTCGCGCTCGTACCCCTCGGGGCAGTACAGGGCGAAGTGCCTGTCGAAGTCGCCCTCGAGGCTGAGCCGCTGGTCACGACCGAACGTGATGGGCAGGTTCGAGCCGCCGAACAGACCGTTGTTGCCCACGGCATCCAGCACGATGTGGGGGAGCGGGGTGTCGAGCCGCAGCGCGACATAGCCCCAGCGGTGCGTCTGCTTGTTCTTCCCCGACCCGGTTTCGTAGGTGTAGTTGGCAACCTCGAGAGAGCGCGGCTGCTCTCGCCGCATCACGTCGTGCAGCTCCTGATTGCGGCCGAGGTCGAAGATCATGCCCGGGCGGCGGGGGTTCGAGAATCCCGGATGCCACGTCATGTCGTTCGCGCTCGCGAAGAGGCTCAGCCGGTAGCGGCGTGCCGCGGCCCCGCCGACCGCGCGGATGAACGCCCACGCCAGGAAGCCGACGATGGCGAGAACGAGGACGAAGGGAAGGAGGGCGACGGGATTGCCGCTGTCGCGCGTGAACGCTCGGGTGACGATCGTCGCGATGGTCGGGACGAGGATGAGCGCGGCCACGATCCCCACGAACGCGAACACGATGATCGCGAACGCGCGGCTCTGCAGCATCCCCTTCTCGCGCAGCGCCTTACTGAAGGCACGGACCTTCGCGCGGTCGATCGGCTGGGTCAGGGCGGTGGTGTCGACGGTCATGCTCACTGTGCCAAGAAGAAGAGGAAGCCGGCCGCGAAGGCGACGAGCGGGATGACGATGAGGGACCCGGCCACGACGAGCAGGGCGATGAGCCAGGCGTTGCTGCGTTTGAGCCTCTGACCGGGAGGGGCGACTCCGACCGGCGCGGGGGTGAACGTCATCGGCAGGGGCGCGGGTGCCGGCGCCGCGGCTGTCGGTGCAACGGCTCCCGGCGCCGCGGCGACCGGAACGGGTCGCGGCGCGGGAGCCGCCTCCTGCAGCCGGTCGTCGCGCCACCGCGCCCACTGGTCGAGCTTGTCGAGCAGCGCCGAGACGACCGCGAACGCCCACGCCCACCGGGCCGGGTCGGTCGTCGAGAGCTCCTCGGGCGAGTAGAGGAACATCCAGTCGTCGACGATCTCGACCTCGAGAGCCGAGGCGTTGTCGATGAAGCGCGCCATGACGTCGGGGGTGAAGAGGTACAGCGCGTCGCGCTCGTAGCCCTCGGGGCACGACAGGTGGAAGTACCTATCGAAGTCGCCCTCGAGGCTCAGCCGCTGCCCGCGCTCCCACACGCCGAGTTTCACGCCGTTGCCCACGGCATCCAGGACGATGTGGGGAAGAGGGACGTCGAGCCGGATCGCGATGTACCCCCAGCGAGAGGTGTGGGTGTTCTTGCCGTCGCTCGTCGTATACGAGTAGTTGCCGATCTCGACGAACCGCGGCTCACTCCCGCGCAGGATGTCGTAGCCGGTGCGGTCGCCGCCGATTCCGAACAGCACTCCGGGCAGTGGGGGAGCGGGTACCGCGGGCACGTACTCCATGCCCACGTCGCGGCTGAACCCCGCGAGGCGCCAGCGGCGGTCTTCCTGCGTCCGCTGCGCGCGCTGCCCGACGACCCACGCCAGTGCGAGCCCGCCGAGCCCCAGGACGATGGGGAAGAGGAAGAGGATGCCGAGGATGAACGACCCCTCGCGCAGCACCGGCGACAGCACGGCGGCGAGCACGATGATGACGACCCCGATGCCGCCGATGAACGAGAAGGCGAGGGCGAATCCGACGACGCCCGCGCCCGTGCCGGGGAGTCGGCCCGTTCTGCGCAGGTCGGTGGTGAACGCCTTGGCGGCCCGTGGGTCGGGCGGCGTGAGCAACGCCCGCGCGTCGAATGGTCGGATCCCTGCCATGCGGCCCCCCGCCGTCGTCTGGTCACGTCCACGCTACTCAGGTCCGATTCCTCGGTGCCACCGGCATCCGTTAGACTACGAAGGTTGTCCGGCTACGCCCATGCGCGTGTGAGCCCGCGACGACGTGCAACACACCCTCCTGCTGCCGGGAAATGCCCGTCAGCCGTTCTAGTCCGAAGGAGGTGGGTTAGTGACGCACCAGTACGAACTCATGGTCATCTTCGATCCCGAGGTCGACGAGCGCCAGGTCGCTCCGAAGCTCGATGGATTCCTCAAGGTCATCACGGCCGATGGGGGAACCATCGACAAGATCGACATCTGGGGCCGCCGTCGTCTCGCCTACGAGATCCGCAAGAAGAACGAGGGCATCTACGCCGTCGTCAACTTCGTCGCGACCAGCGAGGCCACGAACGAGCTCGACCGTCAGCTGAAGCTGAACGAGCAGATCATGCGCACCAAGGTCCTCCGTGCCGAGGAAGCGATCGCTCAGGTCGCCGCCGAAGCCAAGCGCTCCGAGGAGAAGGCCGCTCGCAAGGCTGCCGCTCCCCGCAAGGTCGAGTCCGCCGAGAAGGCTGCGAAGTAACGACGATGGCCGGCGAAACCGTCATCACCGTTGTGGGCAACCTCACGGCCGACCCCGAGCTGCGGTACACGCAGAACGGGCTGCCGGTCGCGAACTTCACCATCGCGTCGACTCCCCGCACGTTCGACCGTCAGGCGAACGAGTGGAAAGACGGCGAGGCGTTGTTCCTGCGCGCCTCGGTGTGGCGCGAATTCGCCGAGCACGTCGCCGGTTCGCTGACGAAGGGCAGCCGTGTCATCGCGACCGGTCGCCTGAAGCAGCGTTCCTACCAGGACCGCGAGGGCAACAACCGCACCTCCATCGAACTCGAAGTCGATGAGATCGGCCCCTCGCTCCGCTACGCGACCGCCCAGGTCACCCGAGCCGCCGGTGGCGGTAACGGTGGCGGCGGTGGCGGTCAGCGCCCGCAGGTGCAGCAGTCGAACGACGAGCCGTGGTCGACCCCCGGCTCGAACAACGGCGGCGGCAACAACAGCGGCGCTGACGCGTGGAGCACTCCCGGCTCCTACGGCGACGACACCCCGTTCTGATCTTCGCCCCGCTCTCGAGCGAGACGACCCCCGAAATTCCGGATGCCATGCCCCGGTCCTCGTGACCGGAACGGCGTCCGAACCACACGAAAGAAGGAAGCATGGCTGGAAAGGCCACTGGCGACCGCCGCAAGCCGCGGAAGGGCGCGAAGAACGCAGCCCCCGCGAAGGCGATCCGCGTCGGCGTCATCGACTACAAGGACGTCCCCACCCTCCGCAAGTTCATCTCGGAGCGCGGCAAGATCCGCGCCCGTCGTATCACCGGTGTCTCCGTGCAGGAGCAGCGTCTGATCGCCCGCGCCATCAAGAACGCGCGCGAGATGGCTCTTCTGCCCTACGCCGGCGCCGGCCGCTAAGGAGCACCCGATGGCAAAGCTGATTCTCACGAATGAGGTCACCGGGCTCGGTAGCGCCGGTGATGTTGTCGAGGTCAAGAACGGGTACGCCCGTAACTACCTCATCCCGCAGGGCTTCGCCGTGTCGTGGAGCCGTGGTGGCGAGAAGCAGGTCGCGTCGATTCGCGCCGCTCGCGAGTCCCGCGCGATCCACGACCACGAAGATGCTGTGGCCCTGAAGAACTCGCTCGAGTCGAACACCGTCAAGCTCGCCGTCAAGGCCGGCAACGAGGGTCGTCTCTTCGGTTCGGTCAAGCCCGCCGATGTCGCAGACGCCGTCAAGGCTGCCGGTCTCGGTGAGCTCGACAAGCGCAAGATCCAGATCACCTCTGCGATCAAGTCGGTCGGCGAGCACGAGGCGACCGTTCGCCTGCGCGACGACGTCACCGCCGTGATCACCCTTCAGGTGGTCGCCGCGAAGTAATTCGCGACGCACGATTCGGCCCCGCTCCTGCTTCGGCAGGGCGGGGCCTTTTCGTGTTTCCGGGGTCGGCGCGGCTGATCTCGCTGCAGGCGCCGGGTGCGTCCTCAGGCGGGGCGTTTCCCGAGGTGAGGCCGGGGGTGGTTCGGGGCGGGTTCGCCGGGCGCATGCGACGACGGAGGGCCCGACTGTCCGAAGGTGCGAGCCCGGCGACCCTAGGCTGAGTGCCGTGACCGACCCTCGCGCACCCGAGCGCATCGTCCGCCGTTTCGCGCGCTCGTCGAACCTCATGATCGCCGGACGCCCGTTCGCGGTGACCGGGACCGGTGCCGATGCCCTGCATGATCTGCTGGCGGGGCTCGGCGGCATCCCGAGCCCGATCCCGCATCCGGGGCGCATCGAGTTCGACCTGGATGCCGAGCAAGTGCTGCTCGACGGGAAGCCGCTGCCCGAACGCGGAGACGCCGCCGGACGCATCGCCTTCGCACGGCAGCACATGCCCGTCGCCGCCGCCCTCGCCGAAAGGCTCGACCTGACCGGCCTGCGGGTGGGCGTGGCGATGGTGCTCGAACCCAAGACCGCGGTGCTCTCGCTTCTGCTCCGTGAGCGGGGTGCCGAGGTGTCGGTGTACGCGCATCCCGACGAGACCGACGTCGCGGTCGCAGACGAGCTTCGAGCTCAGGGTTTCGCCGTGACGGCAGACCCGGCGCTCGCGGGGCCGGACGAGCGCGCCGCGGCGCTGGCCTTCCTCCGCGCGGGACTCGACGTGCTGCTCGACGACGGGGCGCACCTCATCCGCCTGGCGCACGAAGACGACCCGGCGCTGGTGGATGGGTGGATCGGCGCGTGCGAAGAGACGACGAGCGGCCTCACGCCCCTTCGGCGGATGCAGGATGCCGGCATCCTGCGTTGCGCCGTGATGGCCGTCAACGATGCGCGCACCAAGACCATGTTCGACAACCGCTACGGCACGGGGCAGTCGTGCGTCTTCGCGATCGCCGACCTGCTCGAGGAGCGGGGGATCGCGCTGACCGACCAGCCCGCGCTCGTGCTCGGCTACGGACCCGTCGGCCGAGGGGTCGCCGCGCACCTGCGCGCGCTCGGGGTCGAGGTGCGGGTCGCCGAGACCGACCCCGTCCGCGCGCTCGAGGCTCGGCACGACGGGTTGGTCACCGGCCGAGCGCTCGAGCTGGCCGGGGGCGCGCTGGTGGTCTCGGCGACGGGCGTCCCCTCGACGGTGACGCCCGAGATCGCCGCCGTCGCGCGCGTGATCGCGGTCGCCGGAGGAGTGCCGGGAGAGGTGTCGGACGCGGGCGACGCGCTCGTGCTGGGCGGCGGGGGAGCGGTGAACATCACCACCGCCGAGGGCAACCCCATCGAGATCATGGACCTGTCGTTCGCCGTGCAGCTCGCGGCCCTGGGGGAGCTGCTCGAGCGGCGTCCGGAGCCCGGTGTGCACGCGCTCGGCCCCGAGGTCGACGAGCTCGTCGCCCGGACGGCGCTGGCCGTGCGAGGTGCGGGGATCGACCCGCCGCGCGACCTCGATCCCGACGGTGTGGACGACTGGCGTTCGCCCCGCTACCGGGACTCCCGCTCATGAGCGTCGTGCTGTACTCGGCCGCGCTCGTCGTCCCCGTGACGGCGCCGCCCATCCCCGGCGGGGCCATCGCGGTGGCGGGTGGGCGTATCCGCCACGTCGGCGACCGCGAGTGGGTGCGACACGAGCTGAGCGCGCGCGGCGTCGCGTTCGACGAGGTGCACTGGCCGGGGGTGCTGACCCCGGGACTCGTGAACGCGCACTCGCACCTGCAGTACACGGGCATGGCCGAGGTCGGGCGGGGCTCGTACGCGGGCTTCGACGACTGGGACGACGCGTTCACCCCCGTCTATCGCGCCGGTCATGACTGGGCGGCGGATGCCAGGGCCGGCGCCCTGCAGATGATCGCGGCCGGGACCACGGCGGTGGCCGACATCGTCACCGACGTCGAGGCGGCCTCGGCGCTGCACGACGCACGCCTGCACGGCATCACCTACTGGGAGGTGATGAGCTGGACCAATGCGGCGTGGGCCCAGCGGGGTCGCGCCGAGGTCGAGGCCCGGCTCGACGCCCTGCCCTCGCCCCCCGGGACGGGGCTCTCGCCGCACGCGCCCTACTCGCTCGACGTCGAGCCGCTGCTCGAGATCCCCGACATCGTGCGCGAGCGCGGGAGTCGGCTGCACCTGCACCTCGGCGAAGCGGCCTTCGAGCGCGAGCACGGCGAGGCCGCGCCCTGGCAGTCGCACAAGCCCGCGAGTTTCCGCGCCCTGCGCGACGAGGGCTTCGGCACGGGGGCGACGGAGTTCGTCGACGAGCTCGGCGTTCTCGGTCCCGACTGCCATATCGCGCACGGGGTCTACATGACGGCGCGCGACCGGGCGATCCTGCGCGCACGCGGGACGACCGTCGCCCTGTGCCCTCGGTCCAATGCCGTCATCGGGCTCGACGAGCCGCCGGTCGCCGCGTATCTGCTCGAGGGCAACGCGCTGGCCGTGGGCACCGACTCGTTGGCATCCAGTCCCTCTCTCGACCTCTTGGCCGATGTGTCGGCGCTTCACCGCATGGCGCGCGCGCAGGGGTACGCGAACCGCGACCTGTCAGAGCTGCTGCTGCGCGCGGCGACCCTCGGCGGAGCGCACGCGATGGGGCTCGACACCGGGCCCGCCCGAACCGGGTACCTCGCCGTGGGGGCGGTGGCGGATCTGGCGTTCTTCGACGTGCCGGTGTCGGAGGTCGATGACACGATCGAGCGCCTCGTCGTCGACGGCGAGGGGCGTGCCGCCGCCACCTTCATCGACGGCGAGGTGCGCTCGGCATCCGCCGCCTTCACCCGAGAGACCGGAGTATCCGCCGATGACCGCTGAGCGTCCCGCCACCGCCGTCCTGCTCGATCTCGAACCGCACGCCGAGGGCGGCTGGTTCCGCCGCATGTGGACGGGGAGCGTCGAGGTCGAGACGCCCGCCGGCACGCGGCCCGCGGCCACCTGCATCCATTACCTGCTCACCGCGGGAGAAGAGAGCGCGTGGCACGTCGTGACCAGCGACGAGGTGTGGCTCTGGCACGGGCCGGGAGCCCTCGAGCTCTCGCTCGGCGGCAGCGGCGACCAGCCCGGAGACGCCCGCACCGTGACGCTCGGACCCGACCTCGCCGCGGGGCACGTGCTGCAGTACACCGTGCCCGCGGGGGTCTGGCAGGCCGCCCGGCCGGCGGGGAGCGCCGAGGTCGTGGTCAGTTGCGTGGTGTCTCCCGGCTTCAGCTTCGCCGATTGGCGCCTCGCCGAGTAGTCGCTTCCCGTGTCGCCAGGTTTCACCGGCGACATCCCCTGAAACATGCGCTCGGTACGCTGTGCACATCACAGCACTCCGGGGATGACCCCGATACGTCCACGAGGAGAAATCGTGACCGCTTCCGCACGCCTGCGCCGCGTCGCCGCCCTGACCGCCGTCGCCGCCGCCACGGTCGTCACCCTGACGGCCTGCGCCTTCGCCCCGACCGGATCCGACGCCGGTTCCGCCCCCGCCACCGAGGGCGCGCTGCAGACCGTCGCCGCCGGCAAGCTCACCATCGCCACCGGCGAGCCCGCGTTCTCGCCCTGGGTCGAGAACGACGACCCCGCGTCGTGCGAGGGCTTCGAGGCCGCCGTCTCGTGCGCCGTCGCCGAGAAGCTCGGCTTCACGAACGACGACATCGTGTGGGTGCGCTCGAACTTCGACAGCGCGATCGCCCCGGGCCCGAAGGACTGGGACCTGAACGTCCAGCAGTTCTCGATCACGGACCAGCGCAAGCAGGCCGTCGACTTCTCGTCGCCGTACTACACGACCACTCAGGCGATCGTCACCACGGGCACCTCGCCCGCGGCCTCCGCCACCACGGTCGCCGAGCTGAAGAACATCCCCGTGGGCGTCATGAGCGCCACCACGAGCTACCAGGTGGCCGCCGACCAGATCGGCACCGGCAAGCTCAGCGTCTTCAACTCGAACGACGATGCCGTCGCCGCCCTGCAGTCGGGCCAGGTCGACGCGATCGTCGTCGACCTGCCGACCGCGTTCTACCTCGCCGGGGCCGTTCTCGACAACGGCAAGGTCGTGGGTCAGCTGCCCGACTCCTCGGCCGGTGGCGACGAGCTCGCCTACGTGCTGCCGAAGGGCTCGGCGCTGACCACGCCCGTCAGCGACGCGATCGACGCGCTCCAGGCCGACGGCACCCTCGACCAGCTGCAGCAGAAGTGGCTCGGCGGCACGGCCGCCGCGCCCGTGCTGAAGTAACTCCGTGGCATCCCCCTCATCCGACACCGCGTGGCGGCCGAGCGAGCTCGAACTCGCCCGGCGCGCCACGCGGCGTCAGCAGTCGACGAAGTCGGTGCTGATCGCCCTGGTCAGCTCGGTGGTGTTCGTCGTGGTCGTCGGGTGGGCGATCCTGTCGAGCCCCGGTTGGGAGGACGTGCGCCGCAGCTTCTTCGACCTCGACATCGCGATCAAGAGCTTCCCGTCGATCCTCGCGGGGCTGTGGGTCAACATCCAGGTGCTCATCGTCGCCGCGCTCGCCGTGGCGGTGCTCGGCACGACCCTCGCGGTGCTGCGCTCGCTGCGGGGGCCGGTGTTCTTCCCGCTGCGCGCGCTGGCCACGGTGTACACCGACCTGTTCCGTGGCATCCCCCTGCTGATCGTGCTGTACCTGGTGGGCTTCGGCCTGCCCGCACTGGGCGTGTTCGGGCGGGTGCCGGTGGTGCTGTGGGGAACCATCGCGATCGTGCTCACCTACTCGGCGTACATCGCCGAGGTGCTGCGCGCGGGCATGGAAGCCGTGCACCCCTCGCAGCGGGTCGCCGCCCGCTCGATGGGCCTGACTCACGGCCAGACGCTGCGGATCGTCGTGATCCCGCAGGGCGTGCGCAAGGTCGTGCCGGCGCTGATGAACGACTTCGTCTCGATGCAGAAAGACGTCGGCCTCATCTCGGTTCTCGGAGCGGTGGATGCCGTGCGCGCGGCGCAGATCTCGGCGGCCGAGTACTACAACTTCACGCCGTACATCGTCGCGGCGCTGCTGTTCGTGGCCATGGCCCTGCCGATGATCCGCCTCACCGACTACGTCTCGGCGCGGTTGGCGAAGCGCGAACAGATGGGCGGGATCGTATGAGTGTCCTCGATGTCCGCGGGGTGCGGAAGGCGTTCGGAGACCATGTCGTGCTCGACGGCATCGACCTCGATCTCGCCAAGCACGAGGTCGTCGTGCTGATCGGCGCGTCGGGTTCGGGCAAGTCGACGCTGCTTCGCACCATCAACCTCATCGAGCGGGTCGACGACGGACAGATCCTGCTCAACGGCGACGATCTGACCGACCCGACCATCGACCAGGATTCCGCCCGGTCGCGCATCGGCGTGGTGTTCCAGCACTTCAACCTCTTCCCGCACCTGCGCGTGATCGACAACGTCACGCTGGCGGCGCGGAAGGTGCACGGGATGCCGAAGGCCGAGGCCTACGCGCGCGGCACCGAACTGCTCGAGCAACTGGGGCTCGGCGCGAAGGCGCGGGAGTTCCCGGATCGCCTCTCGGGCGGCCAGCAGCAGCGCGTCGCGATCGTACGCGCGGTGATGACCGACCCCGAGCTGCTGCTGCTCGACGAGATCACCTCGGCCCTCGACCCGCAGTTGGTCGGCGAGGTGCTCGACCTGGTTCGGGTTCTTCGCGACCGCGGCTCGACCATGCTTATGGCGACGCACGAGATGTCGTTCGCGCGAGAGGTCGCCGACCGCATCGTGTTCATGAAGGGCGGGCGGATCGTCGAGCAGGGCACTCCCGCGCAGATCCTCGATGCCCCGCAGAGACCCGAGACGATCGCTTTCCTCGAGCGCGAGCGTCGGGGCGGCGCGCTCTAGCCTGAGCGGATCGGCTGTGCTGAGCCGGTCGACGGGTCAGAGGACGGCCCCGACGAGCTCGGCCGTCGACACCGGACCGTGAGCCGGTGCGAGGGTTCGCGCCTGCCCCGGCCCGGGCACGCCGCGACACCGGATGCCGGCCCGAGGGCGTGGCATCCGGTGTCGCGTTCTGTGGGTGAACGCTCCGGGGTCAGGCGACCGAGCGACGGCGGCGCAGCAGCAGACCAGCCCCGAGGAGCAGGGTCAGCAGGCCCGCGAGGCCGAGGCCGGCGGCCGTCGAGCCGTCCGTTCCCGTCACGGCGAGGGCGCCGCGTGCGGTGCCCGTTCCGGTGGCAGCGAGGGCGCTGACCGAACCGACCGAGGCGGGCGAGCCTGCCACGGTGACGGTGCCGTTGGTGCCGTCAGTGCCGTTCGTTCCCGGTGTTCCGGGCGTTCCGGGGGTGCCGGGCGTTCCGGGCGTTCCCGGGGTTCCGGGGGTGCCGGGCGTTCCGGGGGTGCCGGGCGTTCCCGGGGTTCCGGGGGTGCCGGGCGTTCCCGGGGTTCCGGGGGTGGTGGGCGTGCCGGTGGTGGAGTCGGTGGTGGTGCTGTCACCGATCACCGAGACCGCGTTGCCGCCGATGGCGACGGGGATGTTGATCGGCAGGCCGATCACGTTGCCGCCCCCGATGGCGTCGGTGCCGTCCGTCCCGGCGTCACCGGAGCCGCCTCCGGTGGTGCCGCCGGTGGTGGTGGCGCCGTCGGTGACGCTGTCGCCGATGCCCGAGACGGCGTTGCCGCCGATGGTGACGGGCAGGCCGACCGGGAGGCCGATGACATTGCCGCTGCCGATGCCGTCCGTGCCGTCGGTGACGGTCGTGCCGGTGCCGGTCGAGCCGGAGGTGCCGCCGGTGGTGGTGGCGCCGTCGGTGACGCTGTCGCCGATGCCCGAGACGGCGTTGCCGCCGACCGTGATGGGCACGCCCACCGGAAGGCCGATGACGTTACCGCCGAGGATTCCGTCGGTTCCGTCGGTCACGGTGCTGCCGGTCGAGCCGGAGCCGCCCGTGGTGCCGCCGGTGGTGTCGGCGTCGTTCGAGACGCTGTCACCGATCACCGAGAGGGCGTTGCCGCCGACGGTGATGGGCAGGCCGATCGGGGCGTCGACGACGTTGCCGCCGAGGATTCCGTCGCTGCCGTCCGTGACGGTGCCGCCGCCGGTCGAGCCGGAGGTGCTGCCGCCGGTGGTTCCGGCGTTCTCGGTGCTGCTGTCACCGACCACCGAGATCGCGTTGCCCCCGACCGTGACCGGAGCGTCGATCGAGATGACGCCCTGGTTGCCGCCGCCGATGCTGTCGCTGCCGTCGGTGCTGGTGTCCGTCGCGGAAGCCGCAGCTTCGGGCGCGGGCGCCGAGGTGTCGGCATCCGTGCTGCTGCTGTCTCCGATGACCGAGACGGCGTTGCCGCCGACCGTGACGGGGACGTCGATCGACACGAGCCCCTGGTTGCCCGAGCCCACGCCGTCACTGCCATCGGTGATGGTGACGGGAGCGGGAGCGGGGGCGGCGGGAGCGGAGGTGTCGGCACCTTCGCTGCTGCTGTCTCCGATCACCGAGACGGCGTTGCCGCCGACGGTGACCGGAAGGTTCACCGAGACACCGACCTGGTCGCCCGAGAGCAGACCGTCGACGCCTGAGGTGTCTGCGGCATTGGCGATGCCGGCTCCGAGGACGGCGAGGCCGCCTCCGACGAGCGTGCCCAGAAGGACACGCGAGTAGATCTTGCGCATGAGAGTTTCTCCTGTAGATGAATGAGGGTGCGCGAAAGCGCGGGGTCGTCTGCCGTGCAATGCACGGTGCGACCGTCCTCAGTCAGGAGAGATGTCGGTGCCGAAGACCGGGGTGCCGGGCAGACCGTCGTCGACGACGTTCCGGCGGTCGAGAAGAAGCGGAGCGGCGAAGAGCTTGCCGCCGTCGGTTGTTGCGGCGTTCGCGCCGCCCGCGCCGGAGTTTCCGGATGCCGAAGAGCCCGAGCCCGTGCTGGCGCCCAGGTCGACGTGAACGTCGGTCGGCAGGGCTTGGAGAGCGTTCTGTGCGCTCGCGAGGGTCGCGGAGGCGTCGCCGCCCGTGGCGGCCGCGAAGAGCGTCGCCACCGGGCCCGAGGGGGCCGTGCGGGGCGACGACGAAACCGGGGAGGGACCCGTCGAGGGGGCACCGGGCACTGTCACAGCAGAGTCTGCCGCAGCCTCGACCGGCAGGGGCTCGAGGGGTAGCGCGTCGACGATCGGGGTGGTGGCCTCGCCGCCGGGATCCGTCGAGATGCCCGGAATCGCGGGGACCACGGGAGAGATCGGGGGGAGGGTGCCGACGATCACGGGGAGCGCCGCGTCGACCGCGTCGGTGACACCCGAGATGAGATCGTCGAGACCGACCGCGTGGACGACATCACCGACGACGGGGACCGACTGGACGGTCTCGACCACGGGGGTGACGACCCCGCCCACGACGCCCGAGCCTGCGATGTCGGTGACCGCGTCTCCCGCGGTGCCGACAGCGCCGTCGACGGTGGTGTTCGCGGTGTCGACGACCTCGGAGACGGTGTCCGTGGTGGTCGCGACCACCTCGGCGACGGGGGCGGGTGCGACGTCGGTGACGACTTCGGTCACGGGAGCGACGGTCTCGGTGACGTGCTCGACCGTGGGTGAGACGACGGTACCGACGACATCGTCGACGGTGTCGGTGACCTGGTTGACCGTCGAGCCGATCGTGCCGAGCAGTCCGCCCGAGCCGTCATCCGCCGAAGCCGGGGAGGCCGAAAGAGCGACCGAGAGAGCTGCGGCTCCGAGGGCGGTGGACACGCCGACGAGGAGCAACCGCAGCAGGTGCGGTGCCCCCCGATCGGACGCGTTCTCCATGATTCGCCCCCCAAAGGTGAATCTCCGAAACTCTTGGTCGGCGACGCTACGCCGCGATTCACCCGTGGGGAAGGGGGCGGGTGAAATCTAGGTAGTTCCCTGGGAACGGGCTGGTGACGGGCGACACGCCGGGCGGTGAAGAAAAATTTGACAGCGAGGGCCTTTGGTCGATACGCCATCGGCGAGTTATCCCCCGAGTTGTACACATGTGAATGCTTCTCGAGGGAACCTTCAACGTTCACTTCACACGGGATTTCCCCAGGAAACCTGTGGATAGATAAAACCCAGATCAGAAGCCTGTAACTGCTCACAATTCGGACCCATCCACCGAGTTCTCCACAGCACTTGTGCACAGATCTCGCGGCGTTTCCCGCAGGCTCTCCACAGAGTTATCCACAGGCTCGTTTGCGTGTGGAGAGCGTGGTATCTACCGTGGGTGCAGCCCCTCGGGCAGCTGAATCACGTTGCCGCGCGCGTCGATGTCGGACGTCGGTGATTCCATGCTGCCGAGGCCGCCCCGAGCCACGTTTCCGCGAACGCTTCGCGCGCGCGCGAGGCCCGGTCAGGGGTGCCCGAACTGAAGGAGAGCCCGTGTCGATCGCCGACATCGCCGAAGAACGTCTCGGAAAAGCGCCGCGCCCCGAGCGCACGCCCCCGCACGACACGCTCGCCGAGCAGAGCGCGCTCGGCGGCATGCTGCTGTCGAAAGACGCCGTGGCCGATGTGATCGAGTCGTTGCGAGGCCCCGACTTCTACGTGCCGAAGCACGAGCTGATCTTCGAGGCCATCCTCACCCTGTACTCGCACGGCGAGCCCACTGACGTCGTCGCCGTCACGGACGAGCTGATCAAGACGGGCGAGCTCCAGCGCGCCGGGGGAGCGGACTACCTGCACACGCTCACCTCGATCGTGCCGACCGCCGCCAACGCCGGCTACTACGCCTCGATCGTCGCCGAGCGCGCGATGCTGCGCCGCCTGGTCGAGGCCGGCACGCGCATCGTGCAGATGGGCTACGCCGGCGAGGGCGACCCGGTCGAGCTCGTCAACAGCGCCCAGGCCGAGATCTACAACGTCTCGGGCGATGACAGCGCCGAGGACTACATCCCCCTGACGACGGCGGTGGATGCCGCGGTCGAAGAGATCGAGGCCGCTCGAGGCCGCGACGGGTCGATGACGGGCATTCCCACGGGCTTCGCCGGCCTCGACCAGCTCACCAACGGTCTTCACCCCGGCCAGATGATCGTGCTCGCCGCACGCCCCGCCATGGGTAAGTCGACCCTCGCGCTCGACTTCGCCCGCGCCGCCGCGATCAAGTCGAACGCCCCGTGCATCTTCTTCTCGCTCGAAATGGGTCGCAGTGAGATCGCCATGCGTCTGCTCAGCGCCGAGGGCCAGATTCCCCTGCAGAGCATGCGCAAGGGAACCCTCGACTCGCGCGACTGGACCACGGTGGCCTCCACCCGCGGTCGCATCAACGACGCACCCCTCTACATCGACGACAGCCCCAACATGACGCTGGTCGAGATCCGCGCGAAGTGCCGTCGCCTCAAGCAGCGCGAGGGGCTGAAGATGGTGGTCATCGACTACCTGCAGTTGCTCACGAGCGGTAAGCGCGTCGAGTCGCGTCAGCAGGAGGTCAGTGAGTTCTCGCGTGCGCTGAAGCTGATGGCGAAGGAGCTTCAGGTTCCGGTCATCGCCCTGTCGCAGCTGAACCGTGGTGCCGAGCAGCGCGCCGACAAGAAGCCGGCCCTGTCGGACCTTCGTGAGTCGGGCTCGATCGAGCAGGATGCCGACATGGTGGTGCTGCTGCACCGCGAGGCCGCCTACGAGAAGGACTCACCTCGTGCGGGTGAGGCCGATTTGATCGTGGCGAAGCACCGTAACGGTCCGACGGACACGATCACGGTGGCGTTCCAGGGGCATTACTCGCGATTCACGGATATGGCGCCGGGGATGTAGGTTCCCGGTCGACCCGGCGAAGTCCACGGCTCTGTGACGCACATACGGTGGTTCCACCGCTCGCCGGGGAAGACCCCGAGGGACTCAAAATCCTTTCGATCATTTGACCGCGTGAGAACTGCATCGCGCTGCGCTTGATCGACCCTGGCGCGTCGTGAGGAAAGGCGTGGATCTCGCGGCTCTCAGGCGAGGTGGTCAGGCGACATTCCTCTCAAGCGGTTTCTCCCACAAAGATTTCGGCCCTTGCTAGGATCGTGCTTTTGGTTCGAAGATGAACGGGCGGAGGTCGTATGTCGGAAAGCGAGCCGAGCGACCGATCCCTCATCGCTCGAATTCGGCAGGGGGACGACGAGGCTGTCGCTCTCCTGTGGCGTCGGCACCGCCTGCCCGTCACGAAGCTCGCTGCGGTGGTGTCATCCCACTCCATGGCGGATGATCTCTCGTCGGAGGCATTCGAGCGGACCATCACCGCCTTGCGTCGAGGATCGGGCCCGGACGAACTCGTCCGCCCTTACCTGTACACCGTCGTGCG
Source organism: Microbacterium sp. 20-116 (assembly GCF_041079415.1). Lineage (NCBI taxonomy): Bacteria > Bacillati > Actinomycetota > Actinomycetes > Micrococcales > Microbacteriaceae > Microbacterium > Microbacterium sp. 20-116. The sequence continues at coordinate 132,940 of NZ_JBFYGP010000008.1, forward strand.
TCATCTCGCATCGCGAGAGCACCGCTACAGGCAGCATTTCGTCGACGACGTAGAGCTCGATTCCGTCGTCGGAGATATAACCGACGGCGACCCGGCTGCCATGATGGCGTCTCGCTTCAGTGCGTCCACGCTCGGGCGGGCCTTCCGAACCCTGCCGGAGCGCTGGCAAGCCGTGCTCTGGTACGTGGATGTCGAAGGTATTCCCCCGCGCCGGGCTGCTTCCGCCATCGGGTTGAAGCCGGGGGCGACGTCCTCTTTGCTCTACCGCGCTCGACGATCATTGCGGGCGGCCTGGATGCAGGCTCACCTCGAACTCGAACGGTCCCCGGAGGAGTGCCGCAGGGCCCTCGCCGTGTTCGGTGCCGTCCAGGAAGGCACCGCGTCCGCTCGAGATCGACAGGCGTTCGAGAACCACGTGACGACCTGTCGCCGTTGTTCGGCCCTCGTTGACGAGGCGCGCGCCGTCGTGGGGCTTCTGCCGTCCTTGCTGCTGCTCGTCGGAGGAGCCGCGGCCGTGGCAGCAGCGGGCACGAGCTTCGATCGTGCCGTCGTGGCGCAGAGATCCTCAAGTGGGCGCGCAGTCAGCTCTCGACGATCGTTGGCCATCGCCGCGTCGATCGTCGTCCTCGTCGGGGGTGCATCGGGGGCGGGCGCGGCGCTGACGGGGGCCTTCGATTCTTCGGAAGTGTCTGTCGCGGCGAACGAATCGGTGGCTTCGGGACCGCTCCTCAGCGAGGAGCTACCCCACGCCCTCGACACGCCCCTTCCCGAGGAGCCGGTCGCTCCGAAGGCGGATGCCGATGGACCGGTCGTGGTCGAGCTGGATCCACCCGTCCCAGCCCCCTCACGGACGACGCTGACGCTCCCGAATGTCGGCGTCACGCCCGTGGCCGGCTCAGACGTGCCGTCCGGGTCGGAACCGGCGCCGGGACGACACTCCGCCCTTCCTGAATCGACCCCCGAACCGACCACTTCCTCTGCGCCACAGGCCCCGACGGTGGACGATGCGTGGGAGCCCGCGGCGACCGAGGCGCCTGCCATCGAGGGACGAGGAACGCCGGGAACCCGCGTACGCGTTTGGCCCCAGGGGCGACCGGATGCAGCAGCCGAGACCGAGGTACCGGCGTCGGGCCAGTGGTCGATCAAGATCGATGATCTACGACCGACTGATGCGGGGGTAGCCGCGGTGACGATCGACTCCCAAGGGAGGACGTCGACGGTCGTGTCATCCGCGCCCTTCGCGTTCGTCCCGCTCATTGAAGCGCCGGCCGCGGGCACGGTGGTCGGGACGGATCCCGTGGCGTTGATCGTCCGTGGGTGGAAAGCAAGTCCACTCGTCATCCGTCTCGACGGTCGAGAACTCGCTGCCGGTTTGGAAATCCCTGCATCCGGTGTCCTGGAGCGGCGGATCGGCCGGTCGACAATGTCGGGCCTAGTCGGTCTGGCCCCGGGGGTTCACGAGCTGGAGGTCGCCTACCAACGGCTCGACGAGAGCGCCGCAGAAGCGACGCGCGTGACATTCCTCGTCATGCCTTCTGCGGAGTAGCTGCGTTCGGCAGCCGGCATTCCTTCGGCGCTGACAAGCATTCCGCCGAGGCCGCGGACCAAAGCAGAACTCCCGAAATCTTTTTGGGAGATCGCGTGATGAAACGCGCTGACTCGACTCTTTCAAGCGAGTCCCGCACCGCTTTCGTCGATGCGGGATGCGAGATCAGTTCTGCATTGGAGTCACCGTGACCTTGTTCCCGTCGAAAGTCAGACCGCCCGCATGGGTGCGCACGTCGTTGGCCGCTATGGCCGCTATCGCCGTACTTGTCGCCTCCTTCAGCCTCTCGCCCTCGGCGTCGGTGGCCGCGACCGCCCGGGCCACAACGGCATCGATCGACTCTCTCGACTTCACCAGCGCCACGGTGAAGAACGGCTCGTCCGCCGAGATCCGCGGCACCTGGTCGCTACCCGACAACCCCGCTACCCCCGCAGGATTCACACTCACCCTGCCCCCGGAGCTCACGGGCCGCTCGGACGCGTTCCCGCTGGTCGATCCCGCGGGGGCGGTCATGGGCCGCTGTCTCGTGGATCAGGCCACCCTGGACTGCAGTTTCGACGCGGACTATCTGAGTGCGCACCCCGAGAACCTTCACGGAACGTTCTTCTTCTGGGTGACGGTGCAGAACGAAGCCGCGGAGGAAGGGACCGTCGTCTACAACATCGACGGCCACACGCTCAGTATCCAGGTGGAGCCATCACCTGACCCGGGTCCCGGGACCGGTACCGAGGTGTGCACCCAGGGGTGTACCTTCACGGGCCGCGACAACGGCAAGTGGGGCCAGTACGACGCCGTCACCGGCACGATCGTCTGGGTCGTTCAGGTGGGGTCGGGTCGGAGCGGATTCTCCGGTGGCGAAACCGTCAAGGTGTCTGATGTCCTCGCAGAGAATCAGGAACTCCTCGGCGAGATGAACGGGGTGCAGTACGCCGAACTGTGGTCGTCGTCTCGCCTGGTCACGGGCGCCAATGGGTGGGAGTTCCCCAGCTACTGGGCGCCCGTCGACCGTTCCACCTACGCGGCGACGCCGGACTCCGTGACGTTCACGGCGGAAGCTGGGCACTACTACGACGTCCGCTTCGCCGCACGCGTCACCGACCAGGGAGTCGCTGGGAGCTACACGAACCGCGCCAACATCAGCATCGGGGCAGGAAACGATGCCTCCGTCACCGGTCAGGTCGTGCGCCAGGGCGGTGGCGGGACGGGAGGCGGCCAGGCTTCGACCCCTACCGTCTCGCCGACCCCTACCGTCTCGCCGACTCCGGCCGTCTCGCCGACTCCGACCGCCTCACCGACCCCCACCGCATCGCCGGTGGCGCCGTCGTCGGCGTCGACGCCTGAACCGGTCGGACTCTCAGCCCACACCGGAGGGTCTGCAGCAATGGAATCACGGTTGATGGGACTGCTCGTCTTCGCGGGGCTCACCGCTCTGGGGGCCGCCATAGCGCTTGCCGTGTTCCTGACCTACCGGTCTCGCGAGCCTCGTCGGAGAAGTGGAAGGTGACGGGTCGTCCACCCCGCCGCCGGCGTCAGTGGGGGATCGTCGGAATGCTCGCGGCCGCGGGAATCGGCGCCATGGTCTTCGGACTGCTCGGCGGCTGGCACAGCGGTACGTCGACCGGGGCACGGGACCTCACCGGAGTCGAGGTCGCCTTCGAGCCGGGGGTGACGCCACCCCCTCTCGCGGAATCGGAGGCCGTCGATGATGAGGGGACGCGTCTGCGCGTCCCCTCCCGAGGGCTCGATGTCGCTCTCGGTTCCTTGGATTCGGTCGACGGAGACATCACTCCGCCAGGCTTCACTTCGGCGTACGTCGTGCGCGACCGGAGCGTTGCGCTCGATCATGCCGAGACGGGTACGGTCATCTTGGCCATGCACGCTCTCGCGCGCGGGACAGCGCCGGGTAATGCGCTCTCAGACCCGACTACTCACGCGCCGACTCTCAGAGCGGGAGACATCGTCGAAGTCGCGTCGGTGACTTACGCCGTGGACGAGGTGCGTCGCATCCCGAAGCCCGATCTCGCCCACGACGAAGACCTGTGGACTCCCGGTCCCGCACGCTTGATCATGATTACCTGCCTCCCGCGCGAGGGGGGAGCATCACTCGACAATCTGGTCGTGGTCGCACACGCCGTTTCGCAGGGATGATCGCCGACCCGCGCGGGCGGGCGCGCTCCCGTGCGAGAGCGAGCGGCGGCGCAGCCCTCGCCGCACCCTCGCGCCTTTCGTCGCTCAGGAACCGTCGGAGGGTCTCACCCCGGGCGTTCGATGCCGCTCAGCAGAACCTCGATCGAGAAGTCGCGCCGTGCCGTCTCGTCGGGACCGGTCAGCAGGGCGGCGGAGCGTGCCACGCGAGGGAAGCTCTCGGGGTCGGCGTGCTCATAGGCGACGCGGACCCGCCCGCGTTCGTCGCCCGTGCCACCGCGACGGTGGCGGACGGTGCGTTCGACGGCCGTCGACGCGGCGAATTGCGCGATGAGGTCGACCGCGAGCGCGGCACGATCGGCGGGAATGCCGCCGGCTTCCATGAGCGCCAGCTCATGCTCCGCGAGGCGGAGCGCGCCGGGCAGAACAGGGATCGTGCCGAGGGCCACAGTGCCCAGGCCGGGGTAGCCCTCAAGCGGGTTCCGTACCTGGGTGGCCGACCACGTCGAGCTGTTCCGCTGAGGCGCCCGCGCCGGGAGGGGGCGGACGCGGAAACTCCGCGCGGTCTCCGGTAGAGCCTGTGCCCCACCTCTTCCTCGCCGACATCCTGTCGAGCACGCGGCGTCCGATTCGACCGAACGGCAGGCGCGGCCGAGCCACCGCTTTCGTACTGTCGTCCTGCGCCGCACGGCGCCGATCGAGGAGGACAGTATGGGCAGTGAGTCGCTAGTCGACGTCGCGGTGGTTTCGCATTGGATCGATGGGGCCGAGCGTGCGTCGACCTCGGGCCGGACGGCTCCGGTCTACAACCCCGCGACGGGCGCCGTACAGGCAGAGGTCGCCCTGGCGAACCAGGCCGAGATCGACGCCGCGATCGCGTCGGCCGAGGCGGGGTTCCGCATCTGGTCCGAGTACTCGATCGCGAAGCGACAGGCGGTGCTGTTCGCGTTCCGTGAGCTGCTGAACGCCCGCAAGCCCGAGCTCGCCCGTCTCGTGACCTCCGAGCACGGCAAGGTCGTCTCGGACGCGATGGGGGAGATCCTCCGGGGCCAAGAGGTGGTGGAGTTGGCCACCGGCTTCCCGCACTTGATCAAAGGGGCGTTCAGCGAGAACGCCTCCAGCGGTGTCGACGTCTACTCCCTCAAGCAGCCGTTGGGCGTGGTCGGGGTGATCTCCCCGTTCAACTTCCCCGTCATGGTTCCGCTGTGGTTCGTTCCGATCGCGCTGGCCGCGGGGAACGCGGTGGTGCTCAAGCCCTCCGAGAAAGACCCCTCAGCCGCGTTGTGGGTGGCGAAGCTGTGGAAAGAGGCCGGTCTCCCCGACGGCGCGTTCACCGTCCTGCAGGGGGACAAGCTCGCCGTGGACGGCCTGTTGAGCAGCCCGGTGGTCCAGTCGATCTCGTTCGTGGGGTCGACCCCGATCGCGCAGTACATCTACGAGACCGCATCCAAGAATGGAAAGCGGGTGCAGGCGCTGGGTGGTGCGAAGAACCACATGCTCCTCCTCCCGGATGCCGATCTCGACCTCGTGGCCGACTCGGCCGTCAATGCCGGGTACGGTGCGGCGGGCGAGCGGTGCATGGCCATCAGCGTGGTCCTCGCAGTCGAACCCGTCGCCGACGACCTCGTCGCCAAGATCACCGAGCGCATCGCGAAGCTCCGCATCGGCAATGGCGCGGGGATGGACGGTGTGGAACCCGATATGGGACCCCTCATCACCCACGTGCACCGCGACAAGGTGTCGAGTTATGTCGACATCGCCGAGCAGGACGGCGCCAAGATCGTCGTCGACGGCCGGAACATCGCCGTGGAGGGCCACGAAGACGGCTTCTTCTTCGGGCCCACTCTGATCGACGGGATCCCCACGACGTCGCGGGCCTACACGGAGGAGATCTTCGGACCGGTCCTCTCCGTCGTGCGCGTCTCGTCCTACGAGGAAGGCGTGGAGCTGATCAACAGCGGCGAGTTCGGCAACGGCACCGCCATCTTCACCAACGACGGCGGCGCCGCCCGCCGCTTCCAGCGCGAGGTCGAGGTCGGAATGATCGGCATCAACGTCCCGATCCCCGTGCCGGTGGCGTACCACTCGTTCGGCGGGTGGAAGAAGAGCCTGTTCGGCGACGCGAAAGCGTACGGCGTCCACGGGTTCGACTTCTTCACCCGCGAGAAGGCCGTCACCAGCCGCTGGCTCGACCCCGCCACCCACGGCGGCATCGATCTCGGGTTCCCCCAGAACACCTGAGTCCGTCATGCGCCGGCCCCGACCCGAGGCAGGGTCGCCGCCGGCGCATCCGTCGTTGTGCCGGGGCCCGAGATCTCGTCGCGGGCTGTCGGCCGCGGCATCCGTCAGTCCGACGTCAGGCGCAGTGCGTTCCAGAGTTCTGCCCGCCCGCCGAACTGGTCGAGGTCGAGTCCCAGGCGCTCCGCGGCGCCGTCGACGCGGGATCGCAGGGTGTGGCGATGGATGCCGAGGGCGGCGGCCGCCGTGCCCCACGATCCGTTGTGCGCGAGCCAGACCTCGAGGACGCGCCGCAGCTCGGGGTCGTCGGCGAGGGGGAGCAGCATGTGCCGTGCGACCTCGTGCGCCCGGGTCTGCTCGAGATGGCCGAGGATGCCGGCGTCGGCGAGCTCGTCGAAGAAGACGATCGGGTGCCGGGCCGATGCCCGATCGCCCGCCCGGCGCGCCTCGACGAGCGCGACGGCGAACTGATCCCATTCCACGGGTGACGACACCCCGCCCGTGGGTTGGTGGGGTGCGGCCGCGGCGAACAGTCCCGCGTCGTCGCCGTCGCGGAACACGGCGACGACGTGGTCGCCCTGCTCCGCGAAGAACAGGGCACCGGGCCGCTTCTCGGCCAGGACCTCGAGAGCGGGGATCAAGGGGTGCGAGTCGAGCCGCTGCTCGGCGTCGAGCACCGCGAGGCGGGCGACGCGGAGGGGCGCTGCCGGCAGTCGCCCCCACAGGTGCTTCACCGTGTCGCCCGCGACGTCGGTGACGCCGGCCGCCAGGAGCTCCAGGATGCCGCTGCGCAGGCGCCGACGCGCGCTGTCGAGCGTGCTGCTCTGTTCGAGCGAGATGCTGGCGAGAGCGATGACACTGTCGACGAGGTCTTGGCTGGCGCGGTCGAACGTCTCGCTCGAGATGCCGACGGCGAGGACGCCGCGGAGGTTCTCGTGCTGCCCGAGGGTTTGCAGGGTGACCTCTCCCACTCCGCCGAGGCTGACACGGGCGGCGGCGGCGCGTCGCCGCGCGAGGGCGGCGGTGGTCGCAGCCCGCACCGGCTCCTCGAGGGCGGCGGGTATGCCCTTCGTCTCGGTCACAAGCACGAGGGCGCCGGCGGCATCGAACAGGGCGACCCAGGTCTCGAGCGCGCGTTCCAGCTCGCGCAGGATGGCGCCGAGTCCATCGGGCCGGAGAGCCGCCCGAGCGACGCGGCGCTGCGCGAGCAGCGAGCGCTCTAGGCGAGCCCGCTCGTCGGCTGCCGTCGCGTCGGAGACGGCTTTGATCACACCCATGAACGGCGTCCGTCGTGACACCTCGATGAGCGGCAGGCCGTGCTGCGCGCACGCGCTGACCAGCTCGGGCGGAACGCGTTCCAGCAGGATTCCCACGGATACGCCCAGGGCGCGCACGCCCAGCGCGACCAGTCGCGACACGTAGGCGTCGGCGTCGGCGTTGTGCGGGGGAAGGAAGGGCGCGCCGTCGGTGAGCAGCAGGCCTCCCGGCTCGAGCCACGGCGTGGGGTCGGGGAGGTCGGAGTTGTGCGCCCAGGCCAGCGGCGCGTCGAGAGCGGCGTCATCGACCGCGGCCAGCGGCGTCAGGAGAAAGGCGGGTTCGGCCATGAGGGAGCGCAGGTCGGCGGGCACGCGGTGGCCTTTCTGTCTCGATGCCGGATGGTCGAAAGGCTGGCGTCGCGAACGACATCTCGGCATCCAATGCTCTCACTCTCGTCGCGATGATGGAGGCAACCGCAGCCGATCACCGGAGGACCCATGACTTTCGTCGCCGACCCCCTCGCCTCGCCGTCCAACGCCGACATCTCGAAGGCCGACCGCAGCCGCGTCTTCCACTCGTGGTCGGCGCAGGGGTCGCTCTCGCCGATGCCGATCGCGTCGGGCTCCGGATGCGTCGTGTGGGATGCCGAGGGCAACGAGTACCTCGACTTCTCGAGCCAGTTGGTGAACGTGAACATCGGGCACCAGCATCCGAAGGTCGTCGAAGCCATCCGCGCGCAGGCCGAGGTGCTCACCACCGTGGCCCCCGCCCACGCGAACGCCACGCGTGCCCGTGCGGCAGAGATGATCTGCGAGCTCGCGCCCGCCGGCTTCGAGAAGGTCTTCTTCACCAACGGTGGGGCGGATGCCAACGAGAACGCCATCCGCATGGCCCGGCTCGTCACGGGTCGCGACAAGGTCATCTCGCGCTACCGGTCGTACCACGGCAACACGGGAGCGGCGATCGTGGCGACGGGCGACTGGCGCCGCATCCCCAACGAATACGCGCGCGGCCACGTGCACGTGTTCGGTCCCTACCTGTACCGGTCGGAATTCTGGGCGACCACCGAGGAAGAGGAGTGCACCCGAGCGTTGCACCACCTCGAGCGGGTCATCCAGGCGGAGGGCGCCGCCACGATCGCCGCGATCCTGCTCGAGACCGTGCCCGGCACGGCCGGTGTGATGACGCCTCCCGCGGGCTACCTCGCCGGTGTGCGCGAGATCTGCGACCGCTACGGCATCGTCATGATCCTCGACGAGGTCATGGCCGGCTTCGGTCGCACGGGGGAGTGGTTCGCGTTCGAGGCGCACGGCGTCACGCCCGATCTCATCACCTTCGCCAAGGGCGTCAACTCCGGGTACGTGCCGGTGGGGGGCGTGATCATCTCGGATGCCATCGCGCACTACTTCGACGACACGGTGTTCCCCGGGGGCCTCACGTATTCGGGTCACCCGCTCGCCGCGGCCAGCATCGTCGCTGCCCTCGGCGCCATGCGCGAGGAGGGCATCGTCGACAACGCCAAGCGCATCGGCGCCGAGGTCATCGGCCCGCGTCTCACCGAGCTCGCCGAGCGTCACGATTTCGTCGGAGAGGTGCGCGGCAGCGGCGTGTTCTGGGCGATCGAGCTCGTCTCGGACCGCGAGAGCCGCACGCCCGTCACGCCCGCGACGATGGGCGCGATCAAGGCCGCCCTGCTGAGCCGCGGTCTGCTGCCCTTCATCGCCGACAACCGCATCCACGTCGTGCCGCCGTGCGTCGTCACCGACGTCGAGGCCCACCGCGGCCTCGACATCATCGACGCGGTGCTCGCCGACGTCGCCCTGGCGTGACGACATGACATCGGCCATCGCCCCTGCGTTCTCGCCCCACGGGATGGTGGAGTCCCCCGCCGCGGCCATCGCCTCGCGCCTGCACCGATGGAGCACCGGTCGCGGCGGTCCGTTGAGCGATGCGCGCGCACAGTTCGACGCCGCCAGCCGGCTCATCGGACTCGACCCGGCGCTGCACGCCGTGCTCTCGGTGCCGCAGCGCGAGCTGACCGCCATGCTGCCCGCTCGTCTGCCAGACGGGCGCACCGTGATGGTGGCGGGTCACCGCGTGCAGCACTCCCTGGCGCGCGGTCCGGGTAAGGGCGGCATCTTGCAGGGCGCGGGCCGGGGCGGCTCGACGGCGTCGACCTATATTCGCGCAAGGATCCGGAGAGAACGAGATCCGCGTCGTCGTAGACGACAAGACCGGCAACATCATCACCGTGACGAAGGGCTGGATCGAAAGTCGCGTTCCCGCATAACGGCGGATGTGTCTGAGCCTCGACCCACCGTGCTCCCATGCACGCACCTGGGGTCACTGTGGAACAGCTACCGCGCACCAGCTTCAGGCGGAAGAGTGAGCTACCCCGGTACGCCGTGCGGCTCGACGGGACGATGATTGGCCGCGTCGAGACTCACCACCTGGACGGAGCCAGAAGCCTCTTTTACTTCTCCCACGCACTCCACCCCGAGAGCGGCGAAGAGCACCGTCTCGAAGGCGGCATCGACTTCGAGGAACGGGTTGACGTGGTGCGCCGGTTCTGGTTGGACCCGATGCAGTTTCCTCAGCACCTGGGCATCAGGCGATAGCGTGACCGGCATGACGAACTACAACCTATTTCGCGAGAACGACAAGTGCGCTCCGACGGAGGAAGAGAAGGCAGAGATTGAGCGCTTATCGGAGACGTTCAGAGACCTTCAGCGGCAGAACGCAGTGGACGAGATTCGTCAGCTTGCGCGCCGAATCATGGCTCTCTCGCGCTCGCTCAGCGACGAGAAGACCGTAGGCCGCATCCTCTCTGAGTCCGATGAAGGGGACGCATCCACCGTGCAGCACTACGCGGAGCAGATTCACTGCAGGCTGACCGCTCCCAGGGACTCTGCGACCTCCTGAAGGCGGCCATAGGTGGAGTTCTTCGCCGCGTTCGACGGTCCGGCCTGGACCACCTTCGGTATCTCGTTAGCGGCCCTGGGAGTGTCGGGATGGGCGCTCTGGCGTGCGCGGACACCGCAACCGCACTGGGAGTTCGTGAGCGCAGGGAAGGAGTTGGTAGGTAACCCGGACTATTGGGATAGCTACGCGCAAGTTTTCCGCGCCCATTATGTGAAATGGACGGCGAACGTCAGACAAGACGGTCCTGGCACGGCTGAGTCAGTGCTCCTTTCGCGGCGCGACCCTTCAGGTGGATGGTCGGAGGAACGGGAGCTACAGGCGCTGTCCGTCGGGCGCGGCGGAAAGTTCGGAATCATCCTGTGCGAAGACGCCAAGGTCCCGGGGGAGTATGTCATCAGGATTCGTTACAGGTGTCTTCCCAATACGCGCAAACTCCGAACGTGGGAGCACACCCTCACGCTGGACTAACAGCGGTACCTCTGAGCGGCTGCATGGTCACCGGCTGTAACGCGCAGCCGTAGTTTGTCAGGCTCGATTCATCCAGAAGGTTGCTGCGTACAACCGGAATACAGACTGTCCTAGCAGGAGAACCTGATACATGGTCAGCGAGACCGTGACAGCAGACACCACATTGCTCAATAACCAGTGCGATGGCACCGCTAGCTGAGCAACCGCGAGGCCCGTCGCCACAATGCCGACCAAGACTGTCCAGAAGAGTTGAGTAGTCAGCCGGTACACATGCCAACGCTCATCGCTCGTATTGAAGCCAGGCGTCGTTTTCGCGTTGATGGCGCGGGGCCAGAACAGCATCGCCATCGTCACGCTGAGAGCGGTGAACACCGCATTGGCAGCGAGGACGGCTGCGCCGGGGTCGTCAGTCGGAGCGCTGAGACCGTATGCAAGCCCAAGGAGGGCCGCCAGAGCGGCCCAGGAAAATTGCAGGGGCTGTGCTCCCTGGCGGGCAATAGACGGCGGCGCGTCGGAGTGAAACTGGTCGCGAACCAGCCGCCAAACCGAAATCCCCTTCATATGTCCCTACCGCCTCAGCCTCCGAAGGTTTGAAGTATGTCATCGACCACCGACGCCAGGTGTTGCGCGAGGTCGCGACCGTCTTGCAGGAACTCGCAACAGGCGTCCGCGAACTCTGCTGGCGTCGGTCTGATGGGGACTCTCAAGTTCGTTTGGTCGGGTCCAACCTGATAGATGAGCGAGGGAGGTTCGTCCCCGACCCCGACCCCGAAGGAACGCTGATGCCCGCTCGGCGTCTCGAACGCCACGGTCGCGGACCATCCCGCACCTACCAAACCATCGACCGTGAGTCCGTCTTCAACCACCGGGATATCTCGCAGGAAGCCGAACACTGCCTGGCGGTCCGCGCCATCGCCACGTACAAGGCGACTCAGTCGCATATCAGCATGCGGTTTGACCGAGATTCGCACGTTGCCGCCGTAGCCGTTCGCCAACATGGCTTGGCTATCACCGTCGCGGGGAGCGTCGAAGTTAATCTCACGGACCGGAACCTGCTGCGCCCACTGCATGACAGCCGCCCACGCGACTACGGGCCGAACTTTGAACGTCATGTCCGGCGCAACGTCGCGGAACGCGCGCATGAGCCGTTGTCCAAGGTCCGAGCGTGCCGAAGCCATTCCCGCACGCTCGTTCAGCCAGTAAACCTCGTGGCCATCGCGCGGGAACACGAACATGCTCCGAACCAGCGACTCATTGTGCTCGTCGGGGCCGTAGTCCACAGACTGGCCGCTTCGTCGGTGGAGTGTGCCTTCTATCCCAGCGCGGCCCACTCCAAGTTCGACGTAGATGAACCGGTCGTTTTCAACCAGCTCTGCGACCCGCAGACCGCGTGAAGCGTCGTCACTGTTGATGGACAGTGCAGCTCCTTGAACTGACCGGAGCACTCCAAGGATGACCTGTCTGAACGAGACGCCCGTGCCGTCGATGTCGTTAATCGGTCGCCGCTCACCCGCGCGCTCATATCTCGGCGCGGCTGAGATTGCGTATGGACTCAAGCTGTAGTTCGCCACCCTGCCCCCTGGTCGGTGTTGCATTGAACTGTATCCAGCTGACTGGATGAATCGTGTGATTTTCCGCTCGGTTCGGTGAGGTGTGCCAACTAGGAACCGTCTGGCCCCTGGATTCTTCGCGTCATGCGCCTGATTTTGCGCAGAGTTCTTTTTCACCATTGGCGATTTGGCGCTTTTTCGAGGCTCCTAGCGACGCCGACCGTTGCGCTTGCGCTTGCTTCGTGGCTTACGGAAGCGCTCAGTGGTCTGGTTCAAAGCGAGAACCAGACCGGTCAGCGAAGCGAGGAACGCCGTGATGTCGTTCAGCAACGTCATCAAGCGACCCCCCTTCAGGGTGGTGCGCGCCAATGGGGCGAGCGAGGACCGCAGCGTGATGCGGCTGCGGAGCTTGGGGATGCCCGTATGCATAGAAAAAGCCCGTTCAAGGAACGGGCTTGGTTCGGGCAAAAATGTTCCGAGCAAAGTCAATGGCACGGGACCGGGTGCATGCGGGAGTGCGGACACTCTGAAGCTAGGGGGTGCAAGTAATCGCTGCGAAGACGACAAGCCGCGCGGGGAACGACCAAGCGTCTGAAATGCAAGTCACCGAGGACGCCGAAGCGGACGCCGCGTACATCACGATCGCCGCCGGCATCGCTGAGGGAGCGGCGACGCAACAGCTGCATTCCATCGCCACACCGGGAGGCCTCGGCGAGATCATCCTCGACTTCGGCAGCGACAACCGCCTGCTCGGCCTCGAAATCCTCAACGCCAGCCTTGTTCTCCCGCAGAACGTCATCGAATCTGCAAAGTCCCCCGCCTAGCTGTAGCACCCACGCACGTGACGTTGCGGGAGGTGGTTCGTTAGCGGAGCGCCCGCAGCTGGATCCTCTTTCGCGCATCCGCTGCATCGCCGTGTGGTCCGCGCCTATCGTCGTTCCGTGAAGAAAGTGTGGATCGTCTACAGGGGCGACGACGAGGTGGAGATCCTCGGCGTCTTCCTGGATCAAGACGAAGCGACGACGTACGCACAGGCCCTTGCTGAGACGCAGTACGAGGGCGAACGGATCTGGACCGGCGGCTACGCCGTGCCGTACCGCATAACCGACGACCTCCCGCGCTGACCAAGGCGAGGTCGGACCCGCATCTTGGTGCCCTTTTCGTGGCGGGTGGAGCCGGGCGCTACCGACCGGCCTGAGGCAGAAGGGCCCCGCGCGAACGAATCGCGCGAGGCCCCAGAAGCACAACGGCTCACGCCTGCAGGAACGGGTAATCCGTGTACCCGCGCTCGCCGCCGCCGTAGACGGAGGCCTGGTCGACCTCGTTCTCGTCGGCGCCCTGCTCCCACCGCGTGACGAGGTCGGGGTTCGCGATCGCGGGGCGGCCCACGGCGACGAGGTCGGCGATGTCGTCCTCCACGACCGAGACGGCCTCATCACGCGTGGTCACGCTCGAGAAGCCGCTGTTGATGATGAAGGTGCCGCCGAAGGTGCGACGGAGGTCCTGGATGAGGTCGCCGGCGGGGTCGGCGTGCAGCACGCTCAGGTACGCGAGGCCCAGGGGAGCGAGGCCCGACACGAGCGCCTCGTAGGTGGCGCGGGTCTCGGCGTCGTCGGTTTCCCAGACGTCCTGGATGTTGTGCGCGGGCGAGATGCGGATGCCGACGCGCGTCGCGCCGACCTCGGCTACAACGGCCTGCGCGACCTCGATGACGAAGCGGGCGCGGGCGGCGGGGGATCCGCCGTACTCGTCGGTGCGCTGGTTCGACGCGGGCGAGAGGAACTCGTGCAGCAGGTAGCCGTTTGCGCTGTGCAGCTCGACGCCGTCGAAGCCGGCATCCACGGCCTTGCGGGCGGCGGCGACGAACTCGTCGCGGACCGTTTCGAGCTCGGCGGTCTCGAGCGCGTGCGGGGTGGCGTAGGCGACCTTGGTGCCGTCGGCCAGGCGGGTCTCACCGTCGATCGCGATCGCCGAGGGGGCGACGATACGGTCGGTGCCCGTGATCTCGGGGTGCGTGACGCGTCCGCCGTTCATGAGCTGCATGAAGACGGTGCCGCCCTCGGCGTGCACGGCGTCGGCGACCTTAGCCCAGCCCGCGGCCTGAGCGTCGGTCACGATGCCCGGCTGACCCGGGTACGCGCGCGACTCGTCGCTCGGGAAGACACCCTCGGTGACCAGCAGGCCGATGCCGGCGCGCTGCGCGTAGTACTTCGCGACGATCGGTCCGGGAACTCCGTCGGCGCCGGCGCGCAGGCGTGTCATCGGGGCGAGCGAGACGCGGTTGCGGACGCCGATCTCTCCGACGGTGGTGGGGCTGAACAGGCTCATGGGTGTCCTTTCGTGGGGGAACAGAACCGACTCCCCCAACCCGATGACCTCGACGGGCATTCCAGGAACGCACGAATTCTCAGGCGTGCCAGAGAAAACCTCAGCCCCCATACCCCCGCACGCTCGCCGCGCCATCCGAACGCGGGTCGCTGCCGGCGTCGAGGCCACCGTCGGCGGCCACGATGACGAGGTTGGCGTGGCCGACGAGCTCGTCGGCATCCGGTGTCTCGATGATGTGCAGCCGCGTCGCCTCGAGCGAATCGCGGGCGGGGGTGGGCAGGTCGCTCTCGACGTAGATGTCGGAGGGGCGGTCGCCGTCGCGCTGTGGACCCACGACCGCGCGCGGAGCCGACACCGCCTCTTGCGCTGTAGCTCCCGCCATCGCCCGCAGCAACGTCTGCGCGTGGATCTGCGGCTGGCCCTGGCCGCCCATCGTCGCCGAGACGAAACGCAGACCCTTCGCGTCGTCGACCATGACCGGCATGAGGGTGTGGAGCGGGCGTTTTCCGGGGGCGAGGGCGTTCGGCGATGCGGGGTCGAGCGAGAAGCCGGTGCCGCGGTTGTGCAGCAGAATGCCGGTGGAGGGCTCCACGACGGCCGCTCCGAACGCGTGATAGACGCTCTGGATGAGCGACACCGACCACCCCGACGAGTCCGACACCGCGATGCCAACCGTGTCGCCGCGGGGGCGGCGGAAGCCGGGCAGCACGGGCTCGTCGCCGTGGGCGGTCGCGTCGCCGGTGAGCAGCTCGGTGACGTCTCCCGAGGTGACCCGCGGGTCGGCGAGCAGCTCGTCGCGCACGAGGTTCGCGGCGAAGAAGCGCTCCATCATGCGGCCGAAGTCCGCACCGAGGGGGTCGGCGATGCCCTGTCGCTCCAGCTCGCCGAGCACCCGCAACAGCACGAAACCATGCGTGTTGGGTGGGCTCGTCAGCACGCGATACGCGCCGAACGAGGTGGTCAGCGGCTCGACGACCTCGGGGTGGAAGAGCAGCAGGTCGGCCGCCCCGATGCGCGAGCCGAGACGCGCGAGGCCGTCGACGAAACCGGCGGTGAGCTCGCCGTCGTACAGGGCCGCGGCGCCCCCGTCGCGAATCGCCTCGAGGGTGCGGGCGAGCACGGGTTGCACGAGGGCATCGCCCTGCACGGGCAGGCCCTGCGCGAGGAACGTGTCGCGAAACCCTGCATCGAACCCGATCGCGGCCTCTTCTTCGCGGAAGGCGGCGGCGAGCGAGCGCGACACCGGGACTCCGTCGCGGGCGGCAGCCACGGCATCCGTGAAGATCTCCTCCCAACCGAGCTGACCGCCCATGCGCCGCAGCACCTCCCACCCGCGAACCGCGCCCGGTACCGTCACCGTATCGATGCCCCGATACGGCAGCACCTCGCCGTGCGCTTCGCGCATCGCCGCGCGATCGACAGCGGATGCCGCGGGGCCCGACGCGTTCACACAGCGCGTGCGCCCCGAGGGGTCGCGGACCAGGGCGATCAGGTCGCCGCCGATGCTGACGTTGTGCGGATAGACGACGCTGAGGGTGGCCGCGGCCGCGAGGGCGGCATCGATCGCGTTGCCACCGCGGGCGAACGCTCGCTCGGCGGAGCGGGTGGCGTCGGCGTGCGGAGTGGCGATGGCGCCGGTCAGGGGCGTGCGAGACATGGGTGTTCCTCGGTGGATCGTGCGGGGAGGGGAGAGGGTCAGAGGATCTTCGAGAGGAACGCCTGCGTGCGCGGGTGCTCGGGCGCGGCGAACAGCTGGCCGGGCGGGGCGACCTCGACGATCGCTCCGGCATCCATCACCACGACGCGATCGGCCACCTCGCGGGCGAAGCCCATCTCGTGCGTGACCACGACCATGGTCATGTGGTCGGCGGCGAGCTCGCGCATGACGTCGAGCACCTCGCCGATCATCTCGGGGTCGAGGGCGCTGGTCGGCTCGTCGAACAGCATCAGCCGCGGCTTCATCGCGAGAGCCCGGGCGATCGCGACGCGCTGCTGCTGACCGCCCGACAGCTTGCTCGGACGCGCGTCGGCCTTGTCGCCCAGCCCCACGCGCTCGAGGAGCGCCTGCGCCTGCGCGACGGCCTCCGCCTTCGCGACACCGCGGACGCGCACGGGCGCGTGCCAGATGTTCTCGAGCGCGGTCATGTGCGGAAAGAGGTTGAAGTGCTGAAAGACGAACCCGATCTCCTGCCGCTGCTGCCGGAGAGCCGACTTGGTGGCGGGAACGCGTCGACCGTTCGGCGCGATCCGGTAGCCCATCGGCTGGCCCGCGACCGTGAGGTCGCCGCCGTCGATGCTCTCGAGGCCGTTCATCGTGCGGAGGAACGTCGTCTTGCCGGCACCCGAGGGACCGACGAGCACGACGACCTCGCCCGGCTGCACGTCCAACGACACGTTGTCGAGCACCTGGCGCCCACCGAGTTCGCGGGTGACGTTCTTCGCGCTGACGAGGGGATCGGTCATTTCAGGACTCCCGAGTCGGAGAGGGTGGTGACGGGGGTGAGGGGCGCCGACCGACGACCCCCGAACAACCGCTGCCACGGAGACGCCGTGGTCACGATGCCCACGCGGGCGTTGAGCTTCTTCTCGATCGCGCTCTGGATGATCGTCCAGATCGTGGTGAGGGCGAGGTAGTAGATCGCGACGACGGCGAAGATCTCGAAGGTACGGAAGGTCGCGGCGCTGATGCTCTGCGTGACGAGGAACATCTCGGACACCCCGATCACGCTCAGAATCGACGTGCTCTTCATCAGCCCGTTGAACGAGTTGCCGAGCGGCGGCACCATGAGCCGCAGCGACTGGGGCAGGATGATCCACCGCATCGCCGACGTCCCCGACATGCCGAGGGCCTGCGCCGCCTCGGTCTGGCCGACGGGCACGGAGTCGAGGCCGGCGCGGATGATCTCGGAGATATACGCGCTCTCGTTCATGATGAGCCCGACGATCGCCGCTTGGATCGCGGCTTTGACCAGGATGCCGCCGAGGTCGACGTCTTGGAATCGGAACACGTTCGCCGCGGCGAAGCCCGTGTAGATGATCACGAGCTGCACGAGCAGCGGGGTACCGCGGATCAGCCAGATGTAGAGGCTCGCGATCACGCGCAGCGGTGCGAATGCCGACCGCCGCATCAGCGCGATCACCAGGCCGACGACGAGCGCCCCGGCCATCGCGAGCACCGAGATGAGCACCGTCAGCGCGAGACCTTGCAGGAAGGGCGCGCCCGGGGTGAGCAGGTTCTTCCAGAAGAAGCCCCAGTCGAAGTTCACCGTCAGTTGCTTCCGCTGTAGGCGAGGGACTCCTGCCCCCACGTGCTGAGAATCTTGGTGTAGTCGCCCGTCGAGACGAGGTCGTCGAAGGCCTTCTGGATGGCCTCGTGCAGCGCGGTGTTGTCCTTGAGGGTGGCCGCGCCGATGTCGATCGCGTCGGTCGGGTCGCCCACCATCTCGATGCCCGCGGTGCCCTGCTTCTGGTAGTAGCCGATCAGCTCGGCCGCGTCGAGGTACGCGTCGAGCTGTCCGCTGACCAGCTGCTGGAAGCCCACCGTGGCCTGGTTGTTCGTGCTGATGTCGAGGGGCTTCTTGCCCTCGGAGGTGCAGGTCGTCGACTGCCTCTCGGCGAGATCCTGAGCGGTGGTTCCGACGGTCACCATGACCTTCTTGCCGCAGAGCGAGTCGTCGAGGCCGGTGATGCCGGCATCCGCTCCCTGCTTCACCGCGACGCCGGTGGCGGAGGTGAGGTACGGCACGAAGTCGACGACCTCTTTGCGCTCGGGCTTGATGTAGAGCGAGGCCATGATGACGTCGCACTGCTTGGCCTGCAGGCTCGGGATGAGCGCCGAGAAGTCGACCGTGACGAAGTCGGGCGTGAGGCCGAGGCGACCGGCGACCGCTTTGGCCAGGTCGATCTCGCTGCCGACGAGGTTGCCCGACTCGTCGGTGCTGATGTTCGGGGGCGAGCCCAGGTTGGTGGTGCAGATCGACAGTTTGCCGGCCGACCGCAGGGCGGTGGGAGCGACGGTCGTGATAGCGGATGCCGTGTCTGCTGCCGGCGCCGGGCTCGAGGAGCACGCGGCCAGGCCGAGGGCGGCGATACCGGCGACCGCGGCGACAGCGGCGATGCGAGTGGTGGTGTGCATGGAAATCTCCGTCGATGCTCGATGCTCCGCCACCTCGGGAGTGACGTGCGGAGCAGGCTATCAAGTGATAGGTAATGCGTCTATCAATTGATAGAGGGCGCGTGTTGCGCCCGCATTTCGCGACGGAGTCGCCCCCGAGAAAAGTCGGGGGAAGGGGCGGGGACTACCGCGAGAAAGAGACCGCGCCCTCGAGGCGCGATTGAGTCGCAGAACGCACGTCCTCGAGACGGAACGGATCGACGAGCACCGCGCGCAGGATGAAATCCGACACCTGAAGGGGGCGGTGGGCGACCGGCGCCGACGCATTCGTCTCGCGCTCGCGCATGCCCTCGAATTGCAGGCCGGTGATCGCGCGCTGCACGAACTCGGCATCCATCGCCATGAACTCGCCCGCCGTCATGCCGTGCTCGACGAGGGAGCGCACCTCGTCGTGGAAGCGCGAGATCTCGCCGCGCTGGGTCTCGAATTCCGGCTCGGTGAAGATCGCATCGCTGTAATACCCCCGCGCGTCGTACGGCAGCGTCAGATAGTCGTGCGAACTGATCGTGAGGAAGTAGTGGAACCGCTCCGCCCACGACGCGTCGAGGTCGCGAGCTTCTTGCAGCCGACCGAAGGTCTGCGCGAGGTCGGCGTCGACCAGCTCGGCGAGAATGACGTGCTTCGCAGAGAAGTGGTAGAACAACGACGGCTGCCGGATGCCGACGGCATCGGCGATCTCTCGCGTCGTGGTGCCGTGATACCCGTGACGGCCGAACAGGCGGGCCGCGTGCACGAGAATCTGCTGCCGCGTTCCCCCCTCTTCCATGCGGCGATTCTATCGGTCGCTAGGCCGGGGCCCCGGCCGGGGGCGTTACCGGGGGCCGACATGTCCCTCTTTTCGGCGATCCGGTCTCTGCCGCGCCGTCATACGCTGGGGTCCCAGCCACCCACCGGAGGACCCGCGATGACCGAGAACCCCCTCGCCCACCGGCTCGATTACACGCTCGCCGAGCTGGATGACGACGCCCTCTCGGCCTCGCCTTTCGAGCTGCTGCAGCAGTGGCTGACGGATGCCGCGGACCAGCCCGAGTCGAACGCGATGGTCGTGTCGACGGTGGATGCCGAGGGCCGGCCCACCTCGCGCACGGTTCTGCTGCGCGGGATCGACGACGACGGGGCGCTCGTCTTCTTCACCAACCGGCAGTCGCGGAAGGGCCGCGCGCTCGCCGGGAACCCGGCGGTGTCGATCCTGTTCCCCTGGTACGCGCTGCAGCGACAGGTCATCGTGCTCGGTACGGCCACGCCGCTGCCGCCGGAGCGCGACGACGCGTACTTCGCCTCGCGGCCGCGCGGCTCGCAACTGTCGGCGTGGGCGAGCCGCCAGTCGGAGCCCGTGGCATCCCGAGCCGCTCTCGAAGAGCACATGGCCGAGGTCACCGCCCGGTTCGCCGACGATGAGGTCGTGCCGCGGCCACCGCACTGGGGCGGATACCGGGTCGAGCCGCGTGAGATCGAGTTCTGGCAGGGCCGGCGGTCGCGGCTGCACGATCGGGTCGTGTTCACGCGGGATGACGACGGGTGGGTGGGGTCGCGGCGGCAGCCGTGACCTGTACCGGGTCGTCGCGCAAGGGGCGCTCCCGAAAGTCCCTCGTGCCGCCCGGCCCCGTAGATTCGATCCATCCCGCACACGCGGGTCGCGACGCGAATCATCGGGGGTAGGGCCAGATCATGGCGAAGAAGAACACCGACGCGCGTCAGCTCGACGACAAGGCGTTCGTCCAGGCGACGTCCGAGGCGAAGTCGCGGTACGGCCGGTTCAACCTCGCGATCGTCGGCGCTTCGGGCGTGGGCAAGTCGTCGCTGGTCAACGCGGTGTTCGGGCGCGACTGGGCGAAGGTCGGACGCGGCTTGCCGGTCACGCGCGGCGTGCACTTCTACAGCGACGACTCGCTCGGTATCTGGGACGTCGAGGGGTTCGAGATCGGCTCGCCCGTTCCGCCGGATCAGCAGCTGCGCACCCACCTCGACGCGATCGCCGCCCACCCCGGCGACCACCAGATCTCGGTCGTCTGGTACTGCGTGCGGGCCGCCGACGATCGGCTGACCCCGGCCGATATCGCGATGATCCGCGAGCTCGACGAGCGGGGGCTGCCGGTGATCCTGGTGTTGACGAAGGTCGACTGGATCAAGAACCCCCTCACCGGGCACCAGGGCATCGCTAAAGATCTGGAGGCGTTCGTCGAGTGGCTCAACGACCCCGTCGACCCGAACACCGGGGAGCGACTGCGCATCCCCTACCGGCAGGTCGTCCTCACCTCGACCCGCGACAAGAACGGGAAGGGCAAGGGGCACGGCCTCGGTGACCTTGTCACGCAGACCCTCGAGCTCGCCCCCGAGCGCGACAAGGACGCCTTTCGCATCGCACAGCGACTCAACCTCCCGTGGAAGAGGGAGATGGCGCGGCCGATCATCGCCGCGGCGGCCGCGGCCGCAGCGGGGGCTGCGACCGTTCCGCTTCCTGTCTCGGATGCTGTCACGCTGGCGCCGATCCAGCTGACGATGATGGGCCGGATCGCCGCGATCTACGACCTCGAGGTCAAGACGATGCTCTCGGCCGGCGCGCTCGCGCAGTTCGGCGTGCAGGTCGCGGGGCGGGCGCTCGCGACGAGCTTCCTCAAGCTCATCCCCGGTGCCGGGATCGTCGTGAACGCGGCGGTCGCGGGTGCGTTAACGGCGGCGACGGGCGAGAGCTGGCTGAAGATCTGCGAGCTGCTGCACACCGGCAAGATCGACGTGCGCAAGCTCGACCAGGAGTGGGCGAAGTACGCGCCCAGCTTCATGGACGTGGCACGCAAGCTCGTGGAGCGGCGCGTCACGAAGAAGAGCTGAGAGACACGTCGAGCGGGGACGCGCCCGACCCGACAAAGAACGATGCCCGCCCCGGAGGGGGCGGGCATCGTCTCTTTAGCGACGCTCAGTTGTGAACGCGGCGGCGCTTTCCGTACAGGAAGATGCCCGCGCCAGCCATGAGCGCGAGGGCTCCGGCACCGACGAGAGGCATCACGTCGGCGCTACCGGTCACGGCCAGCTTCGACCCGGACGCGACACTCGACGAGCCGCCGACGGGGGCGGCACTCGACCCGTTGCCCGCGGGAGCGGGGGTCGGGGTCGGGGTCGGGGTCGGCGTGACGGCGGCGGGGAGGGTGAAGGACACGGTCTGTTCGCCGCGGCCTGCGCCTCCGGTGACCTGGTTGGCGGAGATGGTCTGTGCGACCGGGGCGTCATCGGGGTAGGTGCCGGTGGTGGACCACTGTCCGTTGACGACGACGGCGGCGGTGGTGCCGGGGATGCGGTTGCCGTTGGCGTCGAGGACGTTGACGGTGGAGCCGTCGGTGCCGGTGCCGGTGAAGGTCACGGTGCGGGAGTCGACGGTCTGGCCGTTGGTGGGTGCGGTGACGGTGAAGTTGCCGACGGGGGTCACGGCGGGGAGGGTGAAGGACACGGTCTGTTCGCCGCGGCCTGCGCCTCCGGTGACCTGGTTGGCGGTGATGGTCTGT
>NZ_JBFYGP010000009.1:0-98588 GCF_041079415.1 Microbacterium sp. 20-116
CCCCCCCCCCCCCCCCCCCCCCCCCCCCCCCCCCCCCCCCCCCCCCCCCCCCCCCCCCCCCCCCCCCCCCCCCCCCCACGGCATCATCGTCGGTTGCACCGGGTGGCTAGACTGCTCCGGGCCGAGCCGCACGGTGGGCCCGGAAGGGAGCGCGGTGCGCAACGTCGGCATCGACATCGGGGGAACGAAGATCGCGGGGGGCGTCGTCGACGACGACGGCACCATCGTCGAGAAGCTTCGTGTCGACACTCCCATCGACCCCGCGGCCCTCGTGGACGCCGTGGTCGACATGGCCGATCACCTGCGCCGCGCCCACGAGATCCACGCGATCGGCGTGGCCGCCGCCGGCTTCATCAGCCGCGACCGCAGCACCGTCATCTACGCGCCGAACATCGACTGGCGTGACGAGCCCCTCCGCGCGCGTCTCGAGCAGCGTCTCGACGCCCCCGTCACGATCGAGAACGACGCGAACGCCGCGGGCTGGGGCGAGTACCGCTTCGGTGCGGGTCGGGGCGTGCGCGACATGGTCATGCTCACGATGGGCACCGGCGTCGGCGGTGCCGTCGTCACCGACGGGGAGCTCTTCCGCGGCGGGCACGGCATCGGCGCCGAACTGGGCCACATGCGCTTCGTGCGCGGCGGTCACCCCTGCGGGTGCGGGCAGAACGGATGCCTCGAGCAGTACGCCTCGGGACGCGCACTGCAGCGCGAGGCCAACGCCATCGCCGACGAGGGTGGCATCGGCGCGGCTCTCGCCGCCGTGCGCGAGGAGCGGGGCGCGATCCCCGGCCCCGCCGTCTCGCGCCTGGTCCTCGCCGGCGATCCGGGGGCGATCGAGGCCCTCCGCCGTGTCGCCACGGCCCTGGGCGAGGCGTGCGGCGGCTTCCAGGCGGTGCTCGACCCCGAGGTCTTCGTGATCGGCGGGGGAGTGGCCCAGCTCGGCGCCGACCTGCTCGAGCCCGTGAAGCTCGCGTACGAGACCTCGCTCCCGGGGTACGGTGAACGTCCGGTCGCCGAGTTCGCGATCGCACGTCTGGGCAACGACGCCGGTCTCATCGGGGTCGCGGACCTCGCCGGGAAGGAGCGCTGACGATGTTCTACTGGCTCATGAAGTACGTGGTGATCGGGCCGGTCATCAAGGCCGTGTTCCGCCCGTGGATGGTGGGCCGGCGCAACATCCCCGCCGACGGCGCGGCGATCCTGGCCAGCAACCACCTGTCGTTCTCCGACTCGATCTTCCTGCCGCTCATGATCGACCGCCGGATGGCGTTCCTCGCCAAGAGCGACTACTTCACGGGCAAGGGTCTCAAGGGCTGGGCCACTCGCATGTTCTTCACCGCGACGGGCCAGCTGCCCATCGACCGGTCGGGCGGCAAGGCCTCCGAGGCCTCTCTCAACACGGGCCTGGGGGTGCTGGGGCGTGGCGAGCTGCTCGGCATCTACCCCGAGGGAACGCGCAGCCCGGATGGCACGTTGTACCGCGGGCGCACGGGCATCGCACGGATGGCTCTCGAGGCGCGCGTCCCGGTCGTGCCCGTGGTCATGGTCGACACCGGCGCCGTCATGCCGATCGGCCAGCGCCTGCCCCGCGTGGGGCGTGTCGGCATCGTGATCGGCGAGCCCCTCGACTTCTCGCGCTTCGAGGGGATGGAGGGCGACCGCTACGTGCTGCGTTCCGTCACCGACGAGATCATGGTGGCGCTCCAGCGTCTCGGCGAGCAGCGGTACGAAGACGTCTACGCCTCGACCGTGAAGGACCGTCTCGCCACGTCACGGGCGGCGAAGGCGCCGGTCTCCCGCCACTAGACTTCAGGGGTGAATCAGCAGCTCCACGACCTCGACCACTGGCGAACCCTGCCCATCAAGCAGCAGCCGCAGTGGTATGACGAGGCCGCTGTGGCCGCGGCATCCGCAGAACTCTCGACCCTCCCGCCTCTGGTCTTCGCCGGTGAGGTCGACAACCTGCGCGAGCGCCTCGCTCGTGCCGCCGCCGGCCAGGCCTTCCTCCTGCAGGGCGGTGACTGCGCCGAGACCTTCGCCGGTGCCACCGCCGAGCAGATCCGCAACCGCATCAAGACGGTGCTCCAGATGGCCGTCGTCCTGACCTATGGCGCCTCTATGCCCGTGGTCAAGATGGGCCGCATGGCGGGTCAGTTCGCCAAGCCGCGCTCGAGCGATGTCGAGACGCGTGGTGACGTGACGCTGCCGGCCTACCGCGGCGACATCGTGAACGGTTACGACTTCACCGAGGAGTCGCGCAAGGCCGACCCCGCGCGTCTGCTCAAGGGCTACCACACGGCCGTGTCGACCCTGAACCTCATCCGCGCCTTCACGCAGGGCGGCTTCGCCGACCTCCGTGAGGTGCACAGCTGGAACAAGGGTTTCGCGAGCACCCCGGCCAATCAGGCCTACGAGAGCATGGCGACCGAGATCGACCGGGCCATCAAGTTCATGGAGGCCGCCGGGGCGGACTTCGACGAGCTCACCCGTGTCGAGTTCTACACCGGCCACGAGGGCCTGCTCATGGACTACGAGCGCCCCATGACGCGCATCGACTCGCGCACGGGCCAGCCGTACAACACCTCGTCGCATTTCCAGTGGATCGGCGAGCGCACCCGCGAGCTCGACGGCGCTCACGTCGACTACTTCTCGAAGATCCGCAACCCCATCGGTGTCAAGCTCGGCCCCACCACGACGACCGACACCGCGCTGGCGCTGATCGACAAGCTCGACCCCGAGCGCGAGCCGGGTCGCTTGACCTTCATCACCCGCATGGGGTCGGGCAAGATCCGCGACGCCCTGCCGCCGTTGCTCGAGTCCGTCCGCGACTCGGGCGCCACCCCGCTCTGGGTCACCGACCCGATGCACGGCAATGGCATCACCACCCCCACCGGCTACAAGACGCGCCGGTTCGACGACGTCGTGGACGAGGTGCGCGGCTTCTTCGAGGCGCACCGCTCGGTGGGCACGCACCCCGGCGGCATCCACGTCGAGCTCACCGGCGACGATGTCACCGAGTGCCTGGGCGGCTCGGAGCAGATCGACGAGGCGACTCTCGCTACGCGTTACGAGAGCCTGTGCGACCCGCGTCTGAACCACCGCCAGAGCCTCGAGCTGGCCTTCCTCGTGGCCGAGGAGCTCGAGAAGCGCTGACTCTCTCGTGAATCAGACGACGCCCCCGGCCTTCAGGTCGGGGGCGTCGTCGTTCGTGAGGTCGCGGTCAGGACGCGAAGGTGATCGCAGCGAGCGGCTCGACGATCTCTTCGGCGGCGATGCCTACAACGTCGGCGTCAGCGTGATCGTCGATCCCTGCGGAGCGGTCGTCCCGGCCTTGGGGTTCGTGGCGCGAACCTTGTAGATGTCCCAGTACTTGAAGCCGAGGGGCAGGGTGCCGTCGTCGATACCCGCGTTGACCTGGAATCCGAGCGCTTCGAGGGTCTTCACGGCATCCCGGATGGACATCCCCACCACGTTGCCGGGGATCTCGACGGGCTTCGGCCCGATCGACACGCGCAGGGGGACCGTGTCACCGGGGCGCCAGTTGCCGCCGCCGTCGCGCTGGCCCATGGAGATGACGTTGCCGGATGCCACGGAGTTGCTGTAATCCTCGGTCACCGAGGACTTCAGCCCGACGCCGTCGAGGGCGCGCTGGGCTTGCGAGCGCGAGTCTCCGGTGACGTCGGGGATCGGGCCGAGAGAGACGACGAGCGAGGCCGCGTCACCCTCGTAGACGGTGCATCCCTGCGTGCAGTCGATCGCGTCGCCGCCCGAGCGGGGGATGACCGAGGCGCCCAGGACCGTTCCGTCGGCGGGGTCGGCGAACTGGCGCTCGGGGTCGCCCGCGACGCCGACGAAGGCCTGCTCGAGGATCGCGCGCACCTCGTCCGCGCTCTTGCCGGCGAGGGCCGGGATCTGATGGGTCGCCGGTCCGATCGAGACGAAGACGGTGACGACGGTCTCTTTGTCGAGCCGTTCGCCGGGGGCGGGGTCGGACCCCACCGTCGTGCCGGAGGGGATCTCTCGATCCGTGACCTCTTGCGCCTGCGCCTGCAGCTGCTGCTGCGTCAACAGGGCTTGGGCGTCGGCGAAGCTCCGCCCCGAGACGTCGGGGACGGCGACGAGCGAGCCCGGCCCCGACCCGAAGTACCAGCCGGTGAATCCGGCGCCGCCGGCGAGCAGCAGCACGAGCACGAGGAGCCAGGCCCCGCGCGCCGTGCGTCGACGCGTGCGGGTGCGCAGACGCGCGGCGTTGTCGGGCTCATCGATGGTGGCGGAGGGGAGGGATGCCGTCTGGGGAAGGACCTTGGTCAGCTCGCGGGACTCCGCTGCGGAGGCCGGGCCCGTCGTGCCCACCGACACGGCGCGAGCGACCTGGGGGGCGAGGCCGAGCTCTTTCTCGATCGCACGCAGCCGCTCGAGCATCGCACCGGCGTCGAGGGGGCGATCGCCCGGCTCGCGCTCGGTCGACCACAGCACGAGCTCGTCGAGTTGCTCCGGAACGCCGGGATTCTTGGCGCTGGGGCGCGGGACGGAGTCGGTGGCGTGCTGATAGGCGATCTGCATCGGCTGCTCGCCCTTGTAGGGCTGCTCGCCGACGAGCATCTCGTAGAGCATGATTCCGAGCGAGTAGATGTCGCTGCGGGCGTCCGCGGTGCCGCGGGTGACGAGTTCGGGCGCCAGGTACGCGATCGTGCCCATGAGCTGGGCGCCGCTCGCGGTGTTCGCGGTCGTCGCGCGCGCCAGACCGAAGTCGCCGATCTTGATGCGGCCGTCCTCGGCGAGCAGCACGTTCTCGGGCTTGACGTCGCGGTGGACGATCCCGGCCCGGTGCGCTGCCGCGAGCCCCGACAGGATGGCATCCATGATCGTGAGGGTCTGATCGATCGTGAGGCGCCGATGCTCGCGCAGCAGCTCGCGCAGGGTGATGCCCGGGAGGTATTCCATCACCAGGTAGGCCATCTCGCCGTCCTGGCCCTGGTCGAACACGTTCACGACGTGCGGGTCGCTCAGGCGGGCGGCCGAGCGGGCCTCCTGGATGAAGCGGCTCTGGAACACGGTGTCGTCGCTGAGGTGGCCGTGCATGACCTTCAGCGCGACGCGGCGCTCGAGGCGCAGGTCGGTCGCCACGTACACGGTCGCCATCCCGCCGCGCGCGATACGCGCGCGGACCCGGTATCGGCCGTCGACGAGACGGCCGATCAGCGGGTCTGCCTGCTGACTCGTGCTCACAGGTCGAGTCTACGGAGCGCCCCCTGTGAGGCCGGGGAGCGGCTCACCCTCACCTCGGACGAGAAGATCAGCCGAGAACGGAGAGCCACGTGGTGGCGGGTTGCTCCCACTGGGCGTACCGGTCCGGGTAGGCCGAGATCTGCACGGCCTGAGCGGCGTCGGCGTACGACAGCTGGTCCCACCCGGGGATGTCGAGCAGGCCGCGGGTCGCGGAGCCGTTGGGGTCGGCCGCTCCGCCGTAGAACACGCGGGTGGACCGCTCTCGGTCGAGGATCTGATCCGGGGTGCCCCAGCCGGTGCTGGGGCGCTGCTGGAACAGGCCGAGCGAGTCGCGGTCGCCCCAATCGAGGTTGCGCAGCCACGACTCCTGCATCGCGGTGCCCAGGGCGATGAGTATTCCGCGATCCGAGACGCCGAGTTCTCGTCCGATGCGGATGATCAGGCGTGCGTTCTCGGACTGCTCGGCATCCAGCCCGGGGGCGGTGGCGGGGGCCACGGCCGCGGGTGCGGGTGCGGGGGATCCCGACGGGATCTGCAATACGTCGCCCGGGTAGATGATCGAGGCGCGCGTGAGGGCGTTCGCGCTGAGCACGGCGTCGAGCGAGACGCCGTTGGCGCGGGCGATGGCCGAGACGGTGTCGCCCGGGCGGACCTCGTGCGACCGGGGCGCGGCTTCGGGAGCGGCGGGAGCCGGGGGAGCGGGCGTCGCCGCGGGGGTGAGTGCGAGAACCTGGCCGGGTCGGATGAGGCTGTCGGGTGTCAGGCCGTTGGCCGCCAGGACCGCCGCGGTGTCGAGACCATGAGCCCGAGCGATGCCCCACACCGTGTCGCCTGACTTGACGGTGTAGGTGGTGGGGGCGGTGACGGCCGCGATTGCCGGCACCCCGATACCGCGGGGGGCGGGAGGCAGGACCGTGAGGGCAGGCTCGGGGGGCGCGGCGTGAGCGGCGTGCTCGGCGGCGAGGGTCAGGGCGATCGAGCCGGCCACAGCGGCCGGCCAGATGGCGACCGCGCGGCGTCGCGAGGGCAGGGGGGACAGCGTGAGTCGTCGCATGGTGGGGGGATTCCGTTCGTTCGACTGCCCGACACGCTGGCATGCCTCGGGGCTGATGTCAACGAAAGTGACGGTTGTGACGCATGTGACTCGTGTGCAGATGGACCGCGGGGCGGTCCGGGGCGGCGGAAATGAGAGGATGGGCGAGTGAGTGAGACTTCCCGTTACGAGACCGCGTGGCTGACCATTCCCGACCTGGTCGAGATGCTCGACGAGTCGCTCGGCCGCGTCCGCCGCCTGTTCGACGAGCATTACCTCGTCGGCTCGCGCCGCGAAGGCGTGTTCAAGGTGCCGGCGGTCTTCATCGTGGACGGGCGCCCGCTGGCGTCGCTGCGCGGCACGATCATCGTTCTGCACGATGCCGGGTTCGACGCCGACGAGACCATCGATTGGCTCCTGACTCCGGAAGAGAGCATCGGCATGGCACCCATCGAGGCTCTGCTCGCCGGGCGCAAGAGCGAGGTCCGCCGAGTCGCCGCGACCCTCGCCTGAGACGTTCCGGCCTCAGGCCGTTCGTTCGGTGGCGGCACGCGCGAGAGCGCGGAGGTCCTCGAGTGCGGCCGTGTCGACCTCGGCGTCGGCGAGAGCGAGATCGGCTCGCCGCGAGTAGTCGGCGATGAGGTCCTCCGTGCGTTCGAGCGCTCTCGTGTCGAGGATCGTCTGCTGCAGCGCCGCGATCTGCGCCCCATCCAGAGCGGGGTCGCCCAGGAGGGCGTCGAAGCCCTCGCGTCGCTGAGGTGACAGACTCTCACGGGCGTAGGCGACCAGCACCGTGCGCTTTCCCTCGCGCAGGTCGTCACCGACCGGCTTTCCGGTGACCGCGCTGTCGCCGAAGACCCCCAGCACGTCGTCGCGCAGCTGGAACGCCATGCCGACGTCGTGACCGAAGCGCCCGAGGGCGTCGAGCTGCGCCTCGTCGGCGCCGGCGAGAGCCGCGCCGATCTGGAGGGGCTGCTGGATGCTGTAGCGCGCCGACTTGTACGAGGCGATGCGCAGCGCCCGCTCCGCATGGGCGTCGTCGGGGTAGACGGTGTAGGCGGACTCCTCGGCGACGTCGAGGAACTGGCCGATCGTCACGTCGCGGCGCATCCGCGCGTAGGCGCGACGGGTCGGGGCGGCATGGCGGTGGCCCTTCAGACCCTCCTCGAGCAGATCGTCGCTCCACGCGACCAGCAGGTCGCCGAGGAGAATCGCTCCGGATCGGCCGAACGCGTCGGAGTCGCCGGCCCAGTCGGCATCCTGATGCGCTTTCTGCAACGCGCGGTGGGCCGCGGGCTGACCTCGGCGCGTGTCGCTGTTGTCGACGAGGTCGTCGTGGACGAGGGCTGCGGCATGGAAGATCTCGAGGGAGGTGGCCACGGCCAGCGCCGACTCGTCGAATGCGGAGGAGGGCGGGGCGTCGAGCGCGCGAACCGCACTCCACCCGGCGAGGCAGAAGCGGGCCCGCAGACGCTTTCCGCCCTGGAGGGCGGAAGCCCCCGATCGGGTGAACGCCTCCGCCTCCGGGCCCAGTGCAGAGGCGTACGATAGCTGTTCGGAGAGGAACTTGTCGAGTCGCTGGGAAACAGCTTCGATCGGTTCCGGGGAGGTCGCCACGGGCCTAGCCTAGTGATCCACGCCGCGCGTAGAATCGTCCACAACGAACAACAAAGGGGGATGCATGCCACTGTCAGAGCAGGAGCAGCGTCTACTGGACGAGATGGAGCGCCATCTCATGAGCAACGACACCGATGTGGTGTCTGCCCCCAGTCGTGCCCTCAGCTACCGCAACATCGTCCTCGGTTCCATCCTCGTGCTGGCCGGTCTCGGCGCTCTCGTCGCGGGCGTGTCGATCGGGTTCAACACCGGTTTCGTCGGCATCGCCGTGGGCGTCGTCGGATTCCTCCTCATGGTCGGCGGGGTCGTCTTCGCCGTCACCCCGACGCGCGGCGCCGCTCAGGCCGCACCCGCCGCGAAGCCCCGACCGGCTCGCGCCTCCGGTTCGTCCTTCATGGATCGCATGAACGAACGCTGGGACCGCCGCCACGACGGACCCTAAGCCCGACACCCACTTCTTCAGCACCGGCTCTTCGGAG
Organism: Microbacterium sp. 20-116; assembly: GCF_041079415.1. NCBI lineage: Bacteria > Bacillati > Actinomycetota > Actinomycetes > Micrococcales > Microbacteriaceae > Microbacterium > Microbacterium sp. 20-116. The sequence goes on from NZ_JBFYGP010000009.1 coordinate 8,359, forward strand.
CCGGTGCTTTTTCGTGCGCCCGGGGGCCTGTCCGCGACGGAATAGCGCCGTGGAGGGGAAGAGGGGCGAGATAAGGCCTCGAATCGCTCCCTTTTCCTCCACTCGAGCTGTCTTCGGGGGTGATTGTCGCGGTTCGGTGGCGGAAACACGCGGAGTCCGACGCGATCCGTCGGGGCGGTCGATCACAGTACACGGCTGTGCTTGCGCACAGAAGCCCCGGAATTTGATAGCAAAGTGGAGGGCGGTGGAGTAAAGTGGGGGAAACTTCGCAGGCCGGACGAAGGGGGTGGACGCCCGAATGCTGCTCGGAACGCACACACCCAAGCTCGACGACAAGGGTCGGGTCATCCTGCCGGCGAAGTTCCGTGACGATCTCGGCGCCGGAGTGGTGATCACGCGCGGGCAGGACCGCTGCCTCTACGTGTTCAGCACCGAGGAGTTCGAGCGCGTGCACGAGCGGATCCGCGAGGCCCCGCTCAGCAACAAGCAGGCCCGCGACTTCCTGCGCATGTTCCTCTCGGGGGCCAGCGCCGAGAAGCCCGACAGTCAGAACCGCATCACCGTCCCGCCCGCCTTGCGTACCTACGCGGGGCTCGGTCGCGAACTCGTCGTCACCGGCGTCGGAGCACACGCCGAGATCTGGGACGCCGAGGCGTGGAACTCCTACGCGGAGAGCAACGAAGAAACGTACGCCGAGATGGAACAGGAGGTGATCCCGGGACTCTTCTGACCCTTCGGCTGTGATGCCCAGCCGCTCGCCCTGACGCACTTCCCCGGCGCCAGGTCGACGCGGATGGGGATCAGAGTCCGAAGGTTCCGCCCGACACATCATGGACATCCGCGACATCCACACCCCCGTCCTGCTCGAGCGCTGCGCCGAGCTGCTGGGCCCTGCGCTCCACAAGCCCGGCTCGGTGTTCGTCGACGGAACGCTCGGTATGGGCGGCCACTCCGAGGCGTTCCTCGAACGCTTCCCCGAGACCCGTCTCATCGGCCTCGACCGCGACACCGACGCCCTTCGCATCGCGGGGGAGCGTCTCGCGCGTTTCGGCGACCGCGTGACCCTGGTGCACACCGTCTACGACGGGATCGCCGAGGCCGTGGCCTCTGCCGGTGTCGCTAAGGTCGACGGCATCCTGTTCGACCTCGGTGTGTCGTCGCTCCAGCTCGACGTCGCCGACCGCGGCTTCGCCTACGCCCAGGACGCGCCGCTCGACATGCGCATGGACCAGACCACCGGCGTGACGGCCGCGGAGGTGCTGGCGACGTACGGCGAGGGCGATCTGCGCCGCATCTTCGAGCGCTACGGCGAAGAGAAGCTCGCCGGTCGCTACGCCCGCGCGATCATCGCCGCCCGCGCCGAGGCGCCGCTCGAGCGCTCCGGCCAGCTGGTCGACGTCCTGCAGGCGGCCACTCCCGCCGCGGTGCTGCGCGAGCGTCACCCGGCCAAACGCGTCTTCCAGGCCCTGCGCATCGAGGTCAACGCCGAACTGTCGGTGCTCGAGCGAACGATCCCGGCCGCGCTGAGCGTGCTCGGTGTCGGCGGGCGCATCGTCGTGCTGTCGTATCAGTCGCTCGAGGACCGGTTGGTCAAGCGCGTCTTCGCCGACGCGTCGACGTCCACGGCTCCGCGCGGACTGCCCGTGGAGCTGCCCGAGCACGCGCCGAAGTTCCGGCTCCTCGTTCGCGGCGCGGAGCTGGCGGGCGACGAAGAGCGCGCTGTCAATCCCCGTGCCACCCCCGTGCGTCTGCGCGCGGCCGAGAGAATCCAGGAGGACGCATGAGTGCACCCCAGGCCATCGATGCGGCCTTCCTGCCCGACTTCCCGACGCCCGTTCGCGAGCGCCGGCTCACCGTCGTGCCCGCGACCGCGCGTCGTCGGGCCCCGCGGCGCCTGTTCGGCGTCATCGCCGTGCTCGGCGCGCTGGCGATCGTGCTGGTGCAGATGGGGCTCGGCATCCTGACGACCCAGAGCTCCTTCGAGATCTCGTCGCTCACCCAGCAGCAGCGCGATCTGACCTACCAGAAGCAGATCCTCTCCGACGAGAGCGCGGGACTCAGCTCGCCGCAGTACCTCGCGGCCAACGCCGCGGCGCTCGGCATGGTCATCGACGAGTCGCCGACGTACCTGCGCCTCAGCGACGGTGCCGTGATCGGCTCCGACAAGCCCGCCGACACCGCCTCCTCGGTGGACGCCAAGGGCCGCGGCTCGGTCGGCAACGCCCTGATCTCGGGTGTCCCGCTGGTGACCGACCCGGCGGCATCCACCACCGAGAACGGCACGGCCACTCCCGCGCCCGCGGCACCTGGGTCGCCCTCGCCGACCGAGGCCGCCGCCCCGACCGCCCAATCCGCGACACCCCCGCCGATCAGCGACGGTCTGCCGACTCCCGCGACACGATGAGAGCCATGACGACGACAACCTCCCGTTCCCCGCGGCGTCGCACCGTCGTCGCCCTCGCGGTCGTCCTGATCGTGATCATCGCCTTCGTCGTCCGCTTGGTCGACATCCAGGTCGTCAACGCCCGAGACCACGTGGACGACTCGCTCTCGATGGGTCTGCAGAACTCCCGCATCGAGTACGCCTCGCGCGGATCGATCGTCGACGACAACGGGGTGCCCCTGGCCACCAGCGTGAATCGCTACGACGTGCAGATCGACCCGATGCTCGCCGCGAAGGGCGTGACCACGCGCGACGACGACGGCAACGAGACCACGACGGCCTGGCCCGACCTGGCGGCCCAGATCGCCGGTGTCACCGGCCAGGACGCCGCCGACGTGCAGAAGATCGTCCAGGATGCCGTGGCCGACAACCCCGAGTCGCGTTACGCGATGATCGCGAAGAACGTCTCGACCGAGCAGTACCGAGCCCTCGTGGCCCTGGGGCTGCCGTTCCTCAGCTTCCCGCCGCAGGCCGGTCGTATGTATCCCGACGGGGCGGTGGCGGGGAACCTGCTGGGCTTCGTCGGCAGCGACGGTCAGGCCCTCGCCGGCCTCGAGGCGGCCGACAACGAATGCCTCGCCTCGACCAACGGCAAGGTCGTCTTCCAGCAGAGCCGCGACGGCGTGGTGCTCCCGGGCACCGAGGTCGTCACTCAGCCCGCCGTCGACGGCGGCACCCTCAAGCTCACGATCGACCGCGACCTGCAGTGGTACCTGCAACAGCTCATCGCCGAGCAGGTGCAGAACACCGGGTCGTTGCGCGGCACCATCACCGTGGTCGAGGCCAAGACCGGCAAGATCCGGGCCCTCGCCGAGTACCCGACGGTCGACCCCAACGACCCCACCGCCACGGCCCCCGAGGACCGCGGCAGCCGCGCGTTCTCGAGCCCGTTCGAGCCCGGCTCGACGTTCAAGGCCCTCACGACGGCGATCGGCCTGGACAGCGGCTCGTACACGCCGCAGACGACGGTCACGGCCTCGGGGCGCGAGGTGCTGGACGGCGACGCGCGCGTCTCCGACGCGTTCTCGCACGGCCCGAACGTCTACACCCCCACCGGCGTCCTCATCGACTCCTCGAACGTGGGTATCTCCAAGTTCGCCGAGATGATCCCCGCGCAGACGCGCTTCGACTACCTGCAGAAGTTCGGCATGGGAACGACGAGCGCGATCGACTTCCCGGGTGAGTCGGGCGGCATCCTGCACCCCGTCCAGGACTGGGACAAGCAGACCTTCTTCAACACGGCTTTCGGTCAGGGCCTGTCGGTCACCGTGCCCCAGCTCGTGGGCGCGTACCAGACCATCGCCAACGGCGGCGTGAAGAAGCCGCTGTCGATCGTCGAGGGCTGCACCGCGGCCGACGGCACCGTCACCGACGTCCCCTCGACCGAGGGCACCCAGGTCATCTCGACCGACACGGCGAAGGAGGTCTCGCTCATGCTCGAGAACGTCGCCACGCAGGGCGAGCTCGCCTCGAAGATCGCCATTCCCGGCTACCGCATCGCGATCAAGACCGGTACGGGTGAGAAAGTCGACGAGAACACGGGTGCCTACAAGCCCGACGCGTACTTCACCACGATGATCGGTTTCGCCCCCGCCGACGACCCGCAGTACGTCGTCGCGGTCAACCTGGATGAGCCGCGGACGGTAAAATCGTCGGCGGCCACCGCCCCCGCGTTCCAGAAGGCCCTCACCCAGGTTCTCAAGTCCTACCGGGTGATCCCGTCCGGAACCACGACCCCCGAACTGCCCAAGTTCGGCTGAGAAAGGGCCCACGTCGGTCTCGTCTCGGTAACGAATGCGACCGGAAAGGGCGTCCCACAGCAATGATCTCCCTCAGCCTCTCCCACCTCGCCGACGTGCTCGGCGGGCGCCTCGTCGTCCGCGGCGACGACACTGCCGACACCCTCGTCTCGGGGCTCGTCGACACCGACTCGCGCCTGATCGAGCCCGGCGGCATCTTCGTCGCCAAGCCCGGTGAGACCACCGACGGCCACCTCTTCGTCGGCACGGCCGTCGAGCGGGGCGCGGCCCTCGCGATCGTCGAACGCGAGCTCGACGACGCGGTGAGCCAGATCGTCGTCCCGGATGCCGTGGCCGCCCTCGGCGACCTGGCTCGGGACGTGGTGGCCCGAGTCCGCGAGACGGGCGCGCTCAAGATCGTCGGCATCACGGGGTCGAACGGCAAGACGACCACGAAGAACCTCCTCGCCCGCATCCTCGAGGACGAGGGAGAGACGGTGTCACCGCGCGCCTCGTTCAACAACGAGGTCGGCGCCCCGCTGACGATGCTGCGCGTCACCGAGAACACGCGCTACCTCGTGAGCGAGTTCGGAGCCAGCGCCCCGGGCGCCATCGCCCACCTCGCGGGTCTGGTCACCCCCGACATCGGAGTCGTGCTGATGGTCGGCATGGCGCACGCCGGCGGGTTCGGCGGCATCGAGTCGACGTTCCACGCCAAGAGCGAGTTGGTGAAGGCCACCCGCGAAGGCGGCCTCGCCGTCCTCAATGCCGACGATCCGCGCGTGGCCGCGATGGAGCCGATCGCGCGCGAGCGCGGGCAGGACGTGCGGTGGTTCGGTCGGGGCGAGCGGGCCGAGGTGCGCGCCGTCGACGTGGAGGTCTCGGCATCCGGGACCCGCGCCGATCTGGTGATCGACGGAGAACCCTTCACCCTCACCCTGCGCGTGCTCGGTGAGCACCACGTGATGAACGCCCTCGCGGCCCTCGCCGCGGCCACCGCGCTCGGAGTGCCGGCAGCCCACGCGATCGCCCGTCTCGAGACCGTCGAGATCGCGGAGCGCTGGCGGATGCAGCCGCTGGGTTCCGATCGCGTGCGCATCATCAACGACGCGTACAACGCCAGCCCCGACTCCATGGCCGCGGCCCTTCGCACCCTCGCCCAGATCACCGGTCCCGAGGAGCGAACGGTCGCCGTCCTGGGCGCGATGAGCGAGCTGGGCGAGTACGCCGACGAGGAGCACGACCGTGTGGGACTGCTGGCCGTGCGCCTGCGCATTCAGCGGATCGTCGTGATCGGACCCGAGGCGCGCCGCATGTACCTCGAGGCCATCGCCCAGGGCTCCTGGGACGGCGAGGCCGTCTTCTTCGCCGACGCCGATGCGGCCTACGACTACCTCTCGACCGAACTGCGCGACGGTGATCGCGTGCTGGTGAAGTCGTCGAACTCGGCGGGGCTCCGGCACCTCGGCGACCGTCTGGGAGACTTGTTCGCGTGAGATCACTTCTGACGTCGGCTGCGATCTCGCTCGCCTTCACCCTCTTCCTCACCCCGGTCTTCCTCCGGTGGTTCCGCAAGTGGGGCTGGGGCCAGGTCATCCGCACCCCCGAGAACGTGCACAACCCCTCGCACGGGGCCAAGCGCGGCACTCCCACCATGGGTGGCACGATCTTCATCCTCGGGACGATGGTCGGGTACTTCATCGGTTCGTACGCCGGTAACAACCCGCCCACGGTCTCGGGCCTGCTCGTGCTGTGGCTCATGCTCGGCTTCGGTGTGGTCGGCTTCATCGACGACTACATGAAGATCCGCCAGCAGCGCAGCCTCGGACTCTCCGGCTGGCGCAAGATCGCCGGTCAGGTGATCGTGGTCGTGCCCTTCGCGATCGTGGCGTTGAACTTCCCGAACACGGTCGGACAGACCGCCGCCTCGGGCTACGTCTCCGTGTTCCGCGACATCCAGCTGCTGTCGTTCTTCGCGCTCGGGCCGATCCTCGGATGGCTGCTCTACCTCGCGTGGATCTCGCTCATCGGAACCGCGACCTCCAACTCGGTCAACGTCGCCGACGGTCTCGACGGCCTCGCCGCGGGCTCGGGCATCTTCGTGGTCGGCGCGTACAGCCTCATGGCCTTCTGGCAGAACAAGCAGGTCTGCGCCGACGTGCTCGACCCCACCGTGCAGGCCGGGTGTTACGCCGTACGCGACCCCTTCGACCTCGCCATCGTCGGTGCCTCGTTCGTGGGAGCCCTCGTCGGCTTCCTCTGGTGGAACGCGCCCAAGGCGAAGGTCTTCATGGGGGACTGCGGCTCGATGGCGATCGGCGGCGTGATCGCCGCCCTGGCGATCTTCACCCGCACCGAGCTCCTGCTCATCCTCATCGCGGGCGTCTACGTGATCGCGTCGGGCTCGGTCATCCTGCAGCGGGCCTACTTCAAGATCACCCGGGGCAAGCGCCTCTTCCTCATGAGCCCGCTGCACCACCACCTCGAGATGCGCGGGTGGCCCGAGGTCACCATCGTCGTGCGCATGTGGATCATCGCCGGGCTCCTGGCCGTCTCGGGCATCGGATTCTTCTACGTCGAATGGCTGTCACGCGTATGACCGACCTCTCCACCCTCACCAGCTGGCACGCCGACTGGAAGGGGCTGCGCGTCGTCGTCCTCGGTCTCTCGGTGACCGGTTTCTCCGTCGCCGACACCCTCGCCGAGCTCGGCGCCGAGGTGCTCGTGGTGACCGAGCGGGCGGATGCCGAGTACTCCCGCCTCCTCCCGGTGCTGGGCGTGAATCTGCATGAGGGCCCGCTCGAGACCGTGCCCGCCGAGATGGCCGACTTTGCACCCGAGGTGGTCGTGGCGTCCCCGGGCTTCCCCCCGCACCACCCGGTGATCGCGTGGACGCGGGAGCGGGGCATCGCGCTGTGGGGCGACGTCGAACTCGCGTGGCGCGTGCGCGACAAGGTCGTGCGGGCCGACGGGCGCCCCGCCGACTGGGTGCTGATCACCGGCACGAACGGCAAGACCACCACGACGCGCCTGACCGCCGAGATGCTCATGACCGCGGGCCAGCGGGCGGTTCCGGTGGGCAACATCGGAACCCCCGTGCTCGACGCGGTGCGCGACCCGAGCGGCTTCGACGTCTTCGTCGTCGAGCTCTCGAGCCACCAGCTCTGGTACCTGAACCTGCAGACCGGCTCCGACGCGCTGTCGCCGCACTCCTCGGTGTGCCTCAACCTCGCGGACGACCACCTCGAGTGGCACGGCGGTGCTGACGCGTACCGGTCGGCGAAAGCCGGCGTCTACGCTCGTACGCGGGTGGCCTGCGTCTACAACAAGGCGGACGTCGCCACCCGCGAGATGGTCGAGGACGCCGAGGTGATCGAGGGCGCTCGCGCCATCGGCTTCGACCTCGGTGTCCCCGGCCCCAGCGACCTGGGCGTGGTCGACGGCATCCTCGTCGATCGGGCGTTCCTCGAGGAACGTGCCACCTCCGCTCTCGAACTCACGACGGTGGCCGACCTCGCCGAGCGGGGGCTCGCGGCCCCCCACATGGTCGCCAACATCCTCGCCGCCTCGGCGCTCGCGCGTTCCCTCGGCGCGAGCCCCGCGCACATCCACGACACGCTCGAGCGCTTCCGCCTCGACCCGCACCGCATCCAGGTCGTCGGAGTCCACCGGGGGGTGACCTGGGTCGACGATTCCAAGGCGACGAACCCCCACGCGGCGGCCTCGTCGCTCGCGGCCTATCCCGGCGCCGTCTGGGTGGTCGGGGGGCTCCTCAAGGGCGTCGACCTCGGCGACCTCGTCCGTGCTCGTGGCGCGTCGGTGCGAGCGGTCGTCGTGATCGGCACCGAGCGCGACGAGATCGTGACGGCGTTCGAGCGACACGCCCCGGCGGTGCCGCTGTTCGAGGTCGACCACGCCGAGACTGAAGACGTCATGGCCCGGGTCGTCGAACTGGCGGCGGGTGTGGCCCGGGATGGAGACACCGTTCTCCTGGCTCCCGCGGCGGCATCCTTCGATCAGTTCGCGTCCTACTCCGACCGCGGCGACCGTTTCGCCGAAGCGGTGCAGGTGTGGATCGCGGGCCACGACGGAGATTCTCGACCGCACGACTGAGGGGACTCGCGTGACCACGACGGCACCTCCTCCGCGGCGCACACCCGACGAACCCGAACGCACCGGGCTCGCCGCCCGTGTCTCCCTGGGCCGGGCGTTCCGGCCCGTGCCGAGCGAGTTCCTGCTCATCACCTCCGCCGCGCTCCTGCTGACCGGTTTCGGTCTCGTGATGGTGCTGTCGGCGACTTCCGCTCTCGACGGCGCGCAGAACCCCTTCGAGCACGTGATCAAGCAGGGCGTCTTCGCCGTCATCGGCGTCCCGCTGATGTTCGTCCTCAGCCGAGCGCCCCTGCGATTCTGGAAGCGCATGGCGTGGCCCGCGCTGATCCTCGCGACCCTGTTCCAGCTGCTCGTGTTCACCCCCCTGGGCATCTCGGCGAACGGTAACCGCAACTGGATCAATCTCGCGGGCATCCAGGCTCAGCCGGCGGAGTTCCTCAAGCTGGCTCTCGCGCTCTGGCTCGGTTACGTCCTGTACCGCAAGCAGACGCTGCTGGGGGACTGGCGGCACGTGTTCATCCCGATCGTTCCGGTCTTCGCTCTCGTCGTGGCCACCGTCATGGGCGGCAAGGACCTGGGGACGACGATGATCCTCGTGCTCGTCCTGCTGGGGGCTCTGTTCTTCTCGGGCGTGAAGCTGCGCATCTTCGTGCTGCCGGCCCTCGCGGCCGTCGGCGCCATCGCCCTGTTCGCCATCACGAGCGCCGACCGCATGCGCCGCATCATGAGCTTCCTCGATCAGGACTGCATCGCCAACTACCTCGGCGACTGCTATCAGCCGCTGCACGGGATCTGGGGTCTCGCCGCCGGCGGGATCTTCGGTGTCGGCCTCGGCAACTCCGCCGAGAAGTACGACTGGCTTCCGGCCGCGGCGAACGACTACATCTTCGCGATCGTGGGCGAGGAACTCGGACTCATCGGCTGCGTCGTGGTCCTCCTCCTCTTCGGCCTCTTCGCCGTCGGCGCTTTCCACATCATCCGCCGCACCGACGACCCCTTCGTGCGCATCGTCGCGGGCGGCATCACGATCTGGATCGTCGGCCAGGCCATGATCAACGTCGCGGTGGTGCTGCGCGTGTTCCCCGTGCTGGGTGTGCCGCTGCCGTTCATGTCCCAGGGGGGGACGTCGCTCCTCTCGGTGCTGATCGGGTGCGGCGTGTTGCTGTCCTGCGCACGGACCCTGCCGGATCGCCGCGCGGTGAGCGAGGCGCCCCCGCGCACGGCGCGCCGGGCCGCGGCATCCGCCCGCCGTCCGCGCGGCTGAGCGCGCGCTCGCCTCTCGGCCGCGCTCGACGTGGTTAGGGTCGAACAGTGACGACTTACCTCCTCGCCGGCGGCGGCACCGCCGGACACGTGAACCCCCTGCTCGCGGTCGCCGACGGCCTTCGTGCGCGCGACGGCGCCGCCGATGTCCTCGTCCTCGGTACGCGCGAAGGCCTCGAGTCCCGTCTGGTCCCGCTGCGCGGCTACGAGTTGCTCACCGTCGCCAAGGTCCCCTTCCCGCGCCGACCGAACGGGGCAGCCGCGGCGTTCCCCGTGCGGTTCCTGCGCGCGGTCGCCCACGTTCGCCGCCTCATCCGCTCGCGCGGAGTGGACGTCGTCGTCGGGTTCGGCGGGTACGCCGCTGCGCCTGCCTACGTGGCGGCTCGGCGCGAACGCGTGCCGTTCGTCGTGCACGAGGCCAACGCCCGGCCCGGCCTGGCCAACGTGCTGGGCGCCCGTGGCGCGGCGGGCGTCGGTGTGGCCTTCGAGGGCACGCCGCTACGCGGAGCGCGCGAGGTCGGGATGCCGTTGCGCCGAGAGATCGTCGAGCTCGACGCCCCATCACTCCGTGCCGAGGCGGCTGCGCATTTCGGGCTCGACGCCGCGCGCCCCACGCTCCTGGTCTTCGGCGGGTCGCTCGGCGCCCTGCGCCTGAACACCGCATTCGGCGGAGCGTGGCGCGACGTCCTCGACGCGGGCTGGCAGCTGCTGCACGTCACGGGGCAGAACTCCGATCTGCCCGACCCGGGTGTCGCCGGCTACGCCGTCGTCCGCTACGTCGACCGCATGGATCTCGCCTTCGCCCTCGCCGATCTCGTCGTCTCCCGTTCTGGCGCCGCAACGGTCAGCGAGATCAATGCCCTCGGCATCCCGGCGGTGTACGTGCCCTACGCGGTCGGCAACGGCGAGCAGAGCCTCAACGCCGGCGCCTCCGTCCGCGCGGGCGCCGCACTGCTCATCCCCGACGCCGACTTCTCGCCGGAGCGCGTGCGCGCCGACATCGTGCCGCTGCTGCGCGACGAGGATCGCCGCACCGCGATGCGCGACGCCGCCGCGCGCACCGGCATCCGCACGGGAACCGAGAACGTCATCGCCCTCATCGATGAGGCGCTCGGCGGCTGAACCCTCCGACCCGCCGCCGGCGTCACTCTCCGCCGGTGCCGTCGCGCGGAGTTCGTCGGCGACATGCCGGTTCGGGCTGTGTGCGGTCGGTGTGTCGTCCGAGAACTCCGCCTGACGGCCCGCCGCGGGCATCCGGCCCGCCCGGGTCTGTCCGACGGTCCGCCGCCGACGTCCGGCCTCGACCGCCCCGCCTCCCCAGCGCGCCGAGACCTTCGCTCAGGATCGGCGACGTAAACTCGCAAGCGCCATGATCAGACCCGACCTGAGCCTCCCCATCCCCGAGACGATCTCCTCTGCCCACTTCATCGGAGTGGGCGGTTCGGGCATGTCGGGACTCGCGCGCATGTTCCTCGACCGCGGGATCCGGGTCTCCGGCTCCGACCGCTCCGACAGTGCCGCTCTGCGGGATCTCGCCGCACGCGGTGCGGTCGTCCACGTCGGTCACGACGCCGCGCACCTGGGGGACGCCGACACGGTCGTGCACACCGGAGCGATCTGGCCCGAGAACCCCGAGTTCGTCACGGCCAAGGAACGCGGGCTGCACGTCATCCACCGCTCCCAGGCATTGCACTGGCTCATCGGCGGGCGCCGCCTGGTCTCGGTGGCCGGTGCTCACGGCAAGACCACCTCGACGGGCATGATCGTCACGGCCCTGCGCGCCCTCGACGTCGACCCCACGTTCGTCAACGGCGGCGTGATCGCCGACCTCGGAGCCTCGAGCGGCACGGGGAGCGACGACCTCGTCGTCATCGAGGCCGACGAGTCCGACGGCACCTTCGAGCTGTACGACACCTCCGTCGCCCTCATCACCAACGTCGACCCTGACCACCTCGACCATTACGGCTCGCGCGACGCCTTCGACGCGGCCTTCGCCCGGTTCGCGGATGCCGCGCGTGAGGCCGTGGTGATCTCGTCCGACGACGCCGGCGCTCGGTCGGTGCGCGAGCGCATCACGCACGCGAATGTCGTGACCTTCGGCGAGGATGCGGCGGCCGACGTGCGTCTCAGCGGCATCCGGACCGACGGTCCCGTCGCTTTCACGCTCACCGCCGACGGCGAGAGCGTCGAGGTGCGCTTGCGCGTCCCCGGGGCCCACAACGCCGTCAACGCCGCCGGTGCGGTCGCCGTGCTCCGCGTGCTCGGCCACTCGCTCGTCGAGGCCGCGCGCGCCGTCGAGGGTTTCGGCGGCACGGTCCGCCGTTTCGAGCTGCACGGCGTGCAGCAGGGTGTCAGCGTCTACGACGACTACGCGCATCACCCCACCGAGGTCGCCGCCGCGCTCTCGGCCGCGCGCACGGTCGTCGGCGAGGGACGCATCATCGCGATCCAGCAGCCGCACACCTACTCGCGCACGCAGGAGATGTACCGCGAATTCGCCGAGGTGCTCGAGACCCACGCCGACCACACGGTCATGCTCGACGTCTACGGCGCGCGCGAAGACCCGGTGCCCGGCGTGACCGGCGAACTCGTCAGCGGCGCTTTCGCCGATCCGACCCACGTGCACTACGTGCCCGACTGGCAGGCGGCAGCCGACTACACGGCCGGGATCGCCCGCCCCGGCGACTACGTCATCACCCTGGGCTGCGGCAACGTGTACCAGATCATCCCGCAGGTGCTCGAGGCGCTGTCCCGCACCGAGGCCGCGGCGGTCTGAGCGTGAAGCGGCCCTCGCCCCTGCCGTCGACGCCGGAGTCCGCGCGCCGCCCCACGCCTCAGCGCTCCGCGGCGCCGCGGCGTCCGGCCTCGGTCGACGACACCACGGCCCTCACGCCTCTGGATCGGTCGCGCGATGCCGGCTCGGGTGCGGGGGAGTCGGATGCCCAGGGAGCGGGTCTGCGCGACGTGTGGCGCGCCTCCCGGGCCCGGCGCCGGGCGCTCTCGGCCGAGGTGCGCCGGTTCACCGTGCGCCAGCGGCGTCGGAGGCGCGTGTGGATCGGGGTGATCTCGGCGTTCCTCGTCATGGCGCTCGGCACGGCGGGTGTGGCGTACAGCCCTCTGTTCGCGGTCGAGAAGGTCGACGTGGTCGGAACCTCGCAGCTCGACCCGGCAGCCGTCTCCGCCGCCCTGGGCGATCAGCTGGGTGTTCCCCTGGCGATGGTCGACGACAGCGCCGTCAAGGCGGCGCTGGTGCGCTTCCCCCTCGTGGAGTCGTACACGCTCGAGGCGCGTCCGCCGCACGATCTCGTCGTGCGCATCGTGGAGCGCACCCCGATCGGCGCGATGCAGTCCGCGGCGGGTTTCACGGTGGTGGATGCCGCCGGCGTCGCGCTGTCGACCACCCCCGACGCGCCCGCCGGTCAGCCCGTGCTCGACATCACCGGTGGCACCGCCTCGGCCGCCTTCCGGGCCGCGGGACGCGTGGTGCGCTCCCTTCCGGATGCCGTGCGGTCGCAGGTCACCGCGGTGTCGGCCTCGACGCCCGACGACGTGACGCTGACGCTCGGGGCGTCGGGGTCGAAGGTCGTGTGGGGCAGCGCCGACCGCTCCGCCGAGAAGGCCGTCGTCCTCGACCGTCTCATGCAGAAGAGCCCTCCGGATCGGGCGAAGGAATACGACGTGACCTCGCCCGAGGCGGGCGTCGTCCGCTGATCTTCGAGGCGATAATCCGACACGCCGCGTGTCGGGCGGGTGGGGTCTCATCCGCCGCCTACGTTCGAGCTAAGGAATTGCATACCGGGCAATTCTTTAACCCTCAACATGAGGTTTAAAGTTTCGGGTTCGGGGACAAACGGAGGCCGGCATGAGCCACAACCAGAACTACCTCGCCGTGATCAAGGTCGTCGGTGTGGGCGGGGGCGGCGTCAACGCCGTCAACCGCATGATCGAGCTCGGCCTTCGTGGCGTGGAGTTCATCGCGATCAACACCGACGCCCAGGCGCTGCTGATGAGCGACGCCGACGTCAAGCTCGACGTCGGTCGTGAGCTGACGCGCGGCCTCGGTGCCGGCGCCGACCCCGAGGTGGGGCGACGCGCCGCCGAGGACCACGCCGAGGAGATCGAAGAGGCGCTGCGCGGCGCCGACATGGTGTTCGTCACCGCGGGCGAGGGCGGCGGCACGGGCACCGGTGGTGCTCCCGTGGTCGCGAAGATCGCGAAGTCGATCGGCGCACTGACCATCGGTGTCGTGACCAAGCCCTTCTCGTTCGAAGGCCGCCGCCGTCAGAGCCAGGCCGAGGGCGGTGTGCAGCGCCTGAAAGAAGAGGTCGACACCCTCATCGTCGTCCCCAACGATCGCCTGCTCGAGATCAGCGACCGCGGCATCTCGATGATCGAGGCGTTCGCGACCGCCGACCAGGTGCTGCTCGCCGGTGTGCAGGGCATCACCGACCTGATCACGACCCCGGGTCTCATCAACCTCGACTTCGCCGACGTGAAGTCGGTCATGCAGGGAGCCGGCTCCGCCCTCATGGGCATCGGCTCCTCCCGCGGCGCCGACCGCGCCATCAAGGCCGCGGAGCTCGCCGTCGAATCGCCCCTGCTCGAGGCCTCGATCGAGGGCGCTCACGGTGTGCTGCTGTCGATCCAGGGTGGTTCGAACCTCGGCATCTTCGAGATCAACGACGCCGCCCAGCTGGTGAAAGAGGCCGCGCACCCCGAGGCCAACATCATCTTCGGAACCGTCATCGACGACACGCTCGGCGACGAGGTGCGCGTCACCGTCATCGCTGCCGGCTTCGACGGCGGCGAGCCGTCGCTGCGCATCGACGCGGTCGGCGCCCAGCGTCCCGTCTCGGCGCCCGTCGTGCCCGTCATCCCGGCCGACGACGTCGCTCGCGACCTCGACGCGGCCGAAGAGCAGAAGGCGGCGACGGAGCGCGCTCCCGAGCGTCGCCCTGAGCCTGCGCCGGTGACCGCCCGCGTGCCCGAGACCTCGTACGACGGCGGCTACGCCGACGACGATCTCGACGTGCCCGACTTCCTGAAGTAAGAGCGAACGGTACGACGAGCGGGTCCGGTCTCCACCGGGCCCGCTCTCGTCGTCGAAGGAGCAGCATGGACACCGCCCTGGCCGACCGCCTCGCCGACGTCGACGCGCGCATCCGCGACGCCGCGCGTAGCGCGAACCGCGACCCCGGTGAGATCACCCGCATCGTCGTCACGAAGTTCCACCCGGCATCCCTCGTCGCCGATCTGCACGCCCTCGGCGTCCGGCACGTGGGCGAGAACCGCCAGCAGGAGCTCACCGCCAAGCGGGCCGAGCTCGAGGAGGTCCCCGACCTCGTCTGGCACTTCATCGGTCAGGCGCAGACGAACAAGGCCCGCGCGGTGCGGGCGGGGGCGGATGCCGTGCACTCGGTCGACCGATCGCGGATCGCCGACGCGCTGCACGCCGCCGGTGCCGCGGGTGAGCTCCTCGACGTCCTCGTGCAGGTCAACCTCACCGACGACCCGGGTCGCGGGGGAGTCGCTCCCGAGAGCGTGGAGGAACTCGCAGCGCACGTCGCGGGGCTGTCGACGCTGCGCCTTCGCGGTGTCATGGCCGTCGCCCCGCTCGACGAAGAACCCGCCCGTGCCTTCGAACGACTGCACCAGTGCGCCGGGACGGTGCGCTCCGTCGTCCCGGACGCGCGCTGGATCTCGGCCGGTATGACCGGAGACTTCGCCGAAGCCGTCGCAATGGGCGCGACACACCTGCGGATCGGCTCGGCAATCACGGGCCCGCGCCCCGTGCGCGACTAGCCTCAAATCAGACGAGCGAACGGAGGATGCGATGTCGAACCCCCTCAAGAAGACGATGGTGTACCTGGGCCTCGCCGACGAGGAAGAGACCTACGAGGAGACCGCGCCGCAGCCCATCGCGCGCAAGCAGCCCACCGCTGCCGCTCCCCTCGAGAAGGCCGCGCCGGTGACCCCCCTGCACCGTCCCGCCGTGGTGCGCCAGCCCGCGGCCGGACCCGTGAGCGAGATCCTCACGGTGCACCCCAAGCAGTACCGCGATGCGCAGACGATCGCCGAGAACTTCCGCGAGGGAATCCCGGTCATCATCAACCTGTCGCAGATGAGCGACGCCGACGCGCGCCGCCTGATCGACTTCGCGAGCGGTCTCTCGCTCGGGCTGTACGGTCGCATCGAGCGGGTCACGAGCAAGGTCTTCCTGCTCTCGCCCGAGAACATCGCCGTGTCTGGCGATGGTGCGATCGCGCAGGCCGACCCTGAAGCTGCGCCCTTCGCGTCCCAGTAACAGTGGCCGTTCTGAGCCTCGTCGGCTCCATCCTCAGCGCGATCCTGTTCATCTTCATCGTGCTCCTGCTCGCGCGCCTCGTGCTCGAGTACATCCCGATGTTTAACCGTGAGTGGCGTCCACGCGGCGTCACGCTGGTGTTGGCAGAGATCGTTTACACCGTGACGGACCCGCCCATCAAGCTGATCCGTCGCTTCATCCCACCCCTGCGCATCGGGGGGATCGCGATCGATTTCGGTTTCGCGATCGTGATGTTCGTCTGCTTCATGCTTCTGAGTGTGACGCGGTCCCTCGCGGCCGTGTGACTCTTCGCCGCCGCTTCTTCACCGGTGATCTTCGACACCGGTGGAGGGCGGCGGCTATGCTGTTCCGAAGCGGTACGCCCCGGTGCGACACCCCCACAGTTCCGACATCAGAGCTCTCGAAAGAGGAAACACCATGGCACTGACCCCCGATGACGTCGTCACCAAGCAGTTCCAGCACGTCCGCTTCAAGGAGGGCTTCGACCCCGATGAGGTCGACGACTTCCTCGACGAGATCGTCGTCGAGTGGCGCAAGACGATCGCCGAGAACGAAGAGCTGAAGACCAAGCTCGCGGCGTACGAGTCCGGCGAGGCCACCCCGGCCGCCGCCGAAGCCCCCGCCGAGGCCCCCAAGGTCGAAGAGCCGGTCGTCGCCGAGACGCCCGCTCCGGCCCCCGTCGCCTCCGCGCCGTCGAACGACGTCGAGCCCGCCGCCCAGAGCGCCGGCATCATCGAGCTGGCGCAGCGCCTGCACGACGAGCACGTCGCCGAGGGCAAGGCCCAGCGCGACCAGCTCATCGGTGAGGCGCAGGCTCAGGCGGCGTCCATCGTCGCCGAGGCCGAGCAGAAGGGCCGCGAAGAGCGCGCCCGTCTCGAGAAGGAGCGCACCACGCTCGAGGGTCGCATCACCGAGCTGCGCAACTTCGAGCGCGACTACCGCTCGCAGCTGCGCTCGTACATCGAGGGTCAGCTCCGTGACCTCGACACCACCGCGACGTCCTCGGGCTCGACGCCGGTGTCGGCGATCGGTCTGTAGGCCGACTCTTTGCGCAGTCGACCTCCTCTGCGTACGGCGGCGGCCGGCATCACCATCGCGATTCTCGCGGTGCTGGTGCTGGCCGCCGACCAGTTTGCGAAGAACGCCGCGATCGCCAGCCTCCCCTCGGAGCGCGTGGTCCCGATCATCGGTGACTTCCTGCAGTTCTATCTCGTCCGTAACCCCGGTGCGGCGTTCTCGCTCGGCGAAAGCGTCACATGGATCTTCACGATCGCTCTGGCGGTGGTCGCGTGCGTGATCGTCTATCTGGGCGTTCGTCGTGTCCGTTCCCGTCTCTGGGCCATCGTGCTGGGACTGCTTCTGGGCGGTGTGCTCGGTAACCTCACCGACCGCTTGGTGCGAGAGCCCGGGTTCCCCGTGGGTCACGTCGTCGACTTCATCTCGACGCCCTGGATGATGCCCGCGATCTACAACGTCGCCGACATGTTCATCGTCACCATGATGATCTCGGTGGCCGTCCTCGTGCTCTTCGGCCTCAAGCTCGACGGGACCCGCGAGACCAAGGCCTCGAGCACGGCGGCGGATGCCGCCGAGGGCGACGTCGAAGCCCCCGCCGATCCGGGCGCTCGCTGACATGGAGTCGCGGAGCCTGCCCGTCCCCGACGGGCTCGACGGGACGCGCATCGACCAGGGCCTGGCGAAGATGCTCGGCTTCTCGCGCACGTTCGCGGCCGAGGTGGCCGACGCCGGTGGCGTGAGCATCGACGGCCGGGTGGCCGGCCGTTCCGACCGCCTGCGCGCCGGCACCTGGCTGAGCGTCGAGTGGGAGCCCAGGCGAGAGCCCGAGATCGTGCCGGTCGAGGTCCCCGACCTCGGCATCGTGCATGACGACGACGACATCGTCGTGGTCGACAAGCCCGCCGGTGTCGCAGCCCACCCCTCCGTGGGGTGGGACGGACCAACCGTGCTCGGCGCCCTCGCCGCGGCGGGCTTCCGCATCGCCACGAGCGGACCGGCCGAGCGGCGCGGTGTCGTACACCGCCTCGACGCCGGAACGAGCGGACTCATGGTGGTCGCCAAGACCGAGCGTGCCTACACGCTGCTCAAGAGCGCTTTCAAGGAGCGCGAGGTCGACAAGATCTACCACGCGGTCGTGCAGGGCCACCCCGACCCGCTCTCCGGCACCATCGACGCGCCGATCGGCCGGCATCCGAATCATTCGTGGAAGTTCGCCGTGACGCCGGACGGCAAAGACTCCGTGACGCACTACGAGACGATCGAGGCGTTCCCGCGCGCTTCCCTCCTCGAGATCCATCTCGAGACCGGACGCACGCACCAGATCCGCGTCCACATGGCGGCCCACCGCCACCCTTGCGCCGGCGACCCCCTGTACGGCGCCGACCCCACGCTGTCGGCCCGCCTCGGTCTTACGCGCCAGTGGCTGCACGCGCATCGACTTGCCTTCACGCACCCCGGCTCGGGGGAGCGGGTGGAGTTCGAGTCCCCGTACCCCGCGGATCTCGCGCACGCCCTCGAGCTGCTCGGCGACGGGGCCTGACCGACGATCGGCACGCTCCCTGGGCGCAGACGGACGGACCGGATGCCGGGACCCCGGCGACGCGCCCGGGGGAGCGCGTCGAACTGAGCGCCGGCTGCGAACTTCCGTGATCGATGTCGGGGGCCGAACGTAGACTCGACCCGTGGCAGCAGACTCCTTCGTTCACCTTCACGTGCACAGCGAGTATTCGATGCTCGACGGTGCGGCCCGCATCGGCCCGATGGTCCAAGAGGCCGTCAAACAGGGCATGCCGGCCATCGCCGTCACCGACCACGGGAACACCTTCGCGGCCTTCGAGTTCTACAAGACCGCGAAAGACGCGGGCATCAAGCCGATCATCGGCATCGAGGCCTACGTCACCCCCGGCACTCACCGTTCCGACAAGACGCGCGTGCGCTGGGGCACGCCCGAACAGCAGAGCGACGACGTCTCGGGTTCGGGTGCCTACACGCACATGACACTGCTGTCGGAGACGACGCAGGGCATGCACAACCTCTTCCGGCTGTCGTCCAAGGCGAGCATGGAGGGCTACTACTTCAAGCCCCGCATGGACCGAGAGCTGCTGCAGACCTACAGCAAGGGCCTCATCGCCACCACCGGCTGCCCGTCCGGCGAGGTGCAGACGCGCCTGCGCCTCGGTCAGTACGAAGCCGCCCGGGCCGCGGCCGCCGAGTTCCAGGACATCTTCGGCAAAGAGAACTACTTCGCCGAGATCATGGACCACGGCCTCTCGATCGAGCGCCGCGTCATGGGCGACCTGCTGAAGCTGTCGAAAGATCTCGGCATCCCGCTCCTGGGAACCAACGACCTGCACTACACGCACCAGCACGACGCGACGAGCCACGCCGCGCTGCTCTGCGTGCAGTCGGGCTCGACGCTCGATGATCCGAAGCGCTTCAAGTTCGACGGTGACGGCTACTACGTCAAGTCGCCCGCCGAGATGCGTCAGGTGTTCCGCGATCACCCCGAGGCGTGCGACAACACGCTGCTCATCGCCGAGCGCTGCGACGTCGAGTTCGACACCTCGGCCAACTACATGCCGCGCTTCCCCGTGCCCGACGGCGAGACCGAGGGCAGCTGGATGATCAAAGAGGTCGAGAACGGGCTGCACGACCGATACCCCGGCGGCATCCCGGATGCCGTGCGCAAGCAGGCCGAGTACGAGACCGACGTCATCCTCCAGATGGGGTTCCCCGGATACTTCCTCGTCGTCGCCGACTTCATCAACTGGGCGAAGGACCACGGGATCCGCGTCGGTCCCGGCCGTGGTTCCGGTGCCGGCTCGATGGTCGCGTATGCGATGAAGATCACCGACCTCGATCCGCTGCAGCACGGCCTCATTTTCGAGCGCTTCCTCAACCCCGACCGCGTCTCGATGCCCGACTTCGACGTCGACTTCGACGACCGTCGCCGCGGCGAGGTCATCCAGTACGTCACCGAGAAGTACGGTGACGAGCGCGTCGCCCAGATCGTGACCTACGGCACGATCAAGGCCAAGCAGGCGCTGAAGGACGCCGGTCGCGTGCTCGGATTCCCCTTCAGCATGGGAGACCGCCTCACCAAGGCCATGCCCCCGGCCGTGATGGGCAAGGACATGCCGCTCGACGGCATGTTCAACCCCGAGCATCCCCGGTACAAAGAGGCGAGCGAGTTCCGCACCCTCATCGAGACCGATGCCGAGGCCAAGACGGTCTTCGACACCGCTCTGGGGCTCGAGAACCTGAAGCGCCAGTGGGGCGTGCACGCGGCCGGTGTCATCATGTCGAGCGAGCCGCTGATCGACATCATCCCGATCATGCGCCGCGAGCAGGACGGCCAGATCGTCACGCAGTTCGACTACCCGGCGTGCGAGTCGCTCGGCCTGATCAAGATGGACTTCCTGGGGCTTCGAAACCTCACGATCATCAACGACGCCCTCGACAACATCGAAGCCAACCGCGGTCACCCCCTCGTGCTCGAGGACCTCGAGCTCGACGACCCCGCCTCGTACGAGCTCCTCGCCCGCGGGGACACGCTCGGTGTGTTCCAGCTCGATGGCGGGCCGATGCGTTCGCTTCTGCGTCTCATGCGCCCCGACAACTTCGAGGACATCTCGGCGGTGCTCGCGCTGTACCGCCCGGGCCCCATGGGCGTGAACTCGCACATCAACTACGCGCTGCGCAAGAACAAGCAGCAAGAGATCGAGCCCATCCACCCCGAGCTCGAAGAACCGCTGGCGGACATCCTCGACACCACGTACGGCCTGATCGTCTACCAGGAGCAGGTGATGGCCGTCGCCCAGCGTGTCGCCGGCTACACCCTCGGCCAGGCCGACCTGCTGCGTCGCGCGATGGGCAAGAAGAAGAAGAGCGAGCTCGACAAGCAGAAAGAGACGTTCTTCGGCGGCATGACCGAGCGCGGTTTCGGCGAGGTCGCGCAGCAGACGCTGTGGAAGGTGCTCGAGTCGTTCGCGGACTACGCCTTCAACAAGGCGCACACCGCCGCCTACGGTCTCGTGTCGTACTGGACCGCCTACCTCAAGGCGCACTACCCCGCCGAGTACATGGCCGCTCTGCTCACGAGCGTCGGGGACTCGAAGGACAAGATGGCGGTCTACCTCAACGAGTGCCGTCGCATGGGGATCAAGGTGCTGCCGCCCGACGTCAACGAGTCGATCCGCTTCTTCGCGGCCGTCGGCGAGGACATCCGCTTCGGCCTCGGAGCTGTCCGCAACGTCGGAACGAACGTCGTCGACGGGATCGTCTCGGCCAGACAAGATGCCAAGTACACGTCGTTCCACGACTTCCTGTCGAAGGTCCCGTTGCACGTGGCGAACAAGCGCACGGTGGAATCGCTCATCAAGGCCGGCGCCTTCGACTCGCTCGGGTCGACCCGCCGCGCCCTCGTCGAGATCCACGAGGACGCGTGCGAGGGGGCCGTGCTCGACAAGCGTCGCGAGGCGAACGGCGAGGTGGGTTTCGACTTCGACTCTCTGTGGGACGAACCGCAGCAGGTCGAGAAGGTCCCCGAGCGTCCCGAGTGGACCAAGAAGGACAAACTCGCCTTCGAGCGCGAGATGCTCGGGCTCTACGTGTCCGACCACCCGTTGGCCGGTCTCGAGGTGCCCCTCGCCAAGCACGCCTCGACGTCGATCCACGATCTCCTCGCCTCCGAGGACGTCCAGGACGGCGATCAGGTCACCGTGGCGGGCCTGCTGACGAGTGTCCAGCACCGCGTCGCGAAGCAGAGCGGCAACCCTTACGGCATGGTCACCGTCGAGGACTTCAACGGCGAGGTGACCGTGATGTTCATGGGCAAGACCTACGCGGAGTTCGCGCCGATCCTGCAGGGAGACTCCATCCTCGTGGTGCGTGGTCGGGTCTCGCGCCGCGACGACGGGCTGAACCTGCACGCGCAGAGTGCCTTCGCTCCCGACCTCGAGGGTCTCGACGATGCGGGCGGGCTCACCCTCGTCGTTCCGGAGCAGCGCGCGAACGAGGCTCTCGTCGGCGAGCTCGCGCAGATGCTGCGCCGGCATTCCGGTTCGACCGAGGTCGTCCTCAAGCTGCACAAAGGCGGCACCGCCAAAGTGTTCGAGGTGCCGATGCCCGTCCGCGTGACCGCCGACCTGTTCGGCGAGCTCAAGGGCCTCCTCGGCCCGAACTGCCTCGGCTGATCGACGCACCTCCGTAAAGAGTTGCAACCCCAGCGGATGCTGGGGACCCCCTGGTTAGGATGACCGGGCGCTTGCCGCCCTCCGAAAGGACCACCGTGACCGATCCGACCCCCCACGACGGCTTCACGCCCACCGACCCCGACGCACTCGACCCATCCCGCACCGAGGATCGCGCGCCCTACCAGCCGACCGGCGCACGTCGACGGGGCTCCGATGGCGACGTCGCAGATCTGACCGACACGGGAGGCCACGACACCGGCGCTCTCGACGCCGGATCCCGCGGCGCGTCCGTACCCGCCGCGGCGCACGCGAACGCCCGCACCGGCACTCACTCGCAGGTCGACGGAGGTGCCGACCGCCCCAACTACGGCGTCGGTCCGTTCTCCGTTCGCGAGGTCGCGCTCCTCGGCATCTGGGTCGTGGCGTTCTTCGTCTCGTTCTTCCGCACCAACATCCTCGAATCGGGCTCCGGGGTCCTCGTCGGTGGTGCCAACGTCTGGCTCTCGGGTCTGTGGTGGATCCCGTCCATCGCCCTTCCCACCGTCGCGGTCGGCCTCATCGTGCTCCGGCGCCTGTCGCCCCAGGGCATCCGGCGCGTCGGCTCGCTCGGCATCGACCAGTTCGCCTCCGTCGCCTTCACCGTCTCGGCCCTGGTGTGGATCGCGTGGGTGTGGGACACGGTCGCGGTCTTCGGTTCGAATGAAGTCTGGACGCGCTCCTGGGTGATCTGGGTCGAGGCCGTCCTCCTGCTGGCGGGCGTCGTCCTCACCGTGTTCGCGCCGCTGATCCCGCCCTTCTCGGCCGATTTCCGTGGTCGAGAAGAGATCCCGGCTCACCGCAACGCGCGTCCGATCCGTCCGGTCGTGGCGCGCCCGCGTAACCCGCGTACCCCGAAAGCGGCGGAGCAGACGGCGACCCCCGTGCCGGCCGCCGACTCGGGCGCCGAGGCCGGGGCGGACGTCTCCGTCCCGGGCAGCTACACCGGCTCGACCGATCTCTCCCACGACCCGGCACCGGCGACCAGCGTGTTCCCCGCCCATGCCGACGCCAACGACACCGATGTGTTCGCTCCGTTGCGGGCCGACGACGACGATCGCGCGAACGATCGCGAGGATCACTCGCGCTGGGAGGCCCCCGCGGGCGACGAGCCCACCGCCCAGCAGCGCACCGCTCACGAAGACCACCCGCACGCGCAGGCGTTCTGGGCGCTTGCTCCCGAGCAGCGCGAGATCGTCGACGACTACGGCACACCGATCTTCCACATCGGTCCCATGGCGTGGGCGCTCGTGATCGAGGACCGCGGCGAGACCTTCGTCGTCCGCCACGACGACGGCCGCATCGGCTACCTGCACGACGTCTCCGGCGTCACCCGCGGCTGAACAGAGCCTGCGAGCCGCCCGCCCCGCGCGAGGCGGCTCGCAGGCGCCGGTAGCCTGGAACACATGCTTCGCACGATCGATCTCCGCGGCCGCGTGCTCTCGCCGGCCGAGCTTCTCGCCGTCGTCCCGCGAGCCGACGCCGCCCGCGACGAGGCCCTCGCTACCGCCGCCCGGCTGGTCGACGACGTCGCCCGGCGCGGCGAAGAAGCTCTTCGCGAGCAGGCCGCGCGTTTCGACCGGGTGAGCGATCACGCCCTGCGCGTGCCAGCCGACCACCTCGACGAAGCCCTGCGCGATCTGGATCCCGGCATCCGTGCCGCTCTCGACGAGGCCATCGCGCGCGTGCGCACCGCGTCCGCGGCCCAGGTGCCTGCCCCCGTCGTCACCGAGCTCGGCGAGGGTGCACGCGTGACCCAGCGGTGGCAGCCGGTGCGCCGCGTGGGTCTGTACGTCCCGGGTGGCAAGGCCGTCTATCCTTCGAGCGTCGTGATGAACGTCGTTCCCGCACAGGTGGCGGGAGTGCGCGAGGTGGCCCTTGCCTCTCCGCCGCAGGCCGCGTTCGGCGGACGCGTGCACCCGGTCATCCTCGCCGCCGCCAAGCTTCTAGGCGTCACCGAGGTCTACGCCATGGGCGGCGCGGGAGCGATCGGCGCCTTCGCCCACGGCGTCGGCGAGATCGGGCTCGACCCGGTCGATGTGGTGACCGGCCCCGGCAACAACTTCGTGGCGTCCGCCAAGCGCGCCGTCGCGGGTCGGGTCGGAACGGACTCCGAGGCCGGAGCGACCGAGATCCTCGTGGTCGCCGACGACAGCGCCGTCCCCTCCCTCGTCGCCGCCGACCTGGTCAGCCAGGCCGAGCACGACGAGCAGGCCTCCGCCGTGCTGGTCACCGCCTCCGCCTACCTGGCCGAGGCCGTGCTCGCGGCTCTGCCTGGCCGCGTCGCCGCCACCCGCCACAGCGAGCGCGTCACCGCGGCCTTTCACGGCCCGCAGTCGGCCGTGGTGCTGGTCGACGACCTCGCCCAGGCCACCGCGTTCAGCAATGCCTACGCGCCCGAGCATCTCGAGCTGCACCTCTCCGACCCGCGGCCCGAGGACTTCGTCAACGCGGGCGCCGTGTTCGTCGGCCCCTACACCCCGGTCAGCCTCGGCGACTATCTCGCGGGCAGTAACCACGTGCTGCCCACCGGGGGACAGGCACGCTACGGCGCCGGTCTGTCGGCGGCGACCTTCCTGCGGCCCCAGCAGGTCGTCGAGTACGACCGCGACGCCCTCGCGCGGGTGCGCGATGCCATCGTGACCCTCGCCGACGCCGAGGCGCTGCCCGCGCACGGCGAGGCCGTGACCGCGCGCTTCGACGCGTAGTCTGGCGGCGTCATGCACTGCCCCTTCTGCCGGAACCCGGACTCTCGCGTCATCGACTCGCGCACGAGCGACGATGGCCTCAGCATCCGTCGACGTCGCCAGTGTCCCAAGTGCGGCGGGCGTTTCTCGACGGTGGAAACCGCCAGCCTCAACGTCATCAAGCGCTCCGGTGTCGTGGAGCCCTTCAGCCGGGAGAAGGTCATGTCGGGCGTCCGCAAGGCGTGCCAGGGGCGGCCGGTGACCGATGCCGACCTGGCGGTGCTCGCCCAGCAGGTCGAAGAGAGCATCCGTCAGACCGGGTCGTCGCAGATCGAGGCGAACGAGATCGGTCTGTCGATCCTCGGTCCGCTGCGCGAGCTCGACGAGGTCGCCTACTTGCGCTTCGCGAGCGTCTATCAGGCGTTCGACTCGCTCGACGACTTCGACGTCGCGATCGCTCAGCTCCGGGCCGACCACGCCGAGCGCTCGACGGCACGGATCGGCGAGGACGACCCGGTCCAGTAACCTGGCGGGGATGTATCCCCTTCTCTTCCGTACGGTCCTCACCCGCCTCGACCCCGAGTTCGCTCACCATCTCGGCGCGGTCGTGATCCGTGCTGCGGGGGCGGGGCCGGTGGCATCCCTCGTCCGTCGCTTCACCGCGCCCGTGCCCGCACAGAAGGTCGAGGCGCTTGGCCTCGTATTCGACTCGCCTTTCGGTGTCGCCGCGGGCTTCGACAAGAACGTCACGATGGTCAGTGGCCTCGGAGCCCTCGGGTTCGGACACGTCGAGGTGGGGACCATCACCGCGCTCCCGCAGCCGGGCAACCCGAAACCCCGTCTGTTCCGCCTGGTCGCCGACCGCGCGGTCATCAACCGCATGGGGTTCAACAACGACGGTGCGGCCGCGGCCGCGGCGAAACTGCGCCGCGTGCGTCGTTCGCGTCGGCGCCCGATCATCGGCGTCAACATCGGCAAGAGCCGCGTGGTCGCCGTCGAGGACGCCACGACCGACTACGTCCGCAGCGCGCGACTGCTCGCCCCTCTCGCCGACTACCTCGTCGTCAACGTCTCCTCTCCCAACACTCCCGGTCTGCGGGGTCTGCAGGCCGTCGAGACACTGCGTCCGCTCCTGACCGAGGTGCGGGATGCCGCGGGCGATACGCCCCTGCTCGTGAAGATCGCCCCGGATCTCGACGACGCGGAGGTGCAGGACATCGCGCGCCTCGCCGTCGATTCGGGGCTCGCCGGCATCATCGCCACGAACACGACGATCGCGCGAACCGGTCTGAGCACGGATGCCGCGAGGGTGGAGGCGATGGGCGCCGGTGGGCTGTCGGGCGCGCCGTTGAAGAAGCGTGCCGTCGACGTGCTCCGGCTCGTCCGCGAGGTCGTCCCGGCGGAGTTCGTCGTGATCTCGGCCGGGGGAGTGGAGACCGCTGCCGACGTGCGCGAGCGCCTCGACGCCGGTGCGACCCTCGTGCAGGGGTACACCGGATTCCTCTATCGCGGCCCGCTGTGGGCCCGCCAGATCAACCGCGGTCTCGCCCGCACCCGCTGACCCGCGCACGCGTCTCCCACTCTCGCGCCCCGGCGCGGACCCCGCCCGCAGGCGCCGGCACGCGTGTCGAGTGTCCAGAACACGCCGTGCCCAGACGTTCTCGAGCGGCGTGTCTTGGACACTCAACGCCGAAACGGGGTGATGGGCCCGCAACGCAGAAACGGCGCGCCCGAAGGCGCGCCGTTTCGTGGAACCCGGGGTCAGACGGGGTACTGACCGCGCTTGACCTGCGCCTTGGGGAGGCGCATGAAGCGCATCTGGACGGTGCGCATAGCGGCGTACCAGCCGAGGCCCTTCTCGAGCCGGCTCTCGCCGAACTTCTCCTTGGCGGCCTTCTTGATGCGGATCGACGTGATGATCATGTCGCCGACGACGAAGAGGATGAAGATCCACAGCGCCACGAACGACCAGTACTGGAAGAACGAGACGGGGATCAGGGTCGCCACGATCACGAGGATCATGAAGGGCATGACGCCCTCACCGAGGTGCCACCCGGCGTCGACGAAATCGCGGGCGAAGCGACGCTGCGGACCGCGGTCGCGCACGGGGAGGTATTTCTCCTCACCGGCGGCCATTCCGATGCGCGCCTTCTCGCGCTGAGCGGCGAGCTCGGCGCGGGCGCGGGCCTTGGCCTCTTTGGTGTCGGGCACGAGCGGACGCTTGCGGGCGGCCTCCTGCTCGGCGCGCGACGGCGTCGCGCGGCCCTTGCCCGAACCGAGCTCCGTCGGCTCGACGGGAGTGTCGTTGGGGGCGGGTGCGGGGGACTTGGCCACGGGAAACCTCGGTGCTTCGCTGATCGGGAGATTTAAGATTACCCGCATGACCCTCGACCTGTCCCGGCAGGACGCTGTGCAAAAAGCAGCGGACGCCGGCATCCCCTCCGCCCTCGCCGATCTCGGCTCCCTCGTGCGCATCCCCTCGATCGCATGGCCGGCCTTCGACCAGTCCGCGCTCGTGGAGAGCGCAGACGCCGTGGCCGCCCTCCTCGAGGGCACCGGCGTCTTCGATTCCGTCGAGGTGAAGCGCGCCGCGATCCCCGGAACCGAGGAGTTCGGTCAGCCCGCCGTTCTCGCCACGCGCGCGGCCCGAAACGGTCGCCCCACGGTGCTGCTCTACGCCCACCACGACGTGCAGCCCCCCGGAGACGAGGCGCTCTGGGATTCGCCGCCGTTCGAGCCCACCGTCCGCGACGGGCGTCTCTACGGTCGCGGCGCAGCCGACGACAAGGCCGGCGTCATGGCGCACGTCGGCGCCATCCGTGCGGTCTCCGAGGTTCTCGGCGACGACCTCGACCTCGGCATCGCCGTCTTCATCGAGGGCGAGGAGGAGTACGGCTCGCGCTCCTTCGGGCAGTTCCTCGCCGACAACGCCGAGGTCCTCCGCTCCGACGTGATCGTCGTCGCCGACTCCGGCAACTGGGACGAGCGCACCCCCGGTCTGACCGTCTCCCTGCGCGGCAACGCCCGCTTCACCCTGACCGTGCGCACTCTCGAACACGCGTCGCACTCCGGGATGATGGGCGGGGCGGTTCCGGATGCCATGCTCGCCGCGGTCAAGCTGCTCGCGACCCTGTGGGACGACGACGGCGCCGTCGCGGTCGACGGCCTCGCCGTGCGCGACGCCGAGACGCCCGCCTACGACGAGTCCGCGCTCCGCGCCGAATCCGGCCTGCTCGAAGGGGTGAGCCCGATCGGACGCGATTCGATCCTCAGTCGCATCTGGAACAAGCCGTCGATCACGATCACCGGTTGGGATGCCACCCCGGTCGAGGCGGCATCCAACACCCTCTCTCCGCAGACGAGTGTGGTCATCAGCGCGCGCGTGGCCCCCGGGCAGGACGCCCGAGAGGCCTTCGCCGCGGTCGAGGCGCATCTGCGCGCCCACGCCCCGTTCGGAGCGCAGTTGGAATTCAGCGACGTCGACTGCGGTGACTCGTTCCTCGTCGACACGAGCGGGTGGGCCGTGGAAGAGGCGCGGGCGTCGTTCGCCGACGGATACGGGGTCGACTCCGTCGACGTCGGCATCGGCGGGTCGATCCCGTTCATCTCCGACCTCGTCCGCGAGTTCCCGGAGGCGCAGATCCTCGTGACGGGCGTGGAAGATCCCCACGCCCGGGCGCACAGTCCGAACGAGTCGCTGCACCTCGAGACCTTCCGCAACGCGTTGGTCTCCGAGGCGCTGTTGCTCGCGCGTCTAAACGCGCGCTCGCACTGATCGAGGCCGCGCGGGCGGGACGGGCGTAGACTCGTCCCGTCCCCGCGACCGAACAACCGAAGGGCATCGCCATGACCGACACCACACTGTCGTCCTCCGCCGACACCCGCGAGCACGGCGTCGGCCTGACCGCGGCCGCTTCCGACAAGGTGAAGAGCCTGCTCTCGCAGGAGGGCCGCGACGACCTGCGTCTGCGCGTCGCCGTCCAGCCCGGCGGCTGCTCCGGCCTCATATACCAGCTGTATTTCGACGAGCGTTACCTCGACGGAGACAAGGTCGTCGACTTCGACGGCGTCGAGGTCATCGTCGACGACATGAGCGTTCCGTACCTCGACGGCGCCAACATCGACTTCAAGGACACGATCTCGGAGCAGGGCTTCACGATCGACAACCCCAACGCGCAGGGTTCCTGCGCCTGTGGAGACAGTTTCCACTGACCCCGACGCCGGTCTCCGGCGCTGAATCGAGAGCCCCCGGAATCCCGGATCACACCGCGGAAACCGGGGGTTCTCGATGTCTCGGCACTGGACGAATGGCCTGAGAACGGTGAGAGGTTGCTCTAGACTGTCAGAGCAACATCCACGACCCGGAAAGGTGCATTGTGCCCTCCAAACGTCGCCTTCGCTGGGCAGCGCTTCCCCTCGGAATCGCATCCGTCGCGGCCCTCTCCGGCTGCACCACCACCCAGCTCCACGGCTTCCTGCCCGGCTTCGTCGATGACGGCCCGGCCGCCACGAACCACACCGACATGGTCGCAGGGCTCTGGGTCAACTCGTGGATCGTCCTTCTCGCCGTGGGTGTGATCACCTGGGGCCTCATGCTGTGGTCGGTCATCGCGTACCGCCGTCGCAAGGGTCAGTCCGGTCTGCCGGTGCAGCTGCGCTACAACATGCCGGTCGAGATCTTCTACACGGTCGTGCCGCTCATTCTGGTGGTGGGCTTCTTCGCCTTCACGGCGCGCGACCAGAACACGCTCGAGACGCAGTACGAGAACCCCGACGTCTCGATCACCGCCTACGGCAAGCAGTGGGCGTGGGACTTCCAGTACAACGGCACGAAGGAAGACAACTCCGACGCCGTGTACTCCATGGGCGTCCAGGCCAAGGCCACGTCCGACGGGTACGACCTCCAGGACGTCCCGACGCTGTACCTGCCGGTGAACAAGACCGTGAAGATCGACCTCCGCTCGCGCGACGTCATCCACTCGTTCTGGATCATCGACTTCCTCTACAAGAAAGACATGTACATCGGTCGCGACAACGAGTGGTCGTTCACGCCCACCCGTGAAGGCACGTACGAGGGCAAGTGCGCGGAGCTCTGCGGCGAGTACCACTCCGCCATGCTCTTCAACGTCAAGGTCGTCAGCGAAGACGAGTACAACACCTACCTCGACTCGCTGCGCCGTGCCGGCGACGTGGGCGACATCAGCGACCTGTCGCGTCTGCAGAACCTGACGACGGCCGGTACCGAAGGGAACGAGTGATCATGGCCACGACGCTTCCGCTCCAGGGGACGGGCCCCTCGCGGCCGACGACTCTCCCGCCGCGTCAAGCCGCACTGCTCAGCACCACGCGTGTCGAGCAGAAGGGCAACCTGGTCGTCAAGTGGATCACCTCCACCGACCACAAGACCATCGGGTACATGTACCTGATCGCCTCCGTCATGTTCTTCATGCTCGGTGGTGTCATGGCGCTGATCATCCGCGCCGAGCTGTTCGAGCCGGGCATGCAGATCATCCCGACCAAAGAGCAGTACAACCAGCTCTTCACCATGCACGGCACGATCATGCTGCTCATGTTCGCGACGCCGTTGTTCGCGGGCTTCGCGAACGCGCTGCTGCCGTTGCAGATCGGCGCCCCCGACGTGGCGTTCCCCCGTCTGAACGCGTTCGCGTTTTGGCTGTTCCTCTTCGGGTCGACCATCGCCGTCTCCGGCTTCCTCACCCCGCAGGGCGCGGCCGGCTTCGGCTGGTTCGCCTACCAGCCACTCGCCAACGCCAGCTTCTCGCCGGGCGTCGGCGGCAACCTCTGGATGCTCGGTCTCGGCATCAGCGGTTTCGGCACGATCCTCGGTGCGGTCAACTTCATCACCACCGTGCTCACGATGCGTGCCCCCGGTATGACGATGTGGCGCATGCCGATCTTCTCGTGGAACACGCTGATCACCAGCATCCTGATCCTGCTTGCGTTCCCCGTGCTGGCCGCGGCCATCTTCGCCGCCGCCGCCGACCGCGTTCTCGGCGCCCACATCTACAGCCCCGAGAACGGCGGAGTGCTCCTCTGGCAGCACCTCTTCTGGTTCTTCGGACACCCCGAGGTGTACATCATCGCGCTGCCGTTCTTCGGCATCGTTTCCGAGATCTTCCCGGTCTTCAGCCGCAAGCCGATCTTCGGGTACAAGACCCTGGTGTACGCGACCATCGCGATCGCGGCCCTGTCGGTCGCGGTGTGGGCGCACCACATGTACGTCACCGGCGGTGTGCTGCTGCCGTTCTTCGCCCTCATGACGATGCTGATCGCGGTCCCGACCGGCGTGAAGATCTTCAACTGGATCGGAACGCTCTGGCGCGGCTCGGTCACCTTCGAGACGCCCATGGTCTTCGCCCTCGGCTTCCTCGTGTCGTTCGTCTTCGGTGGTCTGACCGGCGTCATCCTCGCGTCGCCCCCGCTCGACTTCCACCTGTCCGACTCGTACTTCGTGGTGGCCCACTTCCACTACGTCGTGTTCGGCACCGTGGTGTTCGCGATGTTCGCCGGCTTCTACTTCTGGTGGCCGAAGTGGACGGGCAAGATGCTCAACGAGCGTCTGGGCATGGTTCACTTCTGGATGCTGTTCATCGGCTTCCACATGACCTTCCTCATCCAGCACTGGCTGGGTGTCGACGGCATGGTCCGTCGCTACGCCGACTACGCGGCCGCTGATGGATGGACGTGGGAGAACCAGCTCTCGACCGTCGGGTCGATGATCCTCGGCGCGTCGATGATCCCGTTCCTCCTGAACGTCTGGATCACCGCCCGCAAGGCGCCGCGCGTGACGGTCGACGACCCGTGGGGCTACGGTGCCTCGCTCGAGTGGGCCACCTCGTGCCCCCCGCCGCGTCACAACTTCACCTCGATCCCGCGTATCCGCAGTGAGCGTCCCGCCTTCGATCTGAACCACCCCGAGGCCGGCATCCCGGTCGGCGTGGGCCCCGCGAAGGACGCGCCCGAGGCGCCCGTGGTCGACTCTGCGGCTGGAGAGGTCAAGTAAGAATGCGTACCAACGTTGGACTCTGGTGGCTCCTGGCCGTCTTCGGCTTCCTGATCGCCGCCGTCTACACCGTCTGGAGTCTTCTCCAGCACGGTGGAGTCGAGTGGGTGGGCAGCGTCGCGCTCGTCTTCCTCGGACTGATGTCGTCGATGATCGCTTTCTACATCTCGCGCGTCATGAAGGCGCAGCGCGGTGATCTTCCTGAGGACACCCTCACGGCGGACATCGACGACGGTGACCCCGAGATGGGCGAGTTCAGCCCGTGGTCGTGGTGGCCCATCGTTCTCGCTGCCTCCGCGGCGATCGCGGTGATCGGTCTTGCCGTCGGAAGCTGGCTCGTCCCCGTCGGATTCGCGATCTTCGTCATCGCCATCGTCGGCTGGGTGTACGAGTACTACCGCGGGTACTTCGCGCGCTGATCCCGTGCCCATTCGGCTGAATGCGGCCGCCGTCTCCGACGCCGGCTCCCACCGTCCCACCAACCAGGACGCCGCTTTCTCGGCGTCCTGGGGTGCGGCGGTGGCAGATGGCGTCGGAGGAGGGCCTTCTGGAGACCTCGCGTCTGCTGCGCTCCTTCATCGCCTCGTCGCCACGCGCGGCGGCGGGATGGATGCCGACGGCTTGCTCGTGCGCATCCGCGAAGCGAACTGGGACATCCGCGCCCACGTCGAGCGTGACCCTGCGCTGCAGGGCATGGCGACGACGTTCACGGGTATCTTCCTCAGTGTGAGCGGCGAGCTGCTGCTCGCGCACACCGGCGACTCGCGGGCGTACCTGCTCCGCGACGGCGAGTTCACGCGCGAGACGCGTGATGATTCGTATGTTCAGGCGCTCGTCGACCACGGGATCATCCCTCCCGAGGCCGCGCAGGCGCACCCGCGGCGCAACATCATCACCGCTTCGCTCGGGGGCGCAGAGGGAGACGTCGTCTCCGTCGCCGAGCGTCCGCCGGTGACCGGCGACCGATGGGTGCTCTGCAGCGACGGCCTGACCGACTACGTCCCCGAGGCGGATGTCGCCCGCCTCGTCGGCGAGGCGGCGGACCCGCGATCTGCTGCGGCCGCAGCTGTGGCGCTCGCGCTCGAGGCCGGCACGCGCGATAACGTGACCGTCGTCGTCTGCGATGTCGTCGACGACGATCAGACGGTGGGCGGCGACCCGGTGTTCTGCGGTTCTGCGGCGCGTTGGTTCGCCGAGGACGTCGAAACAGCCTGACGCGTCCGGCAACGAAGAGTCCGGTCACGCTCGGTCTGGTCGATCGGCGTTCATCGCGATGCCCGGGCGAACGCGTCCATCGCTTCTTGAGAGAGCTCCGCGCTCCGCGGTCCACCGTGGCCGTCCTCTTCGACGATCTCGAGGCGGGATCCCGGCCAGGCGCGGTGCAGTCTCCACGCCGTCAATGCCGGCCCGCTGATGTCACGCCGTCCGTGGACGAGGACCCCGGGAATGCCGGCGAGCTGTTCCGCACGGGCGAGGATGGCCGCGTCACCGGTGAGGAAGCAGTCGCGCGCCCAGTAGTGCGAGACCAGGGTGGCGAAGTTTCGTCTGTGCCGCTCGTCGTCGTGCAGCGGACCCGGGGTGGAGAGCGGGCCCAGGGACATGTGGGTGGCCTCCCACTCGTCCCACTGGTCGGCGGCCACTTGGCGCATGTGCGGATCGCCCTGGGTCAAGAGCCGTGCGTAGCCCTCGATCGTGCGCTCATCCGCGCGCAGGAGCGAACGGAGGCGCTCATACGCCTCGGGGAACACCGGAGCGATGCCGTCGGTGATCCAATCGATCTCCCATCGCCCTCCGGTCGTGACGGCGAAGTTGACGATCTCCGTGACGCGATCGGGATGCTCGAGGGCGTACGCGAGCGCCAGGGTGGATCCCCAGGACACTCCGTGCAAGAGCCAGCGGTCGATGCCGAGATGCACCCGCACCGCCTCGATATCGGCGAGGAGGTCGTCCATGGTCTGATGCTGCAGGCTGGAGAGGTCATCCATCGCCCAGGGCTCGCTCCGCCCGCAACCGCGCTGATCGATCCCGACGATCAGATGAAGGGCGGGGTCGAACCGGCGTCGGTACCCGCCCTTGCCGAGATTCCCGCCGGGTCCGCCATGCAGATAGAGCGCTGGTCGCCCTCGCGGATTACCGGAGGTCTCCCAATACAGCCGGGCGCCGTCCGGCCTTTCCACGAACCCGGAGTCGAACGGTTCCAGAGGGGGATGCTGCATCTCGGCAGCCTAACGGCATCCCGTGACGTGTTCGAGGTCAGGAGCGGACGACCATGACCGTCGGGTCGAAGACCCGCTCGCAGGGACCCCGGTCGTTCTCGAAGGGCTGACCCTCACGTACCCAGTACTCGTAGCCGCCGATCATCTCGCGGACCTCGTAGCCGAGGCGGGCGAAGGCGAGGGCGCCCTTCTGCCCGGCGTTGCAGCCGGGGCTCCAGCAGTACACCACGACGGGGGTATCGAGCGCGATCTCGAGAGGTGCGCGACCGTCGATTTCTCGATACGGCATGTGTACGGCGCCCGAGATGCGTCCCTGCGCCCAGGCCTCGTCGCCGCGCACGTCGACGAGCACAAAGCGGTCGCCGTTCTTCTGGGCCGCGTGCACGTCGCTGGGGTCGGTCTCGAAGGCGAGGCGGCGCGAGAAGTAATCCTGAGCGTCGGTCATGTCTCCCACGTTAGGGGAGCGCCTCACGCCGGGGGAGGAGCACGGATGCCATTCCGCGGTGCCTGCCTGCCAGACCCTCTCCGCGTGGATGGAGGTGTGGCTCGGGCTACGTGTCTCTCGCGGACGTGAGGCACGGCGGGGAGAACGCAAGAACCCCGGTGCCGAAGCACCGGGGTTCTTGGGGGAGGCGATCACTCGCTCTTGTCGCCCTCCGGGCGGTTGCGCTCTTCGAGACCCTTGGGAGCCGGGATCTCGACCTCGGTACGCTCACCCACCGCGTTACGGGGGCGACCATCCTCGTCGGCACGAGCGTTGGCGCCAGCGATCTCGTCGGCCTCTTCGTGATCGATGTGGTCGAGTTCGTGGTGCTGGTGAGCCACCGCGGCGTCGAGCTCGGCCTGCGTGAGGGGAGCGAGACGATCCTCGAAGAACCAGCGCGACACGGAACCGCGGACGTTCTCGTACCAGGAGATCTCACCCTTGGCGTTGGGACGCACGACCAGCGGCTCGTAGGTCTCGTTGTCGATCAGCTTCCAGCGCTCGTACTCGTCGACGGGCTGGTGGACCTCGATGTACTCGCCACCGGGGAGACGGACGATGCGACCGGACTCATAGCCGTGCAGCGCGATCTCGCGGTCCTTCTTCTGCAGCGCGATGCAGACGCGCTTCGCGATGAAGTAGGCGAGGATCGGACCCAGGATCAGCAGGGCCTGCAGGACGTGGATGACACCTTCCATCGTGAGGTGGAAGTGCGTCGCGATGATGTCGGACGACGCAGCCGCCCACATCACGGCATAGAACGTTACGCCGGCGGCGCCGATCGCGGTGCGCGTCGCGGCGTTGCGCGGACGCTGGGCGATGTGGTGCTCGCGCTTGTCTCCGGTCACCCAGGCCTCGATGAAGGGGTACACGAGAACCAGGACGATGAACAGCCCCAGCACGCCGACGGGGATGATGATGTTCCACGAGAAGGTGTGGTCCCAGAGCACGAACTCGAGGTGCGGCGGAATCAGACGGAGCATGCCGTCGGCGAAGCCGATGTACCAGTCGGGCTGCGTTCCCGCGGACACCGGGGAGGGGTCGTACGGACCGTAGTTCCAGATGGGGTTGATGGTCACGAGAGCGGCGATCAGCACGATCACACCGAACGTGATGAAGAAGAAGCCACCCATCTTGGAGGCGTAGACCGGGAGCATCGGGTAGCCCACGACGTTGCTGTTCGTGCGGGCGGGGCCGGCGAACTGGGTGTGCTTGTTGATGATCATCAGCATGAGGTGCACCGCGAGGAGCGCCACGAGGATCGCCGGCAGCAGCAGGATGTGCAGCGTGTAGAGGCGTCCGACGATCGCGGTACCGGGGAACTCGCCACCGAAGAGCAGGAACGACGTCCACGTGCCGATGATCGGCAGACCCTTGATCATGCCGTCGATGATGCGCAGGCCGTTGCCGGAGAGCAGATCGTCAGGGAGCGAGTATCCGGTGAAGCCCTCGGCCATCGCGAGGATGAACAGGATGAAGCCGACGACCCAGTTGAGCTCGCGGGGCTTGCGGAACGCGCCCGTGAAGAACACGCGGAGCATGTGCACGCCGATACCGGCGACGAACACGAGCGCCGCCCAGTGGTGGATCTGGCGAACGAGCAGGCCGCCGCGCAGATCGAACGAGATGTGCAGAGCCGACTCCATCGCGGCGGACATCGCGATACCGCGCATGGGCTCGTACGCACCGTTGTAGTGCGTCTCGACCATCGAAGCCTGGAAGAAGAACGTCAGGAAGGTGCCGGAGAGCAGCACGACGACGAAGCTCCACAGAGCGATCTCGCCGAGCATGAACGACCAGTGGTCGGGGAAGACCTTGCGGCCGAGCTCCTTGACGATGCCCGACATGCTCGTGCGCTCGTCCATGTAGTTCGCGACCGAGCCGACGAAGCGGCCGCCGAGCGGCTTGCCGTCGCGCCCGCTCGTCGCGGGGGGACCCGCGTGCACCGCGGGTTCGGTGGTGACGTTCTCGGCGGGATGGGTACCGATGCTCATGAGCGCTCCCAGAAGCTGGGGCCGACGGGCTCGTGGAAGTCACTCTGCGCGACGAGGTAACCCTCGGCGTCGACGGTGATGGGGAGCTGCGGCAGGGGACGGGCGGCCGGGCCGAAGATGACGGCCGCACCGTTGGCGACGTCGAACTGCGACTGGTGGCAGGGGCACAGGAGGTGGTGGGTCTGCTGCTCGTAGAGCGCGACGGGGCAACCGACGTGGGTGCAGACCTTCGAGTACGCGATGATGCCGTCGTACGACCAGTCCAGATTGTTGGTCTCGGGGTTGAGCTGCTCAGGCTGCATGCGCATGAGCAGAACGATCGCCTTGGCCTTCTCTTCGAGGTAGCCCTCGTCGTGGCCCAGGCCCGCGAGTTCCTCGGGGATCACGTGGAAGGCGGACCCCAGGGTCACGTCCGCCGCGCGGATCGGACGACCCGAGGGGTCGTGCGTCAGGCGCATGCCCTCTTTCCACATGGTGTGGCTGAGGAGCTTCACCGGGTCCTGGTCCTGCGGCGCCAAGCCTCGGAACAGCGTGATACCCGGGATGACCGAGGCGGCCAGGGCGGCGAACATCGAGTTGCGAATGATCTCGCGACGCCCGAACCCCGAGTCCTTGTCGGCCTCGGCGAAGACATTGATCGCACCCTCGCGGACCTCGTCACGGCCACGGGTGGCGTGACGGTCCTCGATGTACTCCTTGTCGGACATGACCGACTTGCCCCAGTGAATGGTGCCGATGCCGATCGCCAGCAGCGCGAAGGCGATGCCGA
Organism: Microbacterium sp. 20-116; assembly: GCF_041079415.1. Taxonomy (NCBI): domain Bacteria; kingdom Bacillati; phylum Actinomycetota; class Actinomycetes; order Micrococcales; family Microbacteriaceae; genus Microbacterium; species Microbacterium sp. 20-116. The sequence goes on from NZ_JBFYGP010000009.1 coordinate 45,664, forward strand.
GTCCGATGAAGAGGTTGTTGTACCGGATGTCGATCAGCGCGCCCGACTCGATCGGGAAGATCATGTAGGCGATGCTCGCCCAGATGCTCGCCGCGACCGAGAAGTAGAACAGGGTGTAGACCGTGCGAACCGCACGCTTCATCGCCTGCGGGTCCTGGTCGGTCATGCGCTGACGGTGGCCGGGAAGGCCGGGGTTCTGTACGGCGTCGGGAACCGCGACGGCGAGCCCCGAGGTGGGCTTCCAGGAAGCCCTCTCGTGCTCGAGTGCGTCGTCCTCGTGTGCCATGGTGCTCCTCGTGCGTTTACGTAATGTCGAAGACGACGGTCAGTTGGACTTCGCCGTGATCCACACGGTCAGGGCGATGAGCGCCCCGATACCGAAGATCCAGATGAACAGACCCTCCGAGACCGGGCCGAGCGAACCGAGGGCGTAGCCACCGGGCGAGTCGCTCTTCTGCAGGTACATCAGGTAGGAGATGACGTCGCGCTTGTCTTCGGGGGTGAGGTTCAGGTCGTTGAACACCGGCATGTTCTGCGGGCCGGTGACCATGGCCGCGTAGATGTTGACCGGGGTGGTGGTGTGCAGGTCGGGGGCGTACTTGCCCTCGGTGAGCGCGCCACCGGCGCCGGCCACGTTGTGGCACATCGCGCAGTTGATGCGGAAGAGCTCTGCGCCGTGCGACAGGTCGCCCTGACCGTCGACCAGGTCTTCGGTGGGGTAGCTCGGGCCGGGGGCCGATGACTGGACGTACGCGGCGATCGCGTTGACCTGCTCCTCGGTGAACTGCACGGGCTTGACCGGAGCCTGCGGACCCTGGGCTTGCAACGGCATACGACCGGTCGACACCTGGAAGTGCACCGAGAGCTCGCCGACGCCGAAGAGCGACGGGCCCTGCTGGCTGCCCTGCAGGTCGAGACCATGGCACGTGGCGCAGTTGGCCTGGAAGAGCTTCTGCCCTTCTTCGACCGCCGACGCCGAGTTCGCCTCGCTCGTGGGGGTGCTGGAGGTAGCGGCCATCGCGGCCGATGCGCCGGCGTAGACGCCTCCGGTCAGGAGGAGTCCGATGCCGATGAGCGCGGCGGCGGCCAGGGGGCTACGACGCCCGGACGCCCGACGAGTCTTCTTCTCGCGTGCCATGTGGAGTACTGCTCTCTTACTTGAGGAAGTAGATGACGAAGAACAGGGCGATCCAGACGACGTCGACGAAGTGCCAGTAGTACGACACGACGATCGAGGTGGTCATCTCTTTCCGACCGAAGTTCTTCACGGCGTACGCACGGCCGATCACGAGCAGGAAGGCGATGAGGCCACCCGTCACGTGCAGGGCGTGGAAGCCGGTGGTGATGTAGAAGGCCGAGGCGTAGGGGTTGGCGCTGATGGGCATGCCTTCGGCTACCAGGGTCGCGTACTCCCACACCTGACCCGACACGAAGACCGCGCCGAGGATGAAGGTGAGGTAGAACCACTCCACCATTCCCCACTTCAGGAAGCCGGTGGCCTTGCCGGTGCGGTACGGCTGGTACCGCTCCGCGGCGAAGACGCCCATCTGGCAGGTGACCGAAGACAGCACGAGGATGATCGTGTTGACGGTCGCGAAGGGAACGTTCAGCAGCTGCGTCTCTTCGGCCCACAGAGAGGCCGACGTGCTGCGGAGGGTGAAGTAGATCGCGAACAGGCCGGCGAAGAACATGACCTCGCTGCCCAGCCACACGATGGTGCCCACGGCGACCGGGTCGGGCCGCTTCACGGCACGCACAGCCTGGGAATACGTCGCTGAGGTCGTCACCGTTCCATTATGCGCGATCCGAGAGCCCGATATTCCCATCCCTACCCTGCGATATTCCATCGTCGAGACTTAGGGAAGCCTCAGAATCTCCAAGTAATCCCCGGTACGGAGGCTGTTTCGTCGGCGGGTGCGGAGCGCTGTCGCGCGACACGCGTGTGGAAGGATCATGGCATGGCGGAACGTTTCACCTGGCCCGATATCCTCACGTCGTTGCTGGCCGGCGACGACCTCAGCGTGTCGGAGTCCACCTGGGCCATGCGCAAGGTCATGGCGGGGGAGGCGACGCCCTCTCAACTCGGCGGGTTCCTCATGGCGCTGCGGGCCAAGGGCGAGACGGTCGAGGAGATCGTCGGCTTCCGCGACGCGATCCTCGAAGCCGCGGTGCCCCTCCCGGTCCGCGCCGATGTCCTCGACATCGTCGGTACGGGCGGCGACCGCTACGGCACCGTGAACATCTCGACGATGGCGGCTGTCGTGGCCGCGGCATCCGGAGTTCCCGTCGTCAAGCACGGCAACCGTGCCGCGAGCTCGGCCTCGGGGTCTTCGGACGTGTTGTCGTCTCTGGGGATCGGGTTGACGTTGTCGCCCGAGAAGGTCGCCGAGATCCTGGACCGCACGGGCATCACCTTCGCTTTCGCCTCGGCCTTCCACCCGGGCTTCCGCCACGCAGCGGCCACCCGGTCGGAGCTCGGCGTGCCGACGGTGTTCAACTTCCTCGGCCCGCTCTGCAACCCCGCGCGCGCCGAGGCCAATGCGGTGGGCGTCGCGCACCTCGACCGCGTGCCGCTCATCACGGGCGTCTTCCGCACGCGCGGAGCGACCGCCCTGGTGTTCCGCGGCGACGACGGTCTCGACGAGCTGACCACCACCGGGCACAGCCGGGTGTGGGAGATCAGCCGCGGTGACGTCCACGAGCACGACCTGGATCCGCGCGATCTCGGCATCCCGCTCGCCGACATGGACGACCTGCTGGGTGGGTCTCCCGACCACAACGCCGCCGTGGTGCGGCGCGTGCTCGGCGGCGACCTCGGGGCCGTGCGCGACATCGTGCTGCTGAACGCCGCGGCCGGTCTGGTGTCGTTCCGACTGTTCCAGGATGCCGCGCAGGTCCAGCGTCCGATCCTCGAGCGACTGGCCGAGGCCATGGCCGATGCCGCGGCCGCGATCGACGACGGCCGCGCCTCCGCGAAGCTCGACGACTGGGTCGAGGCGTCGAGAGCGCTGGCGGAGTAGCCGTGGACCCGCTCGACGCGCTCACGGAGATCGCGTACCTGCTCGAGCGGGAGCGATCCTCGCGGTACAAGTCGAAGGCCTTCCGCACGGCGGCTGCCGCGATCGCGGGCTTGAGCGACGTGCAACTGCGCGATCCTGCATTGCGTCGTCGTGCGGGCATCGGCGAGTCCACCTTCTCGGTCATCCAGCAGGCGCTCGCGGGCCAGGTGCCCGAGCGCCTGGCGAAGCTGCGCGCCGAATCGGCGCCGGTGGGAGGCTCCGAGCTGCGGGCGCAGCTGAGAGGCGACCTGCACAGCCACAGCGAGTGGTCCGACGGACTGACGCCGATCGAGGCCATGGTCGACGCGGCGCGCGGACTCGGTCACGAGTACCTCGCCCTCACCGATCACTCTCCGCGACTCACCGTCGCGAACGGACTCTCGCCCGAGCGGCTCCGCGCGCAGATGGACATCGTGCGCGGTCATCGGGGCGACGGGTTCACGCTCCTCAGCGGCATCGAGGTCGACATCCTCGACGACGGTGCCCTCGACCAGGAGGACGAGCTGCTGCACGCGCTCGATGTGGTCGTGGCATCCGCTCATTCCAAGCTGCGCATGGAACGCGGGCCCATGACGAAACGGCTCGTCGCGGCGGCGAGCGACCCGCGGGTCGACGTGCTCGGGCATGTGACCGGCCGGCTCGTGGAGGGAGCGCGGGGGACGCGACCTCGATCGGAGTTCGACGCGCGCGAGGTCTTCGCAGCGGCGGCGGCCTCGGGTGTGGCGGTGGAGATCAATTCGCGACCCGAGCGACAGGATCCTCCGGACGACCTGCTGGCTCTGGCGATCGAGGCGGGATGCCTCTTCGCGATCGATTCGGACGCGCACGCTCCCGGTCAACTGTCGCTGCTGGACTTCGGTGCCGCGCGCGCCGAGGCTCTGCAGGTGCCCGTCGACCGGATCGTCACGACCTGGCCGCTCGAGCGCTTGCGCGCCTGGCTCGAGCGCGGTCGCTGAGCCCGCTCAGGCGGGGAGGGCGGCCAGCGCCCTCGTCATCGACGATCCGAGGTTCCAGCGTTCGGCGAGTTCTTCGGCGGCGGACCGGTCCACGGGACCGAGGCGGTCGTCGAAGGGCTCGAGGTCGAGCTCGCGCGCGACGCGCACCACGGTCGGGGCGACCTCGAGGTAGTCCGCGGCGGCGGCGATCTTCGCGCGCTGGGCGGGTGTTCCCGCGGTGCCCTCGAGGACCCCCGCGCGGATGCCGTCGAGGTCGCCGCACGCGGTGAGCAGCGCCGCAGCGGACTTCTCGCCGATGCCCGAAACGCCGGGCAGCCCGTCGGAGGGGTCGCCGCGCAGCACCGCGAAGTCGGCGTACTGCTTGGCGTGGACGCCGTACTTGGCGAAGACGGCCGCGTCGTCGACGAGCTCGAGATTGCTCATCCCTCGAGCGGTGTAGACGATCCGGATGCCGCGATCGTCGTCGACCAGTTGGAAGAGGTCGCGGTCGCCGGTGACGACGTCGACCGGGACGTCGGCGCGCGTGGCGAGGACCCCGATGACGTCGTCGGCCTCGTGCTCGGCGGCGCCCACCACGGGGATGCCGAGCACGGCCAGCGCCTCGCGGATGAGGGGGATCTGCGCCTCGAGCGGATCGGGGACCTCCTCGACGTCGGCCCCGGCGGGAACGGCCTCGACCACGCGGTGGGCCTTGTAGCTCGGCAGGAGATCGACGCGCCACGCGGGGCGCCAGTCGTCGTCCCAGCAGGCGACGAGCCGCGAGGGCTCGTATGCCGTGACCAGCTTCGCGATCATGTCGAGCAGGCCCCGCACGGCGTTCACCGACGAGCCGTCGGCCGCCTTGACCTTGTCGGGTACCCCGTAGAACGCGCGGAAATAGAGCGAGGCGGTGTCGAGGAGCATGAGGCGATCGGTCACGCCCTCGATCCTGGCACGCGGGGTGGCCCGCTGACCTAGAGTGGCCGGATGTCCTTCGGCTCCGCCTCGTATCGTCCGGCACCGGATGCCGCGTGCCCGTGCGGTCGCGCTCCCTTCGGCGAGTGCTGCGGACCGATCCTGGACGGCGCGGTCGCCCCGAGCGCGGAACGGTTGATGCGTTCGCGTTACACCGCGTTCTCGGTCGGCGACGCGGTGCATCTGGCCAGGTCATGGCATCCGCGCACCCGCCCCGACGACATCGTCGTCGACGACGGCACGGAGTGGATAGCGCTCGTGATCGAGGATGCCTCCGAGGACGGCGATGCCGCGACCGTGACCTTCCGCGCCGCCTGGCGGCATGGCCGTGAGCGTGGCGAGTTGCGCGAACGCAGCCGGTTCGCGCGGCGCGGCGGGCGCTGGGTCTACGTGGACGGCGACGTCGACTGACACGGAGCCGCTCGCGGGGGTCGTCAAGCCCGCGGGGCATGTCGGGGGTGGTGCGTAGGGTCGGTCCAGGATCCTCGGCGAAAGGACACGGATGATCCTCGACGAACACCGCGACCTCCTCGAGAACCCGAACTACGGCAGCCTCGGTACCGTTCGCCCCGACGGCACGGTGCAGGTCAATCCGATGTGGTTCGAGTTCGACGGGGAGCACCTGCTCTTCACCCACACCTCGACGCGGCAGAAGTTCCGCAACCTGCAGCGCAACCCCTCGATGAGCCTGATGGTGTTCGATCCCGAACGCCCGTATCGCTATGTCGAGGTGCGCGGGCGTCTGATCGCGGCCGAGCCCGACCCGACAGGGGCGTTCTACGTGCGCCTCGGGCAGCGCTACGGCAACGCCGAGCAGGCGGCTCCGCCGGACAGCGCGGATCGAGTGATCCTGAAGATGTCGATCGACAAAGTAGGAGGACAGTGACATGGAACGCATCGTGATCGTGGGAGGGCACGGCAAGGTGGCCCTCCATCTGGCTCGGCTGCTCGCCGACCGTGGAGACGAGGCGACGTCGGTCATCCGCGCGGCGGAGCAGTCGTCCGACATCGAGAGCGCGGGCGCCACGCCGCTCGTGCTCGATGTCGAGAAGGCCGATGTGGGCGAGATGGTCGAGGCCTTCTCGGGAGCGGATGCCGTGGTCTGGTCGGCGGGAGCGGGCGGCGGCAGCGCCGAGCGCACGTACGCGGTCGACCGCGATGCCGCGCAACGAGCGATCGACGCGGCCTCGAAGGCCGGCGTTCGACGTTTCGTCATGGTCTCGTGGATCGGCTCGACGCCCGACCACGGCATCGACCCCGACGACGCGTTCTTCGCTTACGCGGATGCGAAGCTCGCGGCCGACGACCACCTGCGCGCCAGCGATCTGGACTGGACGATCCTCGGCCCCGGGACGCTCACCACGGACGAGCCCACGGGTCGCATCACCACGGCGCCGCAGGGCAAGGCCGAGGTCTCGCGAGCCGACGTCGCGGCCGTCGCGGCGGCCGTACTCCTCCAGCCCGCCACGGTGGGGCGCTTCATCCGCTTCGGCGCCGGGCAGACCCCGATCGCCGAGGCCGTCGTGGCCGATGCCGGTCGCACGAACGGAGAACAGGCATGAACGCTCTGAGCGAGAAGGCCGAGGCCTTCGCGAAGCTGCACACGGCGCCCGAGATCCTGCGGGTCGTGAACATCTGGGACGTCGTCTCGGCCCGTGCGGTCGCCGCCCTGCCCGAGACCAAGGCCCTGGCCACGGCCGGACACTCGATCGCCGCCACCTTCGGTTACGAGGACGGCGAGAACATCCCGCTCGAGGTCATGCTCGACATGGTGGGACGCATCGTCGCGGCGGTGGATGTGCCGGTGACCGCCGACCTCGACGCCGGCTTCGGCAACCCCGGCGAGACGACGCGCCGCGCGATCGGCGTCGGCATCGTCGGCGCCAACGTCGAGGACCGGGTCAAGCCGTTCGACGAGGCGGTGGCAGCGGTCGAGGCCGTCATCGAGGCGGGGGAGGCCGAGGGCGTGCCCTTCGTGCTCAACGCGCGCACCGACGTGTTCGTCAAGGGCGGCGATCGCCCGCTCGACGAGAAGATCGCGGATGCCGTGAAGCGCGGACGCGCCTTCCTCGATGCCGGAGCGACCTCGGTTTTCGTCCCCGGTCTTCTGGACGCGGAGACGACCCGTCGGCTGGTCGAGGGTCTGGGAGAGCAGCGTCTGAGCGTCATCGGCTTCCCCGGGGCGCTCTCGGCCGGCGAGTACGAGAAGCTCGGCGTCGCCCGGATCTCGTACGGTCCGCTCACTCAGCGGGTCGCGCTGACCTCGCTGCAGGATCTCGCGGTCGATCTCTACGGCGACGGGGTCATCCCCTCGTCGGTGCGCGAACTCAACTGACGAGAGTCGGGACGTCGCTCCTCGGCGCGGCGTCCCGGCCGGCTCCTGGTCGGGACGCCGGCGCTGACGCGATGCAGTGCCCCGGCATTGCCCGCCCGCGGTGGCGGGCGGCGGTGCGTTTCAGTCCGCGTCGCTCGGGCCCTCGTCGTCGACGATGATCACGCCGTCGGGGACGGGGTCGCCGAGCAGCGGCTCGGCCGCGAGCGTGAGGTCGATCGTCGCGCGCAGCAACCCGCCGAGGGTCGCCGACCGCAGCAGCTCCATCTGGTCGAGCTCGCCGAGCGGGGCGATCGCTGCAACCTGCCAGGCGCGGGGGAGCGGTTCCTCGGCCAACTCCACCTCGGGATCCCACCGCGTGCCGCCGAACATCTGGGCGCGGCCCAGGACACGTCGGACGATCCTCTCGGCCTCCTCGAGCAGGGGGAGCAGGGCGTCGTTCCACTCGAGATCGGGGAGCGCGCGCACGTCTGCCCGCGGGTAGGGGTCGTCGTCGAGCCACTCGACGATCTCGAAGCGTTCGGTTCCGAGAGCGACGATCTGCATCTGTCCGGCCTGCGGCACGACCTGGCTCAGCTGTGCCATCGTCCCGAGGGGGAAGCGCTGGTCGCCTCCGCCGGTCTCGCTGCCGCGCTCGATGAGGACGACGCCGAAGGCGGGATCCGTCTCGTCGAGCAGACGCCCGAGCATGACCAGATAGCGCTCCTCGAAGATCCGCAGCGCGAGGGGCGTGTGCGGGAAGAGGACGGCCCCGAGGGGGAACATCGCGGTACCCATGCGCTCAGTCAATCAGGGGCGGGCGGACGCGGGGCCGGGGGAGCGCGATCAGCGAGCGAGTTCCCAGGTCGGCCGTGCGCTCTCAGTCCTGGTCGTCGCGCAGCGTCTCGTGGATGCGGTGCAGGTCCATGAGCAGAGAGCCCACGAGCACCCAGTGCGCGGTCGACGGCGTGCGGATCTGCAGGGGGCGGGTGAGGGCCGGCTCTTCCTCGACGACGCGCTCGGGACCCGCGTCGAGGGCGAACGCCAGCCGCACGTCGTGTGCGGCGCGGTGCAGCTGCTCGGCGATCGCGCGGACGGCCGGTTCGTCGACGATCGTCGGCTCGTAGCCGTCGTAGACGGCGCGCGTCATGCCGATCGTCTGCGTGACGACGGGGCTGAAGCGCTCGACGAGCGCATCCATCTCCGCGAGGGCGGTGCGGTGCCGACCGCTCCGAGGGTTCAGCGCCAGCGAGTCGGCACCGTCGCGGATCGCGTCGGCCGCGGCATCCCGAACCGGACGCAGGAGACGCGCTTCGAGCAGGAGCCCCTCGGCAGAGGCCGACGTCTGCGGCGTCTCGAGGGCGTCTGCGAGACGCTCCAGTGCCGCCGCGAGCTCGCGACCGAGGATGTCGACCTTCGTGCGCGCGGTGGGGACGAGGACGGGGGGAACGAGCACGGCGTTGACGACGATGCCGATGACCGCGCCGATCAGCGTCTCGAGGACGCGGTCGAGGGCGTAGTTCGGGGTCGCCGTGCCGAGGGCCAGTACGAGCAGGGCGCTGATCGCGATCTGGTTCGTCGCTCCGGCGGAGATGCGCGCCGCCCACGCGACCACCAGGGCGACTCCCGCCGAGAGCAACGCGACCCACGGGTGCGAGCCGAACACGAGGCCGAGCAGGGCCGCGATGAGCACGCCGACGATCACTCCGACGCTGCGCTCGACCGCCCTCGTGAAGGACTGGTTGATGCTCGGCTGGACCACCAGCAGTGCGGCGATGGCGGCGAAGATCGGGGGCGGGCCCTGGACGAGCCAGCCGGCCAGCAGCCATGCGGCCACGATCGCGATGGCCGATTTGGCGACCTGCAGCAGCGGCACGCGCCGCGGGGCGCGGAAGGTGAGGCTGTCGCGCATGGCGCGGGCGGAGGGGACGCGCACCCTCACTCCCGTCGTCCGACGATGTCGGTCGCGTTATCGGCGACCCATCCCATGAGGGGAATGACGTGCGTCATGAGGCCGCGCCCGCGGTCGGTGAGGCCGTACTCGACGCGGGGTGGAACCTCGGGATAGGCCGTACGGAGGACGAGGCCGTCGGCCTCCAGTGTCTTCAGCGTGCTCGCGAGCATCTTCTCGCTGATGCCCTCGATGTTGCGCCGGAGGGCTCCCCAGCGCTGCGTGCCGTCCGAGAGGGCGAGCAGCACCAGGACCCCCCATTTGCCCATGACGTGATCGAGGACCGTGCGTGTGGGGCACCCGTCGGCGAAGAGTCCGGGGTGTTCGGCGCGCATCGACGCGAGACTGACGCTCATGTAAGTACCTAACCAGAAAGTGGGTACCGGCATTCCGGAATGTGACGAGCCACGGGGCGTTGAGCCCGACGAACCCACCGAAAGGATTCCATCATGACCCTCCTCGTCACCGCCGCCTCCGGCCACCTCGGGCGCCTCGTCGTCGACGCTCTGCTCGAGCGCGGCATCGCGGCCTCCGACATCGTGGCCGGTGTGCGCACCCCCGCCAAGGTCGACGGCCTCGCCGCCCGCGGCATCGCCGTCGCCGAGCTCGATTACGCGCGCCCCGAGACAATCGCACCCGCCCTCGAGGGCGTGACCCGCGTTCTGCTCATCTCCGGCACCGACGCCGACCGCGTCGCGGGCCACCGCAACGTCATCGACGCCGTCCGCGCCGCCGGTGTCGAGCGCCTCGTCTACACCAGCGCCCCCCGCGTCGACGAGATCGACTACGCCCTCGGGGCCGATCACAAGGCGACCGAGCAGGCGATCGCCGCGGCGGGCGTCAGCGCCACCATCCTCCGCCACAACTGGTACACGGAGAACTACCTCGACGCGGTCTCCCGCGCGGCGGACACCGGCGAGATCGTCGCGGCAACGGGTGACGCGCGCGTCGCCAGCGCGAATCGTCGCGACTACGCCGAGGCGGCGGCCATCGCACTCACCACCGACGACCTCGCCGACCGCACGATCGAGGTCGGCGGCGACGTCGCGTGGACCTACGACGAACTCGCCGCAGCCGCGACGGAGGTGCTCGGCCGTCCGGTGAGCTACACGCGCGTCTCGGTCGAGCAGCTGACGGAGGGTCTGAAAGCGGCGGGACTGGATGCCGGCACGGCGGCGTTCGTGGCGGGGATCGACGACGCGATCGCTCGCGGCGCACTGGAGAAGACCGACGGTTCGCTCTCGCGCATCATCGGGCGTCCCACCACGCCGCTGATCGAGGGCCTGCGCGAGGGTCTCGCCGCTCGCTGAGCGTCGGGCACCGCGGCAGCTGGCCCGGGGTCCGGTGCGCCTCACGACGGGCGTGCCGGGCCCGGGGCCGCGAGGGCGGTGATCCGGCGCTGGCGCATCGCGAGGAACAGGGGGAAGGTGAACGCGAAAGCGGTCACCCCCGAGAGCACCACGTAGAGCCAGGTGAAGCGCATGCCGAGCCGTCGCCCCTCGACGAGGATGAAGATGCTCCCCGCGACCGCCACGACCAGCAGATCGACGGTGATCGACGAGACCGCCGGCCCGCTCGAGACGAGGTCGCCGATGAAGTTGCGCATCTGCACGATCGCGAAGGCGTTGAAGGTCCAGGTGCCCGCGAGGCCGGCCAGGGCCAGCACGAGGAAGGCCACGGCGGTGGGGGTCCAGTGTCGTCGGAGTGCGGTCATAGACAGATCTTTCCGCAGCCTCGGTGTCGGTGGTGAGGGCTAGCGTCGAAGCATGGATGCCAGGACCGCGACGCGCATGCTCGACGAACGCGAGCGCGAGGTGGAGCACCGTCTGTCGCGCTTGCTCGACGACGAAGCGAGCCTGCGTCACGATCGCGCCGACGCGACCGCCGACGACGAGCACGATCCCGAGGGCTCGACGTTGTCGGGGGAGTGGGCCCAGGTCGATGCCTTGCGGCGGGGCGCCGAAGCGGAGCACAGCGAGATCGCCGCGGCGCGCCAGCGGGTGGCTTCCGGCACCTTCGGCGTGTGCGAGAACTGCGGGCGGCCGATCGCCGACGCTCGTCTCGAGGTGCTGCCCTTCGCGCGGCGCTGCATCTCGTGCGCGTCCTGATCCGCGGCGGCGGCGGTCGACGTGTCAGGTGAGGCGCGGCGCCTAGGCTCGAAGCATGGAACCCGTCCTCATCGCGCTGCTGTTCGCCAACGCCGTCTTCAACGTCGTCGTCTGGCCGCGTTTCTTCGTGCGCGTGGCGAAAGACCCTCGCGCCAAGAACGCCGCGGGCAAGGCCACGCCGTTCCTCATCGTGCACGCGGTGCTGATCGGGCTCGCCCTCGTGCTGGCTGCGGCCTCGGTCATCGCCGCGGTCGCCGCCCTCGTCGGCTGATCTCGCGCACCCAGGTGCCCGGGAGGTGCCCGCGGTAGCATGGGAACGCGGGATCCCCCCGCCGCACTCTGTGCAACTACCTACCGGTCCGGCAAGGCGGCACGTTCCATCGCCCCCTCCCTGGAGACCCGCGTCATGACAGCGCCCGCCGTCGACCATCGGCCCCTCGTCCATCACACCGGCTTCTGGTACTTCCCGATCGCTTTCGTGGCTCGGCTGCCGTTCGCGATGATGACCGTCGGCGTCCTCGCCCTCGTCGTCGCGTCGCGCGGGTCCGTGGCCCTCGGCGGGTTGACGTCCGCGGCGGTGGGTCTCGGCGTCGTGGTCGCCGGTCCCGTGCTCGGCGATCTCGCCGACCGCTACGGGCAGCGGCGGGTGCTCGTGCCGGTGGGCCTGGCCAACGGCATCCTGCTGGCGATCTTCCCCCTCGTGGTGGAGTACGCGACGTCGGACGCCCTGCTGCTGGGAGCAGCCGCGGTGATCGGCATGACCGGCCCGCAGACCGCGGCCATGTCGCGCAGCCGTGTGATGGCGCTGATCGGTCTGCGGGTGCATCCCGAGCGGCGGGACCGCACGTTCTCCCGGGCCATGGCCTACGAGTCCGCGGCCGATGAGACGGCGTTCGTCATCGGTCCCTTCGTGGTCGGTGTGCTGGCGGCGTTGGTCGCTGCCTGGGCTCCCATCGTCGGGGCCGCGATCCTCAGCTTCGTCTTCGTGACCGCCTTCGCCCTCCACCCCACCGGCCGCGCCGTGCCCGAACGCTCGGAGCGCACCGCGATGGCGCCGCTGCGCGAGGTGCTGCACCCGCGCATGCTCGTGCTCGTGGCCGCCGTGTTCGGCGTCGGGCTGTTCTTCGGCTCGACCCTCACCTCGCTGACGGCGTTCATGGAGGCACAGGGGGCGCCCGAGGCGGGCGCGCTGCTGTACGGGGTGATGGGTGTGGGGTCGGCGGTGCTGGCCCTCGCCGTCGCCCTCGTGCCCGAGCGTTTCCCGCTGCGCTGGCGCCTCGTGCTGTTCGCCAGTGTGCTGACCGCGTCCGCCGGGGCCTATACGGTCGGTGGATCCGTGACGACCGTCACCCTGGTGCTGTGCCTCATGGGCATCGGCGTCGGCCCGGCGCTCGTGACGCTCTTCAGCCTTGCCGGACACCGCGCACCGCGCGGCCGCACGGCCTCGACGATGACCATCCTCGCCTCGGCCCTGACCCTCGCGCAGGCGCTGTCGTCAGCCGTGACCGGGGCGGTGGCCGAGAACGTCTCCGTCTCCACCGCGATGCTCCTGCCCGCGGGGGCGGCCCTTCTCGTGCTCGCCATGGCGGCGGTGAACGCCTCGGCCGCACCGAGGTGGGACCGGGCGTTCGCCGCGGCGGGACTCAGCGCGGCAGCGGGTAGCGCCGCCGCAGCAGCAGGCGCTGGACCAACGTCCACGCGGTCGTGACGGTGAGATAGAGCCCCGCCGCGAGGGGGGCGAACAGCGCGACAACGGCCGTCGTGAACGGCAGGACGCCGAGCATCCCCGTCGTCCACGCGGGCGCCGACGGATCGACCGAGGGTCGCAGGAGTCGACGTGTGAGTTCGGCCACCCCGGCGATCACGGCGACGAGCACCGCGAAGACGGCGAGGGTGCCGGCATCCGTCGTCCCCGCCGACAGGGCTCCGACGAGGCTCCGGCCGAGCGGAACGCCGAAGACCTCGTGCTCGAGCAGTGTGTTGACGTGTCCGCCGACCTGCGGGTGCAGGAACACCGCGTAGAGCAGCCCGACGACGGGTGCCTGGGCCAGCACGGGCAGGCAGCCCGCGAAGGGGGAGGCGCCTTCGTCGCGGTACAGCTGCATCGTCTCGCGCTGGAGACGCTCGGGATCCTTACGCCACCGCTCCTGCAGTGCACGAAGTCGCGGGGCGAGGCGTGCACGCGTCTGCTCGGCGCGCGCCTGCGACACTCCCACGGGGATCAACAGGACCCTTACCGCGACCGTCACGACGACGACGGCGAGGGCGGCGGAGAGACCGCCGGCGAGGGGGTCGAAGAACGACGTGAGGGCGAGGAGGGCGCGAGTAGTCAGGTCGAGCAGCAGTGCGAGGGGCGGAAAGGCGAAGAGGTCCACGGGGCATCCCATCAGAGCGAGCGATCACGGACTGATCGGTCGCCCAGCGCGCGGAGACCACGCGAGCGACCGGCGTCGCGGCCTCGCTGCGGACCGTCGTCAGGCGATGGGGCAGGGGGCTACGCGACGCGGACCGCGAACCCCGGAGCTCGGGGCCGCGGATGACCCGCGGCGTCGGGATCGCTCTGGGCGAGGGATGCCGAGGGGTCGATCGGACGCGCGGACGGGGGCGGCGTGGCGGCGACGAGGGCCGGAGCGACGACGAGCACGACGACCGCGGTCAGCACGACGGCCGCGGCGAGGGCCACCGCCAGCAGGGGTGCGCCGCCGCCCGGGGTCAGCGCCAGCTCGGCGGTGGCCAGGAGCAGGTTGAGGGCGGCGATCAGCGATGCGATCACGTGCTCACCCCCTGTGGTTGAACATCCACGGTAGCAGCGCGCGTGTCGCTACGCTGTCGCCATGACCACCCTCGTCCTCACCGTCGTCGGCGACGATCGCGCGGGCCTCGTGTCCGCGGTCGCCGACATCGTCGACGCCCACGGCGGCAACTGGGAGAACAGCGAGCTCGCCGAACTCGCCGGCGCGTTCGCCGGGATCATCGAGGTCTCGGTGGCCTCCGACCGCGCCGATGTCGTGCGCGCCGCGCTCGAAGATCTCGCGGGCACGCTCACCGTGACCGTCCACGCGGGAGCGGGGTCGGCCGAGACCACGGGCCGCACGGTCACCTTCGACGTCGTCGGCAACGACCGCCCCGGCATCGTGCGCGAGCTGTCGGCCGCGCTCGGCGCCCACGGGGCGAGTATCGAGCGCATGTCGACGCAGACCACGGATGCCGCGATGGCGGGCGGACGCTTGTTCGAGGCCTCCATCACCGCGACGGTGGCGGCCGACGTCGCCGTCGACGACCTCGTCGCACAGCTCGAGCGTCTCGCGACCGAGATCCAGGTCGACGTGACCCTCGCGGACTGACCGGCCGGCTCGCGACCCGCCGTCACCGGCAGCGGGGCGCGGGTCGTCCACCGCTCTCGCTCCGGGGACGACCCGGACCCGGCCTTACGCCCGTCGCGACCGCGATGCGAGGCGGGCGATCCCGCGCCACCCCAGCAACATGACGGCGAGGGTGATCGTGGCGACGACGACGAACGCCACCGCGACCCCTTGACCGCTGAGCGCGCGAAGCACCATGCCCAGCGCGACGGTGATCGCCCACACGGGCAGTCCTGTCTTCGCGATGGCGGCGGGTCGACGCCAGGCGCGCGTCACGATCCAGCCGACCAGCAACGCCACTACGAACGGCCAGGCGGTGGTGGCGAGTCCCGAACCGGCGGGGCCCAGCACGTCGCCGTCGTGGGTCGCCCGCCCGATCGCGGCGAAGACGACGACGAGGACGAGGTCGATGACGAGAGCGAACACGGGGAAACGGCGCGAAGAGGACACGTTCCCATTGTCCCGCCGCACCGCGGGCGTATCGTCCGCGTATCCCGGGGCCGAGACATCGGGGCAACACCTCGCAGGCTGGGATGGGATCTCCCGATCCTGGAGGTCCGCGTGTCCGATCGTCCCGTCTTCACTCCCGCTCGCGTGCTGTCGGCGGGGGCCGTGCTCGCGGCGGTGGGGGTGCTCACCCTCGCGCCCCGCGCGATCGCGTGGCCGGCCCGCACCGTCGTCCTCGACGCCCTCGATCACCTTCCGTCGTCGTGGCGCGCGCTGATGTTCGGCGCGGGCGCCGACGTCGCCCTCAACATCGCGTTCTTCGTCCCCCTCGGGGCGGCGCTCGCGCTGCTTCTACCGTTGCGGTGGTCGCCGGCATCCGTTCTGCTGTGCGCTCTCGTCTCGCTCGCGGTCGAGACGCTGCAGGCGGGGATCCCCGGTCGGGTTCCGGATGCCGAGGACGTCCTGTCGAACACGATCGGTGCCGCGATCGGGACGGTCCTCGTCGTCGCGATGAGGGCTGCCGCCCGGGGCGGGCACGCGGCTCGACGCTGAGCTCGTCGTCAGCGGGGCAGCCGGAGGCGGGCGTGGAGGCCGCCGCCGTCGCGGGGCCACAGCTCGAGGCGGCCACGGTGCGCGCGAGCGATCGAGGCGACGATCGCGAGTCCGAGGCCCGTGCCGTCGGCGCGCCCGCGCGTACGGCCGACCGCGCGCACGAAAGGTTCGGGGAGCGTCGCGACGAGCTCGTGCGAGAGCGTGTCGCCGCTGTTGACGACGTCGACGACCACCTCGTCGACCTCGCCGCTCACCGCGACGCGCACCCAGCCGCCCGCCACGTTGTGCACGAGCGCGTTGCGGACCAGGTTCGTCACGGCCTGGTGCACGAGCGTCTCGTCGATCCGCGCCACCCCGCCTGAGGCGCCGAGTATCGCCAGGTCGAGACCCCGGTCGTCGCCCTCGGCCTCCGCCACCACGGTCGCGACGAGATCGTCGACTCCCGTCGGTTCGAGCGAGAGCGCGTCCTCGCGTGTCGACCGGGCGAGGGCGAGCATCGCCTCGATCAGACGGATCGCGCGCTCGTTCGTGAGCTCGAGGCGGTGCAGCAGCTGGTCCACGTCTACGCCGGCGGGATCGACCCGGGCCACTTCGAGCAGCGTTCGCATCGTGGCGTGCGGTGTCCGCAGCTCGTGGGAGGCATTCGCGGCGAAGCGCTTCTGCTCGTCCAGGGTCTCTTCGACCCGCGCGAGCATCGCGTCGAAGGTGTCGGCGAGGTCCGTCAGCTCGTCACGACGCCCCGGCAACTCGACGCGGTGCGCGAGGTCGCCATCCCGCGCCGCGCGGGCGGCATCCGCGATCCGGTGCAGCGGACGCAGCATGATCCCCGACACGATCCAGCCGCCGCCGAGGCCGAGGACCGCCAGCGCGAGCACGGCGTACCACGCGTAGCGGACGAAGACCTCGGTGAGGTCGCCGCGACCCGGCGTGAACAGACCGCTCTGGGAGTACAGGTTGCCCTCGGGGAGGAAGCGCAGCACGAGGAACCCCACCACGAAGACAGCGATCCCCACGATCACGACGAAGCCCGCGTAGCTCAGGGTGAGCTTGAGTCGTACCGAGAGCCCGGGGGCACGCTCACGCATCGACCGGACCCATGCGGTAGCCGACACCCGCGACCGTCTGGATGAGCCACGGCTCGCCCAGGCGTTTGCGCAGCGTCGAGATCGTGATGCGCACGGCATTGGTGAACGGATCCGCGTTCTCGTCCCATGCGCGCTCGAGCAGGTCCTCGGCGCTGACCACGCCGCCGCCGGCGCCCATGAGGACCTGGAGCACCGCGAACTGCTTGCGGGTCAGCGAGACGTAGCGCCCGTCGCGATAGACCTCGCGGCGGAAGGGGTCGAGGCGGATGCCGTGCTGCTCGAGCACCGGCGGGAGCGAGGCCGCGGGACGACGGGCGAGGGCGTGCAGGCGCATCACCAGCTCGCGCAAAACGAACGGTTTCGTCAGGTAGTCGTCGGCACCGCTCTCGAAGCCGCTGGCCTTGTCGTCGAGCCGGTCTGCGGCCGTGAGCATGAGCACGCGCGGAGCCGCAGGCTGTGCGCTCAGGTGGCGTGCGATCTCATCGCCGTTCGGACCGGGGATGTCGCGATCGAGCACCACCACGTCGTAGGCGGTGTAGCCGAGGACCTCGAGGGCGGCGTCGCCGTCGCCGGCGATGTCGGCCGCGATCGCCTCGAGACGGAGGCCGTCGCGGATGGCCTCGGCGAGAAAGGGTTCGTCCTCGACGATCAGCACGCGCATCCCGTCATCGTAGGTGCGGGGGCGTATCGCCGACGTATGCGCGAGCCGGAGCCCGGAGTGGGAGTCGTTCCCGCCCCCGACAACCTCGGCCTCGATAGCGTGGGGGCATGGCGACCCGACTGCTCATCGTGGCCGATACGCACGTTCCCCGGAGGGCGCGCGTGCTTCCCGCGGCGGTGCGCGAAGCGGCATCCGGCGTCGATCTCATCGTGCACGCGGGTGACTGGGTGAGCGCGAGCGTGCTCGACGAACTCGAGACGCTCGGCCCCGTGCTGGGTGTGTGGGGCAACAACGACGGCGACGACCTGCGTTCGCGCCTGCCCGAGATCGCGCGCGCCGAGATCGACGGGGTGCGGGTCGCCGTCGTGCACGAGACCGGGGCGTCGCTCGGGCGCGAGAAGCGGATGGATGCCGCATTCCCCGACGCCGACCTGCTCGTGTTCGGGCACAGCCACATCCCGTGGGATACCGTCACCCCGAACGGCCTTCGCCTTCTCAACCCGGGCTCGCCCACCGACCGCCGCCGTCAGCCCGCGTGCACCCTCATGACCGCGACCCTCTCTGCCAGCGAGATCCGCGACGTGGTGCTGCACGAGGTCTCACGCGACTGAGCTATCGGCTCTGGCGTATCGCCGTCGTATGGTCCCCGCCATACGGCCCGGCAACGCGGGCCCGGCTCGAATGGGGGCATGGCATCTTCGGCATCCCGCACTCAATCCCCGTCCCGCGGCCGTATCGCATTCGTCGCAGTCGCGGTCGGTCTCGCCGTCGTCCTCACCGCGGTCGCGGCACTGCTCGCGATGACCACGGCGTCGTCGTTGTCGGCCGGGCTGAGCGCGCACGCGCCGTTCTCGCCGACCGAGGCCGAGGGGATGATCCCCGCCGAGGCGCCGCTGACGGTCTACGACGATCAGCACCCCGCGATGACCGGGCTCGACGGTGAGCTGCGCGATGCTCTGCGCGCGGCCCAGCGGGCCGCTGAGGTCGACGGGATCGTCTTCGACGTCACCAGCGGGTGGCGCAGCGCCGACTACCAGCGGTGGCTGCTGGGGGATGCGATTCGCACCTACCGCTCCGAAGCGATCGCGCGACAGTACGTCGCCTCGCCCGAGGGGTCGAGTCACGTCACCGGTCACGCCGTCGACATCGGCTCGCTCGACGCGCAGCTGTGGATCATCGATCACGGACGCGAGTGGGGTCTGTGCCAGACCTACGCCAACGAGCGGTGGCACTTCGAGAGGGCGACGGACGCCGGAGGAGAATGCCCCGCGCCGATGGCGGACGCGCGCGGGTGAACGACGACGGCGCCGCCCCGGAGGGGACGGCGCCGTCGTCGGGATGCCTACTCGACGTTGAGCTGACGCGTCGGAGAGGTCAGCGGGCAGTCGAAGGGGTCGCGGGCGGCCAGGCCGACCCGGTTGAGGTACGCGATGACGATGCCGTAGGACTGCAACAGCGTGGTCTCGACGTAGGGCACGTTCAGGGTGGCGCAGTGTTCGCGCACGATGACACGGGCCTTGCTGAGGTGCGTTCGCGGCATGTTCGGGAACAGGTGGTGCTCGATCTGGTAGTTCAGACCACCCATGAGCCACGTGGCCCACCAGCCGCCGGAGATGTTGCGCGAGGTGCGCACCTGCTTGCTGAAGAAGTCGAGCTTCGCGCCGGGCGCGATGATCGGCATGCCCTTGTGGTTGGGGGCGAAGGACGCTCCCATGTAGATGCCGAACACCGCGACCGAGACGCCGAAGAACGCGAAGGCGAGACCGACCGGCAAGAAGATGAAGATCGGCGCGATGAAGAGCGCGTGCCGCAGCGTCAGCAGGGCGATCTCGACCCAGCGCCCCTTGACCTCGCCGCGCGAGAAAAGGTGTCGGAAGGCCAGGACGTACAGGTTGATGCCTTCGAAAGCCAGCAGCGGGAAGAACAGGTAGCCCTGACGCCGGGTGATCCAGCGTTGGATGCCGCGGGCCTTGGCGGCGTCGACGTCGAGGAAAGAGATCGTGTCGATCTCAATGTCGGGGTCTTTGTCCACCCGGTTCGGGTTGGCGTGGTGTCGTGTGTGCTTCGATGCCCACCACGAACGGCTCATGCCCACGATGCCGTTGCCGATGAGCAGGCCCAGGCGGTCGTTGGCGGGGCCCGAGGCGAAGATCTGACGGTGTGCGGCCTCGTGGGCGAGGAATGCGACCTGGGTGAACAGGATGCCGAGGACCGCTGCGACGATCAGCTGGAACCAGCTGTCGCCGAGGAGGATGAAGCCGGTAACGCACCCGGCGAAGCCGAGCACGATGGCGCCGGCGACGACGGAGTAGAACACCGGCGTGCGAACGAGCAGTCCGCTCTCACGGACGACCTGAGACAGCTCTGTGTAGGCCTTGGTGATCGGGGGGAATTCGGTGGTTCCGGAGTAGGTCTGACGAACGGGGCCGAGACGGGACTCGACGACGGTGGAGGCTATGTTCTGCTCCTCGGATCGGGAAGGACCGGGGTGGACGGCGGAGCGGCTACTCCGCGCTGAGGCCCACACTACGGCTGGCCGTATGGGCGACTCGGA
The DNA here is from genome assembly GCF_041079415.1 of Microbacterium sp. 20-116. Lineage (NCBI taxonomy): Bacteria > Bacillati > Actinomycetota > Actinomycetes > Micrococcales > Microbacteriaceae > Microbacterium > Microbacterium sp. 20-116. The sequence goes on from NZ_JBFYGP010000009.1 coordinate 65,664, forward strand.
ATACGTCGCGATGCTCAGCGGGCTCTCGGGAAACCGAAACCCAGCGAGCGAAAAGGGGCCGGAAACCGACGAAAGCCGGGTCGTCGCGATGGCGACGAACCCGGCTCTCGAGGTAAGCGGAGCTTAGAGGGGGCGGATGTTCGCCGCCTGCATGCCCTTGGGGCCCTGCTCAGCGTCGAATTCGACCTTCTGTGCTTCCGTGAGCTCCTTGAAGCCGTTGCCCTGGATCGCGCTGAAGTGCGCGAACAGGTCGGCGGAGCCGTCGTCGGGAGCAATGAAGCCGTAGCCCTTTTCGGAGTTGAACCATTTCACGGTGCCAGTGGCCATCGTGTTCTTCCTTTATTCATGTTGGGCCGCAATGCGGCCGTGGGCGCCGCTCCGACGAGTGCGGAGCGGACGGGGACGCCGCGTCACCGTGGTGGTGGCGCGTACGCGGTGCCCGTCGACGGCGGCCTGAGCCGCGTCGACGGACGTGTGGACACCGAGATTTTCGCCGAGGGGGCCCTGGGCTTCGAAGCCCGAGGTTCCCGCGCCGACGAAACCGGCGTAGTCGGATCCGACCGTCGCGACGTACACGTCGAGATCGGCCTGGCGCCACGATAGCGGCGAGGGGTGAAGCAGAGACACAAGAACTTTCCGCGAGTGCGAGGCGAGGACCGAAGCCGTCGAGCGAGGCACGCGATGGTGAGAGGGGGATTGCTGTCGGAAACGGCTCGGCGCCGTGCGCCCGGCATCTCAGCGATGAGGCGGGCGTCGATGAAGCAAGTCCCAGAACGAATACTGACGAGGCTAGCACGGATGTCCCCTCTGTGCCGGGGAGATTTCGCGACCCCTGTCTGAAGGGTGCACTGGGGTCATGGCATCCGCGGACGAAACCACCGACGACGAGCGTTGGCTCGTGATCGACGGCAGACGATGGCGACGGACCGATCCGCGGCTCCCCGAGGACCTGGCCGTGCGTCTGCGCTCGCATCTCGGGCGGGCGCGATCCGCGGTGCGCACGGCGAAGGGGACCGGCGATGACGACGCCGTGGCCGCCGCGCGCGAGCGCGTGGGAATCGCCAAACGCGGCCTGGGGGAGCGGGGACCGCGCTGGTGGGACGACGAGGTCGACGCGCGTGTGCGCCGCGCCCGCGACGCGCTGGAAGCTCTCGACGCGTTGGCGGCCACCGACAGAGCAGACGGTGCGGCCGACGTCAACGCATAGCGCGGCGTCATCTCGCGCGATTCGCTGAAGGATCGAACCGAAGGAGTCTCATGTCCACCACCGCGTCCGAGCTCGAAACGCTCAACGAACTGCTGAAGAAGTTCCGCTTCGCCATGGTCACCACCCGCGCCGAGGACGGTGCTCTGCACGCGCACCCGCTGACGGTGCAGGAGCGCGAGTCCGATGGCGACCTCTGGTTCATCGTCGGCACGCACGCCTCGGCCGTCCAGCACGTGCGCCGCGAACCGAAGGTGGGTCTGTCGTTCAGCACCGACGGAACCTGGCTGTCGCTGGCGGGCGAGGCCGAGGTGATCGACGACCTCGCCAAGCTCAAGGAGCTGTGGTCGACGAGCGTCGAGGCATGGTTCCCCGACGGCCCCGAGTCGCCGGGGGTGACGCTGCTGAAGGTGTCCGCGCTGACCGGCGAGTACTGGGGCAGCGCGGGGGGACGTCTCGCGACGGCGATCGCCCTGGTCACCTCGAAGGTGACGGGCCAGCGCCCGAAGGGCGGCGAGAACGAGAAGTTCGACCTCACTGACTGACGACCCATCGAGGAGCCCCGCGCCGGACCGGTGCGGGGCTCCCCGTGTGTCAGCCGCCCGAGGGGTTGTCGACCGGGGCCTCGCCGTCGTCGGTCGTGTCGGGGATCGAGGGGGCGTCGGCCGTCTCGAGCTCGTCGGGGTCGTCGGCGGTGTCGTTCGTGCGCTCCGGTGCGGTATCCATGTCGCTAGCGGACCACGTCCGGACCCGCCGCCGCGCGGGCCTTGCGCAAACCGGGTCGGCGTGCGAGCGCAAGCCCCCGGATGCCGCGGGTGCGCTTTGCGACGATGACGGCATGTCACGACCCGAGGTGCGCTCCAAGCCCTGCGCCTACTGCGGACGCCCGTTCACCGATCGCAAACGGTGGAGCGGCCGTGACCAGTGGGACCAGGTGCTGTACTGCTCGCGCGGCTGCCGGGCGAACGCCGCGAAGCAGAGGCGGCGCGCGTGAAGGCCGCGCTGATCCTCGCGACGCAGCAGTTCGCCGAGCACCCGGCGTACGACGACGACGAGGTGCAGGAGTTCTTCTTCATCGAGTCGGCACCGCGTTTCGCGAAGCTTCCGTATCACCGTCACAAGATCGTGCTGCTGATCTCGGCGATGCGTCACACGGCTGCCCGACTCGAGGCCGAGGGACGTATCGTTCGGCGGATCACCCTCGACGACGACCTCACCTTCAAGGCCGGTCTCGAGCGCCTGCTGCAGAAGCACCGGGTCACCGAGCTGACCTGGATGAGCGACCCGAACCGCCCGGTGGACGCTCGCATCGCCCGCATCTGCGCGGATCACGACGTCGACACCGACGTCCTCTCGGACGCCCTGTTCCTCACCCCCGAAGACGACGTCGACGGGTGGTTCGCCGAGCACCCGACGCCGCTCATGGAGGACTTCTACCACTGGCAGCGTCGGCGTACCGGCATTCTGATGGACGGGGGCAAGCCCGCCGGTCGTCGGTGGAACTTCGACGCCGACAACCGCAAAGCGCTGCCGAAGAAGGGCGTGAAGATCCCGCCCCTGCCGCAGCTCGACCACGACGACATCACGCGAGCCGTCATCGCCGAGGTCGACGAACGCTATCCCGAGCACCCCGGCAGCGCCGCGGACTTCTGGCTTCCCGTCACCCCCGAGGACTCTCGCGACTGGCTCGACGTCTTCGTCGCCGAGCGCCTGCACGACTTCGGTCGGTACGAAGACGCGATGAAGGCCGACGAGCCCTTCCTCTTCCACGCGATCATCTCGCCGATGCTGAACATCGGTCTGCTCACCGTAGAAGAAGTGGTCGCCGCCGCCACACGGACCGATGCCCCCCTGGCATCCGTCGAGGGCTTTCTCCGTCAGGTGATCGGGTGGCGCGAGTACATGCGCGGCATGTACCGAGCCCACCCGAAGCTCGAGCACGTCAACGCGCTGCACCTCGAGAAGCGCATCGAGAAGTACTGGTACACGGCAGAACGGATGCCGCGGGACCTGCCGATCCCCGTGCGCACGGTGCTCGAACGGGTGCACCGCTGGGGCTACGCGCACCACATCGAGCGGCTCATGGTGCTGGGCAACTGGTTGCTGCTGCAGGGGTACGCGCCGCGGCAGGTGAACGCGTGGTTCCTCGCTCTGTTCGTCGACGCCTACGACTGGGTGATGGTCCCCAACGTGATGGGGATGAGCCAGTTCGCCGACGGCGGGTTCGTCGCGACGAAGCCGTACGTCTCGGGCGGGGCCTACCTGCAGAAGATGGGCTCGTGGTGGCCGTCGGCTCAGGACGCCAAGGACTCGGTCTTCACGGACGCCTACTGGGAGTTCCTGGAGCGGCACGAGGACGTGCTGGCCGGCAACCACAGGCTCGGGCTGGCCCTGGCGCAGATGCGCAAGCGGCGGGACGCCCGCGAGGCGGACGGCGGCGGGCCGAACTCCTGAGATACCGGTGGTGGGCCAGGTCTGCGACCGCTGTATCGCGACGCAGACGCGTGGATTCAGGAGTTCGGCACGCGACGCGCTCGCTCAGCTCTTCAGCTTGTTCAGTGCCGAACCCTTGTGCGCGGCCTTCGAGCCGGACTTCTCCGATTCCACGATGTAGGCCGGTTCGTCGTCGGATGCCGTGAACTTCTGGCCGTCGTGCTGGAAGTCCTTCGTCTTCTTCTCCACGACCTTGCCCTGGGTCTTCCCCTGCGGGGTGTCCCAGCTGACGCGGTCGCCCTTCGACAGATCCTTCGACATGTGCTCGTTCCTCTCGTTCGGTCCCGCCATGCTGTCGAGGCGGGACACTGCTCAGCGGGGGATTGACAGCCTCAGGAGCCCTACGTGGTCGAGACCCATTGCGCAATGCCTCCGCGATGTCGGAGGCCCCGCCTACCGTGGAGGTGGGCCTTTCGTCTTCGGCCCACGACGTGAGGAGAGCCATGACCGAGCCGACCACCGCCAACAACGGAGCCCCCGTCGCCAGCGACGAGCACTCCCAGAGCGTCGGAGCCGACGGCTCGATCGCTCTCACCGACCACTATCTGATCGAGAAGCTGGCGCAGTTCAACCGCGAGCGCGTTCCCGAGCGCGTCGTACACGCCAAGGGCGGTGGGGCGTTCGGCACGTTCCGCACGACCGGTGACGTGTCGGCCTACACGCGCGCGGCGCTGTTCCAGCCGGGCGTCGAGACAGAGATGCTCGCGCGTTTCTCGTCGGTCGCCGGCGAGCAGGGCAGCCCCGACACCTGGCGCGACCCGCGCGGGTTCTCGCTGAAGTTCTACACGACCGAGGGCAACTACGACCTCGTCGGCAACAACACCCCGGTCTTCTTCGTGAAGGACGGCATCAAGTTCCCCGACTTCATCCGCTCGCAGAAGCGTCTGCCCGGCAGCCACCTGCGCGACAACACCATGCAGTGGGACTTCTGGACGCTCTCTCCCGAGAGCGCGCACCAGGTCACCTGGCTGATGGGCGACCGCGGGATCCCGGCATCCTGGCGCCACATGAACGGCTACGGGTCGCACACGTACCAGTGGATCAATGCCGAGGGCGAGCGGTTCTGGGTGAAGTACCACTTCCACACCGACCTCGGCCACAAGACGCTCACGCAGGACGAAGCCGATCAGATCGCGGGGCAGGACGCCGACTTCCACATCCGCGATCTCTACGCCGCGATCGAGCGGAACGAGTTCCCCACGTGGACGCTCAAGGTGCAGATCATGCCGTACGAGGATGCGAAGACCTACCGCTTCAACCCCTTCGATCTGACCAAGGTGTGGCCGCACAGCGACTACCCCGAGATCGAGGTCGGCACGATGGAGCTGAACCGCAATCCGGGCAACTACTTCGCCGAGATCGAGCAGGCGGCCTTCGAGCCGTCGAACTTCGTACCCGGCATCGACGGCAGCCCCGACAAGATGCTGCAGGCGCGCATCTTCAGCTACGCCGATGCGCACCGCTATCGCGTGGGCACGAACTACCAGCAGCTGCCGGTGAACCGGCCGCACACCGAGGTGCACTCGTACTCGAAGGAAGGCGCCATGCGCTACGAGTACAACCCGCCCGAGGTGCCCGTCTACGCCCCCAACTCGGTCGGCGGCCCTGCGGCCGACCCGCGCCGCGCGGGCGACGGCGGCTGGCAGAGCGACGGCGAGCTCGTGCGCTCGGCGGCGACCCTCCACCCCGAGGATGACGACTGGGGTCAGGCGGGAACGCTCGTGCGCGAGGTCATGTCGGCCGAGGAGCGCGACCGCCTGGTCGAGACGATCACCGGGCACGTCGGCGGTGTGACCCGCGCCGAGGTGCGCGATCGCGCCGTGCAGTACTGGAAGAACGTCGATGCCGAGCTCGGTGCCCGCGTCGAGGCCGGACTCCCGCCACTCGAGGGATCGACCGCTCCGGGCGAGCAGCTCAGCGAGCCCAACCCCGACGGCGACCTCGTCGGACGGGACGTTGCGGGTCGCATCTGAGCGTCGACAGACCGGACCGGCGGCCTCCTTCGGGGGGCCGCCGGTCTTCTCGTCCGGCGCGGGGGCCGGCTCCGACGCGGCGATATCGTGCCGAAGCCGCCTCTCACCGGCGGTACGTCGCTCACACGCCTCGGTCGTCCTCGTGACGCCGTCTCGCGTCGGAGTGCGTCCTCACAGCGCGGCGCGATCCGCTCGGGTCAGCGGCAGCCGCGATGCCAAGACGCCGGCGATCAGCGCGCCCGCGCCGCCGGCCATCATGTCGCCGATGGTGTCGTCGTAGGTGACGAAGATCGCGTCGGTGATGAAGCGGTAGCCGAACCACTCGACCATCTCCCAGACGGCGCTGAGCGCGAGGCCCGCGATCGTCGCGACGACGATCGGCGTGCGGCGGCGGCCGGTCGACCCGATCACGCCCGCGTCGTCGAGGAGCACGAGAGCGATCGCGGCGAGAACCCCGGTGCACACCACGTGCACCACCAGGTCCCAACCCGTCCAGGTGCGGTACAGATCGATGACGTTGCTGCCCGCGGCCACGAACACCGTGACGCACGCGATGAGGTCGAGCCCTGACCGCAGACCGATCATCCGCGAGAGCATGACGGCGGGCAACGACATGGACAGCACGGCGAAGTCCGTGAACGGCAGGGTGAACGACGACGCGAGGACGACGACGATCGCCAGGGCCCGCACGGCGTCGGACAGCCAGTCGGTGAGGCTTCGCGGCGGACGCTTCAGGTTCGCGTACATCGCCGGGATCACGGCGTCCCCGGGGGATGGATGCGCACCACGGCCTGCACCGGAAGGTGGTCGCTCGGCCACTGCGTGCCCGTCGGGCGCGGGTCGATGCCCACCGCCCTCACTCCCACGTCGGGGGTCGCCAGCAGGGCGTCGATGCGTCGTGCGCCGATCCTGGGCGCCGCGTAGTTGTTGAAGGTGCCCCACTCCGCGGTGCGGCGGGCGGGGGCGTACGACCACGTGTCGACGAGCAGGCCGTCGGCGAACATGTCCGCGAGCTCGCTCGAGCGCACGTGCGCGTTCACGTCGGCCGTGAACAGCAACGGGTGCTCGCGTCGGGCGACGAGCTCGTGCAGCCAGGTCGCCGATCGGCGCCGGGCCCGGCGCGAGAACGCGTCGAAGTGCGTGTTGACGAAGGTGAACCGGGAGCCGGTGGCGCGGTCGCGCAGCTGCGCGATGACCGCGATGCGCGGGATCGTGTTCCCCCACCCGGTCGAGGCGGGCACCTCGGGCGTATCGGACAGGGCGACCTGCTGCCAATCCTCGACCTCGATGCGCTCGCGGTCGTAGAACAGCGGGGTGCCCTCGCCGTCGCGGCGCGGCCCCCGCCCGAGGCCGATCCGTCCGTAGTCCGAGCCGAGCGCGCCCTGCACCCACCGCGCCTGATCGGGCATCGCTTCCTGCGTGCCCAGCAGATGTGGCTTGTTGGCGCTCAAGAAGGTGCGCAGGCGTTCTTTGCGCATCGGCCACCGGTCGGCGGGCGGCCACGTGATCCGGTCGAAGCGGCGGCGGATGTTGAAGCTCATCACATGCAGCTCGGGCGGCTCGACGTTCGGGAACAGGATGCCGGTCACGAGCGCCCCCGCATGCCCAGACGCATCCACCGGGCCGGGGGGATGTCGGCGGGCCAATGCACGAACACCGTGCCCGCGCCGCGGCGGAAGCATCGCGCGAAGCGGCGGGGTTCGACCGTGCGCGACGAGACCCGCATGTGCGCGCCCGACACCCGCGCGATCCGGTGCCGCCGGCCGAGGTGATAGGCGAGGTCGAGATCGTCGTGCAGCTCGGGGTCGAGGTGCACCTCGCCGCGCACGTCCTCCCACGCGCGACGGCGGAACGCCATGTTCGATCCCCACAGCGGCGTGTGACCCAGGGCCGGGGTGGCGAAGGTGGCGTAGGTGCCGAGGAAGAGCCGCGCCATCGCCACCCGTCCTCGCGCGGGGCCGTCGTGGAACACGGCGCCGCCGGTCACGGCATCCACTGTCGTGTCCCTCAGCGCCTCGACCATGCTCTCCACCCACGTCGGGGTGGGGATGCTGTCGGCATCCAGGCGCAGGATGAGCTCGCCCCGCGCCGCGTCGTAGCCCGCCGCGGCCGCGGCGGGGATCCCGCGCTCGCCGCAGAACACCACCCGCGCGCCCGCGGCTCGGGCGATGTCGGCGCTGTCGTCGGTCGAGGCGTTGTCGACGACGACGACCTCGTCCGGCGCGAGCGTCTGCGCGGCGAGGGCGCGCAGGCAGCGCCACAGGTGGGCGCCGTCGTCGCGGCACGGAATGACGACGGAGACGGTGACGGCCGACGCAACGGGGCCTTGAGGCACGCTTCCTCCCGGGGACGAGTGCTTCCACGCTAGGCGATGCGCGATCGGAGCCTCCCGGCTTGACGACCGCGCCGTCGGCCGACAGCGCGCACCTTTCGTATCGTGGATGCCATGGCATCCGTCCTCAACGTCTCGGCGTATCTGTTCACGCGCATCGATCATCCGGCGTCCCTGCGCACGGTCCTTCGCGAGCGCGCGAGCGAGGCGGGGCTGCGCGGAACGATCCTGCTGGCGGAGGAGGGCATCAACCTGTTCCTCGCGGGCGATGGCGACGCGGTGCGCGGGTTCCTCGACGAGGTGCGCTGCGACGAGCGGTTCGCGGCCCTGAGAGCCAAAGAGAGCTGGTCGGACGAGGTGCCCTTCGGCAAGCTCCTCGTGAAGGTCAAGCGCGAGATCATCCGCATGGACCGGCCGGAGGTCCGCCCGCAGGACGGAAGGGCTCCCGTCGTCACCCCCGCCACCCTGCGCCGCTGGCTCGACCGGGGCGCCGACGACGAGGGTCGCGAGGTCGTGCTCGTCGACACGCGCAACGCGTTCGAGGTCGACTACGGCACGTTCGCCGGTGCGAAGGACTGGCGCATCGACCGCTTCACCCAGTTCCCGGATGCCGCGGACTCGCACCGCGACGAGCTCGAGGGCAAGACCGTGGTGAGCTTCTGCACCGGCGGGATCCGCTGCGAGAAGGCCGCGCTGCATCTGCGGGCCGAGGGGCTCGAGGCCTACCAGCTCGAGGGCGGGATCCTCGGGTGGTTCGAGGCCCAGGGCGCCGCGCACTGGAACGGCGACTGCTTCGTCTTCGACGAGCGCGAGGCCCTCGACCCCGCCCTCTCCGCCCGGGTCGTGGCCTGACGTGCTCTGGGACCAGCACGCCTGCGTCGAGCTCGTCGAGTCCGCCGACCTCGGCGACCTGCGGCGCTACCGCGAAGCCGGGGGAGGCTACGTCTCGATCAACGTCGGCTACGCCCCGCACACGCCCGAGCTCACGGCATCCCTCCTTCGCTCCTTCCGCGCGCAGGTGGACGCGATCGACGGGTTGGAGCTGGCCGCCACCGTGGCCGACATCGACCGGGTCTCGGCCCGGGGCGACACAGCCGTGGCCTTCGACCTCGAAGACAGCGGCCCCCTCGGGGGCGACCTGGATGCCGTGGCCACCCTCGTCGCCCGGGGAGTGCGCACCCTCGGCCCGACCTACAACCATGCCAATCGCGCCGGCGGCGGGTGCCTCGACGCGGTCGACGACGGACTCACCGCGTGGGGCCGCGATCTCGTCGCCGAGATGAACAGGCGCGGCATGGTTCCCGACGGCTCGCACGTCGGCGCCCGCACGACCTTCGACATGTGCGCCGCGTCGACCCGCCCGGTCGTGTTCAGCCACTCGAACATGCGCGCCGTGTGGGAGCACCCCCGCAACATCACCGACGACCAGGCGCGCGCGGCGGCAGCCACCGGGGGAGTGGTGGGCATCACCGGCGTGGGCATCTTCTTGGGGCCGAACACCCCGACCCTCGAGGCGATGATCCGCCACCTCGAGTACGCGGTCGAGCTCGTCGGTAGCGAGCACGTGGGCGTCAGCACCGACTTCTCGTTCGACTGGGAGACCTTCCGCGACGAGGTGGTCCGCATGCCCGAGCTCTACGATGCGAGCTACACCCGGTGGGGGCCGATGGAGTGGATGCCGCCCGAGACCTTCGTGCTCCTCGGCTCGGCGCTCGCCGCGCGAGGATGGAAAGACACCGACGTCGCCGCCGTGCTCGGCGGGAACTTCCGCCGCGTCGCGGCCGAGAGCTGGGAGCCCCTGACATGACCCACCTGAAAGACGGCGCCGTGCTGCGCCCCGCTCGTGCGGGAGACGAAGAGGGAATCCTCGCGTGCATCCAGGCTCTCGCCGACTACGAACGCGAACCGGATGCCGTCGACAACACCGCCGAGATGATCGCCGACACGCTGTTCGGCGATGACGCCCGCGCATTCGCCTTCGTCGTCGAGAGGGAGGGGGAGATCCGGGCCATCGCGATCTGGTTCCTCACCTACTCGACGTGGACCGGTCGCCACGGCATCTGGCTCGAGGACCTGTACGTCCACGAGCCGTACCGGTCGAACGGCTACGGCGTCGCCCTCTTGGCCGCGCTCGCCGCGGAGTGCCTCGAGAAGGGCTACTCGCGTCTGGAATGGACCGTGCTCGACTGGAACGAGCCCGCGATCGGCTTCTACCGCGCGCTCGGCGCCGAGGCGATGGACGAGTGGACGACCCGCCGGGTGACCGGCGACGCGCTGGCGGCGTTGGCGGCGCGGGGGTAGCTCGGGTTCTGCGCCCGTGCATTCCCGGGTCGCGGCGCGGACCGAGCAGCGCGCGGTGCGCGGGCGGCGGGGCACCGAAAGCATCTCGCTGACAAACCCGCGTCAGGTTGCAGCGGAGCTGTCAGCGAGATGCCGTCTCGCGATGGAGGTGGCGCGCGACGTCTCGCGCATCGCGCCGGGTGGCCGCGCGAATTCACCGCGCGAGGTCTCGCAGCACCGCCTCGGCGGCGCGCTGCCCCGACACCAGAGCGCCCTGGATCGAAGCGGTGTCGCGGTGGTCGCCGGCGAGGTATCGGCCATCGTCGAGCCGCACGCGGCGGCGCAGGTGCAGCGGCGGGTCCTGCACGGGGAGCGCGTGGGTGATGTCGTCGCGGCGCAGCAGGCGCCACGGCCGGGCGTCGGCTTCCCACACCTCGCCGAGCTGACGCCGCACGTCGTTCTCGGTGGCGGCCGACGGCATCACGCACGTGGCCTGGATGAGGTGCTGTCCGCGCGGGGCGTACGTGGGGGCGGTGTTGGTCATGACCGCGGTGTTGACGATCGGCCCGCGGCGACGGCCGTCCACGCGTAGCGCGGCATCGTCCGAGGGGGCCTCGTCGGCGGCGAACCACCACGTCTGCAGGCCCCGCGTGCGGGGGTGCGGGGCATCGAGAGCGTGATCCAGGCCGCTCGCGAGCACGACGCTGCGGGCGGTCACGGCATCCCGACCCTCCACCCCGAGGTGCCAGCCGCGCGTGCGCCGCCGGGTCGACACGACGCGGTGCGAGAGGCGGATGCCGACACCCGCACGCCGCGCGGTGTCGGCGAGCTGCGCGGGAAGGGCGCCGATCCCCGCGGCGGGAACGCCGGGGCGCCCGAGCGCGAAGCTGCGGATGAGCAGGCGTACGAAGGCGTCGGAGGTCTCTTGCCGGTCGTCGGCGATCACCCCGGCGAGGAAGGGCTCGAGCACCGCCTCGCGAAGGGGTCCGCGTAGCCCGGCCCGGTCCCAGCCCTCGTCGAGCGAGAAGTCGCGGCCCCTCTTCGCGGCGCGCGCCGACAGTAGGGTGGGGCCGACCCATCGTGCGAGTGCGGCGACATCGGCGGGGTGGACGAGCCCGCTCGCGAGAGTCGTCGGGAGAGATGACGGATGCCGCAGCGGATGGGCCAACCGCGCGACCCGGTCGTCGAGCCGCACGCCGACGGCGACCGGGAAGCGCCGGAGCGCGAGGGCGTCGATGTCGACCCAGCGCCGCACGGCCGGATACGCCGGGTTCAGCACGTGGAAGCCGAGGTCGAGGCGGAAGCCGTCGACGATGTCGGTGCGCTCGCGCCCGCCGACCGCGTCGTTCGCCTCGAGGACCACGACGTCGCGCCCGGCCTCGGCCAGCCGGGTCGCGGCGCGGAGTCCCGCAAGCCCTGCTCCCACCACGACGACGTCGTACTCGCTCATGCCGCGAGCCTAAGCAGGCGAAGGCGAGCGGAAGCGGGGGTTGCGAGTGTCAGCGACGGGGCGCGATGGCCGCGGCGACGCTGTCGAGAGCGCCCGGCACGAGCGAGAAGTACGCCCAGGTGCCGCGCTTCTCGCGGGTCAGGATGCCGGCATCCACCAGCACCTTCGTGTGGTGCGAGACCGTGGGCTGCGAGAGGCCGAGGGGTTCCTGCAGGTCGCACGCGCACGTGGCGCCGGCGTCTTGCGCGGCGATGATCGACACGATCCGCAGCCGCGCCGGATCGGCGAGCGCTTTGAGCGTCTTCGCCAGCGTCTCCGCTTCGGCCGGGGCCATCGCCGCGTCGCTCGACGAGACGCAGCAGCCGGCGTCGAGCAGGGGCAGGGCGATGGGGGAGGTCATGGCATCCATCATCGCCCTCACATCGATGAACGTCAATATTGACGAACGTCGATGTGTTGCGTCATGCTGTTCCCGTTCGACCCGACCCGAAGGAAGCACCATGTCCGACACCGCCACGATCCTCTTCGTCTGCGTGCACAACGCCGGCCGCTCGCAGATGGCCGCGGGCTACGCCCGCACCCTGGGCGGCGACCGCGTGCGCGTGCTGTCCGGTGGCAGCGCCCCCGGCGAGGCCCTCAACCCCATGGCGGTGGCCGCGATGGCCGAAGAGGGGATCGACATCAGCTCCGAGGTACCGCAGCTGCTGCTCACCGACGACGTGCGTGCGTCCGACGCCGTCATCACGATGGGCTGCGGAGACGCGTGCCCGATATTCCCCGGCAAGCGCTACGAGGACTGGGAGCTGACCGACCCGGCCGGCAAGGGTCTCGACGAGGTACGCCCCATCCGCGACGACATCAAGGCGCGGGTGACCACGCTGCTGCGCGAGCTCGGGGTCGACGCATGAGCCTGACCCTCACGGTCCCGCCGCGGCTCGAGGCCGATCGCCGCGCGGGTCTGCCCGTCGCGATCATCGGAGCCGGCCCCGTCGGCCTGGCTGCCGCCGCGCACCTCATCGAACGCGGGCTGCCGGTCGTGGTCTTCGAAGCGGGCGACACCGCCGGCGCGGCCGTTCGCGCGTGGGGGCACACCCGTCTCTTCTCGCCATGGCGCTACGTCGTCGACGCCGCCGCGCGTCGCCTGCTCGAGGCCGAGGGGTGGACCGCCCCGGATGCCGAGGGACTCCCCACCGGAGACGAGCTGGTCGACGGCTACCTCGAACCCCTCGCGCGCACCGCCGCCCTGGCATCCGTCATCCGGTACGGCACGCGCGTCGAGGCCGTGGCCCGCCAGGGCATGGACCGCACGCGGTCGGTGGGTCGGGCGGCCACTCCTTTCGTGCTGCGACTGCGCACGGCCGAGCAGACGACGGATGCCACGGCTCGCGCCGTCATCGACACCTCGGGCACCACGAGCTCGCCGCGGTCGCTGCTGTCGTCGGGTCTCGCGCACGACGACCTCGGTGATCGCGTGACGACGGCGCTCCCCGATGTGCGCGGACGCGACCGCGATCGCTTCGCCGGTCGGCGCGTGCTCGTCGTCGGTGCGGGGCACTCGGCGGCGAACACCCTGATCGCCCTCGCCGCTCTCGCCGAGGAGGATCCGGCGACGCGTGTGTCGTGGGCGGTGCGCAACGACGGCACCGCACGCCTGGCCGCCGACGCCGCCGACGACCTCGCCGCGCGTGGACGCCTCGGCGGGGCGGCCCACCGGCTCGTTGCCGACGGCCGGGTCGAGCAGCTGGTCTTGTTCGAGATCGACGACGTGCGTGTCGTCGACGACGGCGTGCGGGTGACGGGGCGGCGGTCGGGAGAGCCGTTCGCCCTCGAGGTCGACGTGATCGTCAACGCCACGGGATTCCGTCCCGACCTGACGATGCTGCGCGAGATCCGCGTGGGGCTCGACGAGATCGTCGAGGCACCGCGCGCGCTCGCCCCGCTCATCGACCCGAATCTGCATTCGTGCGGCTCCGTGCCGCCGCACGGGGTCGCCGAACTGACGCACCCCGAGCCCGACTTCTTCCTCGCGGGCATGAAGTCGTACGGGCGGGCGCCCACCTTCCTTCTGCTCACCGGATACGAGCAGGTGCGCTCGATCGCGGCGGAAATCGCCGGCGACCGGGTGGCGGCACGGCAGGTCGATCTCGTGCTGCCCGAGACGGGCGTGTGCACGACCGACGCGGGGTCCTGCTGCGCGTGAGCGCGTCGCTGCGCCCGCTCGCCGCGGACGATTGGCCGGAGGTCCACCGCATCTACGCGGAGGGCATCGCGACCGGCCACGCGACGTTCGAGACGGCGCCCCCGGCGACGTGGGGCGAGTTCGACGAGGGCAAGGTGGTCGCGCATCGCGTCGTCGCGGTCGTCGACGACCGGGTCGTCGGTTGGGCGGCCGTCTCCGCCGTGTCGGCACGCCCCGTCTACCGCGGGGTCGTGGAGCACTCGGTCTACGTCGAGGCCGACGCCCGCGGTCGGGGGATCGGTCACCTGCTGCTCGAGGCTCTCATCGCCTCGACGGAGGCCGCCGGTGTCTGGACGATTCAGTCGTCGATCTTTGCCGACAATCACGCCTCGCTCGCCCTGCACGCGCGCCACGGTTTCCGCACCATCGGGGTTCGCGAGCGCATCGGCCGCGACGCTGCCGGCATGTGGCGCGACACCGTGCTGATCGAGAGACGCAGCCGAGCAGTCACGTGACACGACAGAGGGCCCGGATGCCATGGCATCCGGGCCCTCGCTCGTCGCTTACGCGGAGGCTTGCTCGCGCTTGGGCAGCACCCAACCGGGGCGTACGAAGTGGCACGTGTACCCGTTCGGGATGCGGATCAGGTAGTCCTGGTGCTCGGGCTCGGCCTCCCAGAAGGGCGCCTCGGGCTCGATCGTGGTGACGGCCTTGGCGGGCCAGATGCCCGACGCGTCGACGTCGGCGATCGTGTCGCGCGCGACCTTCTCCTGCTCGGGCGAGAGCGGGAAGATCGCCGAGCGGTAGCTCGTGCCGACGTCGTTGCCCTGACGGTTCAGGGTCGACGGATCGTGGATCTGGAAGAAGAACGCCAGGATGTCGCGGTACGACGTCTGCGTCGGGTCGAAGACGATCTCGACGGCCTCGGCGTGACCGGGGTGGTTGCGGTAGGTCGCGTGGTCGTTCTGACCTCCGGTGTAGCCGACGCGCGTGTCGAGCACACCGGGCTGGCGACGGATGAGGTCCTCGACCCCCCAGAAGCAGCCGCCCGCGAGGACGGCGGTCTCGGTGCCGGGACGACGGGTGATCTCGCCGGTGTCGGAAGGTCCGCTGGTCATGATGATGCTCCTTTTGCGGTTGCGGAAGGGGAAGAGGTTCATGAGGCCCGGCTCTCGCGGAACAGGGGAAGGTACGCGCCGTAGCCCTGCGCCTCGAGCTCGCTGACGGGCACGAAGCGCATCGCCGCCGAGTTCATGCAGTATCTCAGTCCACCGGCGTCGCGGGGGCCGTCGTCGAACAGGTGCCCGAGGTGGCTGTCGGCGCCGGCGGAGCGCACCTCTGTGCGGGTCATCCAGAGCGATCGGTCGGTCTTGTTCACGACGGCGGCGTCGTCGATGGGCTTGGTGAAGCTCGGCCAGCCCGAGCCGCTTTCGAACTTGTCGGTCGAGGAGAACAGCGGCTGTCCCGATACGACATCGACGTAGATGCCGTCCTCGTGGTTGTCCCAGTACTCGTTGCGGAACGGCGGTTCGGTCGCGTCGTCCTGCGTGACGGCGAACTGGCGGTCGGTGAGGCGGCTGAGCGCCTCCGACGTCTTCCGGTACTCCGTGCTCACGGTGCGTATCCCTTCGTCATGACGCCCTGTGTCGAGCGTCATGGGTAAGAACGCGAGGCCCGCCGGTTTTGGTCCCGCGGGGCTGGGAGCGGGCTGTGAGTTCTCATCGACCCCGGATGCCGAGGGCAAGCCCCGCGGTTCTCATCGGTGCCCGCATTAACGTGGCGCCATCGACCAGGAGGTACGCATGACCCGCACGATCGTCATCACCGGAGCCAGCGACGGCATCGGCGCCGCGTCCGCGAAACAGCTCGCCCAGCTCGGCGAAGAGGTGGTCGTGGTGGGGCGCAACCCCGAGAAGACCGCGCGAGTGGCCCGAACGCTCGGGGTGGAGTCGCTCGTCGCGGACTTCAGCGAGCTGTCTCAGGTGCGCGAGCTCGCGGCATCCCTCCTCGAGCGCTATCCGCGCATCGACGTCCTCGCGAACAACGCCGGCGGGGTGTTCGGGCAGCGCACGCTCACCAAAGACGGGTACGAGATGACCTTCCAGGTGAACCACCTCGCGCCGTTCCTGCTCACGAATCTTCTGCGCGAGCGGCTCGTGGAGTCGCGGGCGTCGGTGATCCAGACCTCGAGCGCCGCGGCGAAGCTGTTCCCGCGGTTCGACGTCGACGACCTGCAGGGCGAGCACCGGTACTCCTCGACCGCGGCCTACGGCAACGCGAAGCTCGCGAACGTACTGTTCACGAAGGAGCTGAACCGTCGCTTCGGCGATGCGGGGCTGTCGGCGGTGGCCTTTCATCCGGGCGTCATCGCCTCGAACTTCGGCTCCACCAGCGATGGGCCGTGGAAGTTCCTCTACGGCGGTCCGCTCGCCCAACGTCTGATGACCTCGACGTCGGTCGGCGGTGCGCGTCTGACGTGGCTCGCCCTCGGAAAGCCCGGCGTGGACTGGGCCCCCGGCGGCTTCTACTCCAACAACAAACAGGCGAAGACCAGCCGCTTGGCGGACGACCCCGTTCTCGCTCGGCAGCTGTGGGAGCGCAGCGAGGTGCTGGTGGGTCTCGACGGCTGATCCCCGTGATCACCCGCCCGCATTGTCGTCCTGCGGGAGACGTGACGCATGATGGGGCAGTGAATCGTACCGATCGCCTCTACGGCCTCGTGGAGGAGCTTCGGGCCGTCTCGCCGCGGCCGCGAAGCGCTCGCCGTCTCGCGGAGAGGTTCGAGGTATCGGTTCGGACCATCGAAAGAGACCTCGCGGCGCTGCAGCAGTCGGGGCTGCCCATCTGGGCGGAGCCGGGCCGCACCGGCGGGTACGTGATCGACGCGTCGGCGACGCTGGGACCGGCGGGGTTCACGCTCGACGAGGCCCTCTCGGTGCTGATCGGGCTCGGCACCCTTCGCCACAGTCCGGTCCGGCATTCGGCCCGGACGGCGATGCGAAAGCTGCTGGCGGTCATGCCGGAAGAAGATGCGGCGCGTGCCAGCGCGCTCGCTTCGCGCGTGCATCTGCTCGAGAGTGAGGATGACGCTGTCGTACCGTCCGAGTTCGCCGCGGCCCTTCGTGCGGACCGTGTCGTTCGCCTTCGATACCAGGACGCCAGCGGCGCAGAATCCACCCGAGACCTCGAACCGTTGGGATCGATCGGCAAGGACGGGCGGTGGTACCTCATCGCGTGGTGCCGCCTGCGCGACGGGGTACGGGCGTTTCGAGGAGACCGGATGCTGTCGATCGAGGTGACGCGAGAGCGACCCCCGCAACGAGCCCTGCGTGCCGCGGACCTCGCGATCCCCTACGGGCGCTTGCGGTCGGTGGTCGAGGGCTGAAACTCGTCGGAGGATTTCGCGAAACACCGACAGGACGGTGTCGCGAGGCTCCGCGAGGCTGGTGCTCTCATCTCGTCGACCCCATCGAAGGAACGCCATGCCGTTTGCCTCCACCCGTATCGTCACCGACGACCTCGACGCTCTCGTCGCCTTCTACGAGCGGGTCACCGGCCAGTCGGCCGAACGCCCCGCCCCCGTCTTCGCGCAGTTCCGAGGCTCCGGCGTGAACCTCGCGATCGCGAGCAGCGCCACCGTCGCGACGCTCGGCGGTGCTGTGGTCCCCGCGACGAATCGATCCGTGCTCATCGAGTTCGAAGTCGCCGACGTCGACGCCGAGTTCGCGAGACTGCGACGGACCGATGACGATGTCGTTCTCGAACCGACCACGATGCCGTGGGGCAACCGGTCCGCACTCGTCCGCGACCCCGACGGCAACGTCGTGAACCTCTTCAGTACGCCCACGGCAAACTAGCCGCGCGTCGGCCTCGCCTACCGGACGCCCGCCCGCGGCGGCGAGACGTTCCAACCGAAGCGCTCGAGAGCGTCGTGCAGACGCCGGGCCTGCGCCCACGCGACCTGCCCCGAGACGTCGGAGTAGATGTCGATGGCGAACGGCGGGGGATCCGCGAACTTCGGGATCTCGACCTCGGCCCACGCGTGCGGGGCGAGCCAGACGCGGGGGCGGGCGGTACCCGCATCTTCGACCCCGCCGTCGGCGGCGAAGGCGATCGCGTCGAGCGCGTCGATCTTGGTGATCGGCATGTTCACGACGAGGGTCACCGCGTGCAGCACTCCGGTCATCGCGCACCTCCCTTCCTCATCCTCACACGCGCGTGTCCGGTGAGGGGCGGGTCTTTCCGACGGGGGATGCCATGTCACAGGCGGCGCACAGGATCGGTGAGGGCGGGGGCAGGCCGCGTTCCCCATCCTCGGGGGAACGCCCGCCTCAACCTTGGAGAACCGACCATGAGCCGCATCCCCGACACCCAGATGACCCCGGAAGGTCCCGCCTTCGAGGGCCGCTTGCTCGACCGAGTCGACGAGCCGGTCGTCGACCAGGGTGCGCCCTTCGACATCCGCACGCTTGTATCCCGCCGTCGTCTCCTGGGACTGTTCGCCGTCGGAGCGGGAACGGCGACCCTCGCGGCGTGCGCGCCCACCGGCACCGCGGCCACCGCGAGCCCCAGCGCGACCGCCCTGAGCGCGCCGTCCCCGAGCACCTCGACGACCGCACCGGCTGTCGCGCTGCCCGCGGGGGAGATCCCGCAAGAGACGGCGGGCCCCTACCCGGGTGACGGCTCGAACGGCGCGGACATCCTCGAAAGGTCAGGGGTCGTGCGCAGCGACCTGCGCTCGAGCCTGGACGGCGGGGCGACCGCGGCGGGCGTGCCCATGACGCTCGACCTCACCATCCTCGACATGGCCAACGGCGACGTCCCCCTCGCCGGGGCTGCGGTGTACGTCTGGCACTGCGACGCCGAGGGAAGATACTCCATGTACTCGTCCGGCATCCAGAACGAGACCTACCTGCGGGGGGTTCAGGTCGTCGGCGCCGACGGAGTCGTCTCCTTCACCTCGATCTTCCCCGCCTGTTACGACGGGCGTTGGCCCCACATCCACTTCGAGGTGTATCCGAACGCGGACGCCATCACCGACGCCGCCAACGCCATCGCGACGTCGCAGGTGGCCCTGCCCGCCGCGACCTGCGACGTCGTCTACGCCGACGCGGCCTACACCTCCTCGGCATCCAACCTCTCCCGCGTCTCCCTCGAGAGCGACAACGTCTTCGGCGACGACGGGGGAGTGCTCGAACTGGCCACGACGACCGGAGACAACGCCACGGGGTGGACGGTCGCCCTCACGGTTCGCGTCGACACCACGACGACGGCGGCCGCGGGGGCGATGCCCGGCGGCCGCTGACCCTGACGCGGCTGGCGCGTGAAAGTCGTGGTTGCCTCGGCGCCTCCGATCTGGTCTGCTGAGCATCAGCATGGCGAAGACGCCGCGCTCCTGTTCTGGGGGGAACACCACGATGACCGTTGCGAACGATCGAATCTCTGCGCGCCTGCGCGCCCACCGACCCCGGCACGTCGCCCTGGGGGTGACGGCGGTCGTCGTGACCGTGCTGCTCGCGGCGGGATGCTCTTCTTCCGTCTCATCCGCCGAGCCGGCGGCCACCGGCGACGCGCGACGCCTCGTGGCGTCGTCGCCCACCGAGACGCCGTCGCCGACACCCGTCGTCGCGGTGTCGGAGCAGACCGTCACGTCCGCCCTGCCCTTCGAACGGACGACGGTGGACGACGGTTCCCTGCCGTCGGGAGAGTCACGCGTGTCGACGGCGGGCGTCGATGGCGAGAAGGTCTCGGTCTACCGCGTGACGACGATCGACGGGGTCGAGTCCGAGCGCGTTCTGCTCAGCGAATCCGTCGGTCGCGCGCCGGTCGCGGAGGTCACCTCGCGAGGAACGTACGTCGCACCCCCTCCGCCCGCGCCGGTCGAAGCGGCATCCGGCGGCGAGGGCTGTGACCCGAACTACGCCGACGCGTGCGTGCCCATCGATTCCGACGTCGACTGCGCGGGTGGGAAGGGCAACGGCCCGTCCTACTTCGACGGTGTCGCCCGGGTCGTCGGTGCCGACGTCTACAAGCTCGATGGCGACGGTGACGGCTTCGCCTGCAACGGGCCGCGCTAAGAACCCGCTGAGCAGAGGCCGCGGCTAGCCTCGATCCATGCCGTCTCCCCGCGCCCAACTCGAAGACCTCCTCGCCCGGGGGCTCGGCGACGTCTCGCCGGCCCTGCGGGCGGTCCCGGTCGAGGGTGAGGCCCGCGCCGCGGCGGTGCTCATCCTGTTCGGGGTCCTCGACGGCATCCCGAGCTCTCGCGAGGCGGTGAACGTGCCCAGCGATCTCGACGTCCTCCTGTTGGCGCGGGCGAGCACCCTGCGCGCCCACCCCGGTCAGGTCGCCTTTCCCGGTGGTCGGGTGGATCCCGGAGATCGGGATGCCGTGGCAGCGGCGCTCCGTGAAGCCCGCGAGGAGACCGGGCTCGATCCGCACGGCGTCGAGGTGCTGGGGACGCTCGATCCGGTGCCGCTGGCGTTCTCTCGGCACGAGGTGACCCCGGTCATCGGCTGGTGGGTCCGACCGACGCCGGTCCGCGCCGTCGACGAAGCGGAGTCCGCCGCGGTCTTCCGAGCCCCCGTGGCCGACCTGCTCGACCCTGCGCGTCGTGGGGTGACCGTCGTCCGGCGTGACGGACGGGAGTGGCGCGGGCCCGCCTTCTCACTGCAGACGGCCCGCGGCCCGCAGACGGTCTGGGGGTTCACGGCGATGCTGCTCGACGGCCTCTTCGATCTTCTCGAGTGGACGGAGCCGTGGGATCACTCGAGAGTGATCGCGCTGCCCGAGGCGATCGCCGGCGGCGGAGGACGTTCCTCGGGCGTGCGTCGCCCGTAGCCCTTCCGGTGTACTTCGTCATCCGCGGCGTGGCGAAGGACGCGGGTCGCTAGCGTGGAACCCGTGACTGCGCCTATCGACCCCACCACCACCTCCGCCTGGTCCCGCCTCAGCGCCCTGCGCGAGGGCTTCACCCCCGATCTGCGCGGCTGGTTCGCCTCCGACGCCGACCGCACTCGCGACCTCACCCGCACGGTCGGCGATCTCCACGTCGACCTGTCGAAGAACCTCGTCACCCCGGAGATCCTCGACGCCCTCGTCGCGCTCGCCGACGAGACCGGTGTGCGCGGGCGTTTCGCCGACATGCTCCGCGGCGCGCACCTAAACACCAGCGAGGACCGCGCCGTGCTGCACACCGCTCTGCGTCGTCCCGCCGGCGCCGAGCCCGCCCTCGTGGTCGACGGCCAGCAGATCGACCACGACGTGCACGAGGTCCTCGACCGCCTGAGCTCTTTCGCCGACCGCGTGCGCTCGGGCGAATGGCGCGGGGTCACCGGTAAGAAGGTGACGACCGTGGTCAACATCGGCATCGGTGGCAGCGACCTCGGACCGGTCATGGTCTACGAGGCTCTCCTTCCCTACGCCGACGCCGGTATCCACGCGCGGTTCGTGTCGAACATCGACCCCACCGACATCGCGCAGAAGACCGCAGACCTCGACCCCGAGACGACACTCTTCGTCGTCGCGTCGAAGACGTTCACCACCCTCGAGACCCTCACCAACGCCCGCCTCGCGCGCGACTGGCTCTGGGCACAGCTCGCCGAGAAGGGCGCGATCGACGATTCGGATGCCGCGCGCACCGACGCCGTGGCCCACCATTTCGTCGCGGTCTCCACCGCCCTCGACAAGGTCTCGGCGTTCGGCATCGACACCGCCAACGCCTTCGGGTTCTGGGACTGGGTGGGGGGACGTTACTCCGTGGATTCCGCGATCGGGCTGTCGCTCGCGGTCGCCCTCGGTCCCGACGTCTTCCGCGAGTTGCTCGCCGGTTTCCACACGGTCGACGAGCACGTGGCATCCACCCCGATCGAGCAGAACGTGCCCATCCTCATGGGGCTCCTGAACGTCTGGTACACGAACTTCCTGGGCGCGCAGTCGCATGCGGTGCTGCCCTACGCGCAGCAGCTGCACCGCTTCGCGGCGTACCTGCAGCAGCTCACGATGGAGTCCAACGGCAAGTCCGTCCGGTGGGATGGCACGCCCGTCACCACGGACACCGGCGAGGTGTTCTGGGGCGAGCCCGGCACGAACGGCCAGCACGCCTTCTACCAGCTCATCCACCAGGGCACGCGGCTCATCCCCGCGGATTTCATCGCCTTCGTAAACCCGGCCTACCCCCGTGCCGATGACGGTCGCGATGTGCACGGTCTCTTCCTGGCGAACTTCCTCGCGCAGACCAAGGCGCTGGCCTTCGGCAAGACCGCCGAAGAGGTGGAGGCAGAGGGAACCCGGGGAGCACTCGTCGCAGCCCGCACGTTCCCGGGCAACCGCCCGACGACCTCGATCTTCGCTCCTTCCCTCACCCCCTCCGTGCTCGGACAACTGATCGCGCTCTACGAGCACATCACCTTCACTCAGGGCACGATCTGGGGCATCAACTCCTTCGACCAGTGGGGTGTCGAACTCGGCAAGCAGCTCGCCCTCCAGATCGCCCCCGCGATCGAGGGCGACGACGAGGCCCTGGCCGCGCAGGACTCCTCGACCCGAGCGCTCCTCGACTACTACCGGGCTCACCGCGGCTAGTCCGCAAAACGCTCTGCGTGGGCGAGAGCCTTCGCAAAGAGGCCGATTCGGCGAGAAGTTTTCCTCGTCGGGTCGGCCTCTTGCCGACTGGGCTCGACGCCCCGTCGATGTTGCGGCGTCGTAGCGCGCGCGTTTTCCTCGAATCACCTGGTGAGGGGGGTAATTCTGCTGCTTTCCGGCTCGCGCGGATGTCGCGCGGAATCGCGGTCGTCGGCGACGTGTCCCACCGCGGCCCGGCCCCTACGCTCCCACCGGTCTTCCAGGTAACGAAAAGATAACGTCCAGAACCAGCACCCACACTCGGGGCCCGTGCCGACCCGACGGCGCGACAGCGTGCTCGATCCCGACGAGCGCGCCCTCGACGAAAGATCTCCCTTGCTGCGTTCCGATATAAAGCTCACCCACGTCAACCGCGCCAGGCGCACCCTCGTCACGGCGGCGACCTGTGCCGGTCTCGCCTTCGGCACGGTCGCCACGACCGGTCTCGCGATGGCCGCGCCCCTGTCGCTCCCCGACGCGTCGGCGTCCTCGTTCTCCGCTCCCAGCACGTCCGTGCCCGTCTCGACGGCGCCCACCCTGGACGCCGTCAGCACCGGGGCGAGCGCCGCCCTCGACGGAGCGCAGACGGCGCTCTCGAGCGCGAGCACCGTGCAGTCCGACGTCGCCGCGACCGGTCTCCCGCTCTCGATCGGCGACGCGTCCATCGACACGAGCGCGCTGCAGGATGCCGTGGACCGCCTCAACTCGCGAGATCTGCTCCCCGTGCTGCTCGTGCCCGCGTTGAGTCAGAACGCCCAGGCCGAGACGGAGCGCGTCAACGCTCGCGTGGCGGAGGTCAGTGGGAGCCTCGACCAGGCCAAGGCCGACAAGGCCGCCGCCGACGCCGCCGCCGAGGCTCAGCGCCAGGCCGAGGCCGCCGCTGCCGCAGAAGCTCAGCGTCAGGCCGACGCCGCGGCCGCGCTGGCACGCGTCAACACCACCGAGGGTGCGAAGGCGTACGCGGCCCAACTCGCCTCCGAGAAGTACGGGTGGGGGAGCGATCAGTTCTCCTGCCTGTCGTCGCTGTGGACCAAGGAGTCCGGCTGGAACTACCAGGCCTACAACAACGACGGCGGCGCTACGGGCATCCCGCAGGCGCTCCCCGGCAGCAAGATGGCGACGTTCGGTGCCGACTGGAAGACCAACGCCGCCACCCAGATCGCCTGGGGTCTCGATTACATCTCGCGCGGTTACGGTGCCCCGTGCAGCGCCTGGGGTCACTCGCAGGCGATGAACTGGTACTGAGAATCCCCTCGAAGACGACCCCCGATCGCGCTCAGCGATATATCGTTATATATCGCTGGCCCAGATCGGGTCCGCGCGAAGGAGGTCGTCATGAGTGGTTCATTCCTGGGAGACGCGTTCGGCGGACGCGGTGGCAACAACACCCCCGGCTGGCCGATGTCCAACATCCTCGAGGGTCTCGAGCAGTTGCGCGCGCAGTTCGAGCAGAAGACCAGTTCCACGCCCCGCATGAACAAGGGCGACGTGCGCTCGGCGGTTCTGTCGTTGCTGCTCGAGCAGCCCATGCACGGGTACCAGATCATCCGCGAGATCGAGGATCGCAGCGGTGGGTCCTGGAAGCCGAGCCCGGGCTCGGTCTACCCCACGCTGCAGTTGCTGACCGACGAGGGTCTCGTGGAGGCCGAGGAATCAAGCGGCCGCAAGACCTATTCGCTCACCGCCGAAGGCCGTGCCGCCGCCGGCGACGAGACCACCGAGCGCACCGCCCCGTGGGAGTCGGCCGGTTCGCGTGACGGCGGGCGCATGACGGCGCTCCCCAAGGCGGGCGTCGAGCTGGCCCAGGCCGCGGCCCAGGTCGCACGCACGGGCGACAAAGAGCAGGTGGCGCAAGCCGTCGAGATCCTCGACGAGGCCCGCCGTAAGCTCTACTCCATCCTCGCCCAGGGTTGAGGTCACGCCCGCTCGACGGGGGCTCCACGCCCGTCGGCATCCAGGAGAACCGATGACCGACGACGCCCTCATGAAAGCCCGCTACCGGCGGATCACCCGTTTCGCGGCGCGCTATCTGGTGCAGGCCTGGTGGTTCGAGCTCTTTCTGCCGCGGTTCGGTCTCGGGTGGATCTCCGCCCGGGGCCGCACCCGGCGGCTCGAACGCATCGCTCAGCGCTTCCACGTGCTGGCGGTCGACCTGGGCGGTCTGATGATCAAGGTCGGCCAGTTCATGTCGTCGCGCCTCGACGTCCTGCCGCCCTCCATCACGAAGCAGCTGGAAGGCCTTCAAGACGAAGTGCCCGCGGTCCCGTTCGCGCAGATGCGCGCCCGCGCAGAACAAGAGCTCGGCATGCCTCTGGAGCGCGCCTTCGCGAGCGTCGACGAAGGGCCTCTCGCCGCAGCGTCGCTGGGCCAGGCGCACCGCGCCGTGCTGACGGAGGATCTCGCCGCCGAGACCGGCCTGAGCGCCGTGGTCCTGAAGATCCAGCGCCCCGGCATCGACCGCATCGTCGATGTCGACCTGCGCGCCCTGCGCAAGGTCGGCGTGTGGCTCAGCAAGGTCGCCTTGGTGCGCGACCGTGTCGACATGCCCTCGCTCGTCGAGGAGTTCGCCGTCACGAGCCTCGAAGAGATCGACTACCTCCACGAGGCCGCGAACTCCGAGCGTTTCGCCGCCGACTTCGGGGGAGAGGGCGGTGTCGCCGTCCCCGAGGTCGTGTGGGAGCGCACGACCCGCCGCGTCCTGACCCTGCAGGACGTCACGGCGATCAAGATCAACGACGTCGATGCACTGCGCGCCGCGGGCATCGATCCGGCCGAGGTGGCCGCACGTTTCGCGCAGGTCATGTTCGACCAGCTCTTCGACGACGGCTTCTTCCACGCCGACCCGCATCCCGGCAACGTCTTCGTCACCCCCCTTCCCGGGACGACGGATGCCGGCACCCCGGCTTGGCGGTTCACGTTCATCGACTTCGGCATGATGGGAGAAGTCCCGCCGAGCCTGCGCCGTGGGCTCCGCCGAGTGCTCATCGCGGCCGCCTCCCGTGACGGCAAGGGCCTGGTCGACGGCATCCGCGATGTGGGCGTCCTGCTGCCCTCGGCCGACACGATCCAACTCGAGCGGGCGATGACGCAGCTCTTCTCACGCTTCGGTGGCATGGGCTTCGCCGAACTGCAAGAGGTCGATCCGCGCGAGTTCCGCTCATTCGCGATCGAGTTCGGCGACGTCGTGCGGTCGCTGCCGTTCCAGTTGCCCGAGAACTTCCTGCTGATCGTGCGCGCGATGTCGCTCACGAGCGGCATGTGCAGCGCCCTCGATCCGGCCTTCAACATCTGGGATGCCGTCGAGCCCTACGCCCAGCGCCTCATCCGCGAAGAGAGCGGCAATACCGCGCAGGCGTTCGTCCGCGAGGTCGGAGCGGTCGCTGCGGTGACCGCGCGCCTCCCGCGTCGCGCCGATAACCTCATCTCGCGGTTCGAAGACGGATCGGTCTCGGTGCATACTCCGCGCATCGAACGGCGCATGCGCGATCTCGAGCGCATGGTGCGCCGGGTGGTGTCGTCGGTGCTGTTCACGGGCCTGCTCATCGGCGGGGTGCTGCTGCAGTCCGAGCAGGCGGTGCTGGGGACGATCCTCATGGTCGTGTCGATCGCGCCGCTCTCGCACGCCCTGCTGGCCGGGTGGGTCGCTCGACGCAACGGCGCCTGACGGGGTCGGAGCCGCGTGGGACGGCGAAGGATGCCGCCCGGCTCAGCGCCCGTCGAACATGCCCAGAAGCGTGACGACGCCGAAGAACACCGGGATGCCGGAGACCGCCGTTCCGACCATGAACGACGAGACCACGCGCACGTTCGCCCACCACCCGTGGCGGGGTGGTCGGCAGCTCCCGCCGCACGTCGTCGTCGGCAGCGTCGAGCCACCGAAGGTCCACGGGTCGTCCTCTCCGGCGGGTGTCGGTCCGCCCGCCCGCCGGGGGCCCCTCCCTAGACTGGCGCGGTGTCGACCGAATCACGCCGTCCCCTGTCGGCGTGGCGATTCGACGGAACGCTCCGGGCCTACCAGCGCGCCGCGCTCGACCGTGTCGACGTCGACGCGGGGGAGCCGCTGCACCTCGTCGCCCCGCCGGGTGCCGGGAAGACTCTGCTCGGGCTCCTCCTCGCCGCACGCCGGGGGCGCCGCACCGTGGTCTTCGCGCCCACGACGGCCATCCGGGCGCAGTGGGTGGGCGCTGCCCGCGTGCTGGCGAACGATGACGCCGCCGTGTCGGACGACCCCGACCGCCCCGCCGACCTCACCGCCCTGACGTACCAGGCGATCAGCGTGGTCGACTCCAGCGAACCCTTCGCGGCCCTGGCGCGCGCCCGCTGGGTCGACGAGCTGATCGCCGACGATCGCACTCCCGACCAGGCCGAGGGATGGCTCGAGGCGCTCAGCCAGAGCAATGCCGCGGCGTACGGCCGTGGCATCCGCTCTCGTTCCCGCGCTCTTCGGCGCACTCTGGCGAGACAGGATGCCGCCGCGCTCACGGCCGCTCTGCACCCGCGATCGCGCGAGCTGTTGGAGCGCCTGGTCGAGGCGGGGGTCGAGACCATCGTCCTCGACGAGTGCCACCACCTCCTCGATCACTGGGCGCTGGTGGTCGCGGCGCTCGTCGCGCGGTCGCGCGCGGTGGGTCGGGAGCCGCTCGTGATCGGACTCACGGCCACACTTCCTTCGCCCGAGGATGCGAACGAATACGAGAACTACGTCTCGTTGCTGGGCGAGGTCGATCTCGAGGTTCCCGTGCCGGCCGTCGTGCGCGAGGGCGATCTCGCGCCGTACCGCGACCTCGTCCACGTGGTCGAACCGACGGGTGAGGAGAGGGCGTTCCTCTCCGCCCACGCCGAAGCTCTCGCCGAGGCGCTGCGGACGACCTTCGCGGTGGGCGCCGGGAGAGAGTTCCTCCGCGCGGTGCTCCAGCCGCCGGCCCCTTCCGCCCCCGCGGATCCCCTCGAACCGCCCGTCGAGGGAGTCTCGGCCCCGGCCCCGGTCGCTCCCGCGGGGAGGAGCGCGGTCGACGGTGCGGAGATCGAGCCCCCGCCGCCCGCCGCCGAGTCGTCCGACCCCGATGCCGCGGTCGATGCCGCTCTCTCGGCGGCCTTCGCCGTCGACTTCGCCGGTGCCGAGGCCGCCGCGGCGATGTTCTCCGTCGTCGCGCCCGACGACCCGCTCACCGCTCGTCTTCCCGCCGTGGCGCGACGTGCGCCCACGACCGAGGAGACGCTGCGCCTCCTGGGTCGATATGCCCTGGACCGGGTTCTCCCCGACCCCGCGCGCGCCGACGATTGGCGCCGGCTGCGCCGCCTGCTCGCCGATTTCGGCTTCGCCCTGACCGACCGCGGGGTGCGGCGCACCCGCGACCCGATCGACACGGTCCTCGCGTCCTCCCTCTCGAAGGACAGGGGAGCGTGCGACATCCTCGCCCGCGAGCGCACCGAGCTCGGCGACCGCCTCCGCGCCCTCGTCGTGACCGATTACGTCACCCACGGCAACGTCCACGGGGGGCTCCTGGGCTCGGCCGGCGCCGTCCGCACGTTCTCGATCGTGGCGACGGATGCCGTCACCTCGGCGCTGCGCGCGATCCTCGTCACGTCCTCGACGGTGCGCGTCGCCGTCCGCCACGCGGACACGCTGCTTCCGGCGCTCACGCGCGAGCTCGGCGTCCCGGTGACGGGGGAGCCCTGCCCCGACGATGTGGCCGTCCTCGAGGTGCGGGGGACCACGGGGTCGGGTGTGGTCGGTGCCGTCTCCCGGCTGCTCGCCGACGGCTCGCTCGAGGTGGTCGTGGGCACGCGCGGTCTGTTCGGCGAAGGCTGGGACTGCCCGGCGGTGAACACCCTGATCGACCTCACGGCGGTGGCGACGGCGTCAGCGACGCAGCAGTTGCGGGGCCGTACGCTGCGACGCGATCCGAGCTGGCCCGAGAAGGTCGCCCACAACTGGACGGTCTCGGCGCTTCTGCCGCCCGGCTCGCCCCTCGACGCGCAACCGGATGCCGCCCGCCTCCGTCGCAAGCACGCAGGCTTGTGGGGACTCGACGCCGACCACCCCGACCGCATCGTCCGCGGGCTGCCGGCGGCGCTGGGGCGCGAACGTCGTCGTGCGCTCGACGAGGTGCTCGAGAAGGCCCCCGGTGCGTCGCTGGAGCGTGTCGACGCCCTGACCTCGGTTCCGCCGCGGAACGAGACGCGATCCGCCTGGCGCATCGGCTCCCCGTACGACGATCGCGAGGAGCTCTCCGCGGTGGTCGAGCGCCCGGCCCGCACGCCGGTCTTCTCGACGTCGGTGCGGGCCGAGCGTGCCCTCGGCGGGTGGCTCGGAGTATCGGCGGGAGCGCCGGCGGCGATGCTCGCGTTGTCGTTCTTCCTGCCACCCGTCGCGGGAGTCGCGGTGGGGGGAGTCAGCATCCTGATCGGTGCCGTCATGGCCGTGCCCCTGTTCTCCGCGTGGCGTCGCACGCGTCGGCAGGCTCGGGATGCCGCGGCGACGCTGCGGAACATGGCGCGTGTGGTGTGGACGGCGCTGTCCGAGAGTGGGCGCGTCCGGTCCCCGCTCGCGGTGCCCGTCTGGGAGCGAGAGCGGAGGGATGCCGATGGCACCCGCGCCGAGATCCGGATGGCGGACGCGAGCCTTGCCGATCAGAGGACGTTCGGGATCGCCCTGGAGGAGCTGTGCGGTCCGATTCGGACGCCGCGCTTCGTGCTGGAGGTCGATCGCGGCGGAGGGCCGTGGTGGGTGCGCGGCGTCCTCGAGCGCGCGGGACGCTCCGGGTCGCGGCAGTTCGTCGCCGTGCCTTCCGAGATCGGTCGTCGTCGGGCGGACGCTCTCCGCTTTCACGGCGCCTGGCAGGTGCACGTGGGTCCGGCCGTCCTGCACGAGCTCAACGGTCCCGAGAACCTCTCGCTGCTCGCAGAAGCGCGCCGCACCGGAGGGTTCTCCGGAGCGGCGCGCTCGATGATGCGGTGGAGCTGAGGGCTCAGTACCAGCCGGTCGACTGCGAGTGGCCCCACGCGCCGCACGGCGTGCCGTAGCGGCCCGAGATGTACCCGAGGCCCCACGACACCTGGGTGGCCGCGTTGGTCTGCCAGTCGGCACCGGCGGACGACATCTTGCTGCCGGGGAGAGCCTGCGGGATGCCGTAGGCGCCGCTACCGGAGTTGTAGGCCTTGTAGTTCCAGCCCGACTCCTTGTTCCACAGCGACACGAGGCACGACATCTGGTCGTCGCCCCAGCCGCGGCTGGCGAGCATGTCGCGAGCAGCGGCCTGAGCACCCGCGACGCTGTTGTCGCCCGATCCGCCGCCTGTGGGAATGGGGGCCGACGATCCGCCGCCTCCACCGCTGTTGGAGCCCGACGACGACTCGGTCTTCTCCGCGGCCGCCTTGTCTGCGGCGGCCTTCGCGGCAGCAGCGGCCTCGGCCTCCTGTCGTGCCTTCTCGGCGGCCTCTTCTTCGGCCTTCTTGGCGACGGCGGCGTCAAGGCCGCCGCGCAGCTCCGCCACGCGCTGGTCGACCGAGGCGGTGGCCGCGGTGACGTCGTGGGCGAGGGCGGGAAGGAAGGTCTCGGGAAGCGCGGACGCCGCCTCCAGACGATCCGTCGCGTGCTGCAAAGCGGTGGTGTCGACCGTGGCGGGCTGGCCGATGTCGAGACCGGATGCCGCGATGTCCTTCTGCACGGCGGCGGCAGCCTGGATCGAGGTCGAGGCCGCGGTTTCGGCGGTCTTCGCCTGGGTCTTCTCGGGACCGGGACTGGCGGCGAGGACCGTGGGAGTGATCGAGGAGGCGAGAGAGAACGTCGCCGTGGACAGGTCTGCGGGGGAAGCCGTGGCAGCCGGCGCGGTGCCGGTGAGAGCCGCAGCCGCGACGACGCCGAGCACGAGCGTGCCCACCGTCGTCACGGGGCGACGACGAGTGCGGCGGGCGGCGAGGCGGCGGTCACGACGATTGGTGGGGGGCGTCGAGTCAGAGCGCATAAAACCGGTTTCACGTGAGGGAGGACGGTGCGGGTGTCACCGTCCGACCCGCGTTCAGCGGGCACAAGACGGGGAGCCTGGCACGTGTTTCTGGACGCCACCTGGGCAGACCGCCTCAAACCGGCCAGACAAAAGCGCCGATCCGAGGCGAATCGCTCGCCCGAAGCTCCCGGTGCCTCAGGCTCCGTCCGTCACCGTCGCCAGGGTCGGGTGTCCCCGTACGACGTGCCCGACGGCGGGTGCGCGGAGCCCGCGACCACGCGCCAGGCGCGGTGCGTTAGACTGGGGTGTCACATCTGGGTTCGTCTGTCTGGCGGGCCCGTGGCATCGCACAAACAATCCGCTTCGCTTCGACTCGTGGTTGGAGTTCGCCCTCGGGCGGCGCCAGCCCGACGGCCCCCGGTCTTCGGACCGACGGGTACAGGAGTCGGAGCCCGACACCACACCCAACTAGGACAACCCACTACATGACTACCGCAACGACCGCCCCGGCTATCAAGCAGGTCGCGATCAACGACATCGGCTCGGCCGAAGACTTCCTGGCCGCGGTCGAGAAGACGCTCAAGTTCTTCAACGACGGCGACCTCATCGAAGGCACCGTGGTGAAGATCGACCGCGACGAGGTCCTCCTCGACGTCGGTTACAAGACCGAGGGCGTCATCCCCTCCCGCGAGCTCTCGATCAAGCACGACGTCGACCCCAACGAGGTCGTCAACGTCGGCGATCACGTCGAGGCCCTCGTTCTCCAGAAGGAGGACAAGGAAGGCCGCCTCATCCTGTCCAAGAAGCGCGCGCAGTACGAGCGTGCGTGGGGCGACGTCGAGAAGATCAAGGAGAACGACGGTGTTGTCACCGGTTCCGTGATCGAGGTCGTCAAGGGTGGCCTCATCGTCGACATCGGCCTCCGTGGCTTCCTCCCGGCCTCGCTCATCGAGCTGCGCCGCGTCCGCGACCTCACGCCGTACCTCGGCCAGGAGATCGAGGCGAAGATCCTCGAGCTCGACAAGAACCGCAACAACGTCGTGCTTTCGCGCCGCGCCCTGCTCGAGCAGACGCAGTCCGAGTCGCGCACCACGTTCCTCAACAACCTCCACAAGGGCCAGGTCCGCAAGGGCACGGTCTCGTCGATCGTCAACTTCGGTGCGTTCGTCGACCTGGGTGGCGTCGACGGTCTCGTCCACGTCTCCGAGCTCTCCTGGAAGCACATCGAGCACGCCTCCGAGGTCGTCGAGGTGGGCCAGGAGGTCACCGTCGAGATCCTCGAGGTCGACCTCGACCGCGAGCGCGTGTCGCTCTCGCTCAAGGCGACGCAGGAAGACCCGTGGCAGGTGTTCGCCCGTACCCACGCGATCGGCCAGATCGCTCCGGGCAAGGTCACCAAGCTCGTTCCGTTCGGTGCGTTCGTCCGCGTGGCCGACGGCATCGAGGGCCTCGTGCACATCTCCGAGCTGTCGGGTAAGCACGTCGAGCTCGCCGAGCAGGTCGTGTCGGTCGGCGAAGAGGTCTTCGTCAAGATCATCGACATCGATCTCGAGCGTCGCCGCATCTCGCTGTCGCTGAAGCAGGCCAACGAGTCGGTCGACCCCAACGGCACCGAGTTCGACCCGGCGCTGTACGGCATGGCCACCGAGTACGACGAGCGTGGCGAGTACAAGTACCCCGAGGGCTTCGACCCCGAGTCGGGTGCGTGGCTCGAGGGCTTCGACACTCAGCGCGAAGCATGGGAGCAGGAGTACGCCGCTGCCCAGGGTCGCTGGGAGGCTCACAAGGCTGCCGTCGCCAAGGCCCTCGAGGCCGAGGCAGCCAACCCGACGGACACCGGTTCGTTCGGTGGATCCTTCTCGTCCGAGTCGCCCGCCCAGGGCACCCTCGCCGACGACGAGTCGCTGGCTGCGCTTCGCGAGAAGCTCTCCGGTCGCTGATCCGTCCCGCACTGAAGGCCGGTACCTCCTCGGAGGTGCCGGCCTTCGGTCGTTTCCGGGCGCAAGCCCTGGTGAACGAGCGGGGGATCAGGGCAGGATGAAGACATGGCTTCTCGACTTCCGCTCCTGATCACCCTCGCCGGCGTGGCCGTGCTCTTCCTGTCGATCGCGTTCGTCTTCGCTCTGGTCATCGGCGCGATGTTCTTCGGCGGGATCGAGTTCACCGGGGGACACGCGGATGCCATGACCTCGTCGTCGACATGGACGCTCGTCGCCTGACCGTCATACCGTTCCCGCGGTTCGGCCCGGACGACCTGGAAGGTCACGCCGGGCCGTCGACGTTTCCGCAGGATTCCGCGCCTGCGGTCCGGCGACACGCCCGAGATGTGCCCGGATTCGACGGGTCGGTCGTTCCCGCGTAACTTATTACCTGTTCGCCCCACAGGGGAGAGCGGAGAGGCCGGAAGGCCCCGCTTCGTCTCAAGTGGCGGACTGTCCAGAAC